>CAUTXF010000043.1:0-19178 GCA_963542215.1 uncultured Oribacterium sp. | reverse complement strand
AGCAATCTGCTCAAAGGTCTCATTGTTCATGAAGTTGTACATCTCTCCGTCATCATAGAGGTACTGCATATCTACACGGTCGATACGTGCTGCAGGGAACTTCTCTGTGGGACGGAAGGTCTTATCGGTTACACCACCGTTAATAACATTTCTTAACTTGGTACGAACGAAGGCAGCTCCCTTTCCGGGCTTAACGTGCTGGAACTCCACGATCTGAACTACCTGTCCATCCATCTCAATTGTAACACCATTTCTGAAATCACCTGCAGAAACCATAAATCCTCCTAAATCACTTTTCTTTGGGAAATACTCCCCCTTCTCTTAGGCACTTGGCCATTAACTCGGGAACAATTCTAATATAAAACAAATAAACATGCAAGCTTTCCTTCCGGAAAATCCGGCGAAAAAATCGGAATTTTCATAGAAAATCAACGGAAATACCCTATTCTTTTCCTTCTAAAAACGATGTCCCCCACCGCCGGAGGAATGACCTCCTCCACCGCTGAAACCTCCACCGCTAAAGCCGCCACCGCCGCTACTGCCTCCGGAGCTTCCGGAAGATCTGGGTATATACAGCTTATTTTGTGACAGCAAATCCTTTCGCCGCTGGGCAATGATAAAGTCCGGAGCCATAGCCCCTAGAATAGCCCCTGCCGTAGCCGTTTCATCTCTTTTTCCTGTAATCAGCCAAAGGAAATTCAGAAGTAAAGCCAAGGCAGCCGCAAGAAACAAATTGCTGATCCAGCGCATAGGCGTCTCCACAAAGCGCCCCTCCATCTTGGCGTTCATCTGACGGAAAGCCATAGTAGCAGTTTTTCCGAAATCCCCATTAGAGGCGTAGCGGTAAATATTATCTGTAATGCTGTCTGCCACATGATTATTGATGGTCTTGTATAAGCTTCCCAAACTTTGAATTCTGATTTCCCGATTATACATATCAATCAGTAAAAGGCTGGCACTGCCGTTGGGAAAGGAGTTCTCCAGCATTTCCTTGGCAGTGGACGCAGCGGAGTAGCCGCCCTCTCCGGAAACAAATGCGATATTTCCATACTTGGTTAAAGGTATCATCGCCTCCTTAACCTGCGTCTCCTCGGAAGAACTAAGTAAGTCACTTTCATCCAAAAGGTAGGCTTTATAACCGGAACTGCTATTCGTATAAACGGAAGCTTGTAACAACTCCTCACTGCTAAAGGCAAAGCTCTGAAAAGAAAGTGGCAGCAAAAAACTGAAAAATAGAAAAACCACAGCATATTTTTTCAGGAATCTTCTATTCATCACTTCACCCCCTTTTTGTCAAAAAATTCCGGTATGGAACGGGTGGATAAAATATTGAACTTCTTTATCATTAAACGTAGGGATAGAATCGACATAATCCCGCTTACCGCACTGGCCAGATAGTAATATTCATCCTGTACCGGATGCCAAAGCATAATGCCTAAGGAAAACAAAACGGAAACCAGCGCATATCCGCTTCCATTATGCCGAAGAAGCTTTGCCTTCTCTTCCTTGGACTTATTTTTGTTTCCCGTAAGACTGTCCTCTCTCTTTTTGATTTTTGAAATCTGTCCCTGGGCCAAAACAATCAACAGGGTGGACAAAGCCATGGTGTACCAGGGAAGATTCTCCGCCTTGATTTGAAAAAATAAATTCAAAATCAGGAATATGGGAATGGCAATCATCATGGATGCGTTATGAAAACGACTTTCACTTATAGGAATATCACAGTAAACCTTACCGGTCTCTCCATTTACCACTGCATAGGCGATTCGATTGTCCTTTTTATAGCTCAAAAACCAAACCGGAAACATTCCCCGCTCCACAGTAACGGTTTTGGCACCGATTTTTGTTAAGGATCGAATGCTTTCATTGTTTAGCTGCATGTCGCTTTCCTGAAATCCCTGCTTTCCCAACACGGAGGACCAAAGCTGTTTTTCCACCAAATGAAAGGCCTCCGGCTCATATTGCTTGGCATCCGCATCCGCCACATCACTGTAAAAGCCTAAAAGGAAGTTCGGACTGAATTCCTTTAAATTCTTCTCCGTAAAGGGAGCAATACAGCCGGCAATCGTATCATCAAATCGGGTGGAGGCATCAAAGGGAATATTATTAAACTTTCCCTGTAGCTGTCCGGAAAGAGCATATCGCTCCTGATATTGATAGCTTCCGCTTCGATATTCCTTTAGCCCCTCCAATGCCAGGGGCTCATCCACCTCAAAGCTATAAAGCCAGTAGGGAAGATAATACCCCACAAATCTTTCCAGATACTCCGGATTTTCCAGTTCCTTATCATGGTAGATAGCGGAACGAACCTTGTCTTGATAACGCTTTTTACAATCCTCCTTGGTAAGCTGGAAGGGAATGATTTTCTGAGGCATCTCCGCCTGCTTCATTCGACTGGTGAACACCACAGAGGAACCGCAGTAGGCACAAAAGCCCGTACCGGAGAAATCCGTACTCTCTATCTCCGCCCCGCATTGGGGGCAAGTAAATACCTGGGTATCGTAGTACTCCTGTACCACTCCTTCAACGGTCTTATCCTTATCGTAGGGATTAAAAACGGAGTCGCATTGTTGACATTTCAGGCTTTGTGTTTTGATATCAAAGAGTAATTCTCCTGCACAATTCGGGCAACGAGCCATTTTTCCTCCTGTCTATTCCAATCAGCTGTTTCTTAGGCTTTCGTAAGTTTTTTTCTAAATCTTTGGTGTTCTCAGTAGAATCTCTTCTCTCTTCGGTCCATTGGAAACCATGGTAATGGGAACCTCCAACTCCTTCTCAATAAAGTCGATATAGTCTCTGCACTCCTGTGGGAGATCCTCATACTTACGAATTCCGCGGATATCCTGCTTCCAGCCCTTCAATACGGTATATACCGGCTTAGCCTTTCTTAATAAGGGAGTTACCGGAAAATCACGAATCACTTCTCCATCGATTTCATAGCCGGTACAGATGGGAATTTCATCCAGATATCCCAGAGGATCTAAAACGGTTAAAGCGACCTGGGTTGCTCCCTGTAAAGCACAGCCATAACGGGAAGCTACCGCATCGTACCAGCCCACACGTCTGGGGCGGCCTGTAGTTGCCCCGTACTCTCCCTTATCTCCGCCTCTCTTACGAAGCTCCTCTGCCGCTTCTCCGAAGAGCTCGCTGACAAACTCACCTGCTCCTACCGCAGAGGAATAGGCCTTGGTGACACAAACCACATCGGTAATGGCATAGGGCGGAATTCCTGTTCCTACAGCCGCATAGGAAGCCAGAGTATGGCTGGAGGTTACCATTGGGTAAATACCGTGATCCGGATCCTTCATGGTTCCCAGCTGTCCCTCCATTAAAATCTTCTTTCCTTCTTTAATGGCAGTTCTCAGGAATAAGGAAGTATCCTTTAAAAATGGCTTGATCTCTTCTCTTTGCTTCTTAAGCTCTGCTAAAACTGTATTAAAATCCAGTGGCTCCTTGCCATAGAGATTGGTAAACAAAGCATTTTTGATTTCCAAAATCTTCTTCAGACGTTCCTCTAAAATATCATCAAAGTAGAGCTCATTAAACTGTAAACCGATCTTGGCATATTTATCGGAGAAAAATGGAGCAATACCGGACTTTGTAGAACCAAAGCTCTTCTTTCCTAAACGCTCCTCTTCATAAGTATCTTGTAACACATGGTGGGGAAGCATTACCTGTGCACGGTCGGAAATATAAATCTTTGGCTTTGGTACACCCGCCTCTTCCAAAGACTTCAGCTCTGCCAGGAATTTTCCGATATCCACGGCAACGCCATTTCCCAAAACACAGGTTACATTGGGGTTAAATACTCCGCTGGGCAGAAGATGCAAAGAAAAACGTCCATAAGGATTGATGATGGTATGTCCCGCATTGGCTCCTCCCTGAAAACGAACTACAACGTCCGCAGATTCTGCCAAATAGTCTGTAATCTTCCCCTTACCTTCATCTCCCCAGTTTGCACCGACAATTGCTTGAACCATACTTGTTCCCCTTTCTTACATTTGAATTGTATAATGCAGTGCGATTGCACCCTCAAACAGTTAATCTCTAAAATCTAATCTTTTTTAATCAATCTTGTAATCCACTGATACACATAAAAAAGACTGGGAAGAATCATGACACAGAACAATAAGGCCAGCATATACTCCTTTTTTCCCCCGGTGAAAGCCAGAAACAATAAGGCTATTAGGGCAAGACAAAAAAGTATTAAAGTGAAAATGGCTATTCCTCTCTTCATATCTTTTCCTTCCTCAGTATACAAAATTTAAAAATATCGCACAAGATGCTTGTTTTAATTCTAAGAGCTTGATTATTTTAATCCTCAAATCTTGATTTGTTTAAATCCTTAAAGCTTGATTGTTTTCATCTTTAACGCTTGATTGTTTTCATTCTTAAAGCTTGATTTCTACCGAAAGATTCAAAAGCTCTTTATTCTTTTCCAGCAGAGGCGCGATATCTGTTGCAATGAAATCCTCCACCTGCTCCTTACAACGGCCGATGTATTTTTCCGGGATCAAAAGCTCCTCTAAGTCCGCTTTTTCCAATGGGAATTCCGGATCTTCCGCAATTCTTTGCAGTAAATCATTGTCCAGACCCTCTCTTTTCACTCTTAAACCGGCCTCCATGGAATAGCTTCTGATTTTTTCATGAAGCTCCTGCCGGTCTCCCCCTCTTTTTACACCGTCCATCAGAATGTTTTCCGTAGCCATAAAGGGAAGCTCTTCCCGAAGATGCTTTTCAATCATTTTAGGATAAACCACTAAAGCGGAGGCCACATTGTAATAGAGGTCCAAAAGTCCGTCTGTAGCCAGAAAAGCATGGGGTACGGAAAGTCTCTTATTAGCCGAATCGTCCAGGGTTCTTTCAAACCACTGGGTTGCGGCGGTAATGGGAGGATTCTGGCTCTCCGCCATTACAAAATTGGCAAGGCCGGCAATTCTTTCACAGCGCATGGGGTTTCTCTTATAGGCCATGGCACTGGAACCGATTTGCTTTTTCTCAAAGGGCTCCTCCACTTCCTTCAAATGCTGTAAAAGCCGAATATCATTGGAAAACTTATGGGCGGATTGAGCAATTCCGGAGAGAATCGCCAGAATCTTGGAATCAATTTTTCTGCTATAGGTTTGGCCGGATACGGGGTAGACTCCGGGGAAATTCATTTTCCTTGCAATCTTTCTGTCCAGCTCTCTACATTTTTCATGGTCTCCTTCGAAAAGCTCCAAGAAGGAGGCCTGGGTTCCGGTGGTACCTTTAGAACCTAAAAGCTTTAAGGAAGAAATACATTCCTCCACATCCAGAAAATCCAGATACAAATCATGTAACCAAAGACTGGCTCTTTTCCCAAGAGTAACGGTCTGTGCTGCCTGAAAATGGGTATAGCCAAGCATGGGCAGTCCTCTATATTCCATGGCAAAGTCCGCTAAGACCTTCATGCAGTTTAAAAGCTTTTTTCGAAGAAGCTTTAATCCCTCCCGCATGGTAATCAGATCCGTATTGTCTCCCACATAGCAGGAGGTGGCTCCCAGATGAATGATTCCCTTTGCCTTTTCACACTGTACGCCATAAGCGTAGACATGGCTCATCACATCATGGCGAACCTCTTTCTCTCTGGCCATGGCTACATCGTAATTGATATCCTCTGCATACTCCTTTAATTCCTGAATCTGCTCTTCGGTAATGGGGAGCCCCAGTTCTTTTTCACTTTCCGCCAAAGCAATCCACAGCTTTCTCCAGGTTTTAAATTTAAAATCGGAAGAAAAGATTTCCTGCATCTCTTTGGAAGCATAACGACCGGACAATGGGCTTTCGTAGCTTTGATGACTCATGATTCCCCCCTTATTATTTCAAAACATCCGCCATACTATAGCTTCCCGGATCCTGCTTTTCCAGGAAAAAGGCAGCGGTAATAGCTCCCTTTGCAAAGATTTTCCGACTATAGGCGGTATGATTTAAGCTAATGACCTCATCTTCACCGGCAAAAATCACCTCGTGGATTCCGGGAATGGTTCCTCCCCGAAGAGAAGACATACCGATTTCTCTCTTCTCTCTTGCTGTATCTCTTCCGGAACGGTCATAAACCTTTACCAGTGCTTCTCCGATACCCTCTTCCACAGCCTTTTCCAGCATTAATGCCGTTCCGCTGGGGGCATCCTTTTTTCTACGATGATGCGCTTCCATAATTTCGATATCAAAGTCATTTTCATAAAGCTTTTTCGCGGCAATCCGTAAGAGCTCCTGTAAAAGATTAATGCCCAAAGACATATTACCGGAACGAAGAATGGGAATCTGTTTGGAAGCCTCCTGAAGCTTCTTTTCCTGTGCTTCATTTAAACCTGTGGTGCAAAGCACAAGAGGCTTTTTTTTCTCCACTGCAAAATCCAGAAGAGCATCCACAGCCTCTTTTACGGAGAAATCAATAATACAGTCAAAATCTTCTTTCACTTCCGCTCCGCTTCCGTAAACCGGAAATCCGGGGTAGGTCAAATCCGTATGAGAATCCAGACCGGCTACAATCTCCATTCCCTCCGTCTTCTTTGCTACCTCCTGCACATTTTGTCCCATCACGCCCTTCGCACCATGTAATAATACCCTCATCTTTTTCCTCCTTCAGCTCCGGAAAACCACTCTACTTTTTCTTGTTTATTCTATTTCATTTTTCCGCAGAAAAAAAGAGGGGCGGAAAAGAAGAAAATAAGAAACAGTATATCCTGCATTTATTTTCTTTTCTTCACAGCCCCCCTCTTCTCTATTAGGATAAAATCCCGTAGCGGCGCATTTCTTCTTTTAATACCTCTTGATGTGCTTCTTCCATCTCTGTCAACGGAAGACGCATTCCTCCCACAGCCTTCCCTTGTAAATTCATTCCTGCCTTTACCGGAATGGGGTTCACTTCCATAAAGAGGCTATGAATCAAAGGAAGTGCTCTCTTCTGCTCTTCCCAAGCCCCCTTCACATCTCCGGCAAACCACTTCTTGCAAATATCCGCTGTCTCTCTCGGTGCCACATTGGACAACACGGAAATAACGCCGGAACCTCCGATGGAAAGTAAGGGAACAATGATTCCATCCTCTCCTGAATAGAGTAAGAAATCTTCATCCACTAAACGCATCAGCTCTGCAGTGCCTCCTACATCTCCGGTAGCTTCCTTTACGCCTACAATATTTTTTACAGTATAGTAAAGATCCGCCATGGTCTTCGGCTCAATCTTCATACCGGTTCTGCCCGGTACATTGTACAGAATACAGGGAATGGAAACCGCTTCCGCAATCGCCTTGTAGTGGGTATATAAGCCCTTCTGGGTTGCCTTATTATAATAAGGCGTCACCAAAAGCAGTCCGTCAGCCCCGGCCTTCTCTGCTCTTTGAGAAAGGTCAATGGCGGTTGCCGTACAGTTGGAGCCTGTACCGGCAATAACGGGAATACGGTGATTTACCACCTTCACGGTATGGGCAACCACTTCAATATGCTCATCCTCCGTAAGGGTTGCAGCCTCTCCCGTGGTTCCTACTGCTACAATGGCATCCGTACCTTCTGCAATTTGTTCTTCCAAAATCTCCGTCAGCTTCTCATAATTTACACTTCCATCCTCATGAAAAGGGGTAATCAAAGCAACGCCAGCTCCTTTAAATAATGCCATAGTTTCACTCAACCTTTCTTATTATTTCCTATTAAATCCGGCTCTCTTTCTAGCGGTGGGATCCAGAATCTTCTTACGAATACGAAGATTTTCCGGAGTAACCTCCAAAAGCTCATCCGTATCGATAAAATCAATACACTGCTCCAAGGACATAATCTTCTTCGGTACCAGCTTCAATGCCTCATCGGAACTGGAGGTTCTGGTATTACTTAAATGCTTGGTCTTACAAACATTTAACTCTATATCCTCGGACTTCGGGCTCTGTCCGATAACCATACCGCTGTAAACCTTCTCTCCCGGGCCGATAAAGAGGGTTCCACGGTTCTGTGCCTGGAATAAGCCGTAGGTAACCGCCTCTCCCTGCTCGAAAGCAATAAGGGAGCCTTGATGACGATAGTTCAAATCCCCACGATATTCACCGTAGCCCTCAAACTCTGTATTCAAAATACCGTTACCCTTGGTGTCGGTAAGGAACTCTCCTCTGTAACCGATTAAGCCTCTGGACGGAATTTCAAACTCCAAACGGGTATAGCCGGAAGCCAAAGGGCTCATGCCGTTTAAGCTACCCTTTCTCTGGGTAAGCTTCTGGATTACAGAGCCGGTAGCATCCTCCGGCACATCGATATAAGCAATCTCCATAGGCTCCAGCTTTACGCCCTGTTCATTTTCCTTATAAATAACCTCTGCCTTGGAAACCGCAAATTCAAAGCCCTCTCTACGCATGGTCTCTACCAGTACGGAAAGGTGAAGCTCTCCACGGCCGGAAACCTTAAAGCAATCTGCGGATTCCGTCTCCTCTACTCTTAAGGAAACGTCCGTATTCAGTTCTCTGAAAAGACGATCACGGATATGTCTTGAGGTAACAAACTTTCCTTCCGTTCCTGCCAAAGGAGAATCATTAACCATGAAATCCATGGAAATAGTAGGCTCGGAAATCTTCTGGAAGGGCAATGGCTCCGGATTCTTCTCTGTACAAATGGTATCACCCACATGCAGGTCTTCAATACCGGAAACCGCAACGATATCTCCAAAGGAAGCTTCCTCCACATCCACTCTCTTTAAGCCGTCAAAGGCATAGAGCTTGGTGATACGTACCTTTTTTCTCTTGTCCGGATTATGGTGGTTCACAACCAAGGCTTCCTGATTCACCTTGATCTTGCCGTTCTCCACCTTACCTATTCCGATTCTTCCCACGAATTCGTTGTAGTCAATAGTAGAAACCAGGAACTGGGTTTCCGCATCCGGATCTCCCTTCGGAGCCGGAATAAAGTCTACAATGGTTTCAAACAAAGGCTTCATATCCACATCCGGATCTTCCAGCTTAAGCTTTGCATAACCGTTCTTGGAAGAAGCAAAAAGGAAAGGACAGTCCAGCTGTTCATCGGAAGCATTTAAATCCAGCATCAATTCCAGTACTTCATCCACTACATCATTGGGACGAGCCTGAGGCTTATCAATCTTATTCACTACCACAAGAACAGGAAGACGAAGATCCAAAGCTCTTTGTAAAACGAATCTGGTCTGGGGCATGGGGCCTTCAAAGGCATCCACCAATAAGATAGCACCGTCCACCATTTTCAAAATACGCTCTACCTCACCGCCGAAATCCGCGTGTCCCGGAGTATCTACAATATTAATCTTGGTATCTCCATAGCTTACCGCGGTGTTTTTTGCCAGAATCGTAATGCCTCGTTCCCGCTCGATGGGGTTGGAATCCATCACTCTTACACCAACCTCCTGATTGTCACGAAAAACACCGGACTGCTTTAAAAGTTCATCCACCAAAGTCGTCTTACCGTGGTCAACGTGAGCAATAATGGCAACATTACGTACATCTTCTCTATTCTTTAACATTTACTTCTCTTTCCCCTTAAAGAAACTTAAAAGCCTCTTTAAATGATTCATTTTTATCTACAGTTCATTAACCTAGGAAGTATACCACCGGCTATTTTTGATTGCAAGGAAAACCACATCTTGTCCATACTCCCCAATGTGCTTTTCCAAGGACAGATACTGCTCCTCTTCCATTTGCAGGAAGAGCTCTACTCTATCCGTGTAGCTTTTTTCCAAAATCCGAATCCCCATTTCCTGAAAATCATATTCCAATCTTCCCAGTAGTGTGTAGGGAATACTTAGCCGGATTTCTTTCCCCTCTTTTCGTTCCAAAAGCTGCGCTTCCGACAACACCTGCTCTGCCGCATCTCCATAGGCTCTGGATAAGCCCCCTGTTCCCAACAAGGTTCCTCCGAAAATACGGCTTACCACGCAGAGAACATTTTTCAGTTCTTTTCTTTCCAACCTTTGCAGAATAGGAGCTCCAGCGGTTTTCGCCGGCTCTCCGTCATCGCTTTGCTTTTTCTGCTCCTGGAAAAAGCCCTCCCGTTCTTCCAGGAAAATGTAAGCATAGCAATGGTGTCTTGCCTCGGGATAATTCTTTTTACATTCCTGTAAACAAAGGGCTACATCCTCAAGATTTTGAAGCGGAAATAAAGAAGCATAAAATTTTGATTTTTTCACTTCCAGCATGGAGGTAAAACGATCTTGGATAAATTTCATGCTTCTTTTCCTTTCTCTTCTTAATCTTCTCGTTTTTGCTTTTCTTCCTTAGGCTTCTCTTCCTTCGTCTTTTTCTTGGAGGAGGGACCCTGTTCAGAAATAATTACCTCATCTCCGGAAGGTTCATCCTCATCCGAGGATTTTTCCTTTACCTTATAACGGAAATAACGATCATCCGTATCCAAATCCCGTAAATCCTCAGGCACCAACATAGCGCCCCAGGAGGTATGATAGGTACATTTGTCAGTGGGAACCGTACCTTTAGCAAAGAGCTCTGTAATCACTGCACTACCGCGATAATCCGCAAAGCAACCGGAAATGGGAAGCTTACCGGATTTTCTGCAAACCTGCTCCTCCACAATGTCCTCCGGTCTCTGGAAGCCCGGATCCGTCTTTCCTTCATGAATTCTTGTCATGATTTTCCGCCAGATATCCTTGTGGAAACCGGTACCGCCGTTATATTCCCCGGAATTACTATCCTTTAATACCTGATTATCATCGCAGCCCGCCCAGATTCCTCCTACATAATAGGGGGTAAAACCGATAAACCAGATATCTCTGTTGTTACTGGTGGTTCCGGACTTTCCCGCCTGACTCATACCGTCAAAATGAGCTCTGGTGGAAGTGGAGCTAACCCGAACACTGGAAGAAAAGGCTCGATTGCTTTCCATGGACTCCCGCATGGCATCCGTTAAGAGATATGCTGTACTGGACTTCATCACCTGCTCCGGCTCATCCTCGGTGGTATCAATAATCACCTTTCCATTTTGGTCTTCAATCTTGGAGAAGAACTTAGCCTTTTGAAACCGTCCCTTATTGGCAATCACAGAGAAAGCTTGCGTCATTTCCAAATTGGAAACACCTCTGGTCAGACCGCCCAGTGCCAAGGCAGGATTGGCATCCTCCGGTACAAGGGAGGTAATGCCCAGGGATTCCGCATAGCGAAATCCGTTTTCCACCTTTACCGTATCCATAAGGCAACGAACGGCCACGATATTCAAGGAATAAACGATACCGTCTCTGATGCTCTGAAATCCAAGGTAACCTCCGGAATACCAGTTTTTAAAGGTTTTCTTACCAACCGTATACTCGGAATCATAGTAGGTAGATGCCAATGTAGCGCCGTATAGATCGATAGCAGGCGCAAAGGAGGAAAGAATCTTAAAGGTGGAACCGGGCTGTCTAAGCACGTTAGAGGCTCTATTTAATGTCTTACTCTGCTTCTTCTCTCCTCGACCTCCCGTTAAAGCCAGAACCTCTCCTGTGGAAGGATCCATTAAGACAAAGGATGCCTGAGGCTGTAAAACATAGTCAATGCTTTCTCCCAAAATCTTATCCGAATCCACCACAACCTTATTCTTAAATTCCTCAACTCGCTTGTTGGCCTGATCCTTGGAACTGAACAAACCGTTAAAGTCCAGTCCTCTACCTTCTTTTAAGTATTTCTCTAAATCCTTTTCGCCGTAGTTAACAATGCTGCCATCCTCATGCTGGATGGTTAATCGCCAGGTAATGGAATATTTCGCCGTATCATAGTTGTCCGGATTATTAATTTCCTCATCCACAACAGCCTGTAAATCCGGATCCTGGTTGGCGTAAATCCGTAATCCGCCGGAATAAAGCAGCTTTGTAGCGTCTTCCTTACTGTAATTGAGACGCTCCATAAGACTGTCCACCACCTGTTCCGTCAGCTCATCGGTATAATAGGAATAGGGCTTATCGTCTCCTTGGCTCACGGAATTCACATTCTGGATTCTTTCATAAACCGGATCCTGCAAAGCCTCCTGGTAGCGGGCATCATCAATATAGCCCTGCTTTAACATATTTTTTAAAACCTGTGCTCTACGGATTGCATTCTTATCAGGATGGGTAATGGGATTCAATCCGGAAGGATTCTTGGTAATCGCCGCAATTACCGTACATTCCGAAAGGTTGAGCTCCGTAACTTCTTTATTGAAATATCTTCTTGCGGCGACCTTTACCCCTAAGGTATTGGCGCCCAGATTGATAGTATTCAAATACTCCGTCAGAATACTCTTCTTCACTTCTTTCTTGCTTAAATTACTCTGATCCTCCAGCTCCAGGGCCAAATACTGCTCCTGAAACTTTCGAACATAACGCTCAAACTTTCCTTCATGCAAGCCTCCGCCGAAAACATTGTTTTTCAGAAGCTGTTGGGTGATGGTAGAACCTCCGCCGGCAGAACTGTCATCGGAAACCACACCCTTGATAGCACGCATAATGGAACGAAAATCGATACCGTTATGGCTCCAAAATCGCTCATCTTCTATGGCTACAAAGGCATTGATTAAATCCTTGGGAAGCTCCTCATAGCTCACTCTTTCTCGGTTAGAGCCTTCCGTAACCAAGGTGGACATAAGATTTCCCTTTTTATCGTAAATCTTGGTAGCATATTCCGTAGGTCCTACGTGGATCTTATGAATATCCGGTGCGGAATCTAAAATTCCTCGGAACAAGCCATAGGAAAAGGAGGCTCCCAGGAAAAGACTTGCCAGCAAGAGAAATAGGCATAGACTCTTAATAATCCCCGTGAGTCTATGCCAAATACGAGCTCTTTTGCTCTTCATTTCATCTATACGATTCTCTATATTATACCGTGTAAAATTCATATTCTTCCCTAAAATCACAAGCTCCGACGGGATGCTCCTTACATTTCCCATCCTAAAATATATACCGCTCTATTTTAGCATAAAGTATAGAAAGAAAACACAGTATTTTCCCTTAAGCCTTCCAAATTCTGTCCGGCATAACAAATTGCTGTTCTCCCTGAGCCATAGGAGCCACTTCTCCCTGAGGGAAAACCAAAACCAGCTTTCCTTCTCCATTAATATAGAAGCTTTGATCCTTCTTTACCTCAGTAAATCCCTGATCATCCTCTCCGTCTTGGATAAAGTAGGGAAAGTCTCCCTTCTGATTATGAGCCTTCATCTGGGAAACCACTTCCTCGGACAGAAGCTTCTGATAATCCGTTCCTTCCGGAAACAGATCGGAAAGCTGCAAAAGTTTTCCGCTATGCTTATCCATAGTATAATAATGGTTCTGGGTAAAGCTGTCTCCCTCCTGTTGCAAAGCGCTCAGAGCCAAGACATAATAATCCTCGGAATCCAAAATCACTTGAGAGGAAACGGACAAATTCTTATATTCACTGCTTTGAATTTCCTGCTTAAAAGAGGCAATCAGTTCGTCGGTTTTCTTCTCTATATCAAAATTAATAGCCTGAGCGGAATTAGCCTTTTCCGATTCCTTGGAAGCAACACTTCCGGCTTCCTTCCCCTTAGAAGCGTTCGCCTCTCCGCTATTCTTAATCTCGCTTTCTTCACTTCCCTGTTCCAGCTTCGGCACTACCACCTCTGCCTTATGATTTCCGTCCTCGAAGGAATATTTTCGGAAAGTAATCAGCTGAAAATAAGAGCCGATTCCCGGTATGCTTTGCAAAGCATAGGCAGTTTCCTTCGATAGATTAGGCAGTAACAAAAGCAGACAAAAGCAAGCCGCAATTGCAGAAGAAAAATATCGAATAGGAAATTTTTTTATTTTTTTCCTGGTTCTCTCATCTTCCGCTTCCTCTATTAAGCGCTCATCGATTTGAGAAAAGGCTTCTACAAAATCCCAGTCTTTCATGCGATTCCCTCGTCTTTTAAATACTTTGCCAAAGCTTGTCTGGTACGGTGCAGGCTGACTTTCACCTTGCTTTCCGTAACTTGAAAGGCTTTTGCTATTTCCTGTATCTCATCATGATAAAAATATCTTCTTACAAAGAAAACTCTCGTTTCCTTCTTTTGCTTTTCCAAAAACTGATTTAAGGCATCCACCAAAGCCTGTTGATTCACATGTTCTTCCACATTGTCCGATGAAAAATGCAAATCTTCTCCAAGCTCTTCTACGCTTTCCGTAAAGCCCTCGGAAAAACGCTTTTTAGCCTTCAACATTTTTAGTTTATTAATAGAAGTATTCTTTACAATTTTTCCCAGATAAGCTCTGAGAAATTGAGGGCGTTCCGGAGGAATGGCCTGCCAAGCCTTCAGCCAGGTATCATTGAGACACTCCTCCACATCCTCTCTTTGGGACAGCACCTGAGAAGCAATCTTTCCGCAGTAAGCTTTAAAATTCTCCTGCAGGGCTGTCAAGCCCTCTTCCTTTCTTTGCCATAATAAGTCTATAATTTCTTGCTCTTCCATAGTTCTCCTTTAGCTTTTTATGGGACTTAGAAAGGATAAGGCAAAATATTGATTTCTATGTGAATTTTCTATTAGGCCTTCTTTACAGATAGAATGGTTCCGGTAAAGGAATCCACTTCGGATAATTCTCCGGTGTACTCTACGGTAACCTCATCTCCCTCTTTTACCTCACTAAGCCCTTCCGGAGCCTTATCAAAGTTCAGAGCATACTCCTTGCCATCATCGGTTTTAATAGAGAACATAAAGTCCTTCACTTCCAAAATAGTTCCCTTGATTTCCTTGGCATCCTTTGCTTTCTCTGCTCCTGCCTTCGCACTTTCCTGTGCTGCGGAAGACTCTGTCTTAGCGCCCTCAGACTGCTTTGTCTCTTTTCCTCCACAAGCCATCAGTCCAATACTCATCATTAAAGCTAATACAACAATTCCGGTCTTTTTCATAGTAATTCCTCCATCTTTATCAATGTTTCGGAAGCGAATTCTTCCGACATTTGGAAAGACAGAGGTAATCTCAAAAAGGTTACAAATTATTTTTATTTATTTTTATGACTGCTTTTTCCCCGCCGATTCGACCACTGCTTTGCAAGGTCTTCCCGCGAACCAAGGTTTCACAAAGACTGATATTATTTACGGTACGATCAAAAAGACTCAAGGTCTCCTCCACCACAGTTTTCTTTTCCGAAGCAAGCTCTCTGTGTATAAGATCTGCCGCATCCTTTTCCAAGGGACTAAGTAGTAAATCATCTCTTCTGGTTCCGGATTTTAAAATGTCTATAGCCGGGAAAATTCTTCTTTCCTGAAGCTCACGATTCAAAACAAGTTCCATATTTCCTGTGCCTTTAAATTCTTCGTAGATGACATCATCCATGCGGGAGCCGGTATCTACCAATGCGGTAGCTAAAATCGTTAAGCTGCCTCCCTCTCGGATATTTCTGGCTGCACCGAAGAAACGTTTGGGCATATGGAGAGCCGCAGAATCCATACCGCCGGACAAAACCTTTCCGGAGGATGGAACAATCAGGTTATAGGCTCTTGCCAGTCTGGTGATACTGTCCAAAAGAATACAAACATCCTGTCCCTGCTCTACCAGACGTTTTCCCCGTTCAATGGTCATCTCCGCAACTCTTTTATGATGCTCCGGTAACTCATCAAAGGTAGAATAAATCACTTGCACCTTATCCCCCACAACTTCTTCCATCATGTCCGTCACTTCCTCGGGACGTTCATCAATCAGAAGAATCATCAAGGTCATATCCGGCTGATTTTTTAGAATAGACTGGGCAATCTGCTTTAAAAGAGTGGTTTTTCCTGCCTTGGGAGGAGAAACAATCATTCCTCTTTGTCCCTTTCCGATAGGCGCCAAGAGATCCAGCACTCTTAAAGAGGTAGGCACTCTTTTTCCTTCTCTTTCCATATGGATTCTTTCATCCGGGAAAATGGGGGTCAGCTTATCAAAATCCGGTCTTCTAAAAATGGCGGAAACCGGTAAATCATTCACCGTTTCAATATACAAAAGAGCATTGTATCTTTCCTGGGGATTCCTGGACTTGGCATAACCGTAAATCATATCTCCTGTTTTCAAATGAAAACGACGAATCATCAGAGAATTCACATAGACATCCTGCTCTCCCGGCATAAAGTTTTCGGAACGAATAAAGCCATAGCCGTCTGCCATAACCTCCAGGATTCCATGGGCTTCCTTGGCATCCGTGTCTCTGGGGCCTTCTCTACGAACTTCTTCTCTGGGCACATTGTCCTGAGAAGAAGTGTCAAAAGGCTCTTCTCCCCCATCAGTGTTTGGGGAGCCTTCTTCATAAGTCTCATTAGAAACAATTTCTTTCACTTTCTTTGCTTCAATTTTCGCTGTTTCCGTTTTCTTTGCTTCTGTCTTCTCTTTATTCGCTACAGTCTTCTCTTTTTTTACTCTCCCCTTTTCCGCCTTCACTGCAACCTGTTCTTCCTTCACTGTCGCCGTCTCTTCCGTGACAGACTCATCCTCCAAAGGGGACTTTTTCCTGCTTCTTGATTTTTTCTCAACGGATTGCACCTCCGCCTCCCTATCCGCTGATAAGGATGCATCTTTCTTTTTTGCAGAGACTTTGCGCGGTTTTGTGCCGGCTTTGCTCTCCTCTGTCGCAGTCTGCAGCAGTTCTTCTTGAATCTCCGTGGATTTTTTTCTTGGCATAAATACTCCTTTGATGGAAAAAATGAAAAATACTATAGAATTACTTTATTAAAATGAATAAGCTAGGAAGTTTGATGCAGGGGAAGCCCTGATAAGAAAAGAGGGACGGAAATCCGAGAAGATTTCCTCCCTATGTTTAGGATGGACCTGATGGGAGTCGAACCCATGTCCGAAAACGAATTCCCTCTCCTTCTACTATCATAGTACGCTTCAAGATTCCCCACTAGGATAAGATGCGCACGTCTTATCCTAGCCGGTATCCTCTAAATACGCCCGGTTGCGGGAGGAACCGCAACAGTCGTTTCTCACAAAAATGAGGTCAGGATCTTCCCGTGTGAGTGCAAGAAGGCTGGCCAGCAGCGCTTAGGCTGCTAATGCGTAACTATCGTTAGCGTTTAAATTTAAGTTTGAAGTTTAACGCGACTTCTTTCGGATAGCTTCTAAAGCTGCATCATCCCCGTCGAAACCGGTACAAGCCCTAAAACAGTCTTATTGTACGAGGAAAATAGCTATTTGTAAAGGATTAGCTTTATTTCTTTATCAACTGACAAAATCTTTACTCTATTCTTGATTCTCCATCATTTTGAAAAAAAAGAAAACTTTTTAAAGAAAGATTTTAGCAGATATTGGTCTATCCCCTCATAGAAGAAAGCAATAACTCCTCTATATTAGACAAATCCACATTTTCTCCTTCTGTTTTCCCTCTTCCGTGCTACAATAAGATTGTTAAATAAATAACCATTCCTTTTCAGAACACTTTTCCCTAAAAGCTGTTCAAAAAGCTATGGACTAAGTTGTACAAAGAGTCTAGAAAAGAAATTGCCGGAAGATGCCAAGGAGGTTCAAAATGAAAAAGCTTAGAGAAATGAGAAATCCGTTGAAATATGTTCAGGGTAGAGACGCTTTGCTTTCCTTCTGTAAGGAAACAGAGTATATGGGAAAGAATTACCTCTTTGTCTGCTCCCACAGCGCCTATAAAGCCTGCCATGACAAATTAGAGCAAAGCTTCGAAGGAACGGATAAAGTTCGTCATTATGAAATCTTCGGAGGCATTTCCAGTGAATCGGAAATTGCCAGAATGCGGAAAATCGTAGAGGAACAGGGCATTGATACCGTTGTTGGTGTTGGTGGCGGTTCCGCCGTGGATACGGCGAAGGCAACAGCCTTTTATGAGAAGAAGCATATCGTCATTATCCCTACCGTTGTAGCCACCGATGCGCCCTGTACCGGTCTTTCCGTTATTTACCATGATGACGGCTCCTTCAAAGAGTATCTCTTCTATCCCACCAATCCGGACTGCGTTCTGGTGGACAGCACCGTTATCGCCAATGCACCGGTTCGCTTCTTGATTGCCGGTATGGGAGATGCGCTGGGAACCTATTTTGAAGGACGAGCTTCTCTTCGTACCGAGTCACCCAGCTTGGAAAATGCAGGAATTCCCGGTGCAGGAATGGTGCTTGCCAAGTATTGCTACGAGAATCTGAAGAAGTATGGAGAAGCCGCTCTTATCGCCTGTGAAAATCATGTAGTCACCAAAGCATTGGATAATATCATTGAAGCCTGTGTTTATCTCTCCGGTGTAGGAGCTGACAATGTCAATGTTGCCGCAGCCCATTCCTTCTACAACGGCCTTACCTCTTTAGGCGGTCACAGTGCACCCCACGGAAACTGTGTAGCCTTCGGTACTCTGGTACAGCTTTGTCTTGAAGGAGTAAAGAAAGAGGAATTTGAAGAGGTTCAAGATTTCTGCGTTGCCGTAGGACTTCCCATCACCTTGGCGGAACTTGGTGATTTTTCCGATGCAGATCTCCACACCATAGCCAAAAATGCCTGCGTTCCCGGAGAAACCATCCATAACCTGGCAGGAGATGTGACGGAAACAGAGCTTTATGATGCTATGATTGCGGCAGATGCTTTAGGTAAAAAAAGAAAAGGGCTGTAAAAATCAAAATAGTTTTCTAAACAATATAGGTCTAAATTTGGGGCACGCTCTCGCTAGCTTCGCCACGTAACGGATACTAAGCGAAAAACTGCGATTCTCTTGTTTTTCGCAAGTACCGACGGGCTCAGACTACCCCTCATTTAGACCTATATTGCCGAAAATCTATTTATTATTTTGATTTTTTACAGCCCCATCTAGAGCACTATATTTTTTAGACTCTATGTAGCTTTGATTCTTATATAATAGAAATCAAGTCTCCGTAAGCGCATTTTTTATCGCAATCAATAGGATAATGAATGCGCTTTTTTTTCGCTATCAATAGGATAATTAATGCGCTCATTTTTGATCCTCTCAATGGGATTTTATAGCATCAGGAAAAGAATAAAACTCTCCATTTGGATAACAAAAATCCTTTTCTTTCCTCTTGAATCTCCACATTAAATAATGTAAATTGATAAAGAAAATTAAAAAATAAAATCAGGAGCTTTTATGAAACTTACAAAGATCGTCTGCCCTAATTGTAACGGCACATTGGATATTCCGGAGGGAATGAAGGAAGGCTTTGTGAGCTGTAAATTTTGTAATACCAAGATTTACCTGGAGCCTCACAAGCCGGATATCACACAAAATATCCATATTGACAAAGTAAACTACAATACTCCCT
>CAUTXF010000042.1:0-19362 GCA_963542215.1 uncultured Oribacterium sp. | reverse complement strand
TAGGGCCATCGCCAAGCGGTAAGGCACAGGCCTTTGACGCCTGCAGTCGTTGGTTCGAATCCAACTGGCCCTGTTATGAGACACTAGCTCAGTCGGTAGAGCACTTGACTTTTAATCAAGTTGTCGCGGGTTCGATTCCCGCGTGTCTCATTCCTGAAAGGGAGATATGCGGATGTGGC
Source organism: uncultured Oribacterium sp. (assembly GCA_963542215.1). Lineage (GTDB taxonomy): Bacteria > Bacillota > Clostridia > Lachnospirales > Lachnospiraceae > Oribacterium. Next base: position 19,183 of record CAUTXF010000042.1, on the reverse strand, counting down.
GGAATTGGCAGACGCGCCAGATTTAGGTTCTGGTGGGCGACCGTGCAGGTTCAAGTCCTGTCATCCGCAGGCTGAAAACAAGGTTTTCGTGAGGATTGTGATAGAGGAAGTATCCTTTATCACTTTTTTTGTATCCGGAAAGACTGGTCTTTTTTGAAGAAAAGCCTTATGCTATAGAAAATCTATAGACGAAGGAAAGGAAGAGAATCGTTTGGGAACAGAGGATACAAGTACAAAGGACAGTGTAAGTGAAAATAATGCTAAGGCTTTGATTCGTAAGGCGCTTCAGGCCAGAAGAAAAGCCTATAGTCCCTACTCTCATTTTCAGGTGGGCGTAGCTTTGGAAACAGATTCGGGAGAAGTATTTTTAGGCTGTAATGTGGAGAATGCTTCCTATGGAGCCAGCAACTGCGGAGAAAGAACCGCCGTGTTTAAGGCGGTCAGTGAGGGCTATAAGCATTTTCGGAGAATCGCCATAGTAGGAGGCATGAAGGATAGTGAAGAGCTTTCCTACTGTATGCCCTGCGGTATCTGCCGTCAGGTGATGGCGGAGTTTGTGGATTTACAAAGTTTTCAGGTCATTTTGGCAAAAAATGAAGAGGAGTATCAGATTTATACTCTTGCAGAGCTTCTTCCCCATGCCTTTTTGCCGGAGGCACTGGAGGACTAAGCAGTTCTTTTAGGGACAGTCCTTTATTTTGGAGATAGTTTTTGCAGTTATAAGATAGAAAAGTTTATAAAGATTGAAAAAAGTAGTATGGGAAGCGGTAAATATCGCTTCTATCAAAGATAATATGATTTAGTCGACAATCAAGGAGGATAGTATGGGAACAGCACACAATGAAGCAGAGTTAGGGCAGATTGCAAAGACCGTTTTAATGCCGGGGGATCCCCTTCGGGCCAAGTTTATTGCAGAGACCTTTTTGACGGATGTAAAGTGTTTTAATACCGTGAGAAATATGTTGGGCTTTACCGGAAAATATAACGGAAAGGAAGTTTCCGTGATGGGGGCGGGAATGGGGATGCCCTCCATCGGCATCTATTCCTATGAGCTTTTTAACCACTACGATGTGGATGCCATTATTCGTATCGGTTCCGCAGGAGCCTTGCATGAGGATATTGAGCTGAAGGATGTGGTTATGGCCATGGGTGCCTGCACGGATTCTCGCTACAGCTATCAGTATGAACTACCGGGTGACTTTGCTCCTATCGCAGACTACTCCTTACTGGAGAAAGCGGTGGGAACAGCCAGAGAATTAAAGATTCCTGTTAAGGTAGGAAATGTGGTTTCCTCCGATGTTTTCTATAATGGCTATACCAAGGCCAACGAAAAGTGGGCAAGCATGGGTGCCCTTTGCGTGGAAATGGAGGCAGCTGCCCTCTATATGAATGCGGCAAAGGCCGGCAAGAAAGCTTTGGCGATTCTTTCCATTTCCGACCATATCTTAAAGGGAACAGAGCTTTCTCCGGAAGAGAGAAAGGTGGGCTTTAAAGATATGATGGAGATTGCATTACGTTTGGCATAATAAGATTACAGTATATTTGGCATAAAGATTTTGCGTTATGTTTGGCATAAGACATTTAGAGGATGTGTTGCATAAGGCATTTGTATTATCTTTGGTATAAAGCGTTTGCATTAGCTTTAGCATAAGGAGTTTCCATGATTAATTATTCAGAAGATGAACGTTGTTATCATATCGGCGTGAAAAAGGGAGATTTGGGGAAATATGTGCTCCTTCCCGGAGATCCGAAGCGCTGTGAAAAGATTGCGAAATATTTTGACAATCCGGAATTGGTGGCAGACAGAAGAGAGTATGTGACTTATACCGGTACTCTTTTGGGGGAAAAGGTCAGTGTCTGTTCCACCGGTATAGGCGGACCCTCCGCTTCTATTGCCCTGGAAGAGCTGAGTACCTGCGGAGGAGAGGTTTTTATTCGTGTAGGTACAGCGGGAGGGATGGACCTTTCGGTAGAAGCAGGAGATTTGGTGATTGCCCAATCTGCAATCCGTATGGAGGGAACCTCCAAGGAATATGCACCTATAGAATGGCCTGCAACTGCTGACTTTGAGCTGACCAAGGTACTAGAGGAGGCGGGAAAAAAGCTTTCCGCAAAAACCCATGTGGGGGTAGTGCAGTGCAAGGATGCTTTTTATGGGCAGCATAAGCCGGAGGACTTACCGGTCTCCAAGGAATTGCTGGAGAAGTGGGATTCCTGGTGCAAATTAGGTTGTAAAGCTTCCGAGATGGAAAGTGCGGCATTGTTTACGGTAGGAGCCTACCTGAAAAAACAGGTGGGAACCGTTCTTTTTGTGGTATCCAACCAAGAGAGAGTGAAGGCGGGACTTTCCAATGAAATTTTACATGATACGGATTTGGCGATTCAGACTGCTATTGAGGCCGTAAAGCTCCTGATTCAAAGGGAGAAAGAGAGAAAGTAGGGAAGATGAAATTTAAAAGAATATTTTTGATTGTTTTAGATTCTTTAGGTATTGGGAATGGAAAGGATGCAGCAAAGTTTGGAGACGAAGGCACGGATACCTTCCTTCATATTACGGAAAAGATGCCCTCATTTTCCATCCCTAATTTGGAAAAGCTGGGCATGGGAAATTTAAAGGCCTTAAAGGGGGTTTCTCCGGTAGAAAAGCCTTTGGCGAAGTACTATGCCTTAAATGAAGCCAGTAACGGGAAAGATACCATGACCGGACACTGGGAAATGATGGGGATAAAGACGGAAAAGCCCTTTATTACCTTTACCGACACCGGCTTTCCTCCTGCATTAATTCAGGAATTGGAAGAGAAGACCGGAAGAAAGGTGATTGGAAACAAGGCAGCCTCCGGTACGGAAATCATTGAGGAGCTGGGAGAGGAGCAATTAAGGACCGGAAGTATGATTGTCTATACTTCTGCGGACTCCGTATTGCAGATTGCCGCCCCGGAAGATCCCAAGTATTTTGGGCTGGAGGAGCTGTACAAGGACTGTGAAATCGCCAGAGAAATCACCATGAAGGATGAATGGAGGGTTGGAAGGGTGATTGCCAGACCCTATGTGGGTGAGAGAAGGGGAGAGTTTAAGAGAACCTCCAACCGTCATGACCTGGCATTAAAGCCACCTACAAAAACCGTGCTGAATTATTTGGAAGAGGCGGGACTTTCCGTGATTTCCATTGGAAAGATTAACGATATTTTCGTGGGAGAAGGAATCAATAAGGCAATTCACTCCCGCTCCTCCGTGGAAGGAATGGAACAGTGTATTGCCCTGGCAAAGGATGAGGATTTTCAAGGACTTTGCTTTGTAAACTTGGTGGACTTTGATGCTCTTTATGGGCATAGAAGAGATCCCATTGGTTACGGAGAAGAAATTCAGCGCTTTGATGAGAAGCTGGGAGAATTGCTTTCTGTTTTGGAAGAGGATGACCTTCTGATGCTGACTGCAGACCATGGAAACGATCCCACATTTTCCGGATCGGATCATACCAGAGAACAGGTTCCTCTTTTGGTTTATCATAAGGGAATTGCAGGGGGACAAGGAGAAGAACAGGATAGCTTCGGCGTAATCGGTGCCAGTGTTGCGGAAAACTTCTCCGTGGCCTTACCTTCAGAATTAATCGGAAAGTCCCTTTATAAGGAGTTTTAGAAAGAAATGAAAACAGAGAAAGACTATATGAAGATGGCTCTTTCCCTGGCGAAAAAGGCAGCGTCCCGGGGGGATGTACCCATCGGGGCGCTGATTGTTTATGACGGGACAAAGCCGGATTCTCCCATGGGAAGACTTTGCCAAGAAAAGGGGATTCTTCCGGGAACGATATTGGGCAGAGGCTATAACCGGAGAAATCAAAAAAACAATGCCCTCTATCATGGAGAAATTTTAGCCATCGAGAAGGCCTGTAAGAAAATAGGAGACTGGCGCTTGGAGGATTGCACCCTCTATGTGAATTTGGAGCCCTGTCCCATGTGTGCGGGAGCTATTTTACAGGCTAGAATTCCCCGTCTGGTCTTTTCTCTTCGGAATCCTAAAGCCGGCTTCTGCGGTTCTCTATTAAATGTTTTACAAATGAAGGAACTAAACCATAGAGTGGTGATTCGGGAAAATGTGCTGGAGGGGGAGGCGAGAGATTTGCTTTCCCATTTTTTTAGCTCTATGAGAGAGAAGAAAAAAGAAAGCTGATTAAGAATGAATCAGGAATGCATTTCCGGGGAAAGACAGTGCTTTATACAAATGCTTAGGATGAAAAATGCTAAAAAGGAAATTTGTGTAAGGAGACGGGAGAAAGTATGGAAAGAAGAGGAATATTAATCTGTGCCGGATACTTTTATGGCATTCCTTTTTCTTTAAAGAAGGAGGATCTGATTATTGCAGTGGATGGAGGTTTCCGATACTGTCAAGAGGAAGGCATTACCCCCTCTTTGATTTTGGGCGATTTGGATTCTTTGACCGGAAGCTTTCCGGAAAATTCCGCTCCTGCATCGTATAATATATTTTCGGAAAATCCAAAGGGAAAGGCGGAATTTCTTTCAGAATCCTCCTTCCAAGGAATTCCCTTAAAGCAACTTCCCGTGGTAAAAAATGATACGGATCTTTTAGCGGCCATTAAGCTTTGCCTGGAAGAGGGAATCCGGGAAATCCATATCTTTGGAGCTTTAGAGGGAAGGCGCTTTGATCATAGCCTTGCCGCATTACAAAGTCTGGCCTTTCTTACCGAACAAAGGGCTAAAGGATATTTATATGGAAAAGAAGAGCTCATTACGGCACTTCAGGATGGAAGTCTGCATTTTCCGAAAGGAATGCAAGGGACTTGCTCCGTATTTTCCTATTCCGAGGAGGCTAGGGGAGTAGAAGAAAAAGGACTTCTCTATCAGATCAATAAAGGCTGTTTAAAGAATAGCTTTCCTATAGGGGTGAGTAATGCCTTTACAGGAGAAGAGGCGGAGATTTCTGTGGAAAAGGGGATACTCTTCATCAGTTATGGAATAGAAAATCTTACTTGCAAGCCTAAGTCCCCTTTGCTATAATTTTTTTACAGACTTGGCTGGGGCGTTCGAGTCCACACAATTTGAACCTACAAATATGACATACGGGATTCCGATATTTGCGATTAGGATAGCAAGCCTTCCGTCCTGCGGTTAAGGATCCTTGAGAAATCCGTGAGGTAACCCACCTGGCTTTATGCTAGGAGTCAAACGTGTGGTACGGCGCTTTGGTGAGTCTGATTTTTTGTATTTGGGAGAATAGAGCCATGAAAAGGGAAAATTGGACAGAACAAATCAAGTGGGGAATTACTGCCTTTTTGGTATTGGCGGCAACTTCCCTACTTTTTATTATAGTGAGCCATTTAGAGACTATTAACAGGAATTTCAGTCTCTTTATTCAGATTTTAATGCCAATCATTTATGGGGCTGTTCTGGCTTATTTGATGAGCCCTGTTTATGATTTTGTAGTGAAATATACGGAAATTTTTCTGAGCAAAATTTTTCGAAAAAAGAGTAAAAAACAAAGTACGCTAAGCAGTTTTCTTGCCACTATTTGTAGCTTATTGTTTCTGACTCTTATTGGAGGAAGTCTGGTGTCTCTTTTGATTCCGGAGCTGACAAAGTCTATCTATAACTTATATATGACTTTACCGGATGCCATTAATCGCTCCTATGAAAGAATCCAAACCCTGCTGACCAATTATCCCGAAGCCAGAGAGTATGTAGAAGATTTGTATACGGAAATCAGCGCCTTTTTCAGTAGTAAACCGGAAAGTGCCCAGACGATTTTGGGACATTTACAAAATATTGCCGCTTTTTTCCGGGACGGTATTTGGAATACCTTTACGGTGGTTAAGAATATCTTAATCGGTCTGATTGTGATGGTTTACCTTTTAAACCTGAAAAAGACCTTGAAGCTACAATTCAGAAAGCTCCTTTTTGCTATCTTTTCCAAGGAAAAAGCGAAAGGAATTATTGAAGAACTGCAGTATGTTCACAAGATGTTCGGCGGTTTTATTTTGGGGAAAATTATTGACAGTGTGATTATTGGAATTCTAACCTTCTTTGTTTTAAGCATTATGAAGATGCCTTACACCCTGTTGGTTTCCGTAATCATTGGCGTGACCAATGTGGTACCTTTCTTCGGCCCCTTTGTAGGAGCTATTCCCTGTATCATACTGATTATGTTAAGCAGTCCATTGCAGGCCTTGTATTTTGCTATTGCTATTTTGGCAATTCAGCAGCTGGACGGAAATGTCATCGGACCGAAGATTTTAGGAGACTCCACCGGACTTTCCAGCTTCTGGGTACTGTTCTCCATCATTCTCTTCGGCGGACTTTTCGGTTTTGTAGGTATGATTATTGCCGTACCTTTATGGGCTGTTATCCTTAACGGTATCCGTCGTTATGCCAATAAACGCTTGGAGAAGAAGCAAATTCCGAATCATGCAGAGCACTTTGAGGATTTAGGGAAAATTTAGACAGCTAAGAAGGGGGATATATAAAGCTCCGGTAAGTTTTTCTGCATATAGTGCTGAATAAGGGGCAATCTGAGCCCGCCTGTACTTGCTGAAAGCGAACAAAGCGAAGCTTGAAGCTTAGTACAGATGCGTAGGCGAGGTTAGCGGGAGCGTGCCCCACATTCAGTACTATATGCAGAAAAAACGATGGAAGAACGGTTTATCTCTTTCTTAGCTGTCATAATTTGCCCTATTTCCTCCGGTTGTAAATGGTAGAATTTTTGGTATAATCATTAAGTTATTGGGATTGCATCCTCGGATGGATCTAAAGTTTGCAAACATACTCGCTATGAGTCAAAATTAAATGGAGAAATGGAGATAGTTATGGCAACTTTGTTAGAAAATTGGAGAAATACCGCTTACGGCAACGGCATGAATAAGCAGGAGCAGGAAGCTCTTTGGCAGAAGTATTTTGCTTTGGAGAAGGGATTTTATGAGGAAATCCTGAAGGATCCGAAGAAGGTTTATGAGGGAAGCGTAAAGGAATTGGCAGAGAAGTTCTCCATCGACCCTTTCATTTTCGTAGGAATTCTGGACGGAATCGATGAGTCTTTAGCAGGCTACCATAATCCTATCGATACTATGGAAGAGGATACTGTTGTTAAGATTCAGATTGATCCGGAAAAGTTGTACTACAACATGGTGGAGGCTAAGGCTTCCTGGCTTTATGAGCTTCCGGCGTGGGATTCCATTTTAACAGAAGAAAAGAGAAAAGAGCTCTATAAGGAGCAGAAGAAGTCCGGAACGGTAAAGAGAGAGAGCAAGAAGATTTATCCCAATGATACTTGTCCCTGCGGCTCCGGAAAGAAATATAAAAAGTGTTGCATGAGAAAAGACGAAGAAAAAGAGAGAGAATTATTACAAAATGGCTAATATAGACTATTTGGTAAGAGGAACTGCGGCGGAAGGACAGATTCGTGCCTTTGCCTGCAGCACCAGAAATACGGCAGAGGAGCAAAGACGGATTCATAATACTTCTCCCATTGCCACTGCGGCTATGGGCAGACTGATGAGTGCGGCTCTGATGATGGGGGTAGAGTTAAAGGGAGAGAAGGATCTGATTACGCTGTCTATCAAGGGAGACGGTCCTATGAAGAGTCTTGTGGCTACGGCAGACTCCCATGGCAATGTAAAGGGTGTTTGCGGCAATCCCTATGTGATTCTTCCTGCAAGAGAGGATGGTCACTTAAATGTGGGGGGAGCAGTAGGAAACGGTTTTCTTTCCGTAATTCGGGACAATGGTTTGGGCGAGCCTTATGTGGGACAAACTGCCTTAATCAGCGGGGAAATTGCCGAGGATATCAATGCTTACTACAGTATCAGTGAGCAAATTCCTTCCTCCGTTGGGCTTGGTGTTCTGATGAATAAGGAAAATACCGTGGCTGAGTCCGGAGGCTTTATAATTCAGCTTCTTCCCTTTGCAGAGGAAAGTCTTTTGGACAAGCTGGAGGAGAAGTTATCCAAGGTGCATTCCGTTACGGATTTACTGGCAAAATATAGTCCTGAGGAATTATTGGAATATCTTTTGGGAGATTTCGGTCTGGAAATTCATGAGAAGCGGGAGCTTCGCTATCACTGCAACTGCAGCAGAGAAAGGGTAGAGAAGGCTTTGATTTCTTTGGGAAAGAAAGAAATTGAATCTTTACTTTCTGACCATAAATCCCAGGAAGTGCGTTGTGATTTTTGCAATAAGAAATATATATTTTCAGAGAATGATTTGGAAGAATTGCTCAATAGATAATTTTTTTCACAAGGCTTCTTTTTTCGAGTTTTCTAAAAAAGAGGGATAAAATCCTTCAGAAAAAAACCAAAATGCTGGGATTCTTCTAAAAATGCGGTTGACGAAGTGCAGGGGATATGGTATTCTTCCATTGTTGTAATCAATTTCGGTTGCAATTGTTTTTTGGAGGATATAGTAATGAAAGGTACAGTAAAGTGGTTTAACAACCAGAAGGGTTATGGATTTATCTCTGATGAGACAGGAAAGGATGTATTCGTACATTATTCCGGATTGTCCGGAGACGGATTCAAGTCTTTGGAAGAAGGTCAGGCCGTTGAGTTCGAAGTAGTTGACGGAGCTAAGGGACCTCAGGCTACTAACGTAGTAAAGCTTTAATTTTTCTCTTCGGGTTTGAATCATTTTGTAATATAGACGACTTCTCGGGATTGACAGTACAGTGAGACAGCAAGAGAAGAAGGACAGCATTGCAGAAGTATCAAGATGAAAGAAAAGCAAAAGCAGGACGGCGCAAGCGCCGTCCTTTTTCATGCCATAAAAGACAGTCTATCCGAAAAGAGGAAGTATACTTTTCATGGGGATAGAGTAGAAGAAAGGAGGACCATGGAGGATAGGGAAAAAAAGACAAGCACCCGGGAAAATGACATTTCCAAGAAGGCTCCTCTAGGGGCAAAGCGTAGAAGCAGCATTCATCTTAGCATTTATGCCATGTTTTTAGCCATTTCCATGATTTTGGGATATGTGGAGGCTCAGCTTCCTACGCCTATCCCCATTCCGGGAGTAAAACTGGGGCTGGCGAATTTAGTGAATATTTTAATGCTGTTTTCCGTAGGGCCATTTCCTACAGCGGTAATCGGCTTTTTAAGAATCATTCTTTTATCGCTTTTATTTGGAAATGCTTTGACCCTTAGTTATTCCTTAAGTGGATTTTTATGCAGTTTTTTGATGATGCTTCTGTTTAAAAACTTAGTTCATTTTTCCACAGTCAGTGTCAGCTTAATTGGAGGAATCTTTCATAATATCGGTCAGGTTTTTATGGCGGCTTTTTTGCTAAGAAACACGGCCCTTTGGTATTATCTTCCTTATTTACTGATTGCAGGCTCTGTGGCAGGGGTTCTGATAGGGATTTTAGGGGGGATTTTAATGAAGCGCCTGAAGCCTTTTTTCCGACAATATTTTTAGCAGGGAAATATTTGCAAAAGTTCAATGGATACTCTACTTATGCAAATAAAAAAGAAAATATGCAAAAATATTCCAAAAAATCCTTGACATTCCCGAATACAAAAGTATAATTATGCACATAACAGCATTGCTTTATACATTGTCTGCTGTTTGACTGGATAGTAAGGCACTTGCTTTAACAGGCTGAACAGTTTATGAACGGAAAGCTTGTTTGAAATCAGGATGATTAGGTGTATTGAAGGAGGAGAGAATATGAAAAAGTACTTATTGATTGCGGCATTGGCAGGATTGTCTTTGGTAGCTTGCGGCGGTTCCAAAGGAAGTACGGATGGAACAGCAAAGGGGAGTGAAGCGGGAACAGAACAGGGCAGTCAGGCGAGAGGGTCGAAGGAAACGGATTCGGCTAAGGCGGAAGCAAAGGGCGGTACATTGATTATGGCCACCAATGCGGAATTTCCTCCCTACGAATACCACGAGGGAAAAGATATTGTAGGTATTGATGTGGACATTGCGGAAGCTATTGCGGAAGAGATGGGAATGAAGCTGGAAATTTCCGACCTGGCTTTTGATGCTATTATCCCTGCAGTGCAGTCCGGAAAGGCGGATTTCGGTGCAGCCGGCATGACGGTCAATGAGGATCGTTTAAAGAACGTGGATTTCTCCGATTCTTATGCAACTTCCGTACAGAGCGTAATCGTGACAGAGGATTCCACCATCAGCAGCATTGATGATTTAAAGGGAAAGAAGGTGGGCGTACAGCAGGGAACCACCGGAGACCTGTATTCCACAGACGATTTAGGCGAAAAAAGCGTAGAGCGTTTTCCGAAGGGAGCAGATGCGGTTCAGGCCTTACAGGCAGGCAAGGTTGATGCGGTGATTATTGATAAGAATCCGGCAGAGGTATTTGTTTCTCAGAATAAGGGCTTAAAGCTTTTGGACAGTGCTTATGCGGAAGAGGATTATGCTATCTGTGTAAAGAAAGGAAACACGGAGCTGGTAGAAAAGATTAATGCAGCCTTAAAGAAGCTGAAGGATAGCGGTAAGCTGGAGGAAATTACAGCTAAGTATATTCAGGCAAAATAATCAGCTGCTTTGTATTCATTTCGAGGGTCCTGCCTACATGGCGGGACATCTCGCTGTAGAGGGGAGTAATATATGTCATTACAGGAACATCTGTATATGAATCTGGTACAGGACAAGCGCTATCTTTATTTTCTGGAGGGGCTGAAAAACACCTTAATTATCACGTTTTTTGCCCTTTTAATCGGTGTAGCTTTAGGCTTTGTTATCGGTATGATAAGAAGTACCTATGACAGAACCGGAAAAGGCAAGATAGCCAACGGAATTTGTCAGTTCTATTTAACCATTATGCGAGGAACTCCGGCAGTGATTCAGCTGATGATTTTTTATTACTGTATCTTTACTTCCCGTATTTTCTCCGGAGTTTTTGTGGGAATTATTGCTTTCGGCCTAAACTCCGCAGCCTATGTGGCGGAAATCATCCGTTCCGGAATCATGTCCATCCCCAAGGGACAGATGGAGGCAGGCCGTTCTCTCGGCTTTAGCTATGGTGAGACTATGCGTTATATTATTATGCCCCAGGCGGTTCGAAATGTGCTTCCTGCCATCTTCAACGAGTTCATTGTCCTGATTAAGGAAACTGCGGTGGCAGGTTATGTGGCAGTACAGGATTTAACCAAGGCGGGAGACATTGTCCGTTCCAGAACCTATGATGCCTGGACACCATTGCTTACGGTGGCTTTGATTTATCTGATCTTAACCATGTTCTTCTCCTTCCTGGAGAAAAAGATGGAAGAGGCGTTCCAAAGGAAAGAAAGGGGATAATGATGGCAGAGGTCTTGATTAAGGTAGAACATCTCCATAAGCAATTTAAAAATCAAGAGGTTTTACATGATATCTCCGTGGAAATTCATAAGGGAGACGTGATTAGTATTATCGGACCCTCCGGCTCCGGAAAGTCCACCTTTCTTCGTTGCTTAAATGCTTTGGAAAGCCCGACCAAGGGAGATATTTTCTTTGAAGGGCAAAGCGTATTACATAGTAAGAATGTGGATGCTTTACGGCAGAAGATGGGGATGGTATTTCAGCAGTTTAACCTGTTCCCCCACATGAGTATTTTGGACAACCTGACTCTTGGTCCCAGAAAGCTCCTTAAGAAATCCAAGGAGGAGGCGGAGGAAAAGGCAATGGCTCTTTTAAAAAGAGTGGGCCTTGAGGATAAGGCACAGCAATTTCCCCTACAGCTTTCCGGCGGTCAGCAGCAGAGAGTAGCCATTGTAAGGGCTCTGGCTATGGAGCCGGATGTGATGCTCTTTGACGAACCTACATCGGCCTTAGACCCGGAAATGGTGGGAGAAGTGCTTCAGGTTATGCGGGATTTGGCAGAGGAAAAGATGACCATGGTGGTGGTGACCCATGAAATGGGTTTTGCCAGAGAGGTTTCCAACCGTGTGCTTTTCTTAGAGGATGGATATTTTATTACAGAGGCGGCTCCGGAAGACTTTTTCTATCATAGTGAAAATGAGCGTGTGCAGAGCTTTTTATCTAAGGTGCTTTAAAGCTTGGAAGGCATTTTTTCTTGCGGCGATAAGGTTCTGAAAAATCCTGTCATCGCTCTCTAAGAAGAAGCCCTTGAAAAGCCCCTATAGAGGTGTTAAGCTTAGTCGGCAAACAAATGTTTGCCGGCTATTTTTGCTTTATGCGCCTAGGTATTGGCAAGTGAAAAAGTCTGAAAGAAAGATTGGGAAAGAAAAACTGCAAGAGCTACTATAAAAGCCGGAATGTAGAGAGAGGTTTGGGAAATACATTGGAAAAGAAGTGGATAAAAATTCGTGGTGCAAATGAGCATAATTTAAAGCATGTGGATCTGGATATCCCCAGAGATTCTTTGGTGGTTCTTACAGGATTATCCGGATCGGGAAAGTCTTCCCTGGCCTTTGATACCATTTATGCCGAAGGGCAAAGAAGATATATGGAGTCCCTGTCCTCCTATGCCAGACAATTCCTGGGACAGATGGAAAAACCGGATGTGGAGCTGATTGAAGGCCTTTCTCCGGCTATTTCCATTGACCAAAAATCCACCAACAGAAATCCCCGTTCCACCGTGGGAACGGTAACGGAAATCTATGACTATCTTAGACTTCTCTATGCCAGAGTAGGAATTCCCCATTGCCCGGAATGTGGAAGAGAAATCAAGAAGCAGACCGTGGATGAGATGGTGGACCTTCTGATGAAGCGGGAAGAGGGGACGAAGATGCAGCTCTTTGCCCCGGTGGTGAGAGGAAAGAAGGGTAAGCACGAAAAGCTTTTGGAAAGCGTACGCCGTTCCGGCTTTGTGCGGGTCAGAATTGACGGCAATATGTATGAGCTGGAAGAAGAGATTGATTTAGAAAAAAATAACCGCCATACCATTGAGGTGCTGGTAGACCGTCTTGTGGTGCGGAAGGGCATTGAGAAGCGTCTTACCGACTCCATAGAGCAGGTGCTTTCTTTAAGCAACGGTCTATTACTGGTGGACTTTTTAAATGGGGAGGAGCTACGGCTTTCCACCAGCTTTTCCTGTCCTGTGGACGGCAGCAGTATAGAGGAAATTGAGCCAAGAAGCTTTTCCTTTAACAACCCCTTTGGAGCTTGTCCCTCCTGTTTTGGCATAGGGTATAAGATGGAATTTGATGCGGAGCTGATGATTCCGGATGAAACTTTGTCTTTAAATCAGGGGGCCATTTCCGTAATGGGCTGGATGAATTCCAAGGATGAAGGAAGCTTTACCCATGCCATGCTGGTGGCTTTAAGTGAGAAGTACGGCTTTTCTTTAGATACCCCATTTTGCGAGCTTCCGGAGAAGATTCGGAAGATTATTCTCCATGGTACCGGTACAGAGAGTATTACCGTACGCTATGCTTCCCAGTATGGAAAGGGAAATGTGCACCGTGTGGTATTTGAAGGCTTACTCAACAATGTGGAAAGACGGTATAAAGAGTGTTTTTCCGAAAAAATGAAGCAGGAGTATGAGCAATTTATGCGGATCACGCCCTGTCCCAGCTGTCACGGAGCAAGACTGAAGCCCGGCTCCCTTTCCGTAACCGTGGGTGAAAAAAATATTTACGAATCTACAACCCTGCCTTTAGATCAGTTCCACGATTGGATTTCTTCCGTGACCCTTACGGCCATGGAAGAGAAAATTGCGGATCAGATTATCCGGGAAATTAAAGCCAGAAGCAAGTTTATGCTGGACGTAGGACTGAATTACCTAAGCCTTGCCCGTTCTGCCGGCACCCTTTCCGGAGGAGAAGCCCAAAGAATCCGTCTGGCTACTCAGATCGGTTCAGGCCTTGTGGGGGTTGCCTATATTTTGGATGAGCCCAGTATAGGCCTTCATCAAAGGGATAACGATAAGCTGATTGCCACCTTAAAGCGCCTTAGAGACTTAGGAAACTCTGTGATTGTGGTGGAGCATGACGAAGACACCATGCGAGAGGCGGATTTGATTGTAGATATCGGTCCGGGAGCCGGAGAACACGGCGGCCAGGTGGTGGCTGTAGGTACTGCCAAGGAGATTATGAAAAATAAGGACTCCATAACCGGCCAGTATTTAAGCGGAAAGAAAAAGATTCCTCTGCCAAAGCAAAGAAGGAGCTTTACAAAGACCTTGGATGTTTACGGTGCCCAGGAAAATAATTTAAAGAATGTGGATGTGAAGATTCCCCTGTCCGTATTTACCTGTGTCACCGGGGTGTCCGGTTCAGGAAAGTCTTCTCTGGTGAATGAAATCGTCCATAAGCATTGTGCTAAGGTATTGAACAAGGCCAAAATGATTCCCGGAAAGTTCAGAAAGATGGAGGGCTTGGAAGCTTTGGATAAGGTCATTGACATTGACCAAAGCCCTATCGGAAGAACGCCCCGTTCCAACCCGGCAACCTATACCGGCGTTTTTGACCTGATTCGTGACCTCTTTGCCAGCTCCAAGGATGCTAAGGAGAGAGGCTATAGTAAGGGGCGTTTCTCCTTCAATGTGAAGGGAGGACGTTGTGAAGCCTGCTCTGGAGACGGTATTGTAAAGATCGAGATGCATTTCCTGCCGGATGTTTATGTGCCCTGTGAGGTTTGTAACGGAAAACGCTATAACCGGGAAACCCTGGAGGTTCGCTATAAGGGAAAGAATATCTACGATGTGCTGAATATGACGGTGGAGGAAGCCTATGAGTTCTTTGCCCACATCCCCAGTATTCAGCGGAAAATGCAGACTCTCATGGATGTGGGGCTATCCTACATTCGCTTGGGACAGCCCAGTACGGAGCTTTCCGGAGGAGAGGCTCAACGAATCAAGCTGGCTACAGAACTAAGTCGAAGAGGAACCGGAAGAACCCTGTATATTTTAGATGAGCCTACTACAGGCTTACATTTTGAAGACGTGCGGAAGCTGGTGGAAATGCTACAAAGACTGGCGGATGGGGGCAATACGGTGCTTGTGATTGAGCATAATCTGGATGTTATCAAGTGTGCCGACTACCTGATTGATATGGGACCTGAAGGGGGAAGTGGCGGAGGAACGGTGCTTTGTACCGGAACTCCCGAGGAAGTGGCGGAGAATCCGCTTTCCTATACCGGAAAATATTTAAAGCGATACTTAAATTAGCGAAATTTGGCTAATACAGTTTTTTGAGCCGGTAAAGTGGGAGCTACTATTCAAGAGGAATAACTATTCGAATACTTTTGCGTCGGCTGAAACTACAGTGGAAAATCCTTTTCTGAACCGATATAATAGATGAAATAGCATTTCAGCAGGAGATGAGCAGAGAAAGAGAGGACAGGAAATGAGCGCAGATTGTATTTTTTGTAAGATTGCCAATGGAGAGATTCCTTCCGGAACAGTGTATGAAGATGGGGATTTTCGTGTGATTTTGGACATTTCTCCGGCTGCAAAGGGACACTGTCTGATTCTGCCAAAGCAACACGGAAAGAATCTTTTGGAGATGGATGATGCAGTTCTGGCCAAGGTTTTCCCATTAGCAAAAAAAATCGGACAGGCTATGGTAAAGGCAACCGGTGCCAAGGGCTTTAATGTGGTGCAAAACAATGGAGAAGCGGCCGGCCAGACAGTGGAGCATTTTCATGTGCACATCATTCCCCGCTTTGATGCAAAGGACAGCATGGTTTTATGGACTCCTCTTTCTTATGGGGAGGGAGAACTGGAGCAGGTAAAGGAAAGTATTATAAAGGAGATTCATGGCTAAGATTGTATTGACAGGGGGAGGAACCGCAGGACATGTAACTGCAAATCTGGCCCTGATTCCCGGTTTACTGGAAAGAAAGCATCAGCTCTTTTATATCGGCTCGGAAAAGGGGATAGAAAAAGATTTGGCGGAAAAGGCGGGGCTTCCTTATTACGGCATTGCCACCGGAAAGTTTCGGAGATACTTTTCATTACAGAACTTTACAGACCCCTTTAAGGTGCTTGCAGGATTTTTTCAGGCCAGAAAGTTTTTAAAAAAGGAAAAGATAAATCTGGTTTTTTCCAAGGGCGGTTTTGTGGCGGTACCGGTGGTCTATGCTGCGGCAAGCCTTAGGATTCCTGTGATTTGCCATGAGTCGGATATGACACCGGGACTTGCCAATAAGCTGACCATTCCCTTTGCCAAAAAAATCTGTTGTAATTTCCCGGAAACCTTAAATTATTTACCAAAGAAAAAGGCGGTCTTTACCGGAGCCCCCATCCGAGAGGAACTTCTACAGGGAAGTAGAGAGAAAGGCTTGGAAAGGGCCGGATTTTCCGGTGAGAAAGAGGTTTTGCTGATTATCGGCGGAAGCATGGGCTCCCAGGCGGTGAATCAAGTGATTCGAAAGAATCTGGACCAGCTCTTGGAAGACTGGGATATTCTTCATGTTTGCGGTAAGGGAAATGCCGATGAAAGCCTTAAGAATAGAGCAGGCTATCAGCAATATGAATATGTCCATGAGGAGTTGGCGGATTATTATCAGGCGGCAGACTGTGTTATATCCAGAGCAGGAGCCAATGTGATTTGTGAGCTATTGGCTTTGGAAAAGCCCAACCTTTTAATTCCCTTACCTAAGGGGGCTTCCAGAGGAGATCAGATTTTAAATGCAGAGTCCTTCCAAAAGCAGGGCTATTCTCTGCTGCTTTCTCAGGAAGAGGCAGAGGCGGATTTTTCCAAGCTTTATGCTTTATTAAAGGAACTGAAGGAAAATAAGGCGAAATTCCAGGAAGCTATGAGAAATAGTAAAGAAAAGAACGGAAGAGAAAATGTATTACATCTGATTGATTCTTTTTTGTAATTCTTTCTTTTGGGAAAAATCGATGCAGTTCAATTTTTCAAATCATTCAAATTATATTTAATGCCATAAAAAGGCATGTCTAAAGCCGTAAAAAGGAGGGGGAAGATGATAGGGATTATCGGAGCCATGGAAGAGGAAGTGGCAAAACTGCAGGAGCTCTGTGAGGACAGGGAAGAAATCCAAAAGGGGCCATACTTCTTTGTAAAGGGAAAGCTTTCCGGAAAGGAAGTAGTACTATGTAAAGCCGGAATCGGAAAGGTTAATGCAGCAGCTTGTACCCAGGCTTTAATCGATCGCTTTCAACCGAGCTATATTATTAATACCGGGATTGCCGGAGCGATTTCTCCGGAGGTGCATATCATGGATCTTGTGATTTCAAGGGATGCTCTGCAGTACGATGTGGATGTGACACGCTTTGATTATCCGCTCGGAAAGTTACCGGGGGATGAGAAGCTGGGCTATGATGCGGACACACACCTTCAGGAAATTGCCCTAGAGGTAAATCAGGAAATCAATCCGGAACATCATAGTTATATAGGACGGGTAGTTACCGGAGACCGCTTTGTATCCTCTCATGAAACAAAGGAGTTTTTAAAGAAGACCTTTGCGGCTACCTGTTGTGAAATGGAAGGAGGCGCCATAGCGCAGATTGCTTCAAAGAATGGCGTTCCTTTTGTGATTCTTCGCTTTATTTCCGATGAGGCAAACGATGAGGCAAGCATGGTATACGAGGAATTTGAAGCAAAAGCCATAGAAAAAACAGTGGACTTTATGCTGGAATTTTTGCGGAGAGTATAGTCTGGATTAAAATAAATCTATGTTGTGAGTTTTTAAAGTATTTTTAAGAAAAGTTTTCTAAAACAGGTAAGAAAGGCTTGCGTGTCTTCTTGCCTGTTTTTATAATAACGGAAGTTATGTAGGATTTTTATTTTATGGATAGAAGATTGCTGCTGATGCTTTTAAGAAAAGGAGAAGAATATGCTACAGTTTGATTTATCTAAGGCAAGAAAATTCGTCAGTGAAGAGGAGATGGAGAACTTTAAGAGCCAGACCCTTGCGGCAAGAGATACTCTTTTGTCCGGTAAAGGTGCGGGAAATGATTTCTTAGGTTGGATTTCCCTGCCGGCGGATTATGATAAGGGAGAGTTTCAGCGGATTCAGAAGGCGGCAAAGAAGATCCAGGAGGATTCCGATGTTCTCTTGGTAATTGGTATCGGAGGTTCCTACTTAGGAGCTCGTGCAGCCAATGAGTTTTTAAACCATAGCTTTTACAATGAATTAAAGAAAGAGGACAGAAAGACTCCGGAAATTTATTATGTGGGAAATAATATTTCTTCCAAGTATATTCTGCATTTGCAGGATGTATTGAAGGGGAAGGATTTTTCTATCAATATCATTTCCAAGTCAGGAACTACCACAGAGCCTGCCATTGCTTTTAGAGTATTTAAGGGATTGTTGGAAGAGAAGTATGGAAAGGACGAGGCGGCAAAGCGTATCTACGCCACCACAGACCGGGCTAAGGGCGCTTTGAAGAACTTGGCGGACGAAATGCACTATGAGGAGTTCGTGGTACCGGATGATATCGGCGGTCGTTTCTCTGTGCTTACAGCAGTAGGTTTACTTCCCATTGCCGTAACAGGGGTAAACATCCAAGAACTTATGGATGGTGCTAATGCTATGCGGGAAAGACTGCTTTCCGCTGACTACAAGGAGAATCCGGCTTTACAGTATGCGGCAGCCAGAAACATCATGCTTCGAAAGAATAAGAAGATTGAGATTTTGGTAAACTATGAGCCATCCTGCCACTATCTTTCCGAGTGGTGGAAGCAGCTGATGGGAGAATCCGAGGGTAAGGATCACAGAGGATTGTTCCCTTCTTCCGTAGACTTTACGACAGATTTACACTCCTTAGGACAGTTTATTCAGGAGGGAAGTCCCCTGCACTTTGAAACTGTTTTGGAAATTGAGAAGTCCAAGGAAGAAATTATTTTGGAAAAGGAAGCCATTGATACAGACGGCATGAACTATCTTGCAGGAAAAACCGTGGATTTCGTAAATAAGGCGGCCATGAAGGGAACCATTCTGGCTCACAGCGATGGAGATGTACCGAACTTTATCGTGAAGATTGATGAGCAGAGTGCCGGAACTCTGGGAGAAGTTTTTTATTTCTTTGAGTTTGCCTGCGGTGTTTCCGCTTATCTGAACGGCGTAAACCCCTTTAACCAGCCGGGAGTAGAGAGCTACAAGAGAAACATGTTTGCCCTCTTAGGAAAGCCGGGATACGAAGAGCTGGCGAAGGAATTGGCCAACAAATAATGGCAATAGTTGTTGGGCTGTAAAAAATTAAAATAGTTTTCTAAGCAATATAGGTCTAAATTTGGGGTACGCTCTCGCTAGCTTCGCCCTGCGTAGTGAAGGACTGCACTAGTTATAAGAAAGCGCTCTAATACAGTGTGGGT
>CAUTXF010000041.1:0-19659 GCA_963542215.1 uncultured Oribacterium sp. | reverse complement strand
TTGGATCCTACCCTTTCTCCTATGGATAATGCCAAGAAATATTTTGAAAAATATGATAAGGCCAAGAGGACGGAGCAGAATCTTTTAGAGCAGGTAGCGGAAAGCAAAAAAACGCTCTACCACCTCCAGTCCATTATGAATAGCATACAGCTTGCGGAAAGCGCAGGGGATCTGGATGCCATAAGGGCGGAAATGGGAGACTTCGGCTATATCAAAAAAGTCAGCGGAAAGAAGAAAAAACAGCGAAAGGAAGACCAGTCCAAGCCAAGACTTTTCCGTTCTTCAGACGGCTATCTTCTCTATGTGGGAAAAAATAACCAGCAAAATGAAATCCTCAGCTTCCAGATTGCAGAAGGAAAGGATTTTTGGTTCCATGGAAAAAATATTCCCGGCTCTCATGTGATTGCCAAAACAGAGGGAAAGGATTTGGAAGAGCTTCCCGACCGTCTCTTTGAAGAGGCTGCAGAGCTGGCCGCCTACTTTTCTTCGGAAGGCAGCAGCCAAAAGGTAGAGGTGGATTATACCCAGAAGAAGAACCTAAAAAAGGTTCCCGGAGCCGCCCCGGGCTTTGTGATCTACCACCAGAACTATTCTATCCTGGTAAGCCCGAAGCTGGAATTAGAAGAGATTAAAGACTTCCCCTGGTAAAGTTTCAGAGAAGAAAAAGAGAAGATGAATTTTAAGCATTTCATAACAGTATAGGTCTGGAATTGGGGCACGCTTCCGCTAACCTCGCCCTGCAACGGATACTAAGCGAAAAACTGCAGTTCCTTCGTTTTTCGCAAGTACCGGCGGGCTCAGATTGCCCCCATTCCAGACCTATACTGTATGAAATAGAAAATTGTTTCCAGCTCTATATTCTCTTTTTCTTCTGCCCTTTACCAGAAAGTCAGACCTATTCCTCTTCCCAGTTGGTGTAAACGTTCTGCACATCATCGGATGCGTCCAAAAGATCCAGAGTCTTTCTTAAGTTCTTTACCGCTTCTTCATCGGTTACGGAAACAGTATTTCCCGGAATCATAACCACGTCGGCTTCCGCCATAGGCAGGTTCTCCTGCTCCAATTTTTCACGAACGGAGGAAAACTCGGTGGGATCGGTGAGAATCTCATAGTAATCATCTCTTTCCAGTAAATCCTCGGCACCTGCCATAATCGCCATATCCATCAAGGCTTCCGCATCGTGACCCAAGTCTTCCATTTCTTCCTTATCCAGAATAATCTGTCCCTTTTCCTCGAAAAGGAAAGATACGGATCCCTGGCTTCCCAGACTTCCCTTTCCCTTGGTAAAGGCGGAACGAACATCCGCTGCGGAACGATTCTTATTGTCAGTCAACACCTTAACAATAATGGCTACACCATTTACCCCGTAGCCCTCGTACTGCAGCTCTTCAAAGTTTACCGTATCCAAAGCTCCTGCTGCACGCTTAATACCGTTCTGAATGGTATCGTTGGGCATATTGTTAGCCTTCGCCTTGGCAATGACATCCTTTAATTTGGAATTGCTGGCAGGATCTGCTCCTCCCTGCTTTACAGCTAAGGCGATTTCATGACCGATAATGGTAAAAATCTTTCCCTTTGCGGCATCATTTTTCTCTTTCTTTGCTTTAATGTTTGAGTATTTTGAATGTCCTGACATGCTTATCTCCTACTTTCTATAATATTTTTCTATATTAGCCAGTCTTCCCCTTCTATGCAAGTTTTTTTCCAAAAAACAAGTCCTTCCCTTGCCTTGGGGCCTCTGAAGTTATTTTTAAATCCTTTAGTTTTAGTTATATTGCTATCCGCATAAAAGCTAAAGTGGCTTCTGATACTGTTTAGCCTTCTTCCTCCTGATATTCCTCAATATGCAAGGAGGACAAGGGATCATAGGTTCCCACCCATTTTCCCTTCATTTTGTATACTCTGGGTACTCGATTTCCCAAGTTACAGAGGAATTCATAGGAAAAAACGCCCCATTCTTCCCAATCATAAAGAGAAATCTCTTCCTCTCCCTCCTGTCCCAGAAGGGTAACCTCCTGAAAGACTTCCGCCTCTGTATGACTTACATCAATCATAAACTGATCCATGCAAACTCTGCCAAGAATGGGACAAGGCTTTCCTCCTACTAAAACCTTCGCCTTATTGGAAAGAACTCTGGGATACCCGTCTCCATAGCCCACCGGCACAGTTGCCACTCGCATAGGTTCCCGGGTGACAAAGCTCGCACCGTAGGAAATAGCTTCTCCCGCCGGAACCTCCTTAATATGACTGATTTTGGCCTTCCAGGAAAGAACCTGTTTCAAAGGAAGCTTTCTTTGCATATCCTTAGAAGGATAAAGTCCGTATAGCGCAATGCCGTCCCGCACCATTTCATATTGTACTCCTCGTCCCTCTAAAATCCCGGCAGAATTGGAAATATGACAGAGGGGAAGTTTGATTCCTCTCCCTTCTATGGCCTTAAGATAGTCAGCAAAACGCCTTTCCTGCATCTCCGTATAAGACTTATCCCTATCGTCGCAGCAGGCAAAGTGAGAAAAAATACCCCGGATTTCAATTCCGGTCAGGGAGAAAAGTTCCAGTCCCAGCCCTACAGCGCCCTCTTTCTCTACCTGAATGCCGATTCTTCCCATCCCGGTGTCCAAAGCCAAATGACAGGGCAGACTCTTTCCCTCCTTTTTGGAAATAGCGGAGAGAGCTTCTCCCTGCTCTCTGGTAAACAGAGAGGGCATAATATCATAGTGCCAAAGACTTCTGTACTGCCCCTTGGGAACCACTCCCAAAATTAATATGGGCGTTGTAATTCCTCCCTTTCGCAATATAATTCCTTCTTCAATGGTAGCCACCCCAAAGAGAGAACATTCTTCCTCTACAGCTCGGGCTACCTCCACGATTCCATGACCATAGGCATCCATTTTCACTACGGCACAAAACTGCATTCCCTTCCGAAGATGGGATTTCACTGCTTTGATATTATCCTGTAAATAACTTAACTCCACTACTGCATAGGTTCTGCCGTAGCTTTCTCTTCCCAAACACATTTCTTGCTTTACCTTCTTTTATCGTCTTCTTTTACCGTCTTCTTTTACCGTTTTCTTTACCGTTTTCTTTACCGTCTTCTTTACTTCGTCTTAGTTTGTCAGATTTCTTGATTCACTCTTTGTCTTCCCTGTTTTAGCTTTGGTCTATCAAGCATCCCTGCTCTTCCAAACGATCCAGAGCCTTGCCCATGGCATTAGCAATGTTTTCAGCCAGGACTCCATGTTCTCCCCATTCTTTGGCAGCCAGCTCTCCGGCTAAAATCTGCGCCTCACAGGACAAAATCGCCGCTTTACAGCCTTGCCCTATTGGCATTACAGAACTATCTTCTTTTACCACATCAGAGTTTTTCTTATTAGAGCCCTCTAAAGGAAATGCAGTCTGAGATAAATCAGACTTTGCTTTTCGCTTAGATTCTTCCTCTAAAATCAGGTAAATTCCGGCTATGCTTCCGGCAAATACATCCCCGGAGCCTCCCTTGCTTAGGGCAGCACAGCTTCTCTTCCTTTGATAGACAAGATCCCCATCAGGAGAAATCACCATGGTATCGTGAGACTTTAACAGCAAGATACAATGGTACTCTTTTCCAAAGGATTTTGCAATTTCTCCTCCGCAATTTTCGATTTCTGTAAGGCTTTTCCCGGAAAGTCTGGAAAACTCCATAAGATGAGGGGTTAAGAATAAAAGAGATTTCCTTCCATAGGATTTTGCCAAAGCTTGCAAATCAGAATTCCGAGAAAGAAGATTGAGTCCGTCCGCATCAATCAATAAAGGAGCCCTTCCCTTATCCAAAACCAAACGCAATAGCTCTTCTGCCTCTTTCCCTGTGCCCATTCCCGGACCAAGCAGCAGAAAATCCGCCCATTCTATTGTCTTTTCCAATTCTTGGAAATTCTCCTTTCCCTTCGGAAAAGACAGAATAATGGCTTCCGGAATTAAGCTTTGTAAAATACCGCAATTTTTCTTTGCACTGCACAGCTTCACCAGCCCGGTACCGGATCGATAAGCGGATAAAGCCGCAAAATAAGCTGCTCCGGCCATTCCCTCCGCTCCCGCAATAATCAGACATTTTCCATAGGAACCCTTATGGGAAGCCGGATTTCGTTTAGGAATAAAAATTTTCATGTTGAAGCCATCCTGTTCCTCTTTTGTAAGATTTTTACCGCAGTTATAGAATTCATCAGACTCTCATCATATCTTTTCGATTTTATCAGAATTCCATCATATCTTTTCGATTTTATATCCCATCATATCTTTTCGATTTTATCAGAATTCCATCATATCTTTTCGATTTTATATCCCATCATATCTTTTGGAAGTTATCAAAATCTCATTCTATCTTTTAGCATTTATCAAACTCTCATTACATTATCTAAAAGCTTTCTCCTTCCATAAGCGCATAAGCCATTACCAGATCTTTGGTATTACTGATACTGACATGAAGGGACTTTCCTCCCATTTCCAGAAAAATCTTTTCCGCGCCGCCGTAGAGCTTCACATAGGGTTTCCCCAGACTATCTCTAAGCACTTCAATATCCAAAAGAGAAAAGCTTCTGACACCGGTGCCGAAGCATTTGGATACCGCTTCTTTTACACTAAAATCACCGGCTAAGCGAGAGAGTTTTCCCTCACTTTGCCGGCGTTCTTCTTCTGTGAATACCCTAGGGGTATAATTGTTTTTTACTAATTTTTCTAAACGGGCAATTTCCAATATATCGCAGCCGATTCCCAAAATCATGAACGCTCCTCGAAGACACGGTAGGACAGGCGCATAAGACTTTCTGACAAATGAACATTTTCCGTCACCACATGCTCCGGTACTTCCAAATCCACATGGGCAAAATTCCAGATACCGTCAATGCCGTAAGAAATTAATTTCTCCGCCACCGGTACTGCCACATCCTTAGGGATGCAAATGGCAGCCAAGCGGATGTGGTATTGCTTTACCACCGACTCAATCTCCTCCATAGGAGCAATCTTTAAATCTCCTACCTTCTCTCCCCAAAGCTTGGGGTTAGAGTCGAAAATTCCTCGAAGGACAAAGCCCCGTTTACGAAAATTCGTATAATTGGCCAAGGCAATGCCCAAATGTCCGGCCCCTACGATAATCATAGGATGCTCTCGATCGATATTTAGAATCTTCCCGATTTCCTCATGAAGATTCTTCACATTATAACCGTAGCCCTGCTGTCCAAATCCGCCGAAATTATTCAGATCCTGTCGAATCTGGGAAGCAGTCAAATGCATTCTTTTGGATAGTTCCGAAGAAGAGATACGATCAATTTTTTGATCCATTAAATCCTCTAGATATCGATAATATCTTGGTAAACGCTGTATTACCGCCTGGGATATTCCTTTTTTTTCCATAGTACCCTCATAAATTTTCATCTTTCACAGCATTTTTTACTATACTGTGCTGTGAAAAAGATGTCAATTCTTTATTTATAACGAGTGTCGCTCGCAAAGCGTGCGTTATCCCGTTGGAAATGCCTTCGCATAATCTGCCTTAAATTTTTCAATACCTTGTTCTGTCAGAGGGTGGGAAATCATTTGCAGTAAAACCTTAAAGGGCACGGTAGCGATATCCGCCCCGGTCTTTGCACATTCCAAAACATGAATCGGGTGTCTTACGGAAGCGCAAATCACTTCTGTTTCCAGCTCCGGGTACTGGCTGAAAACATCCATAATATCCTGAATCAGAATAAGACCGTCGGAGGAAATATCATCCAATCTTCCCAAGAAAGGAGAAACATAGCTTGCTCCCGCCCTGGCTGCCAAAAGAGCCTGGTTTGCAGAGAAAATCAGGGTAACATTGGTCTTGATTCCCTCCTTGGACAGCACCTTTACCGCTTTCAGACCTTCCGCCGTCATAGGAATCTTCACCACCATATTTTTGGACAAAGCGGCAATCTCCCGTCCCTCCGCAATCATCTTCTCCGCAGTATCGCTGTCCGCCCGTACTTCGCCGGAGATGGGGCCATCCATAAAGGAAGCAATTTCCTTCAAGGTTTCCTGATAGTCCCGACCTTCCTTAGCAATGAGAGAAGGATTAGTGGTCACACCGGCAATGATTCCCATATCATAGGCTTCTCGAATTTCCGCTACATTCGCAGTATCAATATAAAATTTCATCTCTTTCCCTCCTAGAACAGAAAATTTATAAGCTCTTTGCCTCTTCCACAACTCTTTCTACCGTGAATCCAAATTCCTTAAAGAGGGACTTGGCGGGACCGGAGGCACCGAAGCGATCCAGACCGATACTCTTTCCTTCAAAGCCTACATATTTGCCCCAGCCGAAGGTGGAAAGAGCCTCGATGGAAATACGCTTTTTGCAGGACTTCGGTAATACCTTCTCCTGATATTCCGGACTTTGCAGAGCAAATACTTCCAGGGAAGGCATGGAAACCACGCGAACCGCTCTTCCTTCTCCTCTAAGCACCTTAGCCGCCTCTTCTGCCAGCTCCACTTCAGAACCGGTGGCCATAAGGATTAGCTCAGGCTCCTGTTCTCCTCCGGAAAGAATATAGGCTCCCTTCAAAGCATCTCTTCCATCCTTACAATACTGGGGAAGATTCTGTCTGCTTAAAACAATGGCTGTAGGACAATCCGTGCTGGACAATGCGGAGAACCAGGCCGCTGCTGTCTCCTGTCTGTCACAGGGACGGAACACCCGGAAATTCGGGGTGGAACGTAGCATAGCCAGCTGTTCAATAGGCTCATGGGTAGGTCCATCCTCTCCTACACCGATACTGTCATGGGTTAATACATAAATCTGGGGCAATCCCATAAGGGCTGCCAATCTTGCCATAGGCTTTACATAGTCACTGAACACGAAGAAGGTCGCTACATAAGAACGAAGCCCTCCGTGGAGGAGAATTCCATTGGCAATTCCTGCCATAGCCAGCTCTCTTACCCCGAAATGGATATTTTTTCCAAGGGGATTTTCCGGGGAATAAAATCCCTCTCCTTTCATTTCCGTCTTGTTGGAAGGTGCAAGGTCTGCAGAACCGCCGAAAAGATTCGGCACCAAATCCTTTAAAATCTGAATCACTTCTCCGGAGGAAGAACGGGTTGCTTCCGGCTTCTCCACAGCTGTCCAGAGCTTTTCTTCCTGTAACAGAGAGGCTGCACTTCCGGGATTATGATAAGCACAGTACTTGGCATAGCACTCGGGATAAGCCTTCTCGTACTTTGCTCTTAACGCCTCCCAGGCACTGTAGGAAGTCTTCTTTTCCTCTACCAAAGCATCATAGTGGGCATAAACCTCCTTCGGTACAAGGAAAGGCTCCTCCTCTTCCCAGTTTAGGAACTGCCGCATTTCTTTAATATTTTCCTCTCCCAAAGGCTCTCCATGGGCGGAAGCACTTCCCACCTTCTTAGGAACACCATAACCGATTTGGGTCTTAATGGTGATGAAGTAAGGCGCTGAACAATCAGCCTTAGCTGTCTCGATAGCCTTGGAAATAGCCTCGATATCATTACCATCTTCAACCGTTAAGGTCTTAAAGCCGAAGGCCTGCATACGCTGTTCCACATTTTCCGTAAAAGCAATGTCCGTATTGCCCTCAATGGAAATCTTGTTGGAATCATACAAGATGGTCAATTTATCCAGCTTCAAGGTTCCGGCAAGGGAAAGGGCCTCGGAGGAAATTCCCTCCATCAGACAACCGTCTCCGCAGAGAGCATAGGTTCTGTGGTCTACCAGCTTTAAATCTTCTTTATTAAACTCTGCCGCCAAATGACTTTCCGCCATAGCCATACCTACCGCCATAGCAAGACCTGCCCCCAAGGGACCTGTGGTGGCATCAATCCCCTTGGTATGACCATACTCCGGATGTCCGGGGGTAAGAGAACCCAATTGACGGAACTGCATTAAATCTTCCTTGGTAAGACCGAAGGAAAAAAGATGCAACAAAGAATAGAGCATCATGGAACCATGCCCTGCAGATAAAACGAAGCGATCTCTGTTATCCCAGTCCGGATGCTCAGGATGAAAATGAAGGTGTTTCGCCCAAAGGGTATACGCCATGGGAGCCGCTCCCAAGGGCAATCCCGGGTGTCCTGAATTCGCCTTTTGGATTCCATCTGCAGAAAGAATACGGATACTGTTTATTGCCTTCGTTTCAATCTCTTTATTCATTTTTTCCTCCTAAGCTCTTGACCGTTTCTTTACAAAATTACGTTTTCTATCTTACCATAGGGAAAAAAAATGTCTATGAATTTTGGACTTTAAAAATACAAAAAAGCCTTTATAGAATATAGGTCTGAAATCAGGAAATCAATTTCCCTTTTTCAGCCCCATATCCATAAAGGCTATTTCTAATATTTAAGCTGTTATTTAGCTTTTATCCAAGCTTTTGTTTTAGCTTTTATCCTAGCTTTTGTTTTAGCTTTTATTTTAGCTTTTATTTTAGCTTTTGTTTCTTACTCTTCCTTCAAGCGGAAGCGCTCTACCAATTCATTCATCTTATTGGCCTGACCGGTAAGCTCTTCGGAGGCTGCCGCACTCTGTTCTGCTGTTGCGGAATTTGCCTGTACTACGGAAGAAATCTGCTGTAAGCCCTGATTTAAGGAAGTGATACCCTCCAAATCCTTGCTGGATGCGGAAGAAATCTTCTCGATCAAGGTGTTTACCTCTTCCGTACTCTTGGAAACGGAATTTAAGGATTCTGCTGTTTCTTCGGTGATTTTAGCACCCTTTTCCACAGCTTCAATGGTTTCTTCAATGAGTAAACCGGTATTCTGTGCCGCCTTTGCAGATTTCTGGGCAAGGTTTCCAACTTCATCCGCTACCACCGCAAATCCCTTACCGGCAGCTCCTGCTCTTGCCGCCTCGATAGCCGCATTTAAGGAAAGGATATTGGTCTGGAAGGCAATATCATCAATGGTCTTAATGATTTTACTGATTTCATTGGACTTTGCGGTAATATCGTCCATAGCCTTACGCATCTCTTCCATCTTCTCATTGGACTGCAGTACGGCAACTCCTGCCTCTCCCTGGAGCTTGTAAGCATCTCCGGCAGTCTTTGTAGACGCCTGAATGGATTGAGAAATATCCTGCATATTGGCAGACAGCTCCTCGATGGAGGAAGCCTGCTCCGTAGCACCCTGAGACAGGCTTTGGGCTCCGGTATTTACCTGCTCTGCACTGCTTAATACCTGTACGGAAGAAGCGTGAACCTCCTGTAAGGTTCTGTTCATATCCTCTTGAATATGCTTTAAGCTTTCCAGAAGCGGTGCATAATCTCCTACATACTCTTCGCTTTCCAGATTTTCGGTAAAGTTTCCGCCGGCCATAGCATCCAAACGGTCTCTAAGATCAAATACAATCTTCTTACTTCTTCCGATTACTTCGGAAATACTGCGAGAAAGCTCTCCGATTTCATCCTGCTGGGGATAATGAATTTCCACATCGAAGTTTCCGCCGGCCACTTCTTTTCCTACCTCACTGATCTTCTTTAATGGCTTCAAGGCATTGGAAATCCGCACAAAGTTAATCAACTGAACCAGAATAAAGATGATAATCTCGGATAAAATCAGGGCAAAAAGAAGCTGATTTTTCTCCTGATCAAAGTGGGGAATGGTCATAGCAGTCTGCACCCACCAATCTACACCCTCGATTTGTAATGGTACATAGTAACGAACCTGACTGTCTCTTTGGAAAAATGCTTCTTTGCTCTGCATCTTTTCCACCAGCATATCACTATATTTCTGACCGATAAGGTCTCCCAGGTTCTTTCCCTTGGCATCCGGGTTATTACTGTAAACGAAATTATTTTGATTGTCTAAAACGTCAAAGAACACATTTTCATAGCCAAGGGTACTCATATCCAACTCGTTGAAAACCTCTGTGGAAATCTCTGTGGTTACGATTCCTAAAAAACGATCTCCGTCCAGAATAGGAACAGTCATATAAAAGCTTGCCTTACCGGTGTCCGCATTTTCCATAGGAAGGGTTGCGGAAGCTGTCTTGCTCTCCTGTGCCTGCTTATAAAAATCCTGTGTACCGTAAACCTCGTAAGGAACCATGGAGAACTTGTCTCCATCGGTATCATAACGAAGAGAGTAATTGCTATTTTCCTTGGAAAATGCATCCGGCTCCAAGAGCAATGCCTGGCTTACAATCCCTAAATTGTTTTTTGCAAAGCCCTGCATGGTCTTCATTAAATAATACTCTTCTTCAGCCTCCGAAACCGTCAATGCTCCGGTAGCTTCTTCCAGCTTGCTCTTTCCGTTAAGAGCAGTATCTCCGCCGTCTTCTTTATGAAAATTTACGAAGCTCTCTGCCAAAGACTTCATGGTATTGCTGGTATTGACCGTGATTTTATTTACTCTACTTGCATTTAAGTTGGAAAGAGCATTCATGTTCTGCTCATTTTTCTTGTTAAATGCCGCGCTGGCCACCGCTAAAATAAAAGCAGTCATCAAAGCAAATAAGAAAAGCATGATAATACCTAAGCTTAAAGAAATTCTTCCGCTTAAGGAATGACCTCGCTTTGTCCCCCGTACTTGTCTACTCTCTGTTGTTCCTGCATCGTGTCTCTTCATTGTTCCTTCACTCCTTCTGTAGAAAACTCCATTTTTCTCGAATTTTTACGACCTAATCTTTATCGGCCAAATTTCAAAATTCTATAATAAATAAATTTTAACAGATAAGATTTTTGTAGCTTAGAAGCGAATTTCACAAGGATAAAACAAATTTACCTTAACTTTTCAAGTTCTTATTTTTCCCTATATAAAAATGAATTACAAGTAAAATTCTTTGTCTTACCCATAAAATACTTGAAAATTTTTCTCTCATTCGAGTAAACTGTAGAGGAAATCAACAATATTTTCTATTTCATCCCTTAGAGAATTTAAATCGCATACCGGAGAATTTACCGGAATTCTTTGCAAAGAAAGGAGCCTTTATGAATAACGAAAACATCGGAGGAAATTTAGACCACTTGGCAAATCACCATCTTACGGAAATCAGTCCCAAGGAGCTGGAAGCACAAAGCTACTCTCTATGTAAAGAATTGATAGAGAAGGCTAAGTTACAGAAGGGGCAGATTCTTGTGGTGGGTTGCTCTTCCTCTGAAGTTATCGGAGAAAGAATCGGCAGTTGCTCCAGTTTGGAAGCGGCAGAATGCTTGTTTCAGGGTATCTATCGGGCCTGTTCAGAAGCCGGAGTATTTTTGGCCACCCAATGTTGTGAGCATTTAAACAGAGCCCTTGTGGTGGAACGAGCAGCCCTTCCCTTTCCGGAATCTGTAAATGTAGTTCCGAAACCAAAGGCAGGAGGATCCTTTTCCACAAAAGCTTATGAGAATTTCCGGGATCCTATTCTTGTAGAGAGAATCCAAGCTGATGCAGGTCTGGATATCGGGGATACCTTTATCGGAATGCACTTAAAATCCGTTGCAGTTCCTCTTAGGCTTTCTCAAAAGGAACTTCTCCACGCCCATGTTACTGCAGCTAGAGTACGACCGAAGTTTATTGGCGGTATTCGTGCTTCCTATGATGAGCGCCTGCTTTAAAAATTAAATTTTATATTATTGTGTAAATGAGTCGAAATTATTTCGAAAAGGAAACAGGATGTTTCCGAAGAATGTGCCTATGATTTACGGGAGGGATTCCATGTTAAAATACCGTTTTGCTGAAGAAAAAGATTTGACTGCCTGCGTAGACTTATTAACCGATTCTTTTTTTGACTATCCTTATTTTTCTAATTTTATTGAAGAAAATGAAAAGCGCAGAGAATTTGTGCGCTCTATCCAAACTATTGCCGTGGAAATTTACTACGGAAAACAGAGAATGTTGCTGGCCGAAGAAAACGGAGAAATTCTCGCCGTAGCAGCAATCCAAAGTCCTATGGACAAGGGTGTGGAATTTAAAGACTACGTTTCCAAAAAGGCACTGCAAACCTTTATGATTGGCGGTATTTTCAAGACTCTGGCATGGATTTCCATGACAGAGAAAGCGGAAAAGGTAATTCACAGCCAAAAATGCCCCTTCTGGTATTTAAGCTCTTTAGCAGTAAAAAACAGCCGTAGAGGAGAAGGTATCGGCGCACAATTCTTGGAAGAAGGAGTAATTCCCTATGTAGCCTCTGAAGGTGGGGGACAATTTACTTTGATTACCAACACGGAAAATAACGCCCGCTTTTATGAAAAAGCAGGCTTTTCCTTAATGTCTTATGAAGAAATCCACACCCCGAAAACCCAAATGGGAAATTGGAGCTTCTCTATGAACGTGCAAAACGAAAAGACTGTTGTAGCCTAAAAAATCAACGCCTATCCTTGTAGCATAAAGGACATGGTCTCTCCTATCCTGGCAAGATAAAAGACAGAAGCTCTCCTATCCTTCACTCTTACGATATTCCGAAATACACTGTAACACCTTAGGACACAGGAGGAAAAGAGCAATTAAGTTAGGGATTACCATAAGACCGTTAAAGCTGTCCGCTACGGACCAGACCACGGATAAATCTACAGTAGCACCCAGAATAGACACTAAAGCATAAAGACTTAAAAAAATCTTTACCGCAATAGGAGAGGCAAAAACAAACTCTGTAAATCGAGCTCCATATAAGCCCCAGCCTAAAATGGTGGAAAAAGCAAAACAGCAAAGAGCCACCGCAGTAAAAATACTGGACCATGCTCCATAGGTGCTGGTAAAGCCTGAAATCGTAAGTTCAGCGCCGGCTTCTCTTCCGAAAGGAATATCTACTCCACTGCATAAGATTACAAGAGCCGTCAGCGTACAGATCACAATGGTGTCCGCAAACACCTCAAAAATTCCAAAATATCCCTGTTTAACCGGCTTTCTGGTATCCGCCGTTGCATGGGCAATAGAACCGGTTCCTAAGCCCGCTTCATTAGAGAAAATCCCTCTGGAAATTCCCTTCTTCATGGAAAGAATAAAGCTTCCTACAGCACCTCCCGTAAATG
Source organism: uncultured Oribacterium sp. (assembly GCA_963542215.1). Taxonomy (GTDB): domain Bacteria; phylum Bacillota; class Clostridia; order Lachnospirales; family Lachnospiraceae; genus Oribacterium. Next base: position 6,712 of record CAUTXF010000041.1, on the reverse strand, counting down.
CTCTGGGAGAGAAGGCCGAAGCAAAAATCGTAGTAAAAACAGAGGGAACCCTATCAAAATGAAGGAAAACAACCCCTAAGGACAATACGACATAAAACAAAGCCATAAAAGGAACCAGCTTTTCCGTCACCTGTCCAATTCTCTTGATTCCTCCCAACAAAATCAAAGCAACCAGCACAGCAATCACTATCCCGATAAAAAGATTTACCCTTCCATTCCCTTCCCTAGGCAATAGGGAAAAATGGAACAAAGCTTCATTAATTGCCGCTGTTATCGTATTCACCTGGGTCGCGTTTCCGGTACCAAACACCGTAAGAATACCAAATACCGCATAGAGGTAAGCCAGAAATATCCACTGCCTGCCCAAACCGTTCTTGATATAGTACATGGGTCCACCCAGCAGTTCCCCTTTTTTATTGCTTTCCCGATAATAAACTGCCAAGGTAACTTCACAGAACTTTGTGCACATTCCTAAAATCGCGGACATCCACATCCAAAAGACAGCTCCGGGACCGCCGATACTGATGGCACCGGCCACACCGGCAATATTTCCTGTTCCGATTGTGGCAGCCAGAGCGGTGCAAACTGCCTGAAAGGGCGTTAAAGCCCCGTCCTTCGCCTCTCTTTTTCGGAAAATTCTTCCGATTGTTACCTGCATAGCCTCCGGAAAATTCCGAAGCTGTAAAAATCCGGTGCGGATACTCAAATATAAACCCACGCCAAGAATACAGGCCATAGCCGGCACTCCCCAAATAAACCGGTTCACCAGCCGGTTAAGCTCAATTAATGTATTCATCCCTTTACCCTATCTATTCTATACTAATTGCACTTTACTCTAAATGCTCTTTGTTCTAATTGCTCTTTACTCTAATAATTTACTAACCTATCAAGCTGTTGACCTCTACACGAATAGGATAATCCTCCTGTTCCTCCAAAGATCGTTGCCGCATCACTCTATCAATAGCCACATGACTGGATTCCGCACTTGCGCCAACCAATAAAATCATATATTGTTTGTTACCGCAGCGAACCACCACATCTCCCCTTCGAATCGTCTTACTCAAAAGACCTCCAAAGTTCCGCATTCGATTCTCCGTTCCTCTGCGATCCGCATCCGAACTCTCCTCTACCGTAAATAAAACCATCTGTACGGGAAGCTGCGCTCTCTCTCCCGTCCGCTTTAAAAAATGATAGATACTGCAAAAGTCTTCATAATCCACCATATAAGCACCGGGAAAATAATCTCTGCCCTCGATTCTTTTCTGAATCTCCGGCAAGGAAACTACGTTGCTGATTTCCTCTTCTTCCTCCTGCTCTTCCGAAAAAACGAAATATCCCCCATGCCCTGCGGACTTTACATGATACATGGCTTCATCCGCCTTTTGGTAAAGACTTAAAAAGTCGGAGCCCTGTTGAGGAGCCATAGCAACACCTATGGAAATTCCGAATTGTCCTGAAACAGAGGAGCCTAATACATGTTCCAGGCAAGATTTCACCTTGAGGCAAATTTCCTCGCAACGATCCTGTAGAGCATCCTCATTCCAGAAGCCTCGATAAAAAATTATGAACTCATCACCGCCAATACGTCCCAACACATCATCGGAACGCACCAATCCCTGTAGCACCTTCGCCACTTCCATCAAAACCTGATCTCCCATCTCGTGACCGAAACGATCATTTACCATCTTAAAATGGTCCAGATCCAGCATGAGTAAAAGGCCGGTGTCTTTTTTCATTTGTAAATACTCGTTAATTTGTTGTACACAGGCACTTCGATTAAAAAGTCCCGTTAAAACATCAATATCCGCCTTTTTCTCCAGATGCTTCAGCATCTGTTCTCTTTTTATAATCCGTTCCACACGGCGAAGTAAAAGGTCCGGCAATAGAGGTTTTCTGATATAGTCATAAGCACCCAAATCAAAGCCCTTAATCTCCGCTCCGGAATCCTCGTCAGAGGTCATAATCACCACCGGAATATTAGCCAAATCATGGCGTTCCACACGGCGAATCTCCTTCAAGAAAGCATAGCCGTCCATCTCCGGCATATGCAAGTCCACCAGCAAAATATCCGGTTTGGAATTCGGCAAATCCTCCAATGCGGTTTTGGCATTGTCATAAGTAGCTACCTGATAATGATCCTTCAATGCCTTTTCTGCAATTTTTCTGGGAATCAACTCGTCATCCACGATGACCACTCTCTGGCTCATTTTACTCCTTTTCCACCATCCCTGGAAACATCTTACAAAAATCTTACATCCTGCTTTTATCATACGAAAAACGATAAAGATACGTCAAGCTCTATTTAAGTTTTTTATTCTTAATTTTCTTTGAAAAAAATAAAAAAATAATTTTTAATTCATCTATTAAAATTACTTTATCGAAAATCCCTTAGCAACACACAAAGAGGCCATGTCTAGCTTCCTAGACGCTGGCCATCTTCTTAGTATGCAAATATTCCGTATGTTCCTTCCGGGCTGTAGCTAAATACTTCTCACTGATGGATAATTCCGTTCCATCCTGCAAGATTAAACTTCGCCCGGTAATCCTTTGAATGCAATCCTTGGATACCGCAATATAGCGGGATATCTGTAAAAAATCATCCTTCCCGTGTTGATCCATAAAGGCTTTCATGGACATATAGGTTTCCATATCATCTTCATGCAGGTGAATGAGAAGCCTTCTTCCCATGGTTTCTACGTATTCCACGTCTTCCAGATAAATCCGTTCCGGCTCCCGGTCCACCATAACTTCCATATACTTTACTTTTTCCACGGTTTCCAAGGCGTGGGAAAGCACTTTGGAAAATTTCTCATATTCCACAGGCTTTTGAATGTAGGAAAATGCCTTTAATTCAAAAGCCTCCGTCACATAGTCATTTCCCCCTGTGATAAAAATGATTTTCCCCGGAGCATTTCGTTCTTTAATCTCCCTTGCCAATTCAATTCCGTTTAAATTCGGCATAAAAATGTCTAATAAAAACAAATCTGTAAGGTTAAGATCCTGCTCTTTATTTTCCAGAAATTCCTCTCCGGAGCCATAGTAAGAAATCTCTACCGGAATCTTCCGTTCTTTAAAAAATCGTTCCAATAGAACCCCTAAAAATTTCCGTTGTACCAGCTCATCATCACATACCACAAGCTTAATTTTCTTCATGGATAAACTCCCGGACTACTGTAAGTATTCTCTAGCTTCTTGAATTGTCTTCCTGTAGAGAGCCATGAAAGCCTCATGATTATAGGCAATATAATGCTCGGCTTCCTCTTTCTCTACGTTGTCTACTACTCTTTTTGCTGCATGTTCCAGTTTTTTCGCATTTTCAGATAGCTTCACGGCACCAACCGTTAAGGAGGTTGTTTTTAATCCGTGGGCATAGAGGCGATATTTACTATAGTCCTTCTCTGCAAATGCCTTCTCCAGCTCCTGCATCTTCTCGTCACTACTGTCTCTGAAAAGCCCCAGGATTTCTCGATATACTTCCTCATCCTGCATGCAATACTGCAAACCTGTACTTCGATCCAGCGTTTTCTCTTCTTCTTCTTCCTTCTCTACTATAGCATGTTTCTTTAATTCTGTCTGAAAATATTCTTCATTTGTTCTCTTCCGAATTAAATTCTCCGGCAGGAAGGTATACAAGGTTTTCTCCAGCTCATTTCCATCCACAGGCTTCGTCAGATAAGCGTCAAAGCTTGTGTTTACGTACTTCTGACGAATACCGGGGAGCATATTGGAGGAAAAGGCAATGACGGGAACCGGCTTTCCATAACGGTTTTCAAAGGCATTTTCCCGAATCTTCTTCAGGGTTTCTTCTCCATCCATTCCCGGCATCATATGGTCAAGGAATATAATATCGAAGTTCTCTTCTCTTAACTTCTCAATACACTCTTCTCCGGAAAAGGCACAGGTAATCTGTACTTCTGTCCTCTTCAAAAGATTCTGTACCAGACGAAGATTTAATTCATTGTCATCCACCACCAAAATTCTGGCATCCTTGGCAATGAAGCCCTTATTAAAGTCCTTCTTCTCTCCTCTTTGCTTCTGATACCGTTCTTCATAATTTCCGATACGGTCTTCGTTTAACTGCCACTGGGGAATATAAGCTGTAAAGCAGGAGCCCTCTCCAAACACACTATCCAACTGAATGTGTCCGTTCATGATTTCCACAAAATAGTTGGTAATGGGCAGTCCCAGACCTGTTCCCTGAATATTCTGGCTCCAACCGGACTGTACTCTTTGGAACTTCTGGAAAATCAACTTCTGATCACTTTCCTTCACACCTACACCGGTATCCTTTACAGCAATCTGTAGCTCAATGGCTTTTGCCGTACTGAGCCCGGTTTCTTCCTTGGACTGCACAGGAGAATTTCCCTCTTCGTCCAAAGCCCTTGCTGTTACGCTCAGAGTAATTTTTCCCTTTTCCGTATACTTAATCGCATTATCTATCAGGTTTAAGATCACCTCTCGCACCCGGAAAGCATCTCCGTAAAGCACCGCCGGAGTGTCTCCGTCAACAAGGATTTCGAATTGCAGTCCCTTCCACTCTGCACGGAAACGAACCATACTGTTGATTTCGTGAATCACAGTAGCCAATTCATAGGGCTTAGGCACCAGCTTGATTCCTCCGGATTCGATTCTGGAAAAGTCCAAAATATCATTTACTAAAGACAAGAGGGTCTGGCCGGAAGCCTGAATATCCTGTGCATAGCTTAATACCGCATCATCACGGCTCTCCCGAAGAATCATCTCATTCATACCGATAACGGTATTAATCGGGGTTCTAATCTCATGGGACATATTGGCCAAAAATTCTGCCTGTACCTTATCGGAAATCTCCAGCTTGCTCTTTTCATTCTGTACCTTATCATACTCAATGCCTTGCGCATGCATAATCTGGAAGGCAAAGATAATGGTTCCGATGGAAAGAAATTTTCCCTGATTTGTGTATCCGCTAATCATATAGGAAAGCAGCTCAATAATACAGAAACCGATTAGGGTACAATAAGCCCCCATCATCCAGGTCAACTCCCTAAAGAGATGTTTATCCTTCTTCCAAACTATGTAAAAGCTGCGCAATACCTCAATTGCGGTAATCAGTCCCAAAAGGTCAATGGGAAGATTTAATTCCGCGAAGGAAAAGATTCCTACACCTGCAGAAAAAATTATCAAGGTATCACAGATAAAGATAAAAAAGGACAATAGGAAGAGTTCTCTTTGACATAAGCCCTTTTCCACTTTGTTGATAAAAAGAAGCGCCGGTATCGGAATCATGATAAGAGACAGGTACTCCAAATTCCATAGCAAAAGAATATTGTTGAAAATCAGCTGTCGGGCATCAATCTGACAACCAAGCCATAGTCCCATAAAGAATAGACTGACTCCCGTATAATATGCCCCTCTTTCGTCCCCCTTCTTTTTATCCACCAGAATATATTCCACCCACATTCCGATTCCCAGGAACATGAGACAAAAAGCCGCCAGAATTTGCAAAGCATTTTTCCAAAGAATGGCACAAATAATGGAGACGTCTTCTCCGAAATAAATGCCTCCAAGGGTATTCTCCGCTGTTCTGCCTCTTCCGGTCAGCTCAATACGAATCATCTTTCCCAGCTGATTTTTTTGCACCGGAATACGAACCCAGGAAATAGGCGGAATCTTACTGTTGAAGGGCGGGATATCCGCATATTTAAACTCATATACCACTCTACCATCTATCCACACCGTAATATCCTGATGCACTGTTCGAATAAACAAGCTGGTTAACGCATAAGGAACATCCTGAGGAAGCTGTCGTTCAATTAAGAGCTCCTTCTCCGGAACGGACTCCCCGGTAGAATATAAACGTTTCTTTGAACCGTCCGGCAAAACTCTTTGCCAGCCGGATTGTAAAACTTCAAATTTTTCCTCATAAAATCCAAGCTTATCATAGTAGCGCATAGAACTGGCTACCACAAAGATAAGCACAAAAATCAAAAACAATAGGTAGATAAAGCGTATCTTAACTTCTGTTATTCTATTCATACTATTTCTCCGAACTCCTTTTCCGAGAAAACTCTTTATTCAATTCCCTCTATAGATTAGTGCATTTATTTTAACATATTTCTTAAGCTTGTTCTACTCTCAGGCATCCATAATTCCCTGATTCATTGTAGAAAAAAAACGAAATTGCTCCTTACCATCTTTACATTTCGACCAAAGAAGGAAAATTTATAAACAAAATACCGTAAGATTTGCACTTGTAAAGCATTGTACGCAAAAAGCCACTAAGGATTATTGTCCTTAGTGGCCTCAGGTTTGTGAGATTTTACTTCGTCGCGAAATCAAAATCCTTCGCCTTCTTCCTCTGCATCCTCCTGGTATTTCTCCAGAATGGTCTGCTGAAGTAACTCTCTCGTGGTGGAGCGGATAGGGTGAGCAATGTCTCTATACTCACCGTCCGTAGTTTTTCTGGAAGGCATAGCAATGAATAAGCCCTTTTCTCCCTCAATGACCTTAATGTCGTGAATCACAAATTCTTCATCAAATGTGATAGAAACAATGGCCTTCATCTTACCTTCTTTGTCAACCTTACGAACCCGTACATCTGTAACCTCCATGATACTCCTTCCTTTTTACATGGTATACCTTTCATTTTTTTCGATGACGATTCTGATATTCTCCGGTGTTCCAATGTAGGTTGTATTGGCGCGAATGGTGTCCCGGCTCTCCACGATGCAAT
>CAUTXF010000040.1:0-20572 GCA_963542215.1 uncultured Oribacterium sp. | reverse complement strand
GTATATCAAGTGCGGGATGATTATGGGATTAACCGCTCCGTGTATCTTCTTGATGAAAAATCCCGGTTATAGGTCATATATTGGGGCTTAAGACTGAAATAAGAGGAGAGCGCAGGAACTTGCTTTCTATGGCGGGGGATTAAGGAATCCTTGCGAGGGATTAGGCTATGCACGAAAAAGACGGTCGCGAGGCTTCCGTAGGGAGCTGCACTCTAGCAACGAAGGCGGGCGCATGTTTGAGCCCGAAGGGCGAGTTTGCGCAGGAGCCTGAGTGAAAAAGCGAGTGCAGCGAGTAGGAAACGTAGTGTGTCTTTGAGGCAGAGCATAAACCGAAGCAAGACATTCATAAGTCTGTAGGATAGAGTTGCTAACAGTCTGTAAGATAGAGTTACCAACAATTACTTGACAGTAACCGAAGCCGCTACAGGAAATAGTTCTCATTGACACAAGTATTTATATCCCTTAAAATAAGCTTGTTAAAAGGTTGAATATGGTAACAGAGAGATTTTTGCAAGGGATTTTTGGCGTGGCCAACCCTGCTTTGCTTCACATATTTGTACATTAACAAAAGAATAGTGAAGGAGGTACAGACATTGAACCCATTGGGAATCGCCATCATTGTGATTGTGGCGGCAGTAGTGGGGGCAATCATGTTCATCCTTGGACAGAATAAAGAAAGAACCAATTATGCTCGGAAGGTAGGAACAGCTGAGGAGAAGTCCAGGGAGATTATTGATGATGCCATTCGCACTGCGGAGAACAAGAAGAGAGAAGCATTACTAGAAGCAAAAGAAGAAGCACTGAAGGCTAAGAATGAGCTGGATAAGGAAATTAAGGACCGTAGAAGAGAAATTTCCGACCTTGAGAAGAGAATTTTGAAAAGGGAAGAAAGCTCCGAGAAGAAAGCGGCAAGTTTAGAGAAGAAGGAATCGGATCTCCAGAGAAAAGAGGAAGGATTACAGACCAGGGAAGGGGAAATCGAACAGCTTCATAGCCAGAAGCTGATTGAGCTGGAAAGAGTTTCCGGCTTAACCAAGGATCAGGCCAGACAGGAATTGTTGCATTCCGTAGAGGATAGTATTAAGCACGATACCGCTTTATATATTCGGGAATATGAGGCCAGAGCCAAGGAAGAGGCGGAGAAAACCGCCAGAGAATATATCGTAGAGGCTATTCAGCGTTGTGCGGCAGACCAGGTAACAGAGTCTACCGTTTCCGTTGTACAGCTTCCCAACGATGAAATGAAGGGAAGAATCATCGGTCGTGAGGGTAGAAATATCCGCACTTTAGAGCAGCTGACCGGAGTGGAGTTGATTATCGACGATACACCGGAAGCAGTGGTGCTGTCCGGTTTCGACCCGATTCGTAGAGAAGTAGCCAGAATTGCACTGGAAAAGCTTATTGTAGACGGCAGAATTCACCCTGCCCGCATTGAAGAGGTGGTGGAGAAGAGTCGTAAGGAAGTGCACGACAGCATTAAGGAAGAGGGAGAGTCTACTCTCTTGGAGCTTGGGGTTCACGGTGTGCATCCGGAGCTGGTGTTCCTTTTGGGAAGAATGAAGTTCCGTACATCCTTTGGTCAGAACGCTTTACAGCATTCTATAGAAGTAGCACAGATTTCCGGCCTTTTGGCGCAGGAGCTGGGCTTGGATGTTCGTATGGCTAAGCGTGCCGGTCTTCTCCATGATATTGGAAAGGCCATTGACCATGAAGTAGAAGGAACCCATGTGGATCTTGGTATTGAACTTTGTCAGAAATACCATGAGCCCGAACCCGTTATCAATGCTGTGGCATCTCACCACGGCGGAACGGAGCCCACATCCTTGACTTCCTTCATCGTGGCGGCAGCAGATGCTATTTCCGCAGCAAGACCGGGAGCCAGAAGAAAGGCTTTGGAGACTTATACCAACCGTTTGAAGGAATTGGAAGAGATTGCCAACTCTTATCACGGAGTAGAGAAATCCTTTGCGGTACAGGCGGGACGAGAGGTTCGCATTATGGTAGTTCCGGAAGAGGTGAGTGATGATGATATGACCATTATGGCCAGAAACATTTCTCAGCAGATTCAGGAGCAGATGCAGTATCCCGGCGTGATTAAGGTAAACATCATCAGAGAGTCAAGAGCGGTAGATTACGCGAAATAAGGCTTCGGCACAGGGTTCAAAAGAGCTTTGTGCCGATTCTTTGATTTTCCGAAACTGATGCAATCCGCTATTTTTCATAGGCGGATTTGGATAAAGAAGTAACGAGTTTAAGAGAAATTTGTCATATCCTAAGAAGTTCTTTCAATATTATTTCTGATTCTCCACAGAATTTTTGTTAAAATTCCGGAGAGAAATAGAAGGGATAAGAAATACAGTTTTGCTAAATTAACAGACATATTGTTGGAATATGAGGTTCAAGAATGGGAAGAGAGATAAGAGAAGGAGAAAGAGGACATAAGAGAGGAAAGAAGAAATCCTCTGCCTTTCGCTTTATCCGGAGGCTGTTTCTGGGCAGTGTTTTGTTTCTGTTTGTGCTTTCTGTATTGGGCTATGTGATTTTTATTCGTCCGGAGGTGAATCGTCTCCGGGGGATTGCCTATGATAAGCTGGCAGGCAGCAATTTAAAGGATTTAACCAAGAGAGCGGATACGGTGGTATTTGATACAGACGGACAGCAGCTTGGCACCATTAATGCCGGGCATTTTGTGTACGATAAAATCGAAGACATTTCCCCGAATCTGCAAAATGCCTACATCGCCCAGGAGGATAGAAATTTTAAAACCCACCACGGAGTGGATTATAAGGCCACACTTCGTGCGGTTTTTCAGCTGGTCAAAAATCGGGGAAGAATCACCCAGGGCGGTTCTACCATTACCCAACAGGTGGTGAAGAATACCTATCTAAGCCAGGAGAAAACCTTTACCAGAAAGATTGTAGAAATCATGTTGGCACAAGAGCTGGAGAAGATGTACAGCAAGGCCGACATTATGGAGATTTACTGTAATACCAACTTCTATGGAAATAACTGCTACGGTGTGGAAGCGGCCAGCCAGTATTACTTCGAAAAGCCTGCAAAGGACTTAACGGTGGAAGAAGCGGCTATGTTGGCGGGGATTTCCAACGCCCCTTCCCGATATGAACCGGTGCGCCACCCGGATTTGGCTTTAAAGAAGCGAAATCAGGTATTAAAGTCCATGGAGACAGTGGGATATATTACAGAGGCGGAATATGAGGAGGCCATCGGAAAGCCTTTACAGATTTCCCAAAATGTGCAGAAGGGTACGGATGAGGATTATATGAACTCCTATGCCCTCTATGCGGCTACCATCCGTATGATGGAAGTCAACAAATTCCCCTTTACCTATCATTTTGAAACCCAGGCAGATAAGGAAGCTTATCAGGATCAGTACGAGGAACAATACAATTTTTACAATCGGGAGCTTCGGGCGGGAGGATACAAAATCTATACCTCCCTGGACCCTGAAATCCAAAACATTTTACAGGAAACGCTGGACAAAGGGCTGTCCAAGTTCCAGGAGGTGCAGGAAAACGGAAAGCTTTCCATGCAGGGAGCCGGCGTAATCATTGACAATAAAACAGGTTACGTGGTGGCTACCGTTGGAGGAAGAGGTACCGAGGACAAATATAACCGTGCTTACTTAAGCTATCGCCAGCCCGGTTCCGCTATTAAGCCTTTGCTGGATTATGCACCGGCTTTGGATCTTGGAGAGTACAATGCGGCTTCCGTTATTGACGACCACAAATTTGAAGACGGTCCCTCTAACTCCGATGACCACTACTATGGGGCTGTCACCATGAGAGAGGCGGCCAACCGTTCCTTGAATACGGTGGCATGGCAGATTCTGGACAGTATCGGCATTCAGAATGGTTTGGATTATTTGGAGAAAATGCATTTTTCCGGAATCAGCGTGAAGGATAATGATGCCTTGGCAGTTTCCATCGGCGGCTTTACCAACGGTCTTCGTGTGGTGGATATGGCGAAGGGCTATTCCACCTTGGCCAATGGGGGCGTATACAGCAATAAAACCTGCATTGTCAAGATTGAATCCGATAAAGACGGAGTGGTGGCAGATGAGAAGACCATCCAGAATACTCAGGTCTTCCGAGAAGATACCGCCTTTATTATGACGGACATTTTGAAGGGAACCATGAATACGGAGTATGGCACCGGTCGTGGTTTACAGCTGAAAAACAAGATGCCGGCAGCAGGAAAAACCGGAACCAGTAACGGTTCCAAGGATACCTGGTTCTGCGGCTATACCAAATATTATAGTGCGGCAATCTGGGTAGGTCATGATATGCCTGTGGAAATGCCGGGAATCTACGGCGCTACCTATGCCGGAAAAATCTGGAAAAACACCATGGATATTCTTCATGAGGGTCTGGATCCGGAGGATTGGGAAGTGCCGGATACTGTAGTCAAAGAGGCGGATGAAAAGTCCGGCATTACAGACTATGTTTCCAAAACCGCAAAGCAAAGAGGCGAAGAGAATCGGAAGAAGAAGGCGGAAAAGGAAACCAAGGCACAGATAGAGAAGGACATCAAGACCTATGAGGCCATGAAGATTCAGAAGCTGGAGGATGTCTTTACCGCCAGAACCCTTTTCGGAAAAATTCGGGACTCCTTAAATGATGTTACGGATGAAAAATTCAAAAAGGAATATCAGGAGCGACTCTTTACAAAGCAAAAAGAATTCCTGGTGATTGAGGATAAGTGGAAAGACGAGATTGATGCCTATATTGCCAAGAAGGAAGAAGAATCCAGAGTACAGGAATCTATAGCGGAAAGTAAGGCAAAGGAGGCGGAGGAAAAGGCGCAAAAGAATGCCAAGCGGGAGTCCTTCTTATCCGCATTGACCGGCTTACAGAGCTTGGAGTATAGAGACGGAGATACGGAGGCATTGATTAATGATGCTATCGAGCGTTTGCAGGAGCTGAACGGCAGTGAAGACTATTACAGCTTGAGTCAGCAGCTGGATGCGGCAATTCGCCGTGTTAGAAGTCTGCCCAAGAAGGAAGAAGAAACCTTGGAGAGTAAAAGTGGAGAAGGCTCTCCCTTCTATAGCGGTCCGGGACCGGGAAATTACCTTGGAGAGCGAGACAGCAACAACGGCCCGGGAGTAAGCCCATAGCGGGTTCTACGAAGGAACCGATCCGGGAGTAAGCCCATAGAGGAATCCACGAAGGAACCGATCCGGGAGGAGTTCTTAGGAAGGAAAATGGTTTATGGCAATAGGGAAAATTCATCCGGCTTGCAAACAGTATTTATGGGGAGGAGAAAAGCTGATCCGGGAATACGGGATATCCTCTCCTAAGACTCCCCTTGCGGAAGCTTGGGTGCTTTCCGCCCATCCGGATGGAGACAGTCGTATCAGTTTTTCTGAAGGAGAGCTTTGTTCTGAAGGAGAGCTTTGTTCCGAAGGAGAGCTTTGTTCCGAAGGAAAAGAATCTTCCGAAGGACAGGGTTTTTCCGAAGAGGAAAGTCCTTCTGAAGGAGAAAGCTTTGCCGAATATCTAAAATGCCATCCTGAGGCAGTGGGAAGCTTTGGAAAAGCCTTTCCCTTTTTTCCAACGCTGATTAAGCTGATTGATGCAAAGAAAGCCTTGTCCATCCAGGTACATCCCGATGACAGCTTTGCTTTATCCCGGGAGGGGCAATATGGCAAAACAGAGATGTGGATTGTCTTGGAACGAGAGGAAGGCGCTTTCCTGTATTTCGGATTTCAAAAAGACTATACGGAAGAAGAAATCCGAAGAGCGGTAGAGGAGGAAAGCTTTCCTTCTCTTCTTTGTAAGGTGATGGTAGAACCGGGGGACGTATTTTTCATCCCGGCAGGAACCATACACGCCATCGGAGCAGGTATCCTGCTTGCGGAAGTACAGCAAAATTCCAATCTGACCTACAGAGTTTACGATTATGGAAGAAAAGATGCCCAAGGAAATACAAGAGAACTGCATGTGGAGAAGGCTTTAGAGGTGATGAATCGAAAACAGCTTTCCGCATATAGGCAAGAAGCGTTCAAAAAGCAAGGGAAAAAGCCGGTAGGAGAAAATGCCTACCTGGAACGAATCGGTTCCTGCGAATATTTTACAGTAGACAGACTTTTCTTAGAGGAAAATGCTTTCTACAGCGGAAAACTCACGGAAAAGAGCTTCCTTTCTCTCTTGGTTTTGGAGGGAGAAGGGGTGCTTACTGCAGAAACTAAGCATGCTAAGGAAAATCATCAGGATAGTTCTCCGGAGTATAAAGAGGAAACTTACTCTTCCAAGGGACAGAAATCCAAGTGCTTTGTAAAAAAGGGAGAAAGCTATTTCCTCCCTGCGGAAGAGGGACAGTGGTCATTAAAAGGTACAGGAAAGTTTTTATTGACTTTCCTTAGTGAGAAAAACTAAGCTTTAAAAGACCAAGGAACAGTTAGGAAGAATCAATTTTCTGGGGAAGGGAAGGAAAAGTATGAAAGCTATTTCTGTAAAGCAAATGAGTCTAGCGGCTATTATGACAGCGATATGCTGTATCTTATCGCCTATTTCCATTAATATCGGACCTGTGCCGATTTCCTTAGGCACCTTTGCAGTATGTTTATCGGTAACGATTCTAGGAAGAAATCTGGGAATGCTTTCTTACCTTTTATATCTCTTGCTGGGGTTCATAGGCTTGCCGGTTTTTTCGAATTATGGTGCCGGTGTGGAAAAGCTACTGGGACCGACAGGAGGCTATTTAATCGGTATGATTTTCCTGGCTTTCTTTGGCGGTTTTGCTGTGGAGCGTTTTTCCAAAAGCTTTGTAAAACAGTATCTGGGCTTGGCTTTCGGGATTGTTCTCTGCTATTTACTGGGGACTTTATGGCTGGGAAAGGTTTTGTCTATGGATTTTGGAAAGGCATTATCGGTAGGCGTACTTCCCTTTATTCTTCCGGATGCCATCAAGGTCTTTTTGGCACTGGCTTTAGGAAGGAAAATCAGGAGCAGACTGTCGTTTTTGCAGGCAGAATAAAATTTTGGGTTAGGGAGTAAGGATGGAAGGTCAATTTTCAAGAACCGAGAGATTGCTTGGGGCCGAGGCAGTGGAAAAGTTAAGTAAAGCCAAGGTAATTGTTTTCGGTATCGGCGGAGTGGGAGGCTATTGTGTAGAGTCCCTTGTGAGAAGCGGAGTAGGACAAATCGATGTGGTGGATGATGATGTGGTTTGCTTAAGCAATTTGAACAGACAAATCATTGCCACAAGGGATACCGTAGGAAGAGCCAAAGTGGAGCTTGCGGAGGAAAGGATTCATTCCATCAATCCGGACTGTAAAGTCCGGGCTTTTCGCTGTTTTTATTTACCGGAAACCAAAGATCAGTTTGACTTTTCTGCTTATGATTATGTGGTGGATGCAGTGGATACGGTGGCGGCAAAGCTATCTTTGATTGAAGCGGCCAAGGAAGCCGGTGTGCCGATTATTTCCGCCATGGGAGCAGGCAATAAGTTGAATCCCGCCGGGTTTAAGGTGGCGGATCTGTATGAAACTAAGATTTGTCCTCTGGCCAAGGTAATGAGAAGAGAGTGTAAAAAAAGAGGAATAGAAAGCCTGAAGGTGGTGTATTCCGAAGAAATGCCCAGGAAACCCATAGAACAAGCTCAAAATACTTCTAAGATTCCCCACACCGAGCCAAGTAGAGTGGATTTAGAGAGTCCACAAATAAAGGAAGGCGGAGAAGATTTAGGGCATCCAAAGGCTAAGGGAAAACGGTCCATCCCCGGTTCTGTTGCTTTTGTCCCTCCTGTGGTAGGTCTAATTATGGGTGGAGAAATTGTGAAGGATCTGCTGCAATAATTCGACAATCCGGTAAGAAGCATAGCTTTTATTTTTTATGAAAAGTAAGGGGAAATCTTATGCTTTTATACTTATGATTTATCCGTTTAAAGACGAAAATCTTTAGATAGGATAAAGGAGTGGAAGGATGTCACTGAGAAAACCCAAGGATAAGGAACTGGAAAGCTATATCGAAAACCATATCGAAGAAGCCATTGAAAAAGAATGGATTCAGGTGTATTTGCAGACCAATATTCGTGGATTATCAAAGCGTGTCTGCGGAGCGGAAGCTCTATCCCGTTGGATAGATCCGGTATATGGGATGATTTCTCCGGGGGAGTTTATACCCGTGCTGGAGAAAAAAAGAAAGATACATCTTCTGGACCGATATGTAATGGAAACGATATGTCGGGAGCTTGGAGAAAGAAGAAGGCGAGGACAGTTTATCGTACCGATTTCGATGAACTTTTCCCGTTTGGATTTTGATGTGCCTAAACTTCTTCAAGGGATGGAAGAAATTATGGAAAGGAATTCCTTGCCGAGAAACTATGTTCATATTGAAATTACGGAAAGTGCCGTAATGGAAAATGAAGCCTATATGAAGGATACGGTAAGAGAATTGCACACTCTGGGCTATAAGGTATGGATGGATGATTTCGGCTCCGGATATTCCTCTTTAAATCTTTTGAAGGAGTTTGAGTTTGATACCTTTAAAATTGATATGCGCTTCCTCAGTGATATGGGGAAAAAGTCTCTTATTATCATTTCTTCCATTTTGTATATGGCGAAGGAAATCGGGATTCATACGGTAGCGGAAGGTGTGGAAACGGAAGAGCAATATCGTTTTTTGAAGGTGGCAGGTTGTGAAAGAATGCAGGGCTATTATTTTGCCAGACCTGAACCCATGAAGGAGTGGTTTGCTTCCACGAAAGAAAACTGTGAAATGGAGACGGAAGAAGATTGTTATCTGTACGATGAAATCGGTTTTGTCAATATCATCAGTCCCATTCCCTTTGACTTGGAGCGCTCCGATTCTTCTCCCAGCATACACGGCTTTGAAACAGGTCAGCCGGTGGCAGTTTTATCGGAAATTGACGGCGTGTTAAAGCATTTAAATTTCACCAAACCGTACCGGAAGAATTTACTGGAGCTGGGTTATGAGGGAACTCATCAATTTCAGGATTTGTTAAATGACAGATCTATTCTTTTTACGGATAAAATGCGGGATATTATGGATGTAGCTAAGGAATCCGGACGAATTGAAGCCATGGATTTTTTATCCGGAGGCAGGCATTGTCAATTTCAGACCAGACTGGTAGCCAGCAAAGGAGAGAAAAATATTTTTTTGGTGCGCTTGGATATCCTGTCCAATATCAGAAGATTTCAAAAGAATAAGGAGTTTCAGGAGGCATTAAGTCCGCTATATACCGTCTATGATATGGTTTTTGTTTTTGATTTAAAGCAGAATATATTAAATCCGGTTTATGTCAACGAAATCTATGAAGGAGTTCATGAGAGTAGCAATCTTCGGGGAGAAATCGAAAAGTTTGTGGAAAACAAAGTCTATCCGAAGGATAAGGAAGCCTGCTGGCAGTTCTTAAATCCTGACACTATGGCGGAAAGAGTGGAATGTGCGGAGAATGATTTTCTTTTGGCGTATTTTAGGAGCAAGAATCGTAAGAACGAATATGTGTGGAAGCGTTTCGTCTTAATCCGTTCTCATGAGCGCTCAAGGCAGGATAGGGTGATTTTCGGTATTCATACTTTGAATATGGAGAAGGTATCTATGATGCATAAAGAAGATTAAAGAATTATTCAAGAAGAGGACTTTTTTGAACGCTGGAAATCTTTGTATGGGTGTAGCGTATTGATATGTGTAGAGTATTGATGTGTGTAAGTGTAGTATTATGTTTAAGTTCGGAGTAGTACTAGTTTAGATATAGGGGAACAGAGTAGGGGAAAGTTTTAAGAAAGGATAAAGAATGAGTGACAGGGCAGATTCATGGTTAAATCTGGATTATGACACCATTACGTTACGGCTTAAAGAATTGGCATCCGCATTTCATGCCGTCAGTATTGTTAACCCGCGGAACAAAAAGGTGGTAAAGCTTTACCCAAACCGCGTAGAGGAACTACATTCGGTTTGTGATGCACAATGGAATCGTAGAGGAGATTGTAAATTTTGTATTGTTGCTAAAGCCATGTCTACCAAGGGCCGGGCAGAGAAGTTTGTATTTATTGATGATGATATCTATTTTGTGATTGCTCAATATACGGAAATTGAAGGAGTGCCTTATGTTATTGAAATGGTGTCTTCCATGGAAGAATCTGCTTTAATGGGGGTTTCCGGAACCGGTGGAGTGATTGAAAAGATAGCTCATCTGGATATGGCAATCTATGCCGATAGTCTTACCAAGGCCTGGAATAGAAGATTTTATGATGAAAAGGTACAGGAAAAGCAGTATCAAGCTCTGGCCATGATTGATATTGATCATTTTAAAGATATCAATGACGGCTATGGTCACGTAGTGGGGGATTTGGCTTTGAGATCTTCTGCGCATTTGATTCAATCTTGTGTTCGAAGCTCGGACCAACTGATTCGCTATGGGGGAGATGAATTCATTCTTTGCTTTTCCAAAATCACAGAGGAGGCTTTCCGCAGAAAGCTTCAGCGTATCCGTAAAAAGGTGGAGCAGCTATGCTTCAAAGAATATCCGGATTTGCATATTACCTTAAGTATTGGGGGCTATTATGAACAGTCCATCGTACGGAATCTTATGCCACTAGCGGACCGGATGTTATACACGGCAAAGGAACAGAGAAATACCGTTAAAATCGGAAAAACGGTTGTGTTGGAATAAAAAACTTATTCTTTACAAAAAAAATGTCGAAAAAATATTGTTCAAAAAGTAAAAAGGAAAAGTAGAGAAGGAGAAACAATGGAGAATTTGATGGACAAAAGGAAAGTACTGTATTTATTCCTGCCGTTACTTGTATTATTTGTTTATGACCGTATTGGAGATGTTGTAATCTTCATTATTCACAAAGCATTTGATTTATTTGCCGTAAGTGAGTCATTTATCAATACCAGTGCCAGCTTTATCGATGCAACCACAGCAGTGGTTTTATCGGTAATCTGTTACCTGTTTTATCGCAAGGTTTTTCCAAGAAAACAGGCAGAAGTAAGTTTACCGCTTTGGCAAAATATCCTCTTTGCCATTGTCATTGGATTTGGTGTAGGAGGATTGGCAACCATCTGGTTGAATTTTGCAGAGTTTGTGGGAAATAATATCTCCTTTTTAGGAAAAGAATCAGAGGCTTTTTCCACACTTTACGATGATTTGGATCAGGGACCCTTTATCTGGACCTTCTTAGCCATCGTGGTTGTGGGACCGCTGGTAGAAGAGATTTTATTCCGTGGCATTATTTTTAGCAGCTTTGAAGAGGTAACAGATATTCTTTGGTTCCCTGCCGTGCTTTCCGGTGTAATGTTCGGCGTATGGCACGGAAGCTTTATCCAGGCTGTTTATACCGCTATGACCGGTATAGCCCTCGGTTATTTCATGAAGAAAAGCAGATGCTTGTTTTTCACAGTACTGGCTCATGGCGTAAATAATTTAAGCGGAACCTTGCCTCCGTTTTTGGATACAGCTTTAGTCAATGGATTTATCAATATTATGTCGTATCTTTGCATTATCCCGATGTTTTGCATTTTTGCTTATCTTCACTTCCAGGGGAAGAAAGAAGCAGAATTAGATAATCCAGAGCTGTATACAGAAGAAGAGCCAGCTCCAGCAGAATAACAAAGGGAAGATAATGGACTAGAAAACCGGAGCCCTTGAAATAGAATAGAGCTAAAGGAAGGAAGAGCATAAGGAAGATGCCCAGCAGCATTTTCTTTCTGCCTTCCTTTTTTCTTTTCTTTTGTTCACGGTCTGCAAGGGAAGAAACAGGAGAAGAAACAAGGGAAGAAACAGGAGAAGAAGCAGGAGAAGAAGCGGGAGAAGAAACAAGGGAAGAAACAGGAGAAGAAGCAGGAGAAGCAATAGAAGAAGGCAAGTGAAGAGATGCCAGGAAGCCCTTTTTCTTCGGAACGGTATTTGCTGCATCCGTATAGGAATGCTCTTCTTGAGAATGATTGGAATCTACAGCGGATTGTGTAGTAAACGCAGGCGTTTCCTGCTCCTGTTTTTGGAAGGAAGAGGTGGAGCATTGGCATAAATCCAATTCCGTATAATTCTTTCCGGAATCTTCAGAGAATTGAGCAGTTGTTGTTTTTTCGCCTAGAGGCTTAGGGAAGACTCGGGACGATGCTTTTTCACCGGAAAAAGCTTGGGAAGACGGGTGGGGACTTTTCTGAATGGCATTGGAGAGACTTATTGCCTTTTCCGATTTTGGAACAAGCTGCTTCTGCTCTTGAATATGAAGGATTTGCAGGATGCGGGATAATTGCAAACCGCCGTGTTTTTGCTCTTGATACAGTAAAAAAGCCGCCAATACTACAGCTTCCTCTTCTTCATCAATATTTTCCAATACCTGCTCCAAAAGAGCAGACAAGCCTTCCTCCGGATATTCTTCTTTGAAGGGAATAAGAGGAAAGAGAAAATGCTGATTTTCCACATCATAAAAGATTTCTTCCCAGTCAATAGATAGGAGAGAAGGGGAGAGAAGATATTCTTCCATATTTCGTAGGGCATTCTGTAGGGAGGAAAATAGCGCACTAAGGTGCTGCAGTTGTATTTTTCTTTGAGAAAAATACAAGCAGGCTCTTTGATAGGGAGAGAAATCATACTGTAAGAAATTCTCCCCTTCTTCCTCCAGCAGGCGAAAGGATAAGGTTCCCGGAATTTGGCATTGCCGAAGAATTTTTTGCTCATGATTTTCCTCTTGAGGAACACTATGAAGATACATAAAGCTGTGTTGAAAGTCATTTTTAAATTGAGGACTGTAGTTTGACATGGATCTTCCTTTCTCTATCTGCGCTTTTATGGGAATCTATTTAGGAGCACTTGTGAATTAAAGGCTATGGGAGTTCTTGATTTTCTGTCTTTTCCGGATTGTTATTGGCATCCTTCGCGTCTTCCTTTCCTTCTGCTTGAGAGCTTTCGTCTTTTTTTCGTATGAGTAAATCCTCAGCAACGGAAAAGAAGCGAGTATAGAGCTCCACCTTAAAATAGTCCTTGGGTTTTTCCAGACTATGGCTTTCTACTTCTTCATGATAGGCTGCTTGTGCTTTCTCCCGTATACGTTCATGCAGTTGGATATTTTCTTGTAAAAGGATTACCAGGCATAAAAAACAAATACCTAAGAGAACAGTGGTTTCAATGGTATGCATAGGGATTCCTTTCTAGTGTATGTATAATCAATTATTTCGAAGCACAGATTATCCTTTTCCCTTTTGTTTAGAAAAAGGAAATACCAAGCAAATACAGTACTCCGGGGAGAAAACAGGGAAGGAAGGGAAAACGGCAGTTTTTAGGATTTTTCTTTTTCAGCTTGCAGGAACAAAACAAACACATGGATACTATGGTGGAGCAAGAGAAGGCGGTAATAATCAAAAAGAAGAAATGATAAGCATTACAATAAAAAGAGGAAAGCAGAATAAAGAAACTATCCCCGTAGCCTATGGCTTCTCTGCTCCACTTGGAAAGGAGAAGAAGAAAAAAAGCGAAAAGAGTAGGGAGAAGGATCAAGGGGAATTCCTCCATGGATAAGGAAGAAAAGAAAGCATAATAAACCTTCCTAAAGAAAATGCTATGGATGAGCAAGATTCCCCCAAATAGCAAAAAAATCATAGAGGGTATTCTTTGCTTTCGACAGTCGAAAAAGAGGGTGAAAGCAAAGAACAGGAGAAAAAGAATTCCTTTGCTGATCGTAAAATACTGTGGTTTCGCCATACTCTTTCCTCCTGTTTCTGTACAAGTTTTTCGATTTATTTAAGTCTTATTTACCGCATCTGGGACAGGGATGTCTGCCCTCCGCCAAAGCCTGCTTGAGCGGAATCTTATGGACACTGGAACGCATGGCCGGGCAGTCGGTGCTGCTGTGATATCGCCTTCCGGCTTCGGTGTAGTACACTACAGGACTGTTTGGATCCGGGTGGCAGGCTTTGCAGGGACAGAATTTTCCACCGTATTTTGCATTTGTACCGTCGATTCTTCTGGCGCTACAGCTTAGAAAGTCATTGGAAATGTAAGTGCAATCCGAAGACAGATGATAGACCTTGGAAGGTCCGTCTATCACGTAAACCATTTCCTCCTCATTCTCTTCTTCTGCATTTTCTTCTTTTTCCCAACGGGCACCCTTGGCACCAACCCAGGCTCTTCTATGGGCAACGATTTCCTGTCTCATGTTCTTCTTTTGTAGAAGTCCGAAGGGTATGGGTTCGTCGTACTGTAAGTTCAGATAAATATCTTCTTCGGTAATATGGGAGCGAAAGCTTTGAATGTTTTCCATTCCCTCCGTGGGAATAGTATTCGGGAGAAGGATGTCTTCCACTGCGGTTTCCGAAATTTCCAGAATCTGATCGATGTGCTCTATATCCGCGATATCTGTTTTTTTCAATCCATAGTGTTCCAGATATTTGGCCATACAAAGGATTCTGGCGTTCTTCTCCATTTCTCGGCTGATGCGGATTTCCCGGTTCAAGATAAAAAGGGGAGTCATCAGAATGATGATGGCAAAAAGAAAAAGGCTTAAGGAAAAGGCTGCTTCTATCGTCAGGGAGGCAAGCAGATTCTTTTGAAAGGAAGAGGAGAATAAAGCCTCCGCTTTGTCCACTTTTTTTCTATACAGTCTTGGTTTTCGAAAGGAAAGAAAATTGCTTTGGCCTCTCATAAATACTCCTCTTGCTATTTTTTATAGGAAAACGGCTCCATAGCTCTTTTAGAACTATAGCTTTTTTAGAACCATAACTCGTTTAGAACCATTGCCGCTTTCATGATATTCGGTATTGGAATCTTAGTGGCTGAGATTTTTGTATTTATAGTCGGAATGAAGGGTGAATTGGTAGTGCTCTTCCGGGCGAAGCCCCAGGCTTTCCAAAAATCCTTTATGGTAGAGGCTGTGCTTAGACTTAATTCCGGCGTCTGTGGAAAGAAAATATAGGCAATGCTCTAATTGAAATTGGCTTTCCTTTTCTGATACGGTGCTTTGGATATTCTTCTCCATGCAATACAGCATTCTGTCATTGACTTTGCTTTGGGACAAACAGCCGGAGGCAAAGAGAAAGGCTCTGCAATAATCTTGATAGGAGAGTCCGTGCTTTCCCTGATTTTCGTCGCCACCTTCTTCATTTATGTTGAAAGTAAGCAGATGAGATAGTGAGAGCCGCCAGCTTTCTTCACTATGCATAAGAGGAACCCGTTTGTCATCCAAAAGTTGTCTGACATCGATTAGAGATTGGACAAAGGCCCAAATACCGATGACGAAGAGGGTAAAAACCTCTATCACGATAGGGTTTAAAGTAACGGCAAGAAAGGCTGTAACAAAGGCTTTGGCTTCTTCCCGCATCTCCGGACTTTTCATGATATAGATAAAGTTCATAGCTTCTCGGAAAGCTAGAAGAGACAGGACCTGTGCCGAAAGGTTTGCATAGTCGCTCTTTTTCTGGTGGATAAGATACTCCACCTCCATGCCGTTTGCGCCGCTATAGGGAATGGATTTATCGTCATCTTTTTTATGATAGGAATGGAAGTACCGTAAAGAGTATTCTCCCAAAAGCCCCACTTGTAAGGGATTGGCCTTGGAGTTTGTAGAAAATCCGGGAGGTACGGCGTATTTTTCATCATCACTTGGACAGGGCACTCCCTCGGGAAGGAGATATTCCAAGAGCTTTTTCTTACCCAGATTTCTAAGGTTTTCCAAGGCTTTTCTATTTTGCTTGTTAATTTTTGTGACCTGTCCGTTGTAGGCCGGAAGGGAAAAGCTGTTCCATTCTGCTTCTGCGGAATGATAAAAGTTTTGAATTTCTTGGGATAAGTCTTCTTCATCATCGTCCTCCTCGTCTTCATTTTCCCTTCTTGCTTCTCGTTCTTCCTCCAACCATTCCTCAAAGTCTTTTACTTCTTGCTTCACCGTTTCTGCCTGTGCTTTTAAGCTGTCACATTTTGACGGAAGAGCTTCAATATTTTGCCTTATGTTGCCCTCCGCATCCAAATATTGGTCGTAGCTGCTTAATTCAGCCTCTATAGCGGCAATGCCGTCTTCTTCCAAATTTGGCTTTTCTTCTTCAAAGTGTTGCCGCAACTGGGCTACTTTTTCCCGAAGAGAATCGGCAGTGGATTGGTACCTTGGCACAGTTTGCTGAATTCTTTCCAGTCCGGCAGTAAAGCCGGCACAGGAAGAATAAAAAGCTCCCGGATTGTGGGCAGAAAGTGCTTTTGCGCCGTTCTTATGCTGTGTTGCACAAGCTTTGCACTCCATATCGATGGTCTCAATCAGTCCTTCCAAGGCTTCAATATCTCGATGGCTTAGGGAATATTTTTTTTGTAATTCTTCTATACTTTTGGATTCTTTTTCTTTCTTTTGAAAATCCTCCAGAGCAGCAAGGGCTTCCGTGTCTTCTTTCTTCTCTCCTAAAAATTCTATGGCATCCTTTGCCAGAAGTGCCGGCATGTATTCCAGCACTTCTTCTTCAAAATAATGGTCTTCGCAAAGGATTCCCCGATTGGGAAAGAGAAAGTCTTCCTTCTCCACCTTGCATGGAAAGAGATCCTTGGCTTCTGTATAAAGGGAGGTGAAGCCCTCCAGTTCTTCTTGCAGCAGCTTATCATCTCGATATTCCAGGGCATATATACGGTAGTTTTCCCAAAGAGGCCTATGAAATTCCGAAAAAAGGGACTCCATGGCACTGTTTAAGGCGGTTTGCATATAGAGCTTTTGGGAGATTGTTCTGGCGGATTCCGCAATGGTAAGCACCAGTGCAGCTACCAGAACAAAGATTAGGGAAAGAAATACCGTAATCGATGCGGAGAATTGTTTTTTCGCCATAAACTCTTCCTTTCCAAAAAGGGGAAGTATCAAGAAAGCACTTTAAATACCCTTACTTTGATCTTCGATTTTTTTCATAATCTCTTCCAACACTTTAACAATTTTAGCTTTGAAGATAATAACTAAACCGATTAAGACCACCATAATGAGAACTAACTCAATGGTGCCGATGGCCTCATCACTATTCAGCAAATCCCTTCGTTTTTTCCTGCATTGTTCTATTCTGGAAAAAAGCCAGGCGTCCACTGCATAATGGGCATCTTCTAATGCGTATTTGTACATCGTAACCTCCTTTTGTGTGCGGCATGATTGCCGAGTGAATGTATGGGCAAAGAGAATGCTTGCTGTTTTCCAAGAACTCTCTTCGTCTTTTTAGTGTAGGGATTGCATGGCCGGATACAGAATCATCAGCATAATGACAAAGAGCTGTAGTATTAAAGGAAGCAGAAGCTTGGTTCCGGCTTCCTCTCCCAGACGCTTTGCCATATGTTTTCGTACGGAAAAAGCTTCCTCCATTTCCATATGGAGCTGACGGGAAAGATCCTTGCTGCCATTTTTCCTGTTTTGTTCTATGAGACTGATGAGCTTACCATAGGGCTTTAAAGCAATTCTTTTCGAAAAATTCAGATAGGCTTCTCCCTCCCCCACATTGCTTGCCAGCTGGTTTAAGAGAGTATTTAACTCCTCATATAAGGGGTGGGATTCCTGATGACAATTTTTCACCAGATAGTTGTAGTGCTTGGCAATTTCCGAAAAGCTGTTTCGTATCGCCAGTCCTGCTCCAAGATAAACTACTAACTTGGAAACCAATTCTGCATAATCCAGAGTCAGAGAGGACAGTCTGGCTTTTTGACGAGTTTTCTGTTGCTCTAAAGCTTGCAAGGGGAGAAGAAAGCAGGCAAAAAGTCCCAGAACCGGAATCAAAAGATAGCGAAAATTCTTTTTTTCGGAAAAATGAATGTGATGGCCCATAATTTCCTTAGGTAAAAGCAGTTTATCCCTGGAGCGGGTATGCTCATTACTGTACTGTAATGTATTTTGAAGGGCCATTTCCAAGGCCTCGGTTTCACTTAGCTTTAAGGGCAAAATACGAAGGGCATAGGAATAGGTGGGAGAGTTGTAGGTGATTTCATTATTTTCATTAAAGAAACTGCTGATTTCATCTCCTTCCACCTCCTCTTCAGGATGAATATTGGTGCTGAGAACTACTTCCAATGTTCCTGTAAGAATCTGGTTTTTTTCCAGATATTCATGATGGACTTGCCCTGAGTCTTCTAAAATATCTCTATACTTTGTGTAGCTTTTATCGTTATCTTGAAGGGGAGTTTCCTTCTGATTAGTCCATAAGCTTTCCGGACGAAAACTCCAGGTGGCTTTGATATTTTCCGGGCTAAAGATTTTTTTGAGCTGTATATTTCCGGAGATGCCGTCGAAGCTGTCTTCTTCGCTGAGAATCAAGCTCTCCATTTTTTCTTGCAGCTTCGCAAAAGCTTTATCCGCTTCTTCCTTGCTATAGAGTCTTGGAGATACCGTGACATAGATTTCTTCCTTTTTCTTTCCTGAAATTCCCGTAACATTGAGGGGGATTTTTTTCTCTACTCCACCTATAGGCTCTCTTTGGATTTGATTTCCGGGGAGGAGGAATTGCTGTTCCGTTCCCTGCATGAATAGTAGGGCAGCAAGAAGAAAGGAGACAATCAGAATAAGGATTTGCTTTTTCAGCAGTTCTGTTTTAGAGCCGGGAATATGAAACCACAATTTTTTGAGTTCTTGCTTTATAGTGTAAGGGTTCATAGATAGTCCTTTTTTGTGACAATCGGAAATGGGAGACATGATAGAAATGCGAGATGCGAAAGAAATAACAGACACGAAGAAATGCCGAAGACGGGGGAAATGCCGGAGATGGCAGAAATGTCAGTGGAAATAGATGCCCCTTGATAAGCCTTACACAGGGATGGCAATAATCTTTTGGGAGAGGTAAATGGCCAGAAGATATATACAGAGACAAAAGCTCATTACTCCTCTTCCCATAATGGTGGAATACAGAATCCGGAAAAATTCCGGAGAGCTGGCATTTAGATAAAAAATCATAAAGAAAGGTACACCGTTCATTATCTTTTGCTCGAATCGTCTGGAAGCATTGAGGGTGATGATTTCTTCGGTAATGGTCAGTTTATCCCGAATAATTGTGCTGCTCTGCTGAATAATCTGAATCAGATCTCCTCCGGAGCGCTTTGCCACCAGGAAGATTTCCGAGAAATTATGGATATCATCAACGCCGGAACGAAGAGCAAATTGGGAAAGAGCTTCTTCCAGAGGGCGATTCATGGAAAGGGAGCGTTTGATTTGCTTTAGCTCCTCCACCATATAACATTTCTTTCCCAGAAGATTTTCCAGATCCGGGATGCAGGCGAATAAAGCATTTTCCAAAGAATATCCGGCACTTAGATAGGCACTGAGGATGGAAAGCATTTCTTTAAATTGAGAAACCAATACCTCCTGACGCTTCTTTCTTAATTTATCTCTTTGGAGAAAAGGATAGAAAAAGCTAAAGGGAAGCAGAAGCAAAAAGAAGAGAATATGCTGATAAAAGGCATAAGAAAAGAGAAGAAGGAGCAATAGAAACTTGACCCATAGGAAGAGATATTCCGGGAGATAAATGATGTACTCTCTATAATCGACTACGGAGTTTGTCTTCGTTATGGAGATCCGACAGCTTTTCAAGAATTTTGCCATTGTATTGATATAATTTTTTGAGTTTAACTTCTCCATTTTCAATCCCCATAACTTCCGATATTTCCAAAACCCGCCGTTTGTGATCTTTGGTTCTTCCAAGGTGCACCATGATTTCAATGGCTGAGGCAATCATGTTTCTAATGGATGGGAGAGGGAGGTCTGCGCCTTGCAACACCATGGTTTCCATACGCTTTAACATATCTGTAGAGGAATTGGCGTGACCGGTGGAAATGCTTCCGTCGTGACCGGTGTTCATGGCGTTTAACATATCCAGACATTCCTTTCCTCTAACCTCTCCAACGATAATGCGGTTCGGGCTCATTCTGAGGGAGGCTTTAATTAAATCGGAGATACTGACGGCTCCTTCTCCCTCTGCATTGGCATTTCTGGTTTCCAAAGAAACCAGGTTTTCCACGGATTGAATCTGCAGCTCCGCACTATCTTCGATGGTAATAATGCGCTCCTCCTTAGGGATGTACTGGGAAAGTGCGTTTAAGAAGGTAGTCTTTCCGCTGTTGGTACCGCCGGAAATGAAGATGTTGTAGGAGGAACGAACCAAAGTCTGTAAAAATTGACTTGCTTCCTCTGTCAGACTTTCCAGCTGAATCAGCTTTTTCATGGTGATGGGCTCCGGGAATTTTCGTATCGTGACAGTAGGTCCCTTTAGAGCAATGGGAGGAAGCACAACATGAACACGGGAGCCATCTTCTAAGCGGGCGTCTACAATGGGACTTTTGGTATTTACAGCCCGATTGATTCGGGAAACAATCTGCTGAATCAAATCCGCAAGCTGTTCTTCACTTTGAAAGGAGCCCTGCCAGCGCTCCATTCGCCCCTTTCTTTCCACAAAGATTTCTTTTGGGCCGTTAATCATGATTTCACTGACAGTGCCGTCATCCAACAGTTCGGAAAGAAGGTCCAGCCTTCTGAAGCTGTCAAAAACCGCGCTTCTTAAGTAGAGTTTTTCCCGTAAAGCCAGATCCTTTCTGCTTAAAAGGGCAGAGGCGATTTCCTGATACAAAGGGATGTCACTGGCTTGTTTTTCTT
>CAUTXF010000039.1:0-20781 GCA_963542215.1 uncultured Oribacterium sp. | reverse complement strand
AGAATATTATCAGAGTAAAAAAGCAATATAACGTATGAAAGATTTGCAGAAGTAAAATACGTCTCGGCATATAGAATAACAGAAAAAATAGCAGAAGAAATAGCAGAAAAAATAGCGGAAGGAATCCTTAAAGATATCTTTC
This sequence comes from uncultured Oribacterium sp., assembly GCA_963542215.1. GTDB lineage: Bacteria > Bacillota > Clostridia > Lachnospirales > Lachnospiraceae > Oribacterium. The sequence continues at coordinate 20,639 of CAUTXF010000039.1, read as the reverse complement.
CGCTGTTATTTTCTAAGGACTCTGTGCTATACTCTAAAGAAAAAAAGAAAGGACGGAAGACATGAAAGTTGTTCTTCTTGCAGGAGGCTTAGGTACCAGAATTTCGGAGGAATCCCATTTAAAGCCGAAGCCCATGATTGAAATCGGAGAAATGCCCATTTTATGGCATATCATGAAATATTATTCTTCCTACGGCTTTAAGGAATTTATCATTTTGGCAGGCTATAAGCAGTACCTGATTAAGGAATACTTTGCCAACTATTTCCTGCACAATGCGGACATTACCTTTGACATGGGAAAGAATACCATGGAGGTTCACAACAGCGAGGCGGAGGACTGGAAGGTAACCGTGGTGGATACCGGTCTTCACACCATGACCGGCGGAAGACTTAAGAGGGTGGAAAAGTACTTAAAACATGAGCCCTTTATGCTGACCTATGGAGACGGAGTTTCCGATGTGAATCTGGAGGCTCTTTTGGACTTCCATAAAAAGCATGGCAAGCCGGCAACCATCAGCATGGTAAACCTTGCTCAGCAAAAGGGAGTTTTGGATGTGGATGCCGAAGGGCAGATTCGTTCTTTCCGGGAGAAGGAAGAAAAGGACGGCGCGGTGATTAACGGCGGCTTTATGGTGCTGGAGCCGGAAATCTTTGACTATCTTCAGGACGACAATACCATCTTGGAGCAAAGCCCCATGCAGAATCTTGCGGCGGAAGGCAAACTGATGGGCTATTACCATGACGGTTTCTGGCAGTGCATGGATACCCAGAGAGAGAAGAAGCTTTTGGAAGAGCTGTGGGCAAGCGGCAAGGCGCCCTGGAAGCGTTGGTAGCAAGGGCTCTGTAGAGCGTGTACATTTGTCATGAATCGTTATAGGAAATCCGTAAATCAACGAGAAGTATCGGCTTTAAGGAAGTAGGGGGAAATGCATTTTCAAGAATTAAAAGCCTTTTATCAGGGGAAGAAAGTATTTTTAACAGGCCACACCGGTTTTAAAGGGTCGTGGCTTAGTTTGATTTTGCAAATGATGGGGGCGGAATGCACCGGCTATGCCCTAAAGGAAGAGCCGGGAGCCTTATTCTCCCTCTTAAATTTAGAAAAAGGGATGCACTCCATCGAAGGGGATGTGAGGGACTATGACCATTTAAGGAAGGCGATGCAGGAGGCGGAGCCGGAATTGGTTTTCCACTTGGCGGCACAGCCCCTGGTGCGGGAATCCTACCTTTTCCCCAGAGAAACCTACGAGACCAATGTGATGGGAACGGTGAATCTTTTGGAGGCGGTACGGCATTGTCCTTCTGTCCGTTCCGTGCTGAATGTTACTACGGACAAGGTTTACGAGAATCCGGATCAGGAGGGTCATGCCTTTACGGAGGAAGAGAAGCTGGACGGGCATGACCCTTATTCCAATTCCAAGTCCTGTTCGGAACTGGTCACTCATAGCTATCAGAAATCCTTCTTTTCGGAGGATTCCGCCTACGGAAAAGGAAAGAAATTTCTTCCCCGCATTTCCACCGCAAGAGCCGGAAATGTGATTGGGGGAGGAGATTTCGCTAAGGACCGCATCATCCCGGACTGTGTACGGAAGAGCATTAAGGGAGAGGCTATAGGAATACGAAATCCCTATTCGGTTCGTCCCTATGAGCATGTTTTGGAGCCCCTCTTTGTTTATCTGGAAATCGTGGCAAGACAGGCAAAGGAAGAGGGAAAGCAATTTGCCGGCTATTACAATGTGGGACCGGAGCTTTCCGATGCCATTACCACAGGAGCCTTGGCAGAGCTTTTCGTGAAGTTTTGGGGAGAGAATGCAAGCTGGGAGAATCAGGCGGAGCCCAATGCACCCCATGAGGCGGGATTTTTACAGTTAAGCACGGAGAAGCTGAAGAAGGTTTTTGGCTGGCAGCCTCGGTATACCGTGAAGGAAGCGGTGGAGAAAACCGTAGATTGGTATAAGGCATGGCATAAAGGAGAGGACCTGCGGAAGTTTTCCGAAGCGCAGATATTGGCATTTTCTTCCGAAGACTAAAAGAAATGAGCTCTTAAAGCGAAAGAGTTGAAAACAAGCCGAAGGATGAAGAAAAGTTGGAAATAAAACGATAATCAATAAAATTCGGAAATACCTTTTCAGGCTACAATAGATAAGTATTAGCAACAGAAGATAGAAAAGAATTTCTAAACAGGAAGAGAAAGGCTAGGGTATGGATTTAGCGGAGAAGCAGAGACGGGGCTTTGCCATTTTGGAGGAGATTCACCGTATTTGTGAAAAACATAAGATTAGCTACCGCCTGGATTCCGGAACCCTGCTGGGGGCCATCCGCCATGAAGGCTTTATCCCCTGGGATGATGATGTGGATCTTTGCTTTCTACGGGAGGAATGGGAAAAGTTTGAAAGGGTGGCAAAGGAAGAACTTTCGGAAAACTTTGCTTTACTCATGCCAAATACCTACAGAAACGGTCGTTCCTTTTATGACTTTGTGCCCCGTGTTGTGGATCTTGATAGCAAAAGACGGGAAGTCGAGGGGGAAGAGGATGCCTTTTACGAAGGAAAGCTGAATCATCTCTGGGTGGACTGCTTTATTTTGGATGATTGCCCGAGAAATGCCCTTTTGGACAAGCTGTATCGTTTTCGACAGCAAATGGTTTTCGGCCTGGCCATGGGACATCGGAGAAAGTTGGATTTTCAGAAGTATTCTCCCACGGCAAAGCTCTTTGTGGCGGTTCTTGCCACTTTGGGGAAATGCCTTCCCCTGCCCTTTCTGTTTTCCTTGCAGGACAGATGGGCGCAGGGAGCAAGAAGAGAGAAGGCAGAGAGAAGAGGAGAGGATTTCCTGTATTTTTCCAACTATCAGCCGGATTTCCAGTATTGTAAGGTGCAATACAGCTGGGAAGAGCCGGTGCAGTATAAGCTCTTTGCAGGAAAAGAATTTCCGGTACCGGCAGACTATGACAGTGTATTGAAAATGCTATATGGGGATTATATGACACCGCCGAAGAAAGAAGAGCAGGTACCTAGCCACGAGGAAATGATATAAGACGGTGATGGCAAAAAAGTTAGGACGGATAAGGAGCTCAAGAAAAATCATTTCAATGAGGGATTGTTTTAGAGAGAAGGGATGAACTTGGAAAAGATTTGTAGTGTTATTGTTTCTGTATATAACGAGGAAGACAGCTTAGAGCAGTTTTATCAGCATTGCAGTCAGTCTTGCGAAAAATTACAGGAGCTGGGCTATGGCTATGAAATCGTCTTTGTGAATGACGGTTCTCAGGATAAAAGTGCCATTCTTTTAGAAGATTTTGCAGAGAGAGACAAGGAACACGTGCGGGTATTGTCCTTTTCCCGAAATTTTGGCCATGAGGCGGCTATGACCGCAGGCCTGGACCATGCCAAGGGAGATTTTCTGATCTTTATGGATGCGGATTTACAGCATCCCCCCGAGCTGATTTCGGAAATGCTGAAAAAGTTTGAGGAGGGCTATCAGGTGGTGTCTATGGTGCGCACCAAGAATCCTTCTGCAGGTTTTGTGAAGAACATCACTTCCGCCCTTTTTTACTGGATTTTAAACCATGTTTCTCCGGTGCGTTTCGAGGAAAATGCTTCCGATTTCTTCGGCATTTCCAAAAAGGTGCAGGAGGTTTTAAAGAAGCATTATCGGGAAAAGGTTCGTTACCTTCGGGGCTTTGTCCAGTCCGTAGGCTTTCCCAAAACCGGCATTCGCTATGAGGCGGCGGCAAGACAGGCAGGGCAAAGTCATTATTCCCTGCGTAAGCTGTGGCAGTTTTCCAAAAACACCCTCTTTAGCTTTTCCAATCTGCCCTTACAACTGGGGATTTTTGCGGCCATTTGCAGTGGAGGACTGGGAACCCTGCTTTTGATTTACACCCTTTTAACCAGAAAGGGCGCCCCCTCCGGCTACGCTACCATCGTGGTAGTGCTTTGCTTTATGTTTGCGGTGCTTTTTTTCGTTATCGGAATTATCGGGGAATATATCGCTATTCTCTTTGAAGAGCTGAAGGATAGGCCTCTATACATTTTATTGGATAGTAAAAATATCGAAGAGGATTCTGAAGCCTAGAAGTATCGGTATACAGACGAAGGACAGTTTGGGATTTGAAACAATATGTAGGTTTTCAGCAGTATAGGTCTGGAAGAGAGGAAATCTGAGCCCGCCGGTACTTGCGAAAAACGAAGGAACTGAAGTTTTTCGCTTAGTATCCGATGCGAAGGCGAAGTTAGCGGGAGCGTGCCTCGATTTCAGACCTATACTGATGAAAAACCGTTTTATTTGTAGAAAAACACCAAAGTTCCGACATTCTAAAAAATTCTAAGAATGAAAGAAGAAAACTCTATTTTTTTTTAAAAAAAGAAAAGCTATAATCCCCCTTGATAATAAACATAATCGAAAGTTATTTCGAACAGGAGGAAAAAATGAAAAGAATTTTAAGCACTTTGACAGTATCCGCATTGGCCGTATCTATGTTAGCTGCATGTGGCAGCAGCAATGCCGGAAAGACAACTACCGCAGCTGCTGAGCAGAAGGAAAGTGCAAAGGCAACAGAGAAGGCGATGGAAGGAACCAAGGCCGCTGTAGAAGAGATGAGCGGAGACTTCAGCGACAAGAAGGTTGGCGTATGTATCTATCAGTTCTCTGATAACTTCATGACTCTCTTCCGTACAGAGCTGGAAAATTATCTTGTATCCAAGGGATTCAAGAAAGAGAACATCAAGATCATGGACGGTGCAAATGACCAGGCTACACAGACCAACCAGATCGAAAACTTCATTACCGACAAGGTAGACGTTTTGATTGTTAACCCTGTAAACTCTTCTTCTGCTGCTACCATCACTGATAAGGTACAGGCTGCCGGAATCCCATTGGTTTACATCAACAGAGAGCCGGATCAGGACGAAGAGAAGAGATGGGAAGAGAAGAACTGGGATGTAACCTATGTAGGTTGTGATGCTCGTCAGTCCGGAACCTTCCAGGGAGAGATTATCGCTTCCATTGGAATGGACAAGCTGGATATGAACGGCAACGGAAAAGTTGACTACATCATGATCAAGGGTGATCCTGAGAACATCGATGCACAGTACAGAACAGAGTTCTCCGTTAAGGCATTACAGGATGCCGGAATGGAAGTAAATAAGTTGGACGAGCAGGTTGGTAACTGGGATCAGGCTCTTGCACAGTCTTTGGTTGCTAACGCATTGGCAAAGAACGGTAAGGATATCGAGGTTGTTTTCTGTAACAACGACTCCATGGCTCTTGGTGCTTTACAGGCTATTCAGGCAGCAGGAAGAACCGTTGGAAAGGATATCTACTTAGTAGGTGTTGACGCTCTTGAGGAGGCTTGCCAGAATGTATTGGCAGGAACACAGACCGGAACCGTATTTAATGACTTCCTTACACAGTCCCACGCAGCAGGAGATGCAGCAATCAACTACCTGAGCGGTAAGGGAAATGACCACTACATCGGTTGTGACTATGTAAAGGTTACCAAGGACAACGCACAGGATATATTAAAGCTCTTAAAGTAATAAGATTTGCAGGAAAACTTTTTCAAAGCATGGATTTTCAGGAAAATGGAGATTTGCTAAAGAAATAGAAGCAGAAAACATTTTCCCAATACAGAACGAATTTGGGGAGTGCAGATGCATTGTGTATTTGCCTCCCCGATTGTTTTTCATTCTAAGAGTAGTGTGAAGAAATGGAGGAGGAAATGGCAGAGTATAAGTTAGAAATGAAAAATATCTCCAAATCATTTCCGGGTGTAAAGGCCCTAGACCAGGTGCAGCTGTCCGTTCGTCCCGGAACGGTGCATGCCTTAATGGGAGAAAATGGAGCCGGAAAATCCACCCTGATGAAGTGCCTATTCGGCATTTACAAGATGGATCAGGGAGAGATTTATCTGGATGGAAATAAAGTGGAAATCAACAATCCTGATGATGCTATGCTGCATGGTGTAGCCATGGTACACCAGGAATTGCAGCCGGTTTTGGCTCGTTCCGTTTCGGAAAATATGTATCTTGGTCGTTTCCCGGTGAAGAAGCTGGGACCGATTCAGATGATTGACCATAAGAAGATGAATCAGGATACGGAGAAATGGCTCTCCGAGCTTGGTTTGTCTTACAATGTGAAGGCACCTCTGTCCTCTCTTTCTATCGGACAGATGCAGATGGTGGAGATTGCCAAGGCGGTTTCCCACGATGCCAAGGTCATTATCTTCGACGAGCCTACCTCTTCTCTTTCCGATAAGGAAGTAGAATTCCTCTTTAAGGTTATGGGAGATTTGAAGAAGAAGGGCGTAGCCATGATTTACATTTCCCATAAGATGGATGAAATCAAGCGGATTTCCGACGACATCACCATCATGCGTGACGGAACCTATGTAGGAACCTGGCCCGCAGAGGATATGACTACAGAGCAGATTATTGCCAAGATGGTAGGTAGAGAGTTAAGCAATATTTATCCGGAGCATCATCACAGCATTGGAGAAACCATTATGGAGGTGGAGGATTTAACCTCTATTCATGAAAAATCCTTCCGGGGAATTTCCTTCTCCATCAAAAAGGGCGAGATTCTGGGCTTCGGCGGACTGGTTGGAGCCCAAAGAACGGAGCTGATGGAAGGAATCTTCGGTATCCGTCATTTGGCTAAAGGAACCATCAAGGTTCACGGTAAAGAAGTGAAGATTAAAAGACCCAGAGATGCCATGGATGCGGGTATCGGTATGATTACCGAGGATCGCCGGGGAAACGGTATTTTCGGCTGTCTCTCCATCAAGGACAATGTGGGTGTTTCGATTTATAAGAAGAATTTAAAGGCAGGAATTATGCTGGACCATCCTTCCATTAATAAGGTGGTGGATGACAATATCAAGCGTCTATCCATCAAGACCCCCAGCATGAAAGAACATATCGGAAATCTTTCCGGAGGAAACCAGCAGAAGGTAATCATTTCCCGCTGGCTGGCAAAAGACCCGGATATTCTGATTATGGATGAGCCCACAAGAGGTATTGATATCGGGGCAAAGCATGAGATTTATGAAATCATGGAAGAGTTGGCAAAACAGGGCAAGGCAATCATTATGATTTCTTCAGAAATGCCGGAGCTTCTGGGTATGGCGGACCGTATCTGCGTAATGTGTAACGGAAAGCTCACCGGAGAGCTGAATCAGCAGGAAGAAATGACCCAGGAAAATGTAATGAACTTTGCTACGATGTTTTAGGGGGAGAGAAAATGGAAAAGACACAAAAACAAAAATTAACGGATTTTCTGATTAATAACGGCGTTATTATCGTTATGTTCATCCTGGTCATTTACACAGGATTAACCACAAAGAACTTTTTGACCGCGGATAACGGAATGAACCTTTTGGCCAATATGTCCTATCGTTTAGTTATCGCCTTAGGAATTGCGGGCTGCGTTATTACCGCAGGTTGTGACCTTTCCGCAGGACGTATGATCGGATTCGGTGCCTGCCTTGCAGGAACCCTTTTGCAAAAGGCGGATTATTCCGGACGTTTCTTCCAGTCCGAGCCATGGGCTTCCATGGGAAATGGAATTTTACTTAAGATTAGTCCCATGAACCCCTTCGTGGTATTGTTCCTGGTAATGCTGATTTGTGCCCTCTTCGGTACCATCACCGGTTGGTTTATTGCCTATCTTTCCGTACCGCCTTTTATTGCTACTTTGGCCATGATGGAGATTATCTACGGCTTAGGACTTTTGTACACCAATGCAACTCCTTTGGGAGGTTACATTGAGTCCTACACCATCTTCTCTACCGGAAAACTCTTAGGCTTAAGCTATTTAATCTGGATCGCCCTTTTGATGGCGGCTCTTACCTGGTTCATCTTCAACATGACCAGACACGGAAAATATATGTATGCTATCGGTGGAAACCCACAGGCGGCAGAGGTTGCCGGAGTTCCCGTAAATCTTACTTTGGTCATGATTTATGCTAAGGCAGCAGCTTTCTACGGCATGGCAGGCTATATGCTGGGGGCAAAGGCCGGAGGAGCATCCGTAAATACCGGACTTGGTTATGAGATGGAGGCTATCGCAGCCTGTGCCTTGGGCGGTGTATCCGTAACTGGTGGACGAGGAAAGGTATCCAGTGCCTTTATCGGTGTGGCGGTTTTGGAGCTTTTAAAGACTGCACTACAGTACCTTGGTGTAAATGCCAACGCACAGTACATCGCCATCGGTATCGTAATCTTCATTGCCGCATCCTTGGATATTCGTAAGTATCTGACGAAGAAATAAAAATAAGCTATTGATGGTATCCATCTGCAATGGAGGCACGCGCTCAGACCCTTAGGGTTTGGGCGCTTTTTTGTTATAAAGAATGGGAAGGCAGCTTGCAGGATAAGCATTATTTTAATGCACAAATCACCTTAATAGCATTAATTATAAATTAAAAGTACAGCTATTTTAATAAAATTATTGAAAAAAAAGAGCCTTTCGGATAGAATAAAGAACGATAATAAATTGTTTAAGCTTATGTAGTTGTATAGGTACAGATGAATAACAGTTTTATGTTAAGGGCGTAAAGACGAGACAAAATACAAAAAAAGCGGCAGCTTATCCGGGGGATTCTCTGCTCAACAGGAAGTACGATTCCTTCCTTTGCAAATGAGAGAAAAACGGGAAAAACGAAGGGATAAAGGTATAGAGTTGATTTTACTGTCTTTATAGATTCGTCTTTGCAAGGGAGGGCAAATGAAAAAGTTATTTTTAGGAATTCATAAAAAACTGAAGCGTTTTTTGTATTCTCATGTCAATGGCGGAAAGGGAATGATTTCCATTTTTTTGGCGTTAACCGTTTCCCCTTTGTTGATGTGTACTTTGATTTTCGTGGAATATGCCAGAATACAAAGCGCACAAGCTATTATTGAAGAGCTGATGGGAAGCTCTATTTTTTCTGCTCTTGCCCATTATGACCCCTACTTGGATGAACGTTTCGGCTTTATGGCGGTAAGACAGGATCAGAAAGAGTCTTTGGATTCTCGTTATCAAAGCTATCTGGAATCGAACGTCCAAGGTTTCGGAAAGGCTATTAGCTTAGCGGGAGGATCGGCAGAAGGAAAAAATTCGCTTATTGAACCTTTGGCATTAAGACAGGAAGTGTATGAATACAGTGAGCTTTCCGTACCTATCAATACTTTGGTGGAAGGTTTAAACATAGAAGATTTATTATCTAACTTCTATAATTTAGATTCCCTAAAGGTATGTAAAAATGTGATGGATGGCGGAAAGAACGCCATTGATATTACCGATTCCGCCATTAATATGGCAAAATCTTTAAAAGAATACTCCGATGAAGCAAAGAAATACGGAGAGTCTTTAACAAAGTATAAAGAAGCAAGAAAGGCCTATGATGATGCTTATCAAGCGCTGGAAGAGGCAAGAAGCAAGAAGGATAATGGTGAGGATATTTCTTTAGATTCCTACATTAGTGATGTAAACAGTAAAGCCGGAGCCTTTGGTACAGCTACCAGAGATCTAAAAGAGAAGCTTTCTTCTTTAAAAGAGAAGGAGAGAGATTTTGTAAAGAACCAGGAGTCGTTTAGAAAAGCAGCGGATGAACTGATTAGTAATGCCCAAGAATATGGTAAGAATAAACATGATGTGGATACGTTACAGGATCCTTTGTTCGTGACTTATCATGAAATCAATAATCAGGTGCAAAACAGTTTAGATTCCTATCAAAAGGAATTATACAATGACGGAAAAGAAGATGATGGAAAATTAGAAGAACAGGCGAAAAAACTGGAGTCTTACTCTGCTGAAAAAGACGAAAAAATTGAGGGCTATGTAGTTCTATCGGAAATAGAGGATGTGGACCAAAGAACAGCTGCTTTATATGGAGATTTACAAAACATCATTAAGGGATCTGATGACAGTGTTGATGTGGCTACACAGCTTAAGGATTTGTTGTATGAGATTTTGGGGGTAAAAATTTTGTATGACGGTTCCTTAGATTCTAATTTGGATCCCAATGAACTGATTAATCAAAGCGGTGTACTGGACTTGGGAACAGCAGAAATGACAGACAGTATTGTGAATTTGCTCTCTTCTATCACCGACTTCATTACGGCGGTAAGCGGAGCGGATTTTTTGGGAATTTTGAAAGCCCTTGGGTCTTATTTGACCAGCATGGTTACTTTTTTCAAGGGCATATATGATTGGGCAAGTAGCAGACTCCAAAATCTTGGTCGACTTCTTATGTTCAAAGAAAACCTGGGGAAGAATTATCTTCTCTATGGTTACGGTGTCTACAACATGCCTAACAGAACCAATTACAGTGATGGCTCCACTTTAACGGGATATGATTATAGCAATATTTTTGAAATGGCCGGCGGCACCTATAACATAGGCTTCTTAGACGGAGATTTTTGGAATTATCCCAAGATGGACAATGCAGGCGGAAGTGACAAATTATACAAGGGAGCAGAATTAGAGTATCTATTTACCGGTTCTAACTCGGAAAAAGGAGCACAGGTAGGTACCTTCTTTAATATCTTCTTATTAAGATTACTCACGAATCTTCCTGCTATTGCAGAATCAGATTGGCTTCAGGCATCGGGCATTACAGGTCCTTTTATAGCGCTATTTTTTGTTATCCTTCTTATAATAGAGGCTTTTATTGATATGATTCTTCTGGTCAACAAACAATCCGTTAGTTTTATTAAGCTAAAAGCCTATATGTCTACTGCCGGACTTCCGGATTTACTCAATGACCTGTTACAATGCACCGGCATAAGTGATGCTTTACAGGGTAAGATTAAAGAAAAGACAGAGGGCTTGGCGAAAAAATCCAAAAACAACAGTGAAGAAACGCAAGGCTCCACGGATAACGCCGGTGACTCCTCCGGTACCGGTGACTCATCAAGTACAAATAACTCAGGTGGTGATAGTTCCGGAAAGACCGGAGGGAATGATTCCTCCGGCGGAAAGGATGGTGGGGGTAAGAAAGAAAAAAATAAAGATTTCAAAAAACCCACAGAGGCTATGGGCTTAAAAGATGAGAAAGGCTTTATGAAGCTGGACTATGGGGAGCATTGTTTAATTTTGATGCTTTTAGGAACAAATCAAGATCAGTATCTTATGCGGTTACAGAACCTTGTGCAATTGGAGGCAAAGGAAAAGTATAAGGAAAAAACGGATTATCATTTGAGTAAAGCTTATACCGGAATTACCGCTACCACAGAGTATCAATTAAATGAATTTGTGCCCATTACAAAAAGTACTGGCGGGTTTAAACTTGATTGTACGAAAACGCTTGGGTATTAGAGAATAGTATTATTAAAAAATTTAAAGTATATATCGGAAAGTCGGAGAAAGTTGATGGAAAAAGATTGTATTCACTTAACAAGTGAAGAAAAAGAAAGATTAATAGAATTTAAGAAATCAGATAAATTTTTAAAAGCTTATAAACAAATTAAAGAGGAAATCGGACTTGAAGAAAGAAAAAAGCTGTATTTTCGTTTAAAGGTTTTATTTTGCTTATTTCTTCTTGTGAAATTTTTTCCATTGGGGATTTATCTGAGTTTCTTTGCTTTTATTATTTTTATGACATATGCTGTGCTGAAGGAAGAGAAGAAGAGCAGTTTAGTCGATACATATGCTCTCGGTATCTTAAATTCAATTTTGCAAATCCTTGATCCGAATGCAGAAATATGCGTTAAGGGTGACTTCGTACTTAACGAATATATAAAAGTAGTTCCCGATTCTTATTATTATGCCCTAGGATGGATGTTTAAATATAATGATGACAGATGCCTTAAAGTTTGTGACCTGCGAGCATGGCATGAAGAGAAGAATAGTGAACATGACACAAATCCTAGAGAAGTCACTGATTTTCGGGGACTATTATATGGACTGATATTACCCCATTCTTATGCAGGTCAGTTACGAGTTGTTCCAACCAAGAAATCAAAATTCTTAAAACAAGAAATCCAAGGAAGATATCTTGAAGCATTGGAAGGTGAAAGAAAAATAGATGTAGAAGATGTTTTACATAATGAGAATTACAACATTTACTGTACTGATGAGGTATCTGCCAGAAAATTTCTTAATCCCAGTGTTTTAGCTTGGTTTGATCAACAGATTTCGAAACAAGGATTATCATTATATTTGAAAGAAAATAAGCTGTTTATTTCAGTATATCAGGATCACTATCTGTTCCAAGTACCATATACACAGAAAATGCTGGATGCATGGTCAGTAGAAAAAGCAGCACTCAGCCTTAAAGAGTTGAATCAAGAGATTAGGGATACGGTGGGTATTTTTTATCAGTTATCGATGTAAGATAGGGGAGAAATAAGGGAAGGCCAATAAATTGCATCAGAGGTGAAAGCATTCACGGAAGTACAATTTTAAAGGAGAAAATAGGAAAATGGCATTAACAGCTGAAGAAGTAGAGAAATTAAAGGAACTTAAACGCACTGAAGAGTTTAAAAAAAACTATAAACTGATAAAAGACGAACTTGTAAAAAGAGAAAGGCAAGGGGGGGACATAATCGCCAAGGGAATAATTTGCTTTTTCGTGATGTTTGTGCCCCGTGTAGGATTTTATCTTGCTTTAATTCTGATATTTGCCTTAATCATTTTTCCCTTTTATTTGAGTAGGATAAGAGGGAGCAATTTGAATACAATTTATAAAGAGCAGCTTCTGAACCTGATACTGGAGACAATTCTTCCGAAGGCTAAGATTTATTCTTGGGGAGAAGAGCCTATAGAGGATGTAAAAAATGTGGTTCCCAAGTCAGAGAAGTATAATCAATTCAATGCGCTGAAATTTAATGATGAACGAAACCTTAGTGTTTGTAATTTTTATGCCTGGCATGAAGAAAAATATGGGACTGAAAAGGAAAGACGAACGAAAGAAGTGACGGATTTCCGCGGCATTTTGTATTCCTTAACTTTGGCGGAAGCCTATAATGGCCATGTACGGGTAGTTCCTACAAAGCAGCTTGCGCATTTGAATATAGAGACTCAGGGAAAATATGCGGGAGCCTTAGAGGGAGAGCAGAAGATTGATGTGGAGGATGTGCGGCACAATGAGAATTATAACATTTACTGTACGGATGAAATTACTGCCCGAAAGTTCTTAAGTCCAAGTGTTCTGGCTTGGTTTGATGAGCAGATTTCAGATCAGGGACTTTGTGCCTATCTAAAGGGAAATAAGCTTTACATCAGCAAATATACCAATGAATATATGTTTCCGGTGCCGGACACAAAGAAGAAGCTGAGTGAGTGGTCGGTGGAAAAAGCGGCTCTCTATCTAAAAGACTTAAGTCAGGAAGCAAAGGCTATGGCATCGGTTTTTTCTAAATAGTAATGTAAACAATGGGAACAAAAGAGGTGAGTTATGGATGTTCGAAGTGAAGAGGGAACCATAATGCTGGAATGGGGGATAGGAATGATATTTTCTATCTTTATTCTTATGTTTTTTTTGGCCTTATCCGTTCATTTGTATCAGCGAAACATGTTTACAGCGGCCTGCAATGCGGCGGTAGTGAGAGTGGCAGAGAATTATAAATACGAAGGCTTGGAATACAAAGAGGAGATAACAGTACAAGATATTGAAAATATAGGTTTGTATCGCTATCTTAGCATGAAACAAATGAATCTTCTCATACACGGAAATGAGAAAGCAAGTAGTTTTTTAGGATTTAGGCTTACGAAGTACAGTGGCGGAAATGGTGGCGGTAAGGAAACGGTAAGGGTAAAGAGAGTTCCGGATGATCTTGGACGATGCCATTATGTACTGGAAGCGGAAAAAAGCTTTGATTTTCTTTTTGCACCCTTGTTGGAGAAAGTCGGCCTAAAAGAGTCCAACAAAGTAAAAGTAGTGGCAGTTGCCTCAACCCTGGATGTTCTCCATTATGTAAACACGGTTCATTTTAGCCAGTATGCCAATAACAAGGTAAGTGATCTGTCCAAGGTCGCAGGAGTGATAGATTCCTTTATTAGTCTTGGAAAGGATTTGTTCGGTTTGGTTACTTCTTTTGGAGAGGACTCATGATGGGAAAAGAGGAAAACGATAAAATGAAGAGCAATCGAAATCGCGTTGAAGATACCGTTGAAAACAATCTTAAAGAGACGCTTCTTAGAGAAAGAGCTTCCGTTACCCTAGAGGCGGCGATTATCTTGCCCATATTCTGCTTTCTATTTATGGCATTGAATGGTGTGTTCTTTGTGTTTTCGGCGCAGAATCAAGTGATGCATACTTTGGTGCAAACGGCCAATAGTTTGAGTCTGGATCCTTATTGGAATGAAAAAATCAGCTTGGAGAATACCAGTGTGAGCACTATTTTGCAAAGATTTGAGCGTTATGCTGTACGAGACAAGAGCTTTTCTTCTGCGGAAAGCTGGCACAAGAATGAAACAGTTTCTTCCGGCGTATTGGAGGATCGGTTTTATTCCTATTTTACCGGGGATGGAAATAAACTCAGCGCTTATACCAAATTAAAAAAATTGGGCGTTGTAGGGAACATGGAGCTTAGCGGGACGGTCAATAACGGCGACTTGACCCTTGTTGCCAAGTATAAGATGAAGTTTTGGTTTAATCTTTTTAAAACAGAACCATTGGACTTATCCCAAAAGGTGAAGGTTCATTTGTGGGGATTGGAAGACTATTAAAGGGGAAAAAATGGCTTTAAAAATAGGCATCAGTGTATTATATCTGCTTCTCTCTGTGTTAGCTATTAAGCTAAGCCGGATTTTGCTGGTATGGCATCAAAAACAGCAACAGCGAAAAGGGATAGATAAAAAGGAAACCCATCCGATTTTCAATAAAAAGGCAAAAAATATATTGTATGGATTGTTTATTCTATTTTCCGCTGTACTGGGCTACTTTACGGCACAGAATGCAGTAGATACTTTTGCTATCTTTCGTCTGACTTTGCAGTATTTTATTTTGGCTGTAGCAGCCATTGTAGACGGGGAAAAATACATTATTCCGAATATTTTAGTGCTCATCTTTCTGGTGGCAGGGATAGTGATAGGACTCATTGAAATTTTGTATTATCACCTTGGGTGGAAAGAATTCCTTTTCCAGTCCTTAGGTTCCCTGTTTATTTTATTGCTCTTTCTTCTATTGATGGTATTCTTATCAAAGGGGGGACTGGGAATGGGAGATGTAAAATTATATGCTGCCATTGCCTTTTATTCCGGCATCAGTGCGGCCTGTATCATTCTTCTTTTTTCCTTTATTCTTTGTGCGATTACATTCATCCCCTTTCTGCTTCTAAAGAAAATAAAGATTAAAGATGCCTTTCCTATGGGGGGCTTTATCTTTATCGGCTATGGCATTAGCTTGATGCTGTCCTTGATATAGTACGGTGCTCTTGAAGGGAGCAGGAGGAAATTTGTCCCAAAGAAAAAAGACCGATAAACCATCGCTATGCGGGTTTATCGGTCTTTTAGATAGAATTTATTTTATAGCGTACTCATCATGCACTATTTACCCTTGGAATACCTTCGTAAAATCCAAAAGAAAATCCAGCTGCTTCCGAAGCTCCTTATATTCCTTCTCAATGGACAGGCCGTCTACTTCTTCAGGAGTCTGAGGCGTGGGGAAGATGAAGTTATCGGTATATAAGGAGATATACAGCTTATTTCCCTCCAGATAGACGCAAAGACCGTTTTGAGAAATGTGTTCGTCAAACCAGGTCAAGACTCTTGGACTTAAGAACTTTCTTGCGGAAAGCTCATCGCTACAGTAGATGTTGAAGTTTTCGTTGTGCTGAATATCTTCCACATCAATTTTTTGCTCTCCGGGCAGGGCTCCGGGATAGGCATCCTGTACTTCTCGTTTCAGAACTAAAGTTTTTTTGGTAGGAACTACTCGAAGCTGTCCGTTAAAGTTTACGGGGAGCTGCATGGAAAATACCTGTCCGACAAAGTCTGTCACCTGAACGTTTTTTGCATATTCTTTTCCGTCTCTGGTCTCAATTCTGGTTTCCATGTGGGAAGAGTAGAGATTACACATGCGAGTATCCTGCTCATCTCCTAAAGACAGGAAGAAGAAAGGCTCATATTTTTCTGATTTGGGCGTTACCTTTTTCATGGCGTGTAGAGGTAGGCTTCCTCTTTGTCCAAGATTTGCTTTTGGGAAGATTTTCTGAAGAATGGGATTTAGGAATTCCTCCGCATACAAATCATCGTTATTCTTACCGCCTTTTGCAAAGTAAGCGTTTCTTTGCTCTTTTTTCGGACGATAGACAAAAAAATAAAGGAGCCCTACAAGCAAAATTCCGAATAACTTAAACACAATAATCAGTAAACCGGCTACGATGGCCGCAACGATAAGATAATTTTTCCATTTAATATTTTCCTGCATTTCCCCGCGAATCTTTGTGAGTCGTGCCTGTACATCAGGATCATCGGCCAGCTGTCGTACCCGCTCCTGCTCCTCCTGCCGATTTGCTCCTAGGTAATTTTCTTGAAAATCTGCCATGCAATCCTCCTTCATAGCTTAAAATTCATCAGCAAATAAGAAAAAATACAACAGAACTATTTTACAACAGAGGGAGAAGACAAACAAGGGGCAGAAAAAACAGAATAGGAAAAATGGAAAAATAAAAAAGTTTGATTGATAAATACCCTAAACTTGAAAAAAATCAAAGTTTAGGGTATTCGTAATAGCAAGTATCGCTTTAGATGCATGGACGTTTAGCAATAGAAAATTAATGCAAAACCATTCCCACAAAGATTCCCAGATAATTTCCAATCACATAGCCCAAAGTTCCGATCAAAAGTCCCGGAATAATCAGCTCTGTCCAGCCCTTGGAAACCGCCATGGCCGCCGCTGTGGTGGGACCGCCGATATTGGCATTGGAGGCAATGATGATTTCTTCGATGGAGAACTTGAAGATTTTTCCGAAAATCAGGGAAATAATCATATTTACCGCTACCATAATCAAAGCCAGAACCAAAAGCAGTGGGGATTCTTTAATAATCAAAAGAATGGAGGCAGGGGCACCGATTACCGCAAAGAAGAGGTAAATCAGGAAGGTGCCGATTTCCTGAGAGCCCTTCACGGAAGACATTTGCTTCGGGAAGAAAGAGGCAATCATCATGGTAATGGTGGTGATCAGCAGGTATTTGTTCCCGAAGAAGCCGCCCATAAACTGACTGAAAGCGTCTTTCCCGGAGAAGAATCCACTGATGACTCCGGAGAGCTTGGTGGAAAGGGTGACAATGGTAAAGGCAATCCCTACCGCAAAGGCAATATCCTTTAGGGAAATGCTTTTTGCCCCCCAAAACTTCGCTGCCATGGTTTTGTTTTTATCCCGGTCCTCTTCGGATTGTGCCAAGAGGGCATCCTCATAGGGCTGCTTATACAGCTTTTTGATGATGGCCATGGATGGCAGGGAAATAAGAACAAAAACATAAAGCGCCATCAAAAGATTATCCGCAACGATGGCAGCGGAAACGGTTTTTCCCGGGACAGCATACTGCTCGGACATGGCTACGAAGTTTACTGCGCCGCCGGTATAGGTTCCTACGAACATAGGGATAATATCGTTGAGCTTGGGGATAGCATTTTTTAAGCTAAAGTAAGCCACAAAGCCCCCCAAGAGAGTTCCGGCACTACTCAGAAGATAGATGGCCAGCATTCTGCCGGATTCTTTTAAAATCTTTTTTACATTGGCATTGAAGAGAAGTAAGGGCACCGCCAGGGGAACCACATAGCTCCATACTGCATCATATACCGGTGATTCTGTAGGAATGATGTTCAGGTTTGCCAGTACCAAAGTAAAGATTGTGGCTAAGATACAGCCGGTAATCTTGTTGGCCCAGACATATTTTTGTTCCAGGTAGATAGAGATGGCCACGCTAAGGGACAGAATCGTCCATAGCGCCCAAGTATCTTCCGCGGAAATCAATGTTGTCATACATATACCTCTTTCTATAATGGGGAATTCTACTCATCGTGGGGCATTACGCTTTATTATAAGGCATTATACTTTATTATAGGGCAGTGCCTTTTGCTTCGGGGCACTGCCCTTTTATGAAAAATGCTTTTATTGGCAGAGCGTTATGCCGCCTTTCACGGTGCTCTAAGCATCAGAGCGGGAATAGGAGTTTTTCATCACGCTGCTGGCTTCAAACAATACCTTATCTAAAAGATCTGCTGTTTCCTGCTTTGCGCAGCGGGCAATCTTTTCATTGCATTCTTCCAGCATTGCTCGAATTTCTTCCTGACTTCTCTTTTTCTTTGCAATTTCCTTCTTGCACTCCAGAATCAGCTGATAGCACTTGGCCTGTACGGAGTTCTGATAACGCTCCACATGGAAACGGCTGATGGCGTAGGAAGCATTTGCCAAAGCGCCGATTAAGCGGTTATTCCAATAAAAGCTGTCGGTGCTGACTTCCTTCCTGGTGGTGCTGAAGTAAGCGGGAATCTTGCCAACGGAGGAGAAGAGGGGAATCAGGGCATTAAAGACATTGCTTCCGAAGGCAAGCCAAGTAATGCACTCCAAGTCCTTAATCTTTTCTTCTTTATTCTGGTGGAGAGACAGGAAACAGGTACGCTCGATGCCGATGGGACGGAACTGTCCCACATGACTCGTATCTCCGTATTTTCCGTAGCAGTCATATTTGGTGCCTTGGAAATGAGAGGAGAGCACGTATTTTACATCCATGGGGCTGATCTTCTTTTCCGGCACCATGCTCCAGGGGATGTCATCGGAATCCGGGGTGAAATCCGCATTTTCCCCTTCATAACGGAAACAATGGGGATTCAAGGTCTTCAGCATATACCAGGTTCTGGGAGTGTTATACACATGATCCGCATCGGAGTGACTGCCGAAGGCGTCTCTGGGATTGAACTCCTCTTCGTAGGAAAGATTCAAATGATGCTCTGCGATAAATTCCCTTAAATCCTTGGAGCAGATATGGGATTCCTGCTTTCCAAAGGCATCCTTTAAATCGAAGGAGTCGATGCCCTGCTGGTTGGCCATCATCACATAGGAATCATCCGGAACTCTTTTGGCGATAAAATGATGTCCGCCGATGGTTTCCAGCCACCAAATCTCCCTGGTATCGGAGAAAGCGATTCCGTTCATCTCATAGGTGCCGTACTTTTCCAAAAGCTCTCCGAGACGAAGCACTCCTTCTCTTGCGGAATGAATATAGGGCAGTAGTAAGCTTACCATATCTTCTTCTCCGATGCCTCCGGGAATTTCCGTCCTGCCTTCCTTATGAAGCACTACCAAGGGGTCCGCTGCCAGCACCAGCTCATTACTGGTAATGGTTTCCGTAGCGGAAACGGAGACATTGGCACTGTTGGTGCCGGCGCCTGCCCAGATACCGCTATCGTTTAAGGCATTGGGGAAGCAAATGTAATCCAGTGCCTTGTCCGGAAGAGGAATCTCAACATGAGACAGCACGGAACGGTATTTCTTGGGAGGATTCTTTCCGGAAACGGAAATCATTTTCTTCAGAGTATACTCTCCGGAACCGGAATCCATATTACGGGCGATCATGGTGGAACCGTCGTAGCTGGCATCCTTACCAACCAAAATTGTTGTACAAGACATAGCAAATTCTCCTTTCAAATTTTTCTTTCTATTATATAATGCACAAATTCAGAAAGCAAACGATGGTTTTGAAATGCCTTTCGCTTGCTACCGAAAGCCGATTCATGGTATAAACAAAGGGTTGGAGAAGGACAGAGTGTAGGAAAAGGACAGTATAAAGGAGGCACTATGGAAGAACAGGGATACGAGAACAATAACGGCACTGTAGGTGGAGAGCAGTTGCCCACGGAAAGACAGAGCAGCAAAGCTCCTTCGGAAAGCAAGTCCGGATCATGGAATATTTCCGAAGAAGAGCTTCCTGAGGAGCTTAAGGTGGTACCGGCTCTTCACTTCTTTCTGTACCAGGTGCTTTTTGCGATTCCTCTGGTAGGACTTATTGTGGTGATTATCATGAGTCTCGGAGCTACGAAGAACAAGAATATTCGAAACTTTGCCAGAGCCCAGCTGATTGCCATTGTGGTGGGAATTGTTCTGACAATGTTGTTCGGAGCGGCAATTCTCAGCTTTTTCCTGGCTTTTGTGGGCCCCTATTTGGATCATCCCCCCATCGTATAAAGAGGAATTTTCATCCTATATCTCGATACAATAAATGGTATTGTTTTGGAAGAAAGGAAGCTCTATGGCCAAGGAAATGTGGAAGCCCGGAAATATGCTGTATCCGGTGCCTCCTGTGCTGGTGACTTGTCAAAATAAAAAAGGGGAAAGCAACATGCTTACGGTGGCCTGGGCAGGAACAGTCTGCTCCACACCGGCTATGCTCTCCATTTCCGTTCGGAAGGAGCGTTACTCTCATGCTATGTTGATGGAAACCGGAGAGTTTGTAGTAAACCTTCCTTCGGAAGATTTGGTACGAGAAACGGATGAGGCCGGTGTACGTTCCGGAAGAGATATCAATAAGTGGGAAAAACTGCATTTGCATCAGGAAGAGGGGAAAATGCTTTCCGTTCCCATGATTTCAGAGTGCCCGGTAAATATGGAATGTAAAGTAAAGCAGGTATTGGAGCTGGGAAGTCATGACCTGTTTTTGGCGGAAATCCTGGCGGTTCATGTAGACTCTTCCTTATTGGATGAAAAGAAACGC
>CAUTXF010000038.1:0-21007 GCA_963542215.1 uncultured Oribacterium sp. | reverse complement strand
CCTCTAAGATTTTTGAATAGGAATAATTCATTTCTCTTGGAGTAATAACATCTCCTGTCGTTATATCTATATTTAAGGTTGCATTTATTTTCCCAAAAATGCAGGATATGCTTGCACAAAAATCTTCATACACATCTTCCTGTCTTATTGGCGATAATTTAATCAGCTTATATTCAATATCTGCGTCAATTTCAATCGCTAATATTTCATTTAAGATTTTTGTTATAGAGACTTCATTTAGCGGAATACCTCTAAGCGTGGTATCCATATCCATCGTACTACGCATATCAACACCGATAAGAGAGGAGATAAGAAGTCCTCCTTTTAATATAAAATTCTCACTATATTTTGATTTGGAGAGTTTTTCAAGTATTCCTTCAAACAAGCACATCTGAAGTAGAGAGTTCGGATTAATTCCCGTTTTCTTAGATATGTTCCTAATCGCTCCTTTTATCTGTTCCGATGTTTTCATAATAGCACCTCCGTATATCGTTTTAAAGCTTGCTCCATATTCATCTTAATAGCATATTTCGACAGTTTTAATAAATTTTTCTCCTTACCTGCAAAGTAAGATTTTATTGCTTCGCTAAATACTTGTGCATCTATTCTGTCCTTATCTTTGATAATATCAAGTATGGTTCTTTCTTTGTCATACACTGATATTTCTCTGCCAAAGGGACTGGTTATAGTTATTTTCCCAATATCGTAATAATCTTTTTTTACATACTTAAAAACAATATTATCTCTTGCTGACTTAACTCTGCTGACATTATCTCCTACCTTTACAGTCATCACATAAATAAGGGGCATTCGTGTTGATAATCCTTGTAAATATGCCGCTGTTTCGTGAGAAAAAATACCTTTGGGTATTCTGTATGAGAAATAAAGATACTCATCAATATTCTCATCCGGAAGTGCATAGAGTCCGTTGGCTATTTTTTCAAGTTCTTCTTTTATGGTTAATTCTTTTAGGATATCCTTATGAATACCAAGATTTAAGGCTTCTCTGGTAGTTATAATCCCATTATTTTCTTTTATTTTTTTTAGCAGCAGTTCCCGTTTACTCATTTCTATCACCGCCTTTTTGTTCTTAAATTATAGTATTTATAAGAATAAAAGTCAATATTCAAAAAAAAGAGCCGGTGCAGTCCTAAGACCACACTAGCCATCATTATCTTTCTGCTTCTTTTGACGATTCCTGCTTTACTTTTGACTTTTGCTTATCTTCCGCCTGATATTCTTTGATAGCACCAAGTATGGATTTTTTACCGTTTTCTTGACCTTTTTCAGATTTGAGCAAAGTATTTAACTTAGCTTTCATTTTTTCAATATCTGCTCTAATCTGTCCTGATTGCTCCCAAGAATCTGCATAAAATAAGTCTTTTTCTCTTTCTTCTATCTCGCTTTTCAGTTTAGCAATCTCTTGACTCTTATCCTGTCCTTTCATCTGTTCTTTCGCCTTTAAGAGCTTTGAGGATAATATCCTTACATTGCTATGCTCCTTGCCGTTATCATCAATAGAGATTCTAAGCTGTCCGAATAACTTTACAAAATCTCCCTGTTTAAAGTCCTTTGGAATATCACTCTTTTCTCCGTAGGCGGAGCAATTATGATACACCTTATTTCCCTCATCATCTTTGGAAACTACGAAGAAATTTGCCACCTTAAAGGCTTCTCCGTTCTTATTTTCTCTTTCGATTACATCTACATTGCCTACAACATTTCCGACAATATTTACAAGGTCATCTTTCTCCTGCTGAACATAGGGTAGGTCTTTTATCTGCCCCTGTTCTCTTAAATCTTCAATCATATAGTCAAAATCTTCATGAAGCAGATTGATGGTATCATTTGCCATATAAGCATCATAGATCTTATCCAAGGCACTCTCATCATTGATGCCTTTTTCCATGCTGATAACCGCCTTCACAAAATCTTTGTGGTTATCCTTTGCCATATCTTCAATCCTATCCCTTATTGTTTTGTAATCCATGTTTTTATATCTCCTTTCATGGTAAAAGGGAGCTTATAAGCCCCCTTATCTTGCATATTCCTGTTCTTTTGTAGTTTGTTTCTCTTCCGTTTTGCTTTCACTTTGATAAACTCTGATCTGTCCTAAAATAGACGGTTTATCTTCCGTTCTTTGAGAAGTTTCCTCTTTTGTATGAAGATTATCTTCCACATCATAGGTTGATTCAAAGTAATCACTGTCCCTGAAATCATTGTCATATCGGTCAGCAATTCCGTCATTATCCATATCTTTGCCAAGTGGATCATAAAAGTTTCCCTCATCATCAATGTCCAGTCCGAGAGCTACCTTTAAGTCCTCTGAGTCTATATAAGTTAAATCTTCAAAAGAGGATAACTCAATTTCATTTTTCATATTCCTTAGAGCTTCATTCTCTCCTTTGTTCTCATAGTCAAAGCTCTCTGTTTTGATTGGAGTATCATCAATATACTGCGTCCATGTCTTATCCTCTAAGTTCAGTTCGTACTGAATCCCATGCCTTTCATCAGGAGTATTGGTATAGGCAATCCCGATATGCTTTAAATCAGGATACAGCGTGTCAAATTCATCGTAGCTGTGGTTTTCTTCATACTCTCTGTTACAGAAGTCAATAATCGCTCGTTTTATATCTTCCACAAGGGGATTGTCATTTCTCTTTTCTTCCACTTCTCCCATATCAAGCAGTTTATTCAGTTCCGCAAGTCTTAATATCTTAGTTTTCAGCTCTTCTGCCTTCTCAAAAGGCTTTTCAAGTTCATCTAAAGCATTTTGTAGCTGTTCTTTGGTACTTACAAGCTTTTCCTCCAGGTAACTTAACTTTTCGGGTAATTTATCGATAGCATTATCTAATCTTGTGATATTGCCATCTGCACTTACCCCTAGCTCCCCAACGGTTTTAGATGCCCCATTCAGACTGAAAGCTCGCTCATTCGTAAAGATATTGTAACTCACCTCCAAATCTAAATTTCGATACTGGCCAATAACTTTACTTTCATTTACTTTGACATTCTTGATTGCTTCCAGCAGTCTCTCTCCGGCTTCTTTTTTATCCATGATTTTTTCACCATGTAGGATTAAGGAAGTAAATCTGTTCTCTCCTTCTCCTTGCGGTTCTATTAGGGAAATGTCCTTCTTAACTGCTTCAATAAGCTTTTCTATCCTGGCAATTTCTTCAGGATAAGTGTTCGCCACTTTATCTTCTAACCTGTAACGATTGGACTTATAGTTTGCTTCTAACATTTTTAGCTTAGTAACTTCATTGTCCAAGTCCATTTTCTCCTTGATTTTCGGATTTCCTGTAGCCAAAGCCTTGATTTCAGCATAGTTCAAAGAACTTTCGTCTACATCTTCTGCAACTCTGACCGGAGTCTTACTGGTCATTATCTGGGAAATAAACTTTTGCTTGTTTTCAATGGTTTGCCAAAGGTAGGCATCAAAGGTATTTTCCGTAATATAACGGTAGATATATACACCGCCTTTGTCTTTGTTCTCATTTCCCTGTCGGATAATTCTTCCTGCCCTTTGCTCCAGGTCCGCAGGTCTCCAAGGCACATCTAAGTCATGCAAGGCAATTAGTTTCTTTTGCACATTTGTACCTGCTCCCATTTTTTGTGTGGATCCCATTAAGATTCGGATTTCTCCGTTTCTCACCTTAGCAAACATCTCATCCTTTTGCTTATCGGAATTGGCTTCATGGATAAAAGCAATCTCTTCTTTTGGGATGCCCATTCCCACAAGCTTTTCCCTGATATCATCATAGATATTGAAACTATCATCTCCCTTTGGCGTTGACATATCGGAGAAGATTAGTTGCGTAGACTTGTTTTCTTTTGTTTTATCCCAGATGGAAAAGACATTCTTCACACACACATTTACCTTACTGTCCGGATTATCAGGCAATAATGGATTGATTAAACGCTGATCTAAAGCAAGCTTTTTTCCGTCATTGGTTATTTTTAGCATATTGTCTTCGTCAGGCTCTACCGCTCTGTTCCGCACCTTGTCTGCCCGTTCCGATAAGCCTTTTAAAATTTCTTTCTGTTCATCACTGGGCATGGTCTTAATCACTTCAAAGTGAGCTTTCGGAACTGGAAGGTTTAACATATCTGCTGTCTGAATATCTGCCACTTCTTTAAACAGACTCATAAGTTCTGGAAGATTATAAAATTTAGAAAATCTCGTCTTTACTCTATATCCTGTCCCCTCAGGTGATAATTCAAAGGCGGATTGAGTCTCTCCAAAAGTGGAAGCCCATGAGTCAAAATGCTCCAAACCATTTTTCTTTAATTCCTCATACTGCAAATATCTCTGCATGGTATAAAGTTCTGTCATGGAATTGCTTACAGGCGTTCCCGTAGCAAAGACAATGCCCTTTCCATTGGTCATTTCATCCATATAGCGACACTTCATGAACATATCTGAAGACTTAAACGCTTCCGTCTGTCCAATGCCTGCTACATTCCTCATCTTTGTGTAAAGATAAAGGTTTTTGTAATTATGAGCTTCGTCTACAATCAGTTTATCTACACCCAGTTCTTCAAAGGTAATGACATCATCTTTCTTGAAATCATCGTTTAGCTTTTCCAGCCTAGTCTCCAGTTTTTTTCTTGTCTTTTGCAACTCCTTCACGGTAAAGTTCTGATTTCTATCATGCTTATATTCCTCCACATAATTGATAATCTCGTCAATCTGGTCTTTAATATGCTTCTCTTGATACTCTTTACTCATCGGAATTTTCTCAAACTGGCTATGACCGATAATAACTGCATCGTACTCACCCGTCGCAATCTTTCCAATAAATCTCTTTCTGTTCTTCGGCTCAAAATCTTTCTTGTCGGCTACCATAATATTGGCTGAAGGATAAAGCTGCATAAACTCTCTACCAATCTGTCCTGTCAAGTGATTAGGAACAACGAATAATGATTTCGTACACATTCCAAGCCTTTTTGCTTCCATAGAGCTTGCCACCATTTCAAAGGTCTTCCCGGCACCGACCACATGAGCAAGAAGTGAATTTCCTCCATAGAGAATTCTTGCAATGGCATTTTTCTGATGTTCATAAAGTGCAATTCCTTCTCCCATGCCTTCAAAGCTTAGGTTACTGCCATCATATTCACGATTCCGAATGGAATTGAATCTTTCATTATAGGTCTTTACCAGCCTGTTTCTCCGTTCCTGATCGTCAAAAATCCAGTTCTGAAACTCTTCTTTAAGAAGTTCCTGTTTCTGTCCGGCAAGCATGGTCTCTTTCTTATTTAGTACAGAAGTTTTAGAGCCATCTGCATTTTCTATTTGGTCAAATACCTTGGTTTCTTTTAGATTTAGGGCATCTTCAATAAGCTTATATGCACTTACTCTGGAAGTACCGTAGGTCATTTCCGCTAAATCATTCCCCCTGTCTTGACTCTTTCCTTCAATATTCCATTCACTGGTAAGACCGGAGAATTTCACATGAATATTCCACCTGGCATAGCCCGGTGTCTTTAAAGTCTCAAAAATAAAGCGTTCTATATCCTTTGTAGGAATCCATGTTGCTCCTAGTCGGATATTGATTTCACTGGCTTCAAGCTCTTTTGGCATCACTTTTTGAAGCTCTACCTTTTGATATTCCAGGCGATTTAGTTCCATATCCAGTAGTTCTTTTTCTGTTTCTCTATCATCAGATAAGATTCTTTTAGCCTGACTGATTCGAAAGATATAGCTATCGATTGCCCTTATCTTTTCCCGAATATTTCCACTCAGGTATTCGTCCTTTGTTACATAGGCACACTTAAAAGTGTTCCTATCATCACTACAACTAAAGGGCAGATCTCCGTCTTCAAGATTAAAAGAAAACTTTTGATTGGTCTTTACGTTTTCTTCACGGATATTTAGGAATATCTCTCCTTTTAGCTCCGTAATAATGGTGCTTCTATCCTTATCTGTAAGCCCCTGCATATAGTCAAAATCCACATATCCTTTTTGGGAAATGGAAAGTACTAAGGCTTCCAGAGAAGTATCCACATGATTTATTACCTTTGCCCTACTGATCGTGCGTTTCGAAAAAATATCTCCCTTTGCCTTAAAATTCTCCTCTTCATCAAGAACTTCGATAGAGGATACCAATGGGAAGTTGCTATCTTCCCTTAAAGCTCTAGTATTCGAATGATTATTAACAAAGCCATGCTTTTTAGAGAACCTGTCATAGACTTCATTTAAAATTTCTTGAGAAGCCTTGATTTCCGCATCGCTAAAATCTTCCTTTTGTTTGTAAATAACATCTTTTAACGCTTCCTTTAATTTGAGATAGTCCCTAATCTTTTCCTTATTTTTATCCGGAATCTCTTTCTTGATGAAAAGGGAGTTTTCCCTGTAATACACCTCATTGTTAAGGATTGTATAAGAAAAGTTCTTCACATCATCTGTTGCCGGAATAAAGCTAATCTCATCATCAAGAAGTTCTATCTCTTCGTATCTTGTATTTACAGAAATTTGTTTCCCGGCACTTTCCAACATTTCTTTTAAATCAGCATTCTCCTTTGGTAGACAAGCGAGAGAATTTCCAAATCGCCCTGAGACTTCTTCCATCTTGCCAAGTATCATTTCCGGGTGATCCACAAAGTATTTATTGTAAGTAAGTCCTTTTTCATCTTCTTCCAAATGTACCCAGCTGTCATCTCGCTCCAGAACACTGTCTCTCTTCTTTAAGAAAATAATATCACTTGTTACTTCTGTACCGGCAACACCCTTAAAAGTATCGTTGGGAAGCCTTATCGCTCCTAAAAACTCAGCCCTGGCATTGATATACTTCCTGATACTTTCATCTTTCTTATCCATTGTGCCGGAAGAGGTGATAAAGGCAATCACGCCACCATTCCTAACTTTATCTATAGACTTGGCAAAGAAATAATCATGGATCAAAAAGTTGTTTTGGTTATACGCTCTGTCATTAACCGTAAAATCCCCAAAAGGCACATTTCCAATGACAAGATCAAAGAAATTGTTGGAAAAGCTCGTTTCCTCAAATCCCTTAACCTGAATATCACTATTAGGATAAAGTAGCCTTCCAATACGGCCACTTACTTGGTCAAGCTCCACTCCATAAAACTTGGACTGATTCATTTGCTCCGGAAGGCTTCCGATAAAGTGCCCGATACCCATGCTTGGCTCTAAGATATTTCCCTGTTTAAATCCGATATCCAGAACTGTCTTATATACGCTGTCAATCACTGTTTTAGGCGTAAAAAAAGCAGTTAAGGTAGATTCCTTAGCTGCTTCATATTCTTCTAAACTTAGGTTTTTCTTTAGGAAATTTCTGGCTTCCGACCATTGCCCGGTCCGTTCTTCATCAAATACTTCGGACAGCCCTCCCCATCCGACATATCTTGCCAATACTTCTTGGGCTGATTCATCAAGTACTCTTTCTCCCTTTTCCACTCTGTTTAGCATAGAAATGGCTTCCAGGTTATAGTTTAGTCTTTCACTTGGGGTGAGTTTCTCAGGGAAAATCCCTTGCCGTATTTTGAAATTGGAAGCCGGTGCTAAACCTCGACCACTTCCTTTATCACCATCTCTTTCAATGCTGAAATCATGGTCTGGTACTTCGGATCTTCCTCGCTCGCTATATTCAGCTCCTTCATCATTTGAGGTTTCTCTTCCCTCATAAATTGAATTGCTCTCTTCTGCACTTCCATTAAGTGATTGACCAGCTTCTTCTCCTTGTATAGCTCGAGCAGCATTTGATAATTCATCTCGTTCTGACTCTCTGCCATGTACTCCAGTCTCATTACGGCGTAAGTCGGATTCGGAAATTCCGACAGAAAGCTCGTCTCCTCTTCCAGACTGTCTAAAGTTTTCTTCTTGATTATCTTCACTATTTCGTCCGTATTCTCCATCTGAGAAAACTCGTTCTCCTCTATCATCATCTCTTTCGTCATTTGATCGAACAGCATCTTCCATACCTCCTTGTTCTGCTTCACCATTTCTTTCAGTCTCAAATCTTATTTCTTCAGGATTGTTCTTATTATATTCTGCACCTCTGTTTTTTGTCAGCCCATGACTTAGGGATAATTTCTTTGTGCGTTCAATAGTTGCCTCTAAAATCCTATTACAAGCATTAGAAATACAATTTCCTGCAAACATTAAGGACACACTATCTAAGTAAAGAAAGTTTTCCTTGCCCTTTTCCATATCTATCGGATAGTTCACATGAAATCGGCTAGATAAGGCGTAGCTAATAGACTCTCTCATAAAATGCACAAAAGAATTCCTATCCTCAGCCGGAACTCGCAAATTATTGGCAAGTTCATGGATATCCTGATCTGCATATATTCTGCTAAGAAAGTAAAGATTTTCTAATAAACTATCCTGAGGTGTATAGCCCTCAAGCCGAATCATTTCTTTCAATGTATCCGTATCTTTCTCTTTATCAAAAGACCAGAGTACTACTTCGTTGACATTACGGTCTATAGAGACAGTTTGACTGATATCAAAAACATAAGCTATTTTTTGTTTCCCTTCACTTTCATACAGAATCGGAATCCCCTTCTCCCCACGCATAACCGTTCGATGAAACCTTTCCCGCCACATATCAAAGCCTGCACAAGCTACTGCTTTAAAGTTTCTATCGTAAATGCTTAACTGACTTAAAAAATCATATCTCTGATTATTGCCAATAACTTTCAGGAGTTTTAGATACTCTGTTTCAGAACCTAAAACTTCTCTTTTTACAAGCTCAATCAGAGCATAAAAATCGTTCGTTCTCATTTTTCCTCCTTTTTTTGCAATAAAAAAGGGCGATGGAGTATCGCCTTTTTTGAGATTATAACTGAGTAATTCCTTCATTCTTTAAAACTAACGTTAATTTTTTTTCTTTTAACACCTCTTTGTAAAGATCCAAATTCTGATTAAGGCTCTTGAACAACCAATAAAAGACATTGTATAAATATAGCCCAATATCAATTATCAATAGAAAAAGTTGAAATATTTCTACTGAAGTAAAAACAGAAATTTCCCCTTCTACACTTGGCTTTACTCCAATCTTTAGTATAGACGGTATATTGGGTAGAATAACAACAAAAGTAATTATAATTTGTTTAACTGGCTTTATCCATGACACACTATCATCTTCTAATGTCTCACTATAAGCATAAATTTCGCTAATAGCGCGATCTGTAAGAACATTATCCGGTTGGCCAAACATGTTGTCTAAAGCTTTATTTGCGATTCTTTTCTTCTCTGGAGCAAAAGTTTTGAAATGAGTCCTCAATAGTCTCCAAGTAATCAGAAGAAACCAGAACAATAAAATAGCCTTATTTGTTTCATACTTAAGGTTCATTGTGAATAAGCAATATATAGATATGGAAATAAATATAAAACAAAGACTATCTCCAAAAACATATTTTTGTAAAGATTTAGGGATTTTCCCGAAAGTACATTTAATTATTTTTCCTATGAATCTTATGACAGTCTCTATAAATGATTTTCCACTTTGTTTTTGACCATCGCTAACTATTTGATTATACTTTTCTCTGTATTTCAGATAAATCATTTCTGCATTCCAATTAGGATAATCTGCTTCTGATGGTTCATTATTAATATTTGACATTTTGTTTTCTCCTATTTATCAAGGCATGTAGATATAATACCAATTTAATTGTTCAAAAGCAATCTTACAATCCCCTCCAACACATTCACCACTATACTATTCCCTGCCTGCTTATAAAGGATAGACGAAGTCATACCTTTTCGCTCAGGATAAACCGTCCTAAGCTTTTTAAAATCTTCTTCGTCAAAGCCCATAAGCCTGAAGCATTCCTTTTCAGTCAGGTAACGATACTTTCCGTTCTTTAAGTTCACAATCCCTGAATTAGGGATTCTGACCTGCTTTGTAGTGATGGTATAAGCATATTTGTCTATTACCCTAAGCTTGCCTTTAAAGTTTTTATTCTTAGGCTGTCCTCTTAAGTAACAAAGCATAGACTCCTGTCTTACCTCATATATCTCTGAGACACCTTCTTCCAAAAATTCGGATATATCTCTTGTAGGAACAGGCTTCAGCTTGGAAAAGTCAAATTTATTTTTTCCTAACATACTCACCACAAAGATTCGCTCTCTTTTCTGAGGTATCCCAAAATCCATAGCATTTAGGATTGCATATTTATTTTTATAGCCCAGCCTTTCCATTTCTGTTAAATAATGAAAAAAGGAAGCTCTCAAATTCTTATCGAGAACTCCCTTTACATTTTCCCAGATGACTATCTTCGGTCGCATGTCCATTTCTTCAATAATCCGTATTGTCTCAAACAAAAGACTGCTTCTTGTGCCACTCCCCTTTTTTCCTCCTTGCTTTAAACCGGCTCTGCTAAAATCCTGGCATGGACTTCCATGCATGAGTAAATCAATTCTTTGCTTTGGAGGATTATAGCCAATAATGCTCTTTGGCTTAAAATCCGCATTATACAAGGCGTTATAGCTTTTCACGCAATTCTTATCAATTTCCACATAGTCTATAACTTTATGCGATATTTTTTGCCGAATTAATGCCTTTCGAATCGCTCCGATGCCTCCAAACAGTTCCAATACATTCAATGTTTCTATCTTCACCACCTCCAATAAAAAAAGGGAACAAGATTTTCTCTCGTTCCCCTAAATACTGTTTCTATATTGTTCCACCAGACTTTGAATCTCTTTTTCAATTCTTCGAAGAAACGCTTCCTTATTCTCTTTCCCGGAAGCAATGTCTGAAAGCTCCAATTCCCACTTCGCAGTGGTTTCTGCCGACTTAAACTTTTCCGCTACAATCGTGATTAGGTTAATGCCTTTATGCGTAGCCAGTAAGTTCTTTTTATCTCTTTCCACAAATCCTTTATAAATTAGGTTTTCAATAACTCCTGCTCTTGTTGCCGGTGTTCCTAAGCCTCTTCGTTCTACTTCTACAGCCTTGTCTATCATTTCCGTCCCTGCAAGTTCCATTGCCTTTAAAAGGGTATCTTCCGTATAATGCTTCGGTGCTGCAGTATATTTTTCTCTAAGCTCTGAACCTTCAAGATGTAAAATGTCTCCACTCGAAACACTTGGTAAGACAAGTTCCTCGCTCTTCTTCGCCTTATATGCTTTCAGGTACTTCGTAAAGCCTTCTTCTATAATTACCTTACCTGTACAGCTAAAGGAAAATCCTTCAACTTCTGCTATTACTTTAGTAAGACTTTCTTTAAGGGGATATCCTAAGCTGGCATAAAGCTTGTTTAGGATAAGCCGGTATACCTTTGCTTCACTTTCAGATAGTTTCGATAAATCCTCTTTCAAGGAACTAATGGTTGGAATAATTGCATGGTGATCCGTAACCTTTTTAGAGTTAAATACCGTCTTAATACGATCTGTATCAAAATCGTTTTTGCCCAAAATGCTATTGACGGTACTTGTAATCATATCTTCTGTAAGGCATCTGCTGTCTGTTCTTGGATAAGTGATAAACTTCTTCTCATAAAGGCTTTGTGCATAGTCAAGGGTTTGTTTCGCACTGTATCCAAAGAACTTGTTACACTCTCTTTGCAAAGTCGTAAGGTCAAATGGCAATTCCGGATTGGTGATTTTTTCTTTCTGCGTAACATCACTCACTTGAATGGTATTTTCGATCTTGTTTTTTAGTCGCTTTGCAGTCTCTACATCATCTATTCTTTCGCTGGACAAAGAAAAGCCATCGGTTAAAAGCTCTACCGTATAGTATTTTTCTTTTTTGAAATGAGCAATTTCATCGTCTCGTTTTACAATCATGGCAAGGGTAGGTGTCTGAACACGTCCTACGGAATAGTTTTGCTGATAAAGGCAGGAATACAGTCTGCTGATATTCATGCCCACCAACCAATCCGCAATGGCTCTTGCCTGAGCTGAGGCAAAAAGGGAATTGTACTCTGATCCATCTCTTAAATGAGAAAATCCCTCTTTAATGGCACTGTCTTCCATGGAAGAAATCCATAGTCTTTTCACCTTCTTTTTGCAAGAAGCTTCAGTATAGACCAGTCTAAAAATGGCTTCTCCCTCTCGTCCTGCATCGCAGGCATTGATAATCGTGTCAACACTGCTTTCATTCATCAGCTTTTTTAAAATGGAAAACTGTTTCTTCGTTGCCTTAGTGACCTCGTATTTATAGTCTTTTGGAAAAATCGGTAAATCTTCCATATTCCATTTTACATACCTACTATCATAGGCATCAGGATTTGCCATTTGGATTAGATGCCCAACACACCAGGAAACTTTATATCCATTCCCCTCCACATAACCATCTTTTTTAGCATTCGCTCCTAAGACTTTGGCAATAGACAAGGCAACCGAAGGTTTCTCTGCAATCACTAATTTCATATCTTTTCTTACTCCTTTTTTCAAAAAAAATAGGGTGGAAGTATGATTATCTTCCACCCTGTAATCCATAAAACATTCTTTTTAAACACATAGACTAAAGTCCCAAGCTTTACTCCTCTTCCTCATCGTCTTCCATGTCTTCTGCTTCCGTTTCTGCTTCCGTTTCTGCTTCTACCATGTCCATGTCTTCTGCTTCCAAATTTCCCCCAGCCTCTTCACTACTGTCAGCTTCTGAGAAGAAATTATCCTCTTCCTCAAGGCTTTCTACCGCCTCTGCTTCTTTCTTTTTTACTACCTTAAAGTAATAGGCAACTGCCATAACCAAAACCACTACAAAAATCAGTAAAACATAGCTTCCCATGCTCCCGTTTTCTTCCATTGTCTTTGGCTTTTGCTCTTCCTTACTTTCCTCTTTTTCCGGTTCCTCTTTTGTAATCTCCGGCTTGCTTTCTTTCTGTTCTACCATATTTAACAAATCATCTTCCGAAACTTCCGTAAGAAGCATTACGTTTTGATCCTGCTCATCATGGTTAATAATCAGATGAAATACTTTTCCGCTCTTGGTTTTAAAGCTAATAAACTGTCTGGCATCAGCAGAAAATTGGTCATTCGCTTCTGTTTCGTTTCCATGATGAATCGGATAGGCATTGTTAGCATTATCAACATCTTCCGTAACTGTTGCCCTAGCCTCTCCCGGTAAGGTGGCAATCCCTTTATTGGTACTTTTTTCTTCGTTGCTCCCCTGCTTTCCATTTTCAGGATCTTTTGCCTCCAGTTTATTGGGAAAACGTACTTCTCTCTCTACCTCTTCCTTTACTTCCTGCGTGACTGTAGTTTCTGTAGTTTCTGCATTTTCTTCCTCTTTAGTTACACTTTCCTCTGCAGCTTCCTGCTCATTAACCTGGGCATAAGACAGTATTGGATATCCATGCATGGTCAGCATGGAAGAAAGTACAGTAGCCACAATAAGTCTTCTCCACTTTTTAGTTTTCATCGCTATTCTCCTTTATTTTTTCCTCAATCATCTCTCTTTGCATTTTTTCTTCACTTTGCATTTTCCCGTCACTTCTTTCTTTTCTTAGCTTTTCCATTAAGTCAGCAATCGTAATCTTATTGCTTCTACATATCGCAATAATTTCTTCATTTTCAAGTTCCTCTTCTCGAATAAATAAAGGCTCTAATTTTTCATCAATCAGAGCCCTTTTATCCTTTAATCTTTGTATTTTATTTTTCACTAAAATAAGTTCCTTATTCACCTTTATCCGTCCTTTCTCCACTTAACGAACTCTTCCAAAACCATAAAAATGCTCCTTCCAGTATGGTGTATTGATACTAACAAAGCGTATCGGGTTTCCGGCATGAATCATCATGCCGTCTCCTGCATAGATACCGACATGAGAAATGGGTGTTCCGCTTTTATAGGTGTTTTTAAAGAAAATGATATCTCCGGCCTTTGCTTCACTTTTGGAAATGGGCATACAGTAGGATTTGTAAATATCGTAAGCCGTTGTCCTAGGCATATTTTTTACCCCGGAATGGGTAAAGCTCCAGCACACAAAGGACGAACAGTCAAAGTTATTCGGCCCATTTGCTCCAAAGACATATTTCTTTCCGATATGTTTCTCTGCTTCACTAAATAAGGCTTTAACAGACTCTTCATTGAAAGCAATTCCCGGATTTTCGAAATCAGGATTTAAAATCAACTCGGAAGTATTTGCATTTCCACTGCCAAAAAAGGATTCCATATTTCCTTTTGCAGAAAGTAAGGATTCATAGTGGCTTACATTATTCGGATGCTTTTCAAATATCTCCCTAATGACAGTATCCATCTCTTTTTTCTTTAAGCTTATAAACAGCTTTTTATACTCGTAAGGCACTAACCTGCTTCTACTTCGTATTTTCCCTTCCCTGTCTACATAAGTCTCCTTAACTGTTTTGTATCTGATTTCTATCTTTTCCCTATACGATAGGCTGTATATTCTTTGAAAAAGATCCTTTAGGATATCCTCAACATCTCTTGCCTTTTTTACCTCTCCATACCGTGAAGTAACATAGGATAAAAGCTCATGTACATTGTGTCCGATTTCTTTATCTTTCTGAATAATATACTCATCGTAGCCTGGGTGATTCTTCTGCACGGAATTCATTTCGTCCTGCAATCCTTCTTCCATGCTTTCAAATTGCTGATTGACTTCCGTAAGGACATTTGGATCCGATAGATAGCTTGTGCTAAGTACTCCACTGGAAGAATTCATCATGCCGGATAAGGACATTACAGAAAAATTCATAAGAAAAGTTCCCAAAATAATAAGACTTAAAAAGATAAGCATGAAGCCCTTGGCATTTCTTATCATGACTTCTTTAGAGCTTTTAATCGCTCCGAGCAGTCCTTCTTTCAGCCTATCCCTAAGTCTTGTCTTGTATTTACTCTGTATGGATTCCTTCATTTGTCTTTTCTTTTGAAAATGCTTATAGGCATTTACCCTTTGAGAATCATTTGAAGCTTTCCTTGCCCCTTCACTTTCTTCGAAAATAAGCTTGGACTTCCGTTCTTTGGTCTTCCTATTGTACTTTTCAAGTCGAAAGGCTTTCCTATCTCTTTTCTTCTCTGCATATCGCCTTGTCCCCCGAATGAGCTTTGCACTAAAATCAGCTGTCTTTTCTCCTGTTTCA
The DNA here is from genome assembly GCA_963542215.1 of uncultured Oribacterium sp. GTDB lineage: Bacteria > Bacillota > Clostridia > Lachnospirales > Lachnospiraceae > Oribacterium. The sequence continues at coordinate 5,991 of CAUTXF010000038.1, read as the reverse complement.
ACGCCTTGATTGTCCTCACTCCCCTGGGATAAGTAGTCTCTTACCACCTCACTTCCCTTGGAAAAACTTTTAAGATATGATAAATTCTTTTTCTTTTTTGCAGCCTTTGGCTTTTTCGAAACTTGTTTTTTCCCTGTCTTTGTAAGTTTCTCTTTAACTGCATTCAGTGCCTCAGAGTCTTCTTTTTCTTTAGAAGGAAGCTTTTCTCCTGTCGTTGCTTCCCTGTTTCTTGTATAGAGATTCTCGGTAAAGTTCCGCCTTTTATGCTCTGCTCTTTTTTGTCTTTCTTTCCCAATACCTTTAATTAACTTCTTTTTATTGGAACTTCCCTCAGCTTTTGGATTATCTTTTTTAGGAATATCCTTCCCTAAAACCAACTTACTATCTTTTCTTCGTACCTTATCTTGAAAGCGTTCATGATTATGAAGAATCTTCTCCCGAAAATCCTTTTCGGCTCTTTTCCTCATAGGCTACCCCTGCTCTTCCGGCTTAGTGGTCATCTTCTTATAAAGAACCGTATCTTTTGGAAACTTATCCAGAAACGGCACAATAGTATTTCCAAAGAAAAGAAGCCCCTCTCCTTCATTGGAATTCGTGACATAACGAAGTTGCGGTACAGAAATTTTCAGTTTCTTCGCTAAAATCTCCCGATCTCCCGAAGCCTGATTAAGCATGAGAACAAAATCTGTATTATCGAAAATATTCTCTATTTCCTTACTCATCAGTAAATCTTTCACATTCTGCGTAATGCCTGTCGGAATACCGCCCCACTTACGAAACCTCTTCCAAATCTCTACAGAATAGGAAGCAGTCTGCTCTTCTTTTAGCAGTAAATGAAACTCATCAATATAATATCTTGTGGCCTTATTTCCTCTGTTCAAAGAAACTTTGTTCCAGACCTGATCCTGAATAACCAGCATACCGATTTTCTTTAATTGGCTGCCAAGCTCTTTAATATCAAAGCAAAGAAGCTTTTTGTTTAAGTCTACATTGGATCTATGGTTAAAGACATTCAGGCTTCCTGATACATAGATTTCCATTTCCGTTGCCAGTTTCTTTCCTACTTTTTCTTCCTGCCCTTTCAGCATATCGTAAAGGTCTTGTAAAATCGGCATATTCTCAGCAGATGGATTTTCAAAATACTTTTCATAGATTTTCGGAAGACAGCGGTCAATAACAGACTTTTCCTCTGCCGTAAGCCCGCTCCCTCCTACCACAAGCTCCAACATAGACATAATGAAGTTTGCTTTATCCTTTAATGGTGCATCTCCGTCTCCATAGTTCATGTTGATATCTAAAGGATTCAGATAGTCCTTGGACTTACTGCTTACCTTAATCACCTCTCCATGAAACTGCTTCACAAGGTTTCCGTACTCTCCCTCAGGATCACAAATAATCACATCATCATTGGTAATCAAAATAGCATTTGCCATTTCTCTTTTGGCACTGAAGGATTTACCGCTACCCGGTGTTCCTAAGATAAGCCCATTCGGATTTTTCAATTTTTTTCTGTCTGCCATAATCAGGTTATGACTAAGGGCGTTCAGCCCATAATAAAGACTATTTTCAGAATTGATAAAAAGCTCCTCCGTTGTAAAAGGAATAAATACTGCCGTGGAAGAAGAAGTTAAGCTCCTATTGATTTCCATCTGATTTAGCCCAAGAGGAAGGACACTCACTAAGCCCTGTTCTTGAGCATGATCCAGTCTCTTAATCTTACAGTTATGTTTGTTGGCAATGGAACTAATCTTTGCGATTGTATTCTCAAGCTTCTGCACTGTTTTTCCGAAATTAAAAAAGACAATGCTTACCACAAACATTCTCTCATCTCTTGTCTGTAAATCTTTTAAAAGGCTCTTTACATCTTCCCCATAAGTGACTAGGTCTGATGGCAAAATATCCATATCATAACCACTTCTTACTGCCTTTTTATTTTCTTCAATTCGCATTTTATCAAGGTCAGTATTCTTTCTTTTTACCATCTTGATTGCTTCCGACTGATCAATCGCCTGAATGTGGAATGATACAGTGATATTGTCATCAATATCCAAAAATTCAGAAAGCATACGGTCAGAAAGCTCACTGGCAAGGATTTGAAAATGGCTTGTTGCCCCAATAAACTTACCAAACTTAAAATACCTGTTCGGTGTAAAGTTAAACATATCGGGAACTATATAGGACTTCGTGCTTTCCTTTTTCTTTAAATCCTTGTAAGAAAAGGAAAAGTTCTTATCCGGATTTAGCATATCATGTAAAATCTTCAGTCTCTCTTCTCCATTTAGGCTTTCTGCCCGAACTCCCATATTTTTAAAGCCTGATAAAATGTCAATTTCCAGTCTTTCCAGCATGGCACTTGCCTGTTCCAAATTATCGGCTTCTACGGTAAAGCTGATGTACTTTGCCTTTTTCAGTCCATTATTTCCTTTTACAATCTGGCTTTTTAGCATTTCCCTAAACTCCAGTCTTAAGGCATCAAATCCATCATGCTGATCCGGTATCTGCATAGACGCTTGAACTTCCTCATTTCTTCCAATCTGATTGATATAGGAAAACTCTATGGCAACACTTGGATCAAAGGAATTTAGGAAATTGGCAAACTGATTAAAAATCAAGTCTCTGTCCTCATCTAAGGCAAGCTGGTAGTTAATATCCTGAAAGGAAATAGTCTTACTAAAATGCCTTTCATCAAGCTGGCAAATGCCATTTTTTAGAAGTCTGATATAGGGCAATGTATCTTCTACGGTGTAACGCTTTGGCTCTTTCTTAAGAACCGACGTTAAAAATCCTTTGCTCGCTTTAGAAACTGTCAACTTACTATGGTCTTTCTCCTGTAGCCTTCTTTTTAATGCCCTTTTATTTTTCTTTAGCATGATTGTTTGCAATCTTCTTTTGTTCTGCAAGGTAAACCTCCTTTCTCACCCTTTTCCCCGGCTGATAAAACCTATGAAGATATATGAGCTTAAAATACTGTTCGAAAACCAAGCCGTCTTTTTCAAAAAGCGTAATAAAAAATACCGGAAGGGTGGCGGTAATCAAAAACAGGACGGCAATATCGTTTGGCACCAGTTTCCGTACAAAGATATAGGCTGAAAAGCCCAACAATCCTGCAATGGAAAAGCCGATAAGCTGTCTTTTCGTAAGATTAAAGGCAACTTTTGTTTTCACTCTCTTTAAATCCTTTGGAATCGGTACATACGCCATGGCTTAGATCCTCTCTGCTCTTTCCTTGGATAATTCTTCCATATGCTCATATACTGCTCCAATTTCTTCCTGAATTCTTGCAATATCCCCTTCCGTCCTTCTATTGTGTCTTTCCTGCGTTAGCTGGAGATTATTTTGAGAAGCAATTAGACTCTCCTTCACCTCCTCTAAATCTTCCAGTCTTTGATTTAGGCTAATCCATTTGATAACTGCCAAACCTGCCAAAACCATTGTTCCTACTAAAAATCCAGTTTTTCTTTTGTTCATCTTCTTCCCTCTCTTTCCTAATGTGCATTCAATACACTCTTTGCTAATGTTCCGCTCTTTAGCATCATGAGCCCGAGTAAAACTGCATAGCAAAGAATCATCATCGTGCTTTTGTGCATATCCGTGATTTCTATCGTTTTTACCAGCACTGCGTATATTCCAAGGCAAACCATAATAAAGAGTCCTTGTAGTCCCAAGGCAAACAAGCCTTTAATGTAGTTCGTTCCAATCTGTCCCCATTCCTTATTTCCCATAGTGGCAAAGGGAATTGCCGAGACAGAAGCATAAACATAGATTTCAAACATTCTCCCGTAGACAATGACCATGACTAATATAGAGATTGCTTGCATGGCAACTTTGATTAAAGAGATTTCAAAAAGAATCGTTATAAGCTCCCCTAGCGTTTTTCCCTTTATGGAATCCACCATAGCGATAATTTCATCTCCTGATACAACAGCAGTTGTATTGATGACTCCCGCTGCCTTATTGACCATATTTTGTGCCACATCAAAAACCGCCATGGAAAACTCAAAGGAATGAGACACTAACCAAACAGCAATCCACATCTTGATAATGTATTTGAAAAACTCAAAGGTATCGGTATCCTGCATATTATTTTTCTGCATAACCATGTTGATAAGTTCAATACATAGGATTGCTGTTATGATTAGCCCGGCTATCGGAATAATGACGGTATCGTTAATGCTTTTAATGAATTGAAACACATCACTATTCCAGCCCATTGGCGTTTGTCCTACATCTGTTGCCACTGACCCAACCTTATCGTTTAGATCAAGGAACATAGACTCTAAGTTTGCTTGGATACTGCCCAGTAGAAGCTCTCTGAAAAACTCTTCTATCTTGTCTAATATCTCAAACATACTCTCTCCCTTTTACTTAATCACATTGGCAAGAAGCGGAATTAGTTTTAATCCGATAAGGGCAATGCCTCCCCCTGCCATAAGCTGCTTAATGCCTTGGGATTTTGCTCCTGGATTATCATTTCCATATCCCTCCATAAGGTTAATGACTCCCCATGCCCCAAGTCCTGCTCCTACTGCCATAACCAAAATCTGTAATACATTGACTGCCTGAACAAAAAAATCCATATTTAATCCTCCTCGTTTTCTTCCTTCTTTTCAATCTTGTTGTAAGACTTTACAAGAAAATTCCTGTATTTCTTTCCTTCTTTTTCACGCTCCTTAAAATAGCCAAAGACATGAATCAGATCGCCTTTCTGAAAATCTCTTGCTTTCTCCACCTTGTCACCGTAGGCTGAGCAATTGATGTATTCCTTACCCTTCCCATACTTTTTTACAAGCGTGAAATTGACAGCCTCTACTCTCTCGCTATCTCTTTCAAAACTTGTAAAGCTTGGTTCATCGAGCAGATTGGCATTAATGTTAATCATTTCTTCCTTCATTTAGAAATTCTCCTTTTCTATGAGATACCGCACGTTTTACGAGCGATACTTGCTTAAAATAAAAAAAGCGACTGGAAGTGTTTCTTTCCAATCGCTCATCAACTTAATATTTATTTTTTTAGGTAGGGCTTCTATTCCTTATCATTTTTCCTCCTTTTAGGTAATAAAAAAGGCGATAGGAAAAAATCTATCACCTTGTAAGATATAGGGAATTTTAATACTACAAATTGGAATTAGGATTGTGATGGAAAATCAAATTTAAAAACTGAATCTCAGCACCCGGAACGTTTGCTTGTAGTGCTTGGGCATTGTACATCATTGCTTTATTTTCGTCTTTTGTAATATTGCCATAACCATTTGTATATATAGCACTTAATGTATTAGCAGCATAAGCAGCAATGGGATTCCCCAGTGCAGCTACTTCTTCGAATAGTTGAACAGCTAATTCTATATTTGGTTCAACACCTTTTCCCTTATAATAACATTCTGCTAAATAATATTTAGCTCCATCTATGCCACAGTCGACTGCTTTCTTAAAATAATTAAATGCCTTCGAAGTATTTTGTAAGCTTCCATGCCATCCATAGTATAATATGCATCCAGCATATAGCATTGCTTCATCATGGTTCTTTTCTGCTGCTAAACAAAAATGATTTAATGCTTCTCTTTGTTTTTCCACATCATTAGAATAAAACAGTTCTAACCCTTTATCATATTCTTCTTTTCCATCCATTGTAGACGCCCCCCCATCATAAACCTCCGTGATAAATATTACTTCTGTTTCTAATAACTTGTATTTAATTATATCAAAAACTATAAATGAATAATAGGTGTTAATCGACATAGCTTTACCTTTCCTCTCCTCTTTACATACCTCTCTATATCAAACCTATTTTTCTTATCATAGTCCTCTAATAACCTATAGTTCTTATGTTTTGTTATATCAAATTTATCAGAGAAAAAAGGTCTGACACCTCTAAGTTGAAAGATACATTTTCCACCGTCCATCACTGTTATCTCATCTTGACTCATCAGATCTTTTCCAGTCTTTTGATAGTTCATGGCAAAGCTGTTCTGATTGGACTTGGTTTCCGAGATAT
>CAUTXF010000037.1:0-21737 GCA_963542215.1 uncultured Oribacterium sp. | reverse complement strand
ATAGAGAAGACAGTATAGAGAAGACAGTATAGAGAAGACAGTATAGAGAAGATAGTATAGAGAAGATGGGGAAAGATGAGAGAAGAAATAAATTGTCCTAAGAATAGAGAAGAGAAAAAGGGGCTGGTGGCCTTTGACCTGGACCATACCCTCTTAGATCATAATAAGGGAGCCATCACTCCCTCCAGTCTGGAAGCCATTCAACGCCTAAAGGAAAATGGCTATCTTGTGGTGCTGGCTTCCGGCAGAAATATGTATGATCGCTATTCTTACGACTATTTAAAGGAAATCGCTCCCCATGCTTTGGTGCAGATGAACGGTACCAAGGTGCTTTTGGATCCCTTGGAGAAGCAGGAAGTTTTGATGCATAGCGTGATGTCCAAGGATTTGCTGGAACGATTGATTCGCTTCGGAAAGGAGCATCATATTGCTCTGGGAACCGCCATAGAGGATAGGGATTATTTCACGGAAGAGGAACAGGTGGTACAGTACGACCTGAACTTTGTGCAGGAAAGCGACAGGAATTTCGCTCCGGTGGAGGAACTTTTACAAGAAGAGGTTTCTGCTCTCTGTTATTGCGGTGGCGTAGAGGGGGCAGAGGCTCTTAGAAAGAATTTTCCGGAGTTAAATGTCTTCCCCTTTAGCAGAGACACCGGAGCCGACCTTTTGGAAAAGGGCTACAGCAAGGCCATGGGCTTAGAGAAAATCGCCGAGGTTTACAAGATTCCCAGAGAAAAGACTGTTGCCTTCGGGGATAGCTTTAATGATGAGGAAATGCTTCTTTGGGCAAATCTTGGTGTGGCTGTAGGAAACGCTATTCCCTATATCAAGGAAAAGGCGGATATTGTGGCAAAGCCCATTTGGGAGGACGGCATCTATCTTACCCTAAAGGATTTAGGGATGATCTAAGAAGCAAAAGGGAAAGTGTCGAAATCTGTACTTTAAGAAGGATAAGAGAAAGTATCGAACTTTTTGTCTTAGCAGTAGCAAAAAGCAGTAATCCATAGCTATTCTTAGAATAATTAACGAGGGAAAAATGATTAAGGAAGCCTTATATTATCAAAGAGGAATCGGCGGGGAAGAGGCGGAAAAAGAGCTTCTTGTTTTGGAAAAGCGGGAGCTTTCCGAAGCGGAAAAAGAAGAGTTTATAAAAAAACGGGGAGGAAGCTATTCTTCCCTTTTTTGCTATAGACTCTCGGAGCCCTTATTTTATCCGGAGGGAGGAGGGCAGCCCTGTGACAGAGGAAGCATTGCCGGTGCAGAGCTTCTCTTTGTGGAGGAAAAAGAAGGGGAGCTTTGGCAGTATGTAGAAGCGGATTTGCCCAAGGGAGAAAAAGTCCTTTGTAAGTTTGACGCGGATTTTCGGAGATGGCAGTCGGAAAACCACAGTGCAGAGCATATTTTTTCAGGTCTTGTGACAGGGCGTTTTCCCTATAAAAACAGCGGTTTTCATATGGAATGTTTCGGGGAAAATCCCCACATGACCGTGGATTTTGACGGAGAATTTAGCGAGAAGGAACTGGAGGAGCTGGAGCAGGGGGTGAATGCCGTCATCCGAAAAAATCTTCCCATAAAAGAAATTTATCTGGAAGGGGAAGAAGAAAATACGAGTTCGGAAAGAAAAGACGGGAATATTTCATTTCGACAAAAGAAGGCTTTAGAGGGGGATATCCGTATTATTGAAATTCCCGAGGTGGATTCCTGTGCCTGTTGCGGAACCCATCTTAGTTTCACCGGGGAGATTGGGGTATTTACCATTCTTTCCTATGAAAAGCATAGAAAGGGCTGCCGTTTGACCATGCTGGCGGGAGAGCTGGCCTTTCTTGCTTTGGAAAAAAAGCTAAAGCTATTATCCTGCTTCGCCCAAAGCCTTAGCCGTCCCTGGACAGAGATTCCGGAAGCCTTTCAGAACTTGCAGGAAAGAATCTTTGCCAAGGAAGAAGAAAAAAGAGGCATTTTAGAGGCTGGAATCAGCCTTTTGGAAGAGAAGATTTTGAAAGAGCTGGAAGCGAAACGGAAAGGAATAAAGGACGGAGAAAAGCCGGAAAGGCAGGAAAGAACCGAAGCAGCCCGGGAAGTAGCGGAAAGGCCGGAAAGAACCGAGGCAGCCTGGGAAGTGGCGGAAAGGCCGACCAAAACGTTATTTCTGGGGAGTCCTCTAAAGGATAGCTGCTTTTCCTACTACGGAAAGAATCACTACCTTTTTCTCTATCTTTCCGAGCTTGGGATGAAGGACTTGCAAAAAATCTGTGACAGGTTGCGACTCTCTCTTCCTCTTTCCCTCATTTGCCTTGGGAAAAAGGAAGAGGGCTTTTCCCTGGTGGCAGGAAGCAGAGAAGAGGATATGAGAGCCTTTGGAAAGCTTATGGGAGAAAAATTGTCCTTCCGGGGAGGAGGACAGAAGGAGATGATTCAGGGAAGCACCGGGGCAGAATTTCGGGAGATGATTGCTTTTATCGAGAATTTATAAAACTGAAAATAAAACAATAGACAAAAGACTAAATAAATTTAGATATTTATTAAAGGGAAAAGCATAAAAAAATTTTATGCGGCAAAGATAAAAAAATAGTGAAAAAGGCAAAAGAATTTTCTAGGGAAAGCCAAGTTTTTTCTTGTTGAAATTGAAAAATCTAAAACTATACTTAAGGAAGGACAAGAAGAAAAATAACTTTTCTTCAAGAACGAATAAAAAAATTTTTCAGGAAAAAGGAGTGTTCCATGACGGAGAGAATCAAGGGATTGAAAGGCAAACTCATTGTATCTTGTCAGGCACTGCCGGAGGAGCCTTTACATTCTTCCTTTATTATGGGAAGGATGGCCAGAGCGGCAAAGATGGCAGGGGCAGGAGGTATTCGGGCCAACACCAAAGAAGACATTGCGGAGATTCAGAAGGAAGTGGAGCTTCCCATTATCGGTATCGTCAAAAGAGATTACGAGGATTCGAAGGTATATATTACTCCCACCATGAAAGAGGTGGATGAACTTATGGAAGTTGGGGTGGATATTATTGCGATTGATGCCACCATTTCCAAAAGGCCGGGCGGGAAGAGTCTGGCAGAATTTTTTCGGGAAATAAAGGCCAAATACAAGGATCAGGCATTTATGGCGGATTGTTCCACAGTGGAAGAAGCCATAGAAGCGGATCGCCTGGGATTTGACTTTATTGGCTCCACTATGGTGGGGTATACAGAGCAGTCTAAGGGAGATCGGATTGAGGCAGACGATTTCCGGATTCTTCGGAAAATGATTGAGAGCGTTAAGCACCCGGTTATTGCCGAAGGCAACATCAACACCCCGGAGAAGGCAAAGCGGGTTATGGAGCTTGGAGCCTATGCGGTGGTTGTTGGATCAATTATCACAAGGCCGCAACTGATTGCGGTACCCTTTGTGGAGGCACTCAAAGAATGGGAGGAGAAACAATGAAGAAAAGAATCTTAGCATGGGGAGCAGCATCTCTGCTTCTGGCAAGCAGCTTGGCAGCTTGCGGACCAAAGGCTACGACAGAGACGGAGAAAAAGGCGGAATCCGGAAAGGCAACAGAGGCCGCTTCCGAGAAGGCCGAGGGAGCTTCCGAGGATGAGGCGTTAAAGGCTGATTTAAAGCTTTACACCTATCCAATCGGAAAGTGGGGCGACAGCGCATCCGTGGACAGCTTATTGCAGAATTTTAACGCTAAGTATCCGGATATCCATGTTACCGTAGAGTATTTGGACTACCAGAGCGGTGACGACCAGGTAAATACCGCCATCGAAGGAAATGCAGCGCCTGACCTGATTATGGAAGGACCGGAGCGTTTGGTAGCAAACTGGGGTGCAAAGGGATTGATGGTAGATTTGGCGGATCTATTTGAAGATGATGCGGCAAAGGATATCTATCCCAACGTAGTGGAGGCTTGTAAGTCCTCCGAAGGAAAGTACTATGAGTACCCATTGGCTATGATTGCACACTGCATGGCTATCAACAAGACTGCTTTCGAGAATGCAGATGCATTACAGTATCTGGACTTAGATAACCACACCTGGACTACAGAGAATTTCTTCAAGGCTGTGAAGGCTTTGCATGATAAAGGACAGGAAAATGTTGTAGCAGTTTACTGCGGCGGCCAGGGTGGAGACCAGGGAACCAGAGCTTTGGTCAACAATCTGTATGGCGGAAAATTCACAAACAAGGAGCATACAGAGTATACTGTGGATTCTTCCGAGAATGCACAGGCTTTAGAAGAATTGAAGAAGGCAGAGGGAATCAACTTTGATCCGGCTTTGGTTGGCGGAGATGAGATTACCCTTTTCAGAAACGGAACCTTGGCAATGTCTCTTTGCTGGAATTCCGCTCAGCAGAACAACAAGGACAACGGCGAAGCAGGAAAGACCAACAACGGCGATGAAATCATTCCTATGCTTTTCCCTGCAAAGGACGGAAAGGCAGAGCTTTGTGGAGGAATCTGGGGCTTCGGAATCTTCGATAACGGCGATGAGAACAAGGTGAAGGCTGCAAAGGCATTTATCCGCTTCATGGCTAACGATCCGGAACAGGCAAAGCTTTCCGTACAGACTACAGGATTCTTCCCTGTACACAAGGATCTTACAGACGTTTATGAGGGAACAGAGAATGCAGAAACGATGAAGATGTTCACTGAGAAGTTCATGCCTTTCTTTGGAGACTACTATCAGGTAACTCCGGGCTGGGCAACCGCCAGAACTGAGTGGTGGAACATGCTTCAGAGAATCGGTCAGGGAGGAGACGTGAAAACAGAACTTACTACTTTCCAGACCAACGCAAACGCAGCGGCAAAGGCGGCTGAATAGGCATAAGGAAAGCTTTTGCAGATTGAAAGCATACAGCTATGAAGATGTTATGGGAGAAACCTTAACATTTACGAAGAAGAATAGGCTCCGGAAGGCTCACCCTTTGACGGGAAGCCTCCGGAGTTTTTTGATTAGAGGAGAGAAAATGGACTACGTACAAAGCAATCGAAGCAAAATATTAGCCCAAAGAGAAACTCGCTCTGCCTATTTGTTTTTATTGCCAAGCCTTGTGTTCTTTCTGGGCTTCGTGATTTTTCCCATGATTTTGTGCGTCTATACCAGTTTCTTTGATGCCACCATGGGAAAAAATGTGGCAGACCAGTTTATCGGTTTGAAAAACTATACAGAGCTTTTCGGAGACAGCATTTTCCAAAAAGCACTGAAAAATACCTTAATCATCGTTTTGGTATCTGTTCCAACGGTAGCGATTTTTTCCTTATGGGTGGCTTCCGCCATTTATAAGATGAAGGGACCGGTACTTTCCGCATTCCGCTGTATCTTCTATCTACCTGTAGTAACAGGCTCCGTAGCAGTTACCGTGGTATGGAAATGGATGTTCCATAATTACTATGGCTTATTCAACTATGTGGGAACCCATACCGGCGTGTTGGAGAAGAATATCAACTGGCTGGGAGATGCCCGTTTTGCCCTGCCCTGTATTATTCTGATTTTATTTACCACCTCCGTGGGACAGCCTATTGTTCTCTATGTTTCTGCCCTTGGAAATGTGGATGACTCCCTGGTAGAGGCGGCTTCCGTAGACGGTGCCACCGATCTTCAGCTATTCTGGAAGATTAAATGGCCGCAGATTATGCCTACCACCCTTTACATTTTGGTCATTACCACCATCAACAGCTTCCAGTGCTTTGCCCTGATTCAGCTCTTGACCTCCGGTGGACCGAACCACAGTACGGATACGGTAATGTATTATATCTATTACACAGCCTTTAAGCTTTATCGTTACGGCTACGGCAATGCTATGGGTGTGGTTTTGGCGATTATCATTGCCTTACTCTCTGCATTACAGTTCCAGTTGGCAAAAGAAAAATAGGAGGAATTTATGCATAAGACAAAAAATCTTTATAGCTTACTTAGCCTGTTCCTGCTAATTCTCCTGGCTTTTTTCTTTCTTTTTCCCTTATACTGGATAATTACAGGATCTTTTAAAACCGCCCAGTCCATCAACGGCACAAGCCCGGACTGGTTCCCCAAAGAGTGGGTACTGTTGAATTATCAAAAACTCTTTTCCCGTCAGCCCACCGCCCTCTTTACCCTAAGTATTCCCTTTAGCGGAGCCTTCTCCGGAACAGGGAAGGATATTGTGCTGATGACAGGTCCGAAGGTGCCGGGAGCGGTACGTTGGCTTTTAAACACGGTATTCATGTCCTTATCCGCCATGATTTTAACCTGTGTTACCGCCTCCATGGCAGGCTACGCCTTGGCGAAAAAGCGTTTTAGAGGAAGAACTCTTTTGTTCACCCTGATTGTCTGCGCTATGGCTCTACCCAAGCAGGTTATCTTGATTCCTTTGATTCGGGAAATGTCCTTTTTGAAGCTTTACAACAGCCTTTTGGCAGTCATCTTCCCCACCGTGGGATGGCCCTTCGGCGTGTTTTTGATGAAGCAGTTCTCCGAGGGAGTACCCGGGGAAATGCTGGAAGCCTCCCGCATTGACGGAGCCTCTGAAGCAAGAATCTTTAGCCAGATTGTGCTTCCCATGATTAAACCGGGAATCGGTGCCCTGGCTATCTTTACTTTTATCAACAGCTGGAACGATTACTTCATGCAGTTGATTATGTTAAGCAGTACGGAGAACTTAACCATTTCTTTGGGAATTGCCAAGTTGCAGGCGGAAAATGCCACAGACTTCGGTATCATCATGGCAGGAGCTGCGGTGGCGGCAATCCCGATTTTAATCGTATTCTTAATGTTCCAAAGATATTTTACCCAGGGTATTGCCATGGGAGCCGTTAAGGGATAAAAATGTATTTAAAGGAGAAAAAAATGATGAATGTAGAGAAATTTCAAGGAATTTTACCGGCCTTTTATGCCTGCTATGAGGACAATGGAGAGGTGTCTGTAGAGAGAACCAAGGCCTTAGTTCGTTATTTTATTGAAGCCGGTGTACAGGGTTTATATGTCAACGGCTCTTCCGGAGAGTGTATTTACCTTTCCGTAGAGGATAGGAAAAAGATTTTGGAAGCGGTAATGGCGGAAGCCAAGGGCAAGCTTTGCATCATTGCTCATGTGGCTTGCAACAACACCAATGATTCCGTGGAGCTGGCTAAGCATGCAGAAAGCCTAGGGGTAGATGCCATTGCGGCAATTCCTCCCATTTACTTCCGTCTGCCAAGCTACAGCATTGCGGAGTACTGGAATACCATCAGTGCAGCAGCACCTAATACCGACTTCATCATTTACAATATTCCCCAACTTGCCGGCGTAAGCCTTACCAAGGAATTGTTCATGGAAATGAAGAAGAATCCAAGAGTGATCGGAGTAAAGAACTCCTCCATGCCTGTTCAGGACATTCAGAATTACAAGTCTTGGGGGGGAGAGGATTTCGTGGTTTTCAACGGTCCGGATGAGCAGTTTATCGGAGGAAGAACTATGGGAGCTTGCGGCGGAATCGGTGGAACCTATGGAGCCATGCCGGAGCTTTTCTTAAAGATGAATGCTCTTCTCAAGGAAAACCGTATGGAAGAAGCGAGAAAGATTCAGTTTGCGGTAAATGAAATTATCACTTTACTTTGTAGTGGCCACGGTAATATGTATGCCATGATTAAGGAAGTGCTGAAGCTTCGTAAGGGCTTAAATGTGGGCTCTGTAAGAAGTCCGTTAAGTCCTTTAACAGAGGCTGATTTGGAGATTGCTAAGAAGACCGCTAAAGTGATTGATGAGACTGTAGCACGCTTCGTATAAAAGATTTGCCTGCTTTGTAGGGGTTCTTGGAAACTTTACAGAGCAGGCTTAAAGTGATTTTAGGGGGAGCTTACTGAACAAAACAGCTGCAAGCTTCCTAGTGTGCAGTTTTACAGAAAAACAGTTTATAAAGGAAAGACATTAAAGGAGGAAATATGGCTGGGGCAAAGACCATTGTATGTTTCGGAGATTCCAATACCCATGGCTACAACAACAAAAACGGAAAGCGTTTCAGCGAGCATGTGCGTTGGCCCATGGTTTTACAGGAATTGTTGGGAGAGGAGTATCTGATACGGGAGGAAGGCTTATCAGGCCGTACCACTGTTTTTGAAGATCCCTTGTACGAGGGGCTTTCCGGTGTAAGTATGATTCGTCCCATCCTTCTTACCCATGAGCCGGTTTCTCTTTTGATTATTATGCTGGGAACCAATGATGTGAAAGAGCGTTTTTCCGCTACTGCGGAAAATATTTCCAGAGGGCTGGAACGTTTAATCCGAAAAGCCCAATCTGTGCAGGAAGCCTTTACGGAAGAAAATCCGAAAATCCTGATTATTGCTCCCTATCCCATTGATCCGGAATATAAGGATACTATCGTAAGGAATGAAATGGGAAAAGACTGCTGTGAAAAGTCCAAGGCCATTATTCCTCTGTATGAGGCGGTGGCAAAGCGTACCGGCTGTGCCTACCTTTCGGCACAGGATATTCCCGGAGTGGAAAACTATCCCTACGACTATATGCATTTGAGCCCTGAAGCCCATAAGGCTTTGGCGGAGCATCTGGCACGGTGGATTCCCGATTATTTTTCAGAAGAAGGAAAGTAGGTAGCGGTATGGAAAAGCGATATTTTGCCCTGGACATCGGAGGTACCAAAACAAAGTATGCCCTTTTGGGAGAAAAGGGAGAAATCCTTTCTACTTATGAAAAGGACACCGAGGCCCAAAGAGGCGGTTCCTTTATTCTGGAAAATGTTAAAGGAGAAATCCGTAGAGTCTTAGAGGAGCTAAAGGGAGAGTTGACAGAGGGGACGCAAGAAGAGAAAAAAGTAGAGTCACTCTTAGCCGGCATCTGTATCTCTACCGCAGGAATGGTGGATGAGTTAAAGGGAGAAATTATTCATGCAGGTCCTCAGATTCCGGAGTACAAAGGAACAAAGTGGAAGGGAGAGATAGAAACTGCCTTTTCCATTCCCTGTGAGGTAGAAAATGATGTAAAGTGTGCCGGACTTGGAGAATATTCCTTTGGCAGCGGGAAGGGAGCGAATTCCATGCTTTGCCTTACCATAGGCACCGGTATCGGCGGCAGTTTTATCCTAAACGGAGAGGTCTATCACGGCACTTCCCATTCCGCCATGGAAATCGGCTATATGCAGATTCCGGGTGGAATGTTCCAGCGTATGGCTTCCACATCTGCTTTGGTGAAAAGAGTAGCCAGCAGAAAGGGAGAGACGGAAGAGCTTTGGAACGGAAAGCGGATATTTGAGGAAGTTGCAAAGGAAGATAAAATCTGTCTGGAAGAGCTGGACAGACTTTGTGATGCTTTGTCTATCGGACTTAGTAACCTGTGCTATGCCTTTAACCCGGAATGTATTGTGCTGGGGGGAGGCATTATGGAGCAGAAGGAAATCCTGCTTCCTAAGATTTGGGGACACTTGCAGGAGCATTTGGTGCCTATCGTTGCGGAGAATACCAGACTGCTGGCTGCAAGTCTTGGAAATCGGGCAGGCTTATTGGGGGCTTATGTGCATTTTCAAAATAGGCGAAAAAGACAAGAATAACTAGATCCGAGCAGAAGGATATTTTTTTATAAGACAGTGGTGACAGAGGAAAATTATCAGTTCCCCGGTAGCTTCAAAAAATTTAGGATGGAAAATAAGATGGAAAAATATTGTATCTTTACAGAAGAAAAAAAATTTACTTTAGCTTCCGTAGAAGTGAAGGATGGGTGCTTTTCCGCCATTCACAAGGAAAGAGAGCTTTCCGAAGAGGAGGCATTTTCCTGTCCGGAGGACTTTCTGCTTCCCGGGCTTATTGATATTCATTTTCACGGCTGTTTAGGAGAAGACTTTTGTGACGGAACAAGGAAGGCCATCCAAACTTTGGCGAAGTATGAGGCGGAGCACGGCATTACCGTCATTTGTCCGGCAACCTTGACCCTGGCTGTGGAAGATTTGGAAAAGGTGCTTTCCTTAGCGAAGGAATACCATGAGGAAGGCTTAAAAATCGGAGAGGCCAGACTCCTTGGCATCAACATGGAGGGACCTTTTATCAGCCCGGTGAAGAAGGGGGCGCAGAATCCCAATTACATTTTAAAGTGGGATGAAAAGCTTGCGGAGCGCTTCTTACATTGCTCCGGAGGCCTGGTAAAGTATATGGGCTTGGCGCCGGAGGAGAATCCTGATTTCCAGCGTTTTATTCCGAAAATGAGGGGGAAGGTAAAGATATCCCTTGCCCATACCAATGCGGATTTTCCCACGGCCTTGAAGGCCTACCAGGCAGGAGCCAGTCATGCGGTACACCTTTTCAATGCCATGACCGGTCTGGATCACAGAAATCCGGGAGTTGTGGGAGCCACCATCGAGGAAAAGGAAGTCTTTGCCGAGTTGATTACGGACGGCATTCATGTGCATCCTGCCATGGTGCGTTTGGCTTTTGAGGCTTTGGGGGAGGATAGAGTCATTCTTATCAGTGACAGCCTTCGTTCCACCGGAATGCCGGACGGGCTTTATGACCTTGGGGGGCAGGAAGTGGAGAAGAAGGGAAAGCACTGTACCCTGACATCCAACGGAGCATTGGCAGGCTCCGTGTCCAATGTTTATGACTGCCTTTGTACTGCGGTAAAGGAAATGAAGATTCCTCTTAGAAAGGCTATTACAGCAGCCAGCCTAAACCCTGCCCGATCCTTGGGGATTGAGAAGGACTACGGCAGCATTACGGTAGGAAAGCAGGCGGATTATCTGATTGTGGATAAGGACTTAAAACAGAAGGCCGTTTATCAGGCCGGAGAAAAGATTATTTAGATCCTATACAAGAGCAAGATTGGGAATGAATAAAATTACTAAAAATGCAAAGAAAAATGTAAGAGGAATAGCATTTGACGAAATCTCCTTCCAATTCTATAGTTAAAATAGCTTATTTATAATGCATAACAAGTATCCTTTGCAAAGCGTGGGATATCTCGTTTTAGAGGATTGGGAGGGGGAAAATATGAATACAGAAAATCAAAAACCATGGCTGTACAGAAGTGTTAAGAGCACTTTGAGTCTGGCTTTTTTCATGGAAATTTTACTCTCTTATTTTATGCCTTTTTCTGATAAGGGGAATCAATTAGGGATTGGTTTTCCTTATACCTATCTTTATATACAAAAGCAGGGAAGCTTAGATATTTCTCCTTTTTTCTCTACTGCTTTAAATCCTTTGAGACTGATTTTGAATCTTTTCTTTTTGTATCTTTTATTAAAGTTCCTCTCCTGGTCCTGGTGTTTTTTGGACCTAAATAGGAAGCAGAACTAGGAGTTCCGGTGATAGTTCTTCTCAAAAAGAGGAAACAGAACCGGGAGCTTTCGGCGGTGGTTCTTCTCAAAAAGAAGAAAAATGAGAATTAACTCGGCAAAATCAATGGCTTAATAAGTGGATAAAAATAAAAAAACAATAAATATTGTCGTTTTCAGAAAATAGAACTTGCCAAAAGCTCTCTTCTATACTAGAGTAGCCAAGGATTTTAGGACAGAAAAGGAAAAGTTCTAAAAAGGAGATTCTATATTTTTAAGGAGAGACAAATGAAGGGTTTTTTGAAAGAGTTTAAAGAGTTTGCTTTAAAGGGAAACATGATTGATTTGGCTGTCGGTATGATTATCGGTTCTGCGTTTACCGCCTTGGTGAACAAGCTCGTATCCGACTTGGTAATGCCTTTGATTTCCTTGATTACAGGAAAGATTGACTTTGAAAACATGTTCATTCCTTTAGCAGGACAGACCACCAAGGTTTACACTGAGGCCGTTGAACAGGGTGCGGTATTGGCATACGGTTCCTTCATCACTGCGGTAATCAATTTCCTGATTATGGCTTTTGTGGTATTTGTCTTCGTTAAGCAGATGAACAAGTTAAAGAAGGCTGAGCCGGAAGCAGCACCTACAGAGAAAGAGTGTGAATACTGCAAGACTATGATTCCTATTGCGGCAACTCGTTGTCCTCATTGCACATCCAAGTTGGCAGGATACGCAGAGTCCGTTTAAGAATGCAAAAAGAAGAGGGGAACCTCTTCTTTTTTTTGTAGGAAAGATAGAAACGGTATGCAGAATAAAAAAAATAGAGTAGAATAGGGCAGAAAGAATTCCGGAGGGGAGCTATAAAACAGAAGGATAAGGTATTTTCGGATCTGTGTAATAAAATAGTGAGGAACGGGATTCCGGATTCAGTGAGATAGAGTGGGTTTTAAGGGAAAATCAAGAAAGGGTGGCAAAGGATGTATGAGATTCAAGAGAGAGTTCGTTATTCCGAGGTAACGGAGAAGGGGGAAATGAGCCTGTTTTCCGTGGTGAATCTTTTGCAGGATTGTTCCACCTTTCATTCTCATGATGTGGGAATGTCCATTGAAGTTTTACAGAAAAAGCATAGAGCATGGCTCTTGAGCGCTTGGAATATTGAGCTATATGCCCTACCTAAGCTCTATGAGAAGCTTTCCATCGGAACGTCTCCCCACAATTTCCGGGGGATTTTCGCCTATAGGAATTTCTGGATTCAAAATGAAGCAAGAGAGTTCTATGTGAAAGCAGACAGCGAGTGGTTCAGCTTTGATTTGGAGAAGGGACGTCCCGGAAAGATTACGGAGGAATTGATTGCGCCCTTTAAGGAACGGGAGGATGTGTTACATTTGCCTCCCCTGCAAAGAAAAATTGCTTTTCCGGAAAGCTATCAGGAGGGAGAGCTCATTCCCGTTGTGCAGGATTTTCTGGATACCAACCATCACATGAACAACGCCAAGTATATTGCTTTGGCGGAGGAAGTTATTTTCCAATGTACAGGAAAGCCGGCGATTGAATTTACGGATAGTGGGGAAAGATTCGAGTCTTCCGAAGAAGTGCAAAAACAAGAAAAAGTCGATTCCAAGAGAGAGTTTTATACCATTAGAGCAGAATATGTGAAGGCCTATACTTTAGGGGACAGTATTTTCCCAAGGGTAGCAATAGAAGAGGATAGAACGGTTGTAGCCTTTTATAATCAGAATAAGGAGTTATGTTGCCATGTTGAAATTAGGAAAAATCCAGACGCTTAAGATTCTTCGGGAAAAGGATTTTGGTGTTTTTGTGGGAGAGGAAGGAGGAGACAGCGTGCTTCTTCCCATCCGCCAGGTTCCCAAAGGGAAGACCATAGGGGATGAGGTCTCCGTATTTTTGTATAAGGATTCCAAGGACAGGTTAATTGCCACCACCAAAAAACCTTATCTTGAAGTAGGAGAAATCGGAAGACTGCGGGTCAGCGATGTAAATACCATCGGCGCCTTTGTGGATATCGGCTTGGAGAAGGATATTTTGGTGCCCCACAGAGAGATGCGTTATGCCTTAAAGAAGGATATGGAGGTGGAGATTTACCTCTATGTGGACAAGACCGAGCGTTTGGCCGGTACTATGTATACCAAGAAAAAAGAGGATGCCAAGCATTTAACCCAGGAGGAAATGAATGCTTCCCGTTATGAAAAGCTGGGAGAGCAGATTGAACGGCTGATTGAGGAGAAGTTTGAGGGACATATCCCTTATACGGATAAGACCGTGGATCCGGAGCAGGTGAAAAAGGACTTCGGCGTGTCAAAAGCTGCCTTTAAAAAGGCTATTGGCAAGCTTTTAAAGGAAAAAAAGATTAAAATCACCAGAACGGCAATTTTTAAAATTTATCAGGATTAGCAACAATGAGAGGGGATTCTGCTAAAAATCCCCTCTCTTTTTGGGCAGATTGACATTTATTTAATAAAGGAACTCTATCTTGTACAAAATTAGGAGCATTTTTTCGGAAACTTAGTCTATAGCCAGAAAGAGGGAAACTAGATAGAATATCCTTAGCATAAGTATGCGAAAATCTAGGGTTACAGAGGCTGGATTTCTGCTGAAAAGAAGGCATAAATTAGATTTATAGAAGGAGAATTAGCATGGCAAGTGTGCAGCTCAAAAATGTGGTAAAGAAATACCCCAACGGATTTGTGGCAGTAAAAGATTTTAATTTAGAGATTGAAGATAAGGAATTTATCATTTTCGTAGGACCTTCAGGATGCGGTAAGTCCACTACCCTTCGTATGGTGGCAGGACTGGAAGACATCAGTTCCGGAGACCTTTTCATCGACGGAAAGAGAATGAATGATGTAGAACCGAAGGATAGAGACATTGCCATGGTTTTCCAGAACTATGCATTATATCCTCATATGACTGTATACGATAACATGGCCTTCGGACTGAAGCTTAGAAAAGTACCAAAGGATGAAATCGATAAGAAGGTGCATGAAGCTGCAAGAATTTTGGATCTTGAGCACTTGCTGGACAGAAAGCCTAAGGCTCTTTCCGGAGGACAGAGACAGCGTGTGGCTATGGGACGTGCTATCGTTCGTCGTCCGAAGGTATTCCTGATGGATGAACCTCTTTCCAACCTGGATGCAAAGTTAAGGGCACAGATGCGTGTAGAGATTGCAAAGCTCCACAAGTCCTTAGAGACTACTATCATCTATGTAACCCATGACCAGACCGAGGCTATGACACTGGGAACCAGAATCGTAGTTTTGAAGGACGGTTATATTCAGCAGGTAGATACTCCGGAGAACCTTTACGATACCCCCTGCAACAAGTTCGTAGCAGGATTTATCGGATCTCCCCAGATGAACATGATTGATGCGGAGTGCACAGAAGAGGGCGGCGCTGTAAAGTTAAGCTTTGCAGGAAACACCATCACCTTAAATGAAAAGAAAGCAACTGCTTTAAAGGATAAGGGATATATCGGAAAGACCGTTACTCTGGGAATTCGTCCTGAAGACTTACATGACGAGGAAGAGTATCTTGCTCAGCATGGACAGTCCGTTGTTTCCGCAGAAATCCGTGTATACGAGATGCTCGGAGCGGAGACCTTACTCTACTTCGACATCGGAGACGCTTCTTGGACTGCAAGAGTAAATCCCAAGACCAAGGCAAGAACAGGAGATACCGTTCGTTTTGCTTTAGATGAGAACAAGATTCACATCTTTGATAAGGAAACAGAGCAGACTATTACCAACTAAGAGAATTTGGTTTTGTAGAAAAGCAATAAAAGTTTTCTGAAAAACTGGTAAAAAAGACAGGAAAAGAACTTTTCTTTCCCTGTCTTTTTTTAAAATGCTTGAAAATTAGAAATAAACTGATTATAGTAATGGGGAAAAACGATAAGGTTGGGAGAAGAGATAAGGTTGAGACGTGATTGGAAAGGCTGCATTCTTCCCCCCGGTGTAGTTCATGAAAGAATGGAGTAGAGATGATTTCAAATCAAGTTTTGCAAAGTACAATTGATTCCTTAAAGGGAATCGCCAGGCTGGATATTGCCATTGCAGACATTGACGGAAAAGTATTAGCCACAACTTTCCAAGAGGATAGGGATGTATCCGAGATGGTCGTCTCTTTTGCGGCCTCTCAGGCGGATTCTCAGGCAGCAGGAGGCTTCCAGTTTTTTAAGATTTTCGATGAGCACCAGCTGGAATATGTTCTGATTGCCCATGGAGATACGGATGATGTATATATGGTAGGAAAGCTTGCCGTATTACAGATTCAGACTCTTTTAGTGGCATACCGTGAGAAGTTCGATAAGGACAATTTTATTAAGAACCTTCTTTTAGACAACTTGCTTCTGGTAGATATTTATAACCGGGCGAAGAAGCTTCATATCGAAGTGGGTGTTCGTCGTGTGGTGTATATGGTAGAGGCCAAGGATAATCTGGACGGTTCCGCACAGGAGGCTTTAAAGAGCTTCTTCTCTTCCGAACCCAAGGATTTTGTGACTGCAGTAGATGAGAAGAACATTATCGTGGTGAAGGAGCTTGCTCCGGAGGATGATTATAAGCAGGTGCAGAAGGTTGCGGAGAGCATGATGGATATGCTGTCTTCCGAGCTTATGCTTTCAGCAAAGATTTCCTACGGTACCATTGTGAACGAGATTAAGGAAGTTTCCCGTTCCTATAAGGAAGCTAAGATGGCTCTGGAGGTAGGAAAGATTTTCTTTGTGGACAAGGAGATTATTGCTTACAATGCCCTTGGTATCGGCCGTTTGATTTATCAGCTTCCTATCCCTCTTTGTAAGATGTTTATCAAAGAAATCTTTGCGGATGTATCCCCGGATGATTTCGATGAGGAAACTCTGTCCACCATTAACAAGTTCTTCGAGAACAATCTGAATGTGTCCGAGACTTCCAGACAGTTGTATATCCATAGAAATACCTTAGTGTATCGGTTGGATAAGCTGGATCGTTCCACAGGACTGGATTTAAGAGTCTTTGATGACGCCATTACCTTCAAGATTGCCCTCATGGTTGTAAAATATATGAAGTATATGGAAACTCTTGATTTTTAAAGCAGATTTTCCCAAGAACGCCAAGAGCTGAACAGCTTTTGGCGTTTATTCATAACGAGTATCGTGCGCAAAGCGTGCGATATCTCGTTTCTGAAATGGAGTGAAAGGGCAGTTAGGAGAAATAGATGGACGCAAATGAGGAGAAGCATTTGAGAGAAGAGGAATCAAGGCAGGAACCTGAGAAAGAAACATTGGAGTTGGGACCGGAAGAATTGCGGACAGAGACATCGGGGCTGGAGACGGAGGAAGCGCGGATAGAGACATCGGGGCTGGAGACGGAGGAAGCGCGGATAGAGACATCGGGGCTGGAGACAGAGGAAGCGCAGAAAGCGCAGAAAGCTGAGCCGGAACAGAATAAAAAAGGGCTTTGGAAGGGAGTGGTATTTTTCTTCCTTTGCTTTACCCTTTCCTTTGTTCTTGGTGCGCTTTTGTGCTATTTTTATTTCTTCGGATTTCCGAAAAGACAAGAAAATCAGGCCATTCATAATGGAGCGGCGAGTTCTTCCACCCTTTCCGACTCCAATTTGGAGAACTTGGAGTCCATTAACCTTCCAAGAGTTACGGAGAAGCTTAGGAAGATTCAGGATTTACTGACGGACAGCTACCTTTATCAGGAAAATGGAAAAGATGCGGAGGAGATGATTTACAAGGGCTTTTTGACAAGCCTTCTGCAAGAGGATCCCTACGCTGCTTACTATACAAAGGAAGAGATAGAGGAGACCAGAAATCGTCAAAAGGGAATATACAAAGGAATTGGTGCGGCGGTATCCGAAAAGGAAGGCGGCCCCTTGGTAGAGTATGTTTATCCCGGATCTCCTGCGGAAAAGGCAGGCCTTTTGGCGGGAGATGTTGTGCTGAAGGTGGACGGCATTTCCGTGGAAAGCCTCAGCCTAAACTATATTGTGGAGAATCTGATTCAAGGTTTGGCGGGAAGCTCTTTGGAAATGGTGGTAAATCGAAACGGTGAGGAAGTCACTCTGCGGATTACCAGAGGAGAGGTGGTCATTCCCGGCTCTGAAGTTGGAGATGTGGCAGAGATGTTGAAGCTTAGCGGCTCAGAACAGCAAGCAGTAGCGGATGCGCAAAGCGGTGCAGAACAGCAAGCCGAAGCAACGTCACAGAATGGCGACGAAAAGCAGACTGATGCCGGCGCGGGCGTTTTAGAAAACTTAAAGCCTGGAGATATCGGTTACCTTTCCTTAAGGGGCTTCTATATGGAGGCAGTGGATTCTTTCATTTCCCAGTATGAATCCGATATTGACGGAAAGAAGAAGGCTTTGATTATCGATCTACGAGGAAATCCGGGGGGTGACGTGGAAGCGGCAACCAAACTGCTGGATTACTTTCTGCCGGATCATTTGCAGAAGCCGAAGAGAAAGGACAGCGAAAACAAAACTATACAGACGGAAAATCGTGGCGAAAGTGCTTCCTCCTCCGTCTTGGAAGTCACTCCCAACCCCAATCGTCAATTTGAAAAGGATAAGACCCTTCTTCTTTATACGGAAGATAAGTGGGGAAAGGGGAAGGACTGGTATGCCAAGGATGGACATGAAGTGGACTTGCCCATCATCATTTTAATGAATCAAAACTCCGCCTCCGCTTCGGAGCTTTTTGCAGGAACCATGCAGGATTATGACAGAGCCTGGGTTTTCGGAACCCTGTCTTACGGAAAGGGTATTGTGCAGACGGTACGAAGCTTCCCGGACGGATCTGCGGTGGAGTTTACCACCCATTACTACTTTACACCGGCAGGACGAAACATCCATAAGAAGGGAATTACACCGGATCTTACGGTGGAAATGCCGGAGGCGGATCAATTCACTTATCTTCGGGACAGAACAAAAGACCTGCAATTAAGAAAAGCAGCAGAGAGTCTTTATATTAATTTTATACACGATAAAAACAGCCCATGATATACTCAGTTCATCAGAAGATGAACAGTAATGGATGGTGAGGCATGGTATTTTTTATCGTTAATCCCCGAGCGGGACAGGGAATGGGGTTACGACTTTGGGAGAAAATGAAGGAAGAGGGAAAGTCTTTGTTGGGAGAAGAAGGCTTTTCCGTTTTCTTTACGGAAAAACAGGGAGATGCCAGACTCTTTGCCAGAGAAATCACCAGAGAAATCAATAAAGAAATTCATAGTGACATACATAAAGAAATTCATAAAGAAATTAGCGGAGAAAATCATAAAGAAATCCCAAAAGAGCTTCATAGAGATTATTCCGGAGAAAGGAACAGAGAAGCAAAAGCTGTCTCTATAGAGGATAGGATTTGCGTCATTGGCGGAACCGGTACCTTAAATGAAGTGATTGACGGGGCTATGCTGGACAACAATTCCTTCCCGATTTCCTTTTTGCCGGTACATAGGGATAACGATTTTGCCAGAGCCCTGCAAAAGGGTTATAAGATTCCGGAAAGTCTTTCTGCCCTTTTTGCCAAGGAAGAGCGAAAAGTAGATTACGGCATTGTAGAGGGAGAAAGAGGACACAGACGTTTTGTGGTCAGTGTGGGACTGGGATTTGAGGCTGCCATATTACAGGAGCTTCTTAGTATGGGTTGCAGCATTTGCCCCAAGGAAAAACAGCGGATTCGTTCCAAGGCTCTTTCCTATTTTTATGCCTTTGTGAAAGAATTAAAACGGGCCAAAAAAATCAAAGGAAGCATTCTTCTAGATGGAGAGGAGCGGGTGGAGTTTCAGCATATCCTCTTTTTGTCCATTCATAACCACCCCTATGAATCCGGCTATGCCTTGGGATGCGGAGCTTCCGGAGAAGATGGCGTCTTGGATTTATGCTTGGTCAGCACCAAGAAAAAGCTGCGATTGCTTTACATTATGTTTGCGGCACTTTTCGGAAAGCATAAAAGCCTTCCCGGGGTGCATTGCTATCGCTTTAAGAAGATGGAGATTCATTTGGAGCAGGAGGTGGCCTTCCATGTGGATGGAGAATCCTTGGGAAAACAAAAGGATCTCTCCATTTCCTGTATGCCCGGAAGATTACGGCTACAAATTTAAAGCAGATGGGAAGAAGATAGACATAAAAGACTGTTTCTTGAGGTTTCTGGAAAGGGTTTAGCAGAGATAAAAAGCTTAAGCAGAAATGAAAAGGTCTTAGGGAAAGGAAAGGGAAAATGAGAGTTGGGCTGGGGTATGACGTACACAGGCTGGTGGAAGGAAGAGACTTGATTCTTGCCGGGGTAAAGATTCCTTATGAAAAGGGACTTTTGGGACATTCCGACGCGGATGTGGTACTGCACGCTTTAACCGATGCCATCCTGGGGGCAGCAGCTCTTGGAGATATCGGAAGACATTTTCCGGATACGGAGGAACGCTATAAGGGAATTTCTTCCGTCCTGCTTTTGGAAAAAGCCTATGCTTTGGTACAGGAGAAAGGCTATACTCTGGGAAATGCAGACATTTGTATCCTGCTGGAAAGACCGAAAATCAAGAATTATATTCCGGAGATGGAAGAATGCATCGCCAAGGCGCTTCATTGTGAAAGAGGGCAGGTTTCCGTGAAAGCCACAACGGAGGAAGGATTGGGCTTTACCGGAAGGGGCGAGGGGATTGCGGCGAAGGCCATTGTCCTTTTGGAAAACCGTTAAAACTATGGTAAAATGAAGGGAAGGCTCGGAAAAGGAAAGTTCTTCGGAAGTTTTATGCATTGTCACAAATTGAACACAATATCTCTTTAGAATAAAGAGATATTTTTTATATAAGATAATACTTCAGTAAGCGGAAGACAGTGTTTTTCTGCAATATTTTTAACGGGAAAATGTTTTAAGGGGGAGAAGAGATGAAACGTTTTATTGGGATAGTTTTTTCAGCTTTGCTTTTCGGAGTGATTGCCGGAACTTGTATGGTGGGGATCAATTACCTTGCCCAATCCAATGGGATTTATCATATTTTGGCGGAGGGAGAGCTTTCTCAGGATAATGAGACGAATACGAAGCAAGACAGTACTCAGGAATCCAAGGAAGAAAAGCAGAAAGAAAAGCAGGAGAAAAAGACCAGCGCTTCCGATGTAGAGAAGGAAAAGACGGTGGTGCAGGCGGATTCCGGCTCTGTCAGTCAGGTGGCTAAGGAGGCTATGCCTTCCGTTGTAGCGATTACCAATATGATGCGTTATCAGGAAAATGGTTTTTCCATCTTCGGCGATATCCAGAGAGAAACCGAATATCCTGCCAGCGGTTCCGGTGTCATCGTTGGAAAGAATGAAACGGAACTTTTGATTGCCACCAATAATCACGTGATTCAAGACTCCAATTCCTTAACCGTAAGCTTCATTGACGACAGTACCGCCAAGGCTCAGGTGAAGGGTACCGATGCCACGGTGGATTTAGCTCTTGTTTCCGTGAAGCTTTCAGACTTATCTCAGGAAACCAGAGACAAGATTAAAGTGATTGAAATCGGCTCCTCCGATGCTATGGAGGTGGGAGACCAGGTAGTAGCCATCGGAAATGCTTTGGGCTATGGTCAATCCGTAACCAAGGGAATCATTTCTGCAAAGGATAGAGATGTGGAGACGGAAGACGGAACCGCAGAGGGATTATTACAGACGGATGCGGCTATCAACCCCGGTAATTCCGGCGGAGCCCTTCTGAATATGCAGGGAGAATTAATCGGTATCAATGTGGCCAAGTACTCCGATACGGATGTAGAGGGTATGGGCTATTCCATCCCATCCTCCAAGGCGGAAAGCATTTTGAAATCTCTTTCCACTCTGGCAACCAGAGAGGATGTTCCCAAGGAAGAGCAGGGTGTGCTGGGGGTACAGGTGAAGAATATTGATGCCCAGACCGCAGAAAGCTTTGCAATGCCTAAGGGCGTATATATCTTTAAAATCCTAGAGGATACCGGAGCACAGAACAGTGAGCTCCAGGAAAGAGATATTATTACCAAGCTGGACGGACAGGGCATTGCCACTACCGCAGATTTGAAGTCCCTTCTCTCCAAGTATCGTATAGGAGAAGATGTTACTTTAACCGTAATGCGTCAGGATGGCAGCGGTAAGTACAACGAAGTACAAGTACACGTTACCCTTGGAAAAGCCAACGCAACAGATTACGGAACATCCAACGGCTCAGCATCCTCCGGAGAGCAACAGCAAGGTGGTAATTCTCAAGGAGAGGCTCCTCAGGAAAATGCACCGGAAGGAAATTCCGGGGACAATGGGGAAAGCTCCGTACCCTCCAAGGAGCAAGAGGGCAGATCTAAGGGAAAGCAGAGAAGATCCAAGGAGGAAGAGGATTTTTATAAGCAGTTCCAGGATTTCTTTAATGAGTATAAGAGATAAAGTTTAGTAGTTAAGAGATAATCGTTCCGGATATTTGGAAGAAAATCAACTATCGAAATACAGTTAGAAATAAATTGTAAAGGGACTATAAAAATCTGATATGTAATGACCTCCTGTCAAGTGTAAATCATAGAAAATCACCA
>CAUTXF010000036.1:0-22805 GCA_963542215.1 uncultured Oribacterium sp. | reverse complement strand
CCTCAACCTGACGTTATCAGGCATCCTGCTCTATGAAGCCCGGACTTTCCTCTCCTGCACTTGGCAGCAGCGACCATTTACCTTAGTTCCGTTAAAGTCTAGCTTATGAAATTCTTTTTTGTCAAGAAAATCCATTTCCCTTAATACATTTTCCTCAATACAAATGTTGCAAATATTCCCCGGTTTCCCGGTTATACAACATTTCTTCTTTCATGTTTCTATATTGCAAAGGACTTACCCCAATTTTCTGTCGAAAAATCTTGGAAAAGCTTAAAGGGTCATGATAGCCCACCATATAAGCAATCTCCGCTATGGACTTTCCGGTTCTCCGAAGCATGGCTTTGGCATTTTGCATTCGGATATAAAGTAGATATTCCTTGGGAGAGTAGCCGGTATCCTTTTTAAAACTGTTAAAAAGATGGGCTCTATGAATTCCCATTTCCTTGGCTAAAGCAGTAATGGAGATATCTTCATGATAATGCTCATCCAGATAAGCTCTCACTCTGGCACTGTGACTGCCTAAATCCTTTAAAGGGCCTCCCCAATGCATTTCTTCCTGCTTTCCTCTAAGAAGGTTGGCAAAAAACAAATGCATATAGGCGCTTCTGGATAATTGCTCTTCAATGGTATAATCCTGTTTTTGCAGAATTTTATTAATATACAATAATAGATTATCCATCTGATGCACGATCCCCACCGGTTTTTCCTTGCTAAAGCCGGCTTCGGTAAAAAAACTGTCCGCATCCACTCCCCTCACACCAATCCAAAAGTACGACCAGGGATCCGTTAAATCCGCCTCATACCAAGCTTCTACGTGGGGATATAGAAGAAAAGCATTTCCTTTAGATAAATGATAATATTCTCCATTGACGAATAATGTCCCCGCACCGGAATAGACCACATGCAAGAGGTATAATTTTCTTTTATTTGGCCCATAACGATGCCCCGGAACACAACGTTCTTTCCCGCAATACATCAGCTGTAGGTCAGAAGCCTTATTTTCTGCATCCTGGAAATTGTAATAGCGTTGCTCTTTTCCCAAATAAAAACCAAAGGGATCTTTCACAAAATCTATCGTTTGTTTTTCCATCTCAGTAAAAAGAGAGGGAGACCGGAATGAAGAAAAGAAAAGGGCTCTTCTCTTTGCTATTTTCCATAGACTCTCCTCTCTCTACCTCCTATATTAATTTTTTTCTACCTAAGACTTAGCATCAATCTTGAAAAGGATGGAGGCAAAGTCTCCTCCCTTTCTGCTTAAATCATCTCTGGAAATAGGAATGCCCACTTCCATAAGCTCACTTCCGTATGCCAGATAATCCAAGCTCTTCTTTTCCAAATTAAAGGAAGCATGTAAAACCGGATTTTCCAGTCTTTCCAAGCAAGGACTTAAATCAGCCTGTACTCTATATAGACGATTCTCCTCCAAGCCCTTTAACTTAAAGCGAATCCAGGAAGCATTCACATGATTTAAATTCTGGAAATACATAGCCAGAGCTTGATCCTTCTTAGCAGATACCACCATAAAGGCAGTTTCATTTCCCTTAAAGGGAGAACGAAGGCGATAAAAATCTCCATCAATCTGAATCAGCTTTCGATACTCCTTCATAAACTGAATCTGCTTCTTTACCTCTTCAATTTCCTTCTCCGGAAGAAGATTTAAATCCAGCTCATAGCCGAAGGTCCCAAAGTAAGCCATATTGGCTCTGGTTTCCAAAGGAGTATTTCTGTAAAGCTGCTGATTGGGCACTTGAGATACATGGGAACCAATGCTGACAATGGGGTAGGCAATGGAGGTTCCGTACTGAATCTTCGCTCTCTCCGCTGCATCGGAGTCATCACTGCACCAGGTCTGGGGAGCATAGTACATCAGTCCCGCATCATATCTGGCTCCTCCGCTGGCACAGGATTCGAAAAGCACATCCGGGAACTCCGTAGTCAGGCGATGATATAAATCATAGACTCCAAGAATATATCTATGCATCATCTCTCCCTGTCTCTCCGCATTCAATGCAGCGGAATAAGGCTCGGACATATAGCGGTTCATATCCCACTTAATATAGGAAATGGAGGATTCTCTAAGAATCTTTGCCATCTTTCCGTAAATATAGTCTACAACCTCTTTTCTGGAATAATCCAATACATGCTGGTGTCTGGCATGACTTGGAAAACGTCCGGGAGTAGCAATCATCCAATCCGGATGAGCCCGGTACAAGTCAGAATCCATATTGACCATTTCCACTTCAAACCAAAGACCGAACTTTAGTCCCAAAGCCTCTACCTTCTTAGAAAGACCCGCAATGCCCTGAGGAAGCTTTTCTAAGTTAGCATCCCAGTCTCCAAGGCCTCTGTAATCATCATTTCTCTTTCCGAACCATCCATCATCCAATACAAAAAGTTCCGCTCCCACTTCCTTTGCCTTTTTAGCAATATGAAGAATCTTCTCCTCATTAAAGTCAAAGAAGGTAGCCTCCCAGTTGTTTAAAAGAATCGGGCGTTCCTGATTCTTGTATTTGCTGTGCATAAGGCGGTTTTTAAAGAAGCGGTGATAAACCTGGCTTAATCCGTTTAGACCATCCTCGGAATAAGCCATCACCACCTCCGGGCTTTGGAAGGACTCTCCCTCGGAAAGACAATAGGAGAAGTTCTGGGGATTAATTCCCAGCATTACTCTGGTCATATCGAAGGTGGATACCTCTACTTGAGAAAGGAAATTTCCGCTATAAACCAGGTTAAAGCCGTAAACCTTTCCCTGATCCTCGTTGGCATCCGGGCGAAGCAGTGCAATAAAGGGGTTATGCTCCGCACCGGAACAGGTACCGTTTAAGCTTTGAATACTTTGAATCCCCATTTCCAGTTTTCTGGTCTTTACATAACGCTCTCTTCCCCAAGCTCCTGCCAGGTGGAGCATGGTAAAGTCCTTATCCAAGAACTCTACACTCATACTAAGAGCTGCCTCTAAGTGGATTTTTTCTGCTCCCATCTGGGTAAAACAAACATTTCGGCAAAGCACCGGATAATCTCTATAAAGGGTATATTCCAGACGAAGCTCTGTCTCACTGACAGCATCCACTAAGAAAATATCCAAGGTCAAAGCCTCATCATCCTCTTCCACATAAGACATTGGTAAGGGCAGGTAGCTGGGCTTTCCCTTCTTAATCTCATAGCCCCGATAACGGAAGTCGGATACCCTGCTGCCATTTTCCTGTAAGATGGAAAAGGCGGGACTGCGATAATCTCCTGTTCCGTAGGATGGATATTCCTGGGTGCTGTAATGCATGGAAAGTGCTCCCGGCTCCGGAATACAAACACTCATCTGAGAACGCTGGGCCTCTTCATGGAGAGAGGAAAAACCTTCTCTATCATGGATTTTCTTTCCATAATACAAATGCTCCAGCTGCTCATTTTCCATTACCCGCATAAGATAGGAAATCTTCTCGTTATATAAGTGAAAAACTCTTTCTTTTTCATGAAAAACAATATCAAAAGCCATTCTACGCCTCCATTCCTACAGCTTTCCGCCACTGGTAGCAATTCCTTCAATAAACTGCTTTTGGAACAAAATATACAAAATAATCATGGGAATACAGGCAATTAAAGAAGCCGCCATCAATTCCGGGAATTTCATCACATACTGCCCCTGCATCTTTGCCAAGGCAGAGGATAAAACCAACATATCCTTATCCGTATTTACAATCATGGGCCACATCAAATCCTTATAGGCAAAGAGGGCTGTGAAAATTCCCAGTGCCACCATGGAAGAACGCATCAAAGGCATCATCACGAAAAGAAAGGTTTGTCCGATATTACAGCCATCCAGTCTGGCAGCCTCCTCCAGGTCCTTGGGCAGTCCCATAAAGCCCTGCCGTAAAAGGAAGGTTCCAAAGGCGGTAACCAGTCCCGGGAAAACCAGAGCAAAAATCGTATTTAACATTCCCATTTTGGAAACCATCAAATACTGCGGAATCAAAAAGACCTGATTCGGTACCATCATTTGGAATAAAACCAGGGAAAAGGCCAGGTCTCTTCCCGGAAAACGGAGTCTGGCAAAGGCATAGCCCGCCATAGTTGCCGTTACCACCGCACAAAGCACTCTAAAGAAAATCAAAAGCAGGGTATTTCTATAGAGCAGAAGAAAATTCATATTGGCAATAACCGCCTTGAAGGCATCTGTTCGCCAAACCTTCGGGAAGATAATAAAAGGATTCACGGAGGTTGCCTCTGTAGTACTCTTAAAGGCTGTCAGTACCATCCAGAAAAAGGGAACCAACATGGTAATGGAAATCAATACCAGGGTAAGATGCACGACAAAACTACTGATTTTTCTATTTCTCTCTAAGCTATCCATAGGTACTCCTTTCTTAATTATAGTAAACCCACTTCTTCTGCCCGATCATCTGCAACACAGTAACCAGTAAAGTCAGAAGGAGGAGTACCACCACAATAGTGGAACCATAACCGATGTTTTTGTTTACAAAGGAATACTTATAGAAAAGATAGACCAAAGACTGGGTTTTTCCCAATGCCGGATTGGTGTTGTCAATAACCATATAAATCAAGTCAAATACCTGTAAGCTGGCAATGACTCTGGTTACCAAAACGAAGAAAATTGTGGGAGAAAGCAAGGGCAGGGTGATGTTAAAGAAGCTGGAAATACCGGTTGCTCCGTCAATCTCCGCCGCCTCGTAATAATCTCCGGGAATTTCCTGTAATCCTGCCAGGAAAAGTACCATGTTGTAGCCTAAGATGGACCAAATACCAATTACCGCAATGCTATAAATCGCAATGCTTGGACTACTTACCCAGTTAATTTTGCTATGAAAAATATGATTTAACAAACCAAAGTCGGAATTATAGAGCCAACGCCAAACCATGGCAATAGCAGCAGGAGCCGCCACCATAGGTAGGAAGATAATGGTTCTATACACCGATCTTCCCTTGATTTTCTTATTTAACAGTACTGCTAAAACCAGGGAAATAGCTATGGAGAAGGGGACTTCCACAATCGCGTAACGCACCGTATTCAACAGGGCCTGCCAGATTTCCTTATCTGCAAAAACCTTCTGGTAATTTTGCAAGCCAACAAAAATATTTCCTCTACCAAAGTCTCCCGTCTTAAAGAAGCTTTGATAAATGGTGTTGATAATCGGTATAATATTCAAAACCACCAAGCCGATTATCGTTGGCAGGATAAATAACCAGCCCCAGATAAATTCGTTTTTCTCCCTACTGGTAAACGAAAAGCCTTTCTTTTTCTCTTCCGCCATAGCTACTCCTTTTCTACTAAATACCGAACTTTAAACTTTTTTCAACTTTTATTTCCCATGCTCTTCAGCAAGCTTCTCATTCATCTGCGCCGCCATCTTTTTACAAGCTTCCTCCATCGTCAGCTCTCCGGTATATACCTTAGTAACCAACTCTGTATTGGCATCCTCCCAGCTTACTGTACTTCTGGAGAAAGGAAGAATCTCCATATCTTCCATCATATTAAGATATGCCTGTAAATTAAAAGGTGCACTCTTTGCCCATTCCTGAGAAGTACCCTTGTAAGCCGACATGGTAATGCCCAACTCTGCCTGCTTTCTCTGGGCCTTTTCGGAACCCATGTATTCAATCAGCTTCCAAGCCTCTTCCTTATGCTTTGTGTTGGCAGCGGCAGCCCATCCTAAACCGTTGTAGATGGATACTCTTCTTCCGGTCACTTTGTCCTTTGGAAGCTCTACGCAATCCGCATTGGCTAAGCTGAAATCATTCTTCTTATGTGCCGCAATCATCCAGGAGCCCTGCGTAATCATTGCCACCTTACCGGACTGGAATAAAACATCTTCAGAATTTTCGGACATGGTTTCCGCAGAAGGAATCAAATCCTCCTTAATCCAGGTTTCCAAAATCTTCATCGCTTCAATACTCTTCGGATCGTCATAGCCGGACTTGGTCTTATCTTTATTTAAAATATATCCGCCCCTATCCAAAATCATATTGTAATAGCCTGCCTGATCATTGTTTGGCTTCAAACAGAACCCATACTGAGAACCATCCGGTTTCTTTAATTTTCTGGCAGCTTCCGTTAAGTCATCCCAGGTCCAATCGGCAGTTGGATAAGCTAGACCTGCCTCATCAAACATCTTCTTATTGTACCAAAGAGCTATCGTATCAATATCCTTTGGTACCGCATAGTCCTTTCCTTCATAACCGTAAAGACTCCAGATATCCGTGGGGTAATTCTCCTTCTGAATCATATCGGAATTCTTAATGTAATCCGTCAGATCCAGAAGCATGCCGTTACTCATGTACCGCTCCGACTCATTGGAATGCATCCAGAAAACATCCGGTAAAGAGCTACCCTGTGCAGCGGCTTCCATAGCAGTCCAGTAATCCGCCCAGCGTACAACGGTAATCTTCGTTTTGATTCCTGTTTCCTTCGTGAAATCTGCCATAATTTCTTCCAGTCCTGGCTCCTGGTTGGTATCCCAGATGGATACGGAGAGGGTAACATCCGAATTGCTTTTTCCCTCTGCTTTTGCTGTTTCCTTTCCGCTCTCCTGCGCTATGGTTCCGGAGCCCTCTGAAGAATTCCCTCCGGAATTATCCGTCTTCTGTCCGCAGGCCATCAAGCCTAAAAGGCTTAAGCCCATTGTCAATGCGTACTTCCTTAACATACTTGCCTCCTTTTAAAAAAATTGAAAGGTAAGCAAACAGGTATTCCCGAGGATAGCTCTTGGAAATTTTAGAAAAAGAGGCTGTAAAAAAAGAATTCATCTTTCGTCCCTTCTTTTTTCACAACCCCTCTTCTATACACAATCGACCCTGGTACTTTTCTTTTAAACGAGATATCGCACACTACGCGTGCGATACTCGTTAAAAATCAAATTACTTCTGCTCTTCTGCAAGCTTTTCATTCATTTGTTCTGCCATCTGCTTACATGCTTCTTCCATGGTAAGCTCTCCGGTATAAACCTTGGTAATGATTTCATTATCTGCATTTTCCCAGCTTACCGTACTTCTGGAATAAGGACGGATTACCATGTCATCCATCATATTCAGATAAGCCTGCAGGTTAAAGTTCGCGCTCTTTACCCAAGCTTCGGAGGTTCCCTTGTATGCAGACATGGTGATACCCAGTTCAGCCTGCTTCTTCTGTGCCGGCTCAGAGCCCAAATACTCAATCAGCTTCCATGCTTCTTCTGTGTGCTTACCATTCTTTGCGGCAGCCCATCCTAAACCGTTATATATAGAAACTCTTTTCCCTGTTTTTGCATCCTTAGGAAGCTCTACAATATCGGCATTCTGCGCTGTGTACTCGTTAGCCTTGTAGCTGGCAATCATCCAAGAGCCTTGCGGAACCATAGCTACCTTTCCGGACTGGAACAATACTTCCTCTCCATTCTCGGACATGGTCTCAGCGGATGGCATCAAGCCTTCTTTAATCCAAGTATCTAAAATATTCATTCCTTCGATGGTCTTTGGATCGTCCCATCCGGACTTCTTCTTATCCTCACTGATAACATATCCGCCCTTATCATAAAGCAGGTTATAATATCCTGCCTGATTGTTATCCATCTTTACTGCCAAGCCATACTGAGAACCGTCAGACTTTGTAAGCTTTCTTGCAGTTTCTGTTAAATCATCCCACGTCCAGTCAGAGGAAGGATAAGGAACTCCCGCCTCATCAAAAAGCTTTTTATTGTACCATAATGCGATGGTGTCGATGTCCTTCGGAACAGCATAGTAATGGTCTTTATAAGTATAAAGTCCCCAGATATCCTCAGGATAGTTCTCCACTTTTATCTTATCGGAAGC
This sequence comes from uncultured Oribacterium sp., assembly GCA_963542215.1. Taxonomy (GTDB): domain Bacteria; phylum Bacillota; class Clostridia; order Lachnospirales; family Lachnospiraceae; genus Oribacterium. Next base: position 15,008 of record CAUTXF010000036.1, on the reverse strand, counting down.
CTTAATCTTATCCGTCAAGTCCAAGAGCATATCGTTACTCATATAACGCTCGGATTCGTTGGAGTGCATCCAGAATACATCCGGTAAAGAACCGCCCTGTGCCCCTGCCTCCAACATGGTCCAGTACTCATTCCACTTTACAACGGTAATCTTCGTCTTGATTCCGGTCTCCTTTGTGAAATCGTCTAAAATCTCCTTAAGTCCCGGTTCCTGGTTGGTATCCCAGATTGCTACGGAAAGCTCGTCAGAAGAAGCTCCCTGCTCACCGCTTCCACTCGCAGCACTTTCGGATGAATTGCTCTTGCTTCCGCCACAAGCAACCAATCCCAAGGCCATAAGCCCCATCACTACTGATACCGCTAAACTTCTTTTTTTCATCTTTTCCTCCTAAAGTACAAGAGCCTCCGCGTATAATCATAGCTCGAATCAGCTTCAAAAAATTCCCACAGCCGGCTTCGAAAAAATCTTTCTCCTCTAGCTTCGCTCTTGAAAACAATATTCTATTCCCTATTATACTTCCGGCAGGAAAATATAATATAGAAAAATGTTGTGATAATACGGAAAAATGTTATGGAATTCTGTTGAGTTCCTTACTGCTGTCACAACTAAGAATTTTCTTCTTTATCGGCAAGATGGCAGGGCCGTTCATGGACAATTTATCCACTCCCAGATGGAGAAAAAAAGCTGTAAAATCCGGATCAGCCGCAAATTCTCCGCAGACTCCCACCGATATCCCCGCCTGTTTTCCTTTTTCCACCACTTCTTTGATGGCCCTCAGAATGGCAGGATGTTTTTTGTGATAAAAGCTGTGTACCATGACATTTTGTCTATCTATCGCCAAAAGATACTGGGATAAGTCATTGGTACCGATAGAGAAAAAATCAAGCTCTTTGGCCAAGTCTTCTGCTATAAAGACTGCAGCAGGAGTTTCAATCATCACCCCTAAGGGTATTCTTTCCGCCATGGGAACCCCTTGTTTTTCAAGTTCTGTCCTGCATTTGTGAAACAAGGCTTTGCTTTCTCTGACTTCTTCCAAACTACTGATCATCGGAAGCATCACCGAAAGCTTACCGTAGGCAGAAGCCCGCAATAAGGCTCTGATTTGTGTACAGAACATTTCCTTTTCCGTAAGGCAAAAGCGAATTCCCCGAAGACCTAAAGCAGGATTTTCCTCCTTTACCCCGGCGTGATAGGGAAGTACCTTATCCGCTCCCAAATCACAGGTTCGGATAATGACTTCTCTTCCTTTCATTTCCTCCAAAATTTCCCGATAGCTTTGAAACTGTTTTTCCTCGGACGGAAGCTTTCCTTCCTCTAAAAATAAAAATTCCGTACGGTACAGACCAATTCCTTCAGCACCGGATTTTAGCAGCTTCTTGGCATCTACCGGAGACGACATATTACCATATAAGTTCATGCGTTTTCCGTCTAAACTGACACAGTCTTCATCTCTTAGTTTTTCAAGCTCCTGTCGCTCCTCTTTCTTTTTTTCCATAATCTCCCGGTAATGAGCCAGTACTTCCTCCGTGGGAGAAAAATAAGCCACCGATTTTTCACCATCAATAATACAGTATTCTCCGTCTTCTATTCCCCTCAGCCCTTTACATTGTACCAAGGCCGGGATTCCCAAGGATGCTGCAAGAATCGCCGTATGACTTTGTAAAGATCCCTTCTCCGTAATAAATCCCAGCAGATTATCTTTCGGAAAACGAATGGTGTCCGATGGTCCAAGATCCTCTGCCAGCAAAATGCAAGGCTCCTCTTTGGTCGCGACTTCCTTTCCGCTTAGAATAGAAAGCATTAAGTTCAAAATATCCTGCATATCCTCCGCACGTTCCCGAAAATATGGATCCTCCATACGCCGAAAAAGCTTTTCCTGTTTACTAAAGGCTTTTTTCACCGCATATTCCATGGTATGACCCTTTTGTACCAGACTGAATACGCTGTTTTGAAGAATTTCATCGGAAAGCATCAACGCATGAACCGAAAATATCTTTGCATCCTCATTCTGCATTTCCAAAAGAGCCTTTTGATAAAATTCCTCTTCTTTGGCTATTGACTTTAAAAAGGCTTCTTTTCCCCTCCTTTTTTCCTCCTCAATACCTTCTCCGGATTTTTTCAGGTAGGAAAATTGAAGCTTCTTTTTAAAATGCACCGGACCCATGGCAATGCCGGAAAAGGCGGAAAGTCCTTCCAGTATCTTCATAAACTCTCCTCTTTAGACAAAGGAGGTTTTCAGCCACAAAAATCCATGAGCAGGAAGGGAAAGGTCTCTTGCCTTACAAGGCTTCCCGCTAAGCAAATCAACGTAATCCTCCACTTCGGACACATAGGCCACCTGCTCAGACCTTGCAAAGTTGTAGAAGCAGAGAATCTTTTCCCCCTCATAATATCTTCCAAAAGCAAGGACATGGATGTTCTTTGTATCAATAATCCAAGTATCCGCCATGGTTGAAAATGCTTTATGCTTTCTTCTTAAATCCTCCAGTTCCTTCAAACCGGTAAAAATCTGCTCTTCTATACTGCCATTTTTCTTTCTTTTTTCCGCCTTTTTCCATGGGAAATTGCCACGATGAAGATAACGGGAATCTACCTTCTTGATGTCATCCTCATGATAGCTGTAGTCATTTTCCTGTCCAATCTCATCTCCGGAATAAAGCACCGGAATACCGGACTGACTCAATAAAAAAGCATGAAGCATTAAGTCAAGCTGCAGAGCTTCTTTGATTTTGCGCTCATCCTTTTCATAAGCAGCCGCTTCCAATCCACAAAGAGATGCGGTGGTACCGCAGAGTCTGGCATCTCCCCGTACCGGATCATCATTATACAGCTCTCCTCTTGCATCGGAATCCTCTGTAAAGCCTCTGAAATAAGCATTTAAAAAGGCCTTATGAGGAATTTCCGTGATGGAGAACTGCTCCAGAAAAGCATAGTCCAGTCCCCAACCGATGTCATCATGACAACGAAGGTAGTTCAGGAATACCATATCCTTCGGAAGAGCAAAGACCTGTCCCAGCTGGTGCTGCATCAAACGAGTATCCTGGGTAGCTACGGTATGCCAAGTAGAAGCCATAGTGGTAACATTATACAGCATGTGACACTGGGGCTTCTCAATACTTCCAAAGTAAGGCACCACCTTCTGGGGTTCCATCACCACCTCGCCCAAAAGTAAAACGCCGGGAGCCACAATTTCAATCGCCATACGGAAAATCCGTACCAAGGTATGTACTTCCGGAAGATTTCGGCAATTCGTACCCAGTTTTTTCCAGATATAAGGAACCGCATCCAAGCGGAAAACATCTGTTCCCTGATTACAAAGAAAGAGCATATTTTCCAACATATCATTTAAAACCGTAGGATTCCCATAATTCAAATCCCACTGGTAAGGATAGAAGGTGGTCATTACTACCTTCTTGGCTTCCTCGCAATAGCTGAAGTTTCCGGGAGCAGACTCCGGGAAAACTTGGGGAACCGTACGTTCAAATTCATTGGGAAGTCCCCAGTCATTAAACATAAAGAAGCGATCCTGAAATTCCTTTTCTCCATTTCTGGCCCGAATCGCCCACTCATGATCCTCGGAGCAATGATTCATTACAAAATCCAGACAAACGCTGATTCCCTCTTTATGGCAGGAAGCGCTCAAACTTTTTAAGTCTTTCATGGTTCCAAGCTCAGGCTGAACCTTTTGGAAATTGGATACCGCATAGCCTCCATCGGACTTTTCCTTGGGGCTTTCCAAAATAGGCATCAAGTGCAGGTAGTTAAAACCGCATTCCTTGAGATAAGGGATTTTCTGCTCTACACCCTTAATATCCCCCGCAAAGCAGTTCGTATACATCAGTACCCCTAAGAGGTCATTTCCCTTAAACCACCGGGGATTTTTCATTCTTTCCTGATCCAATGCTCTTAACTCCGGATCTCTCTCCTTGGCGTACTTATCCAAAAGGGATAGGAAGTAATTAAAAGACTGCTCATTACTTCGGTAAAGCTCATAATAAAGCCATTTCAACTCGTCCATATGAGCAGCAAGACGATTCTGATAGGCTTTGAAATAATCCTCTTCTAAATGATTGTCGGATTTTGCTTTCCCGGATGTTTCCTCAAGCTTTAAACTGTCCTTCTTACGCTCTGTCTTTACAAGTTCTTTTTTCTTCCCCATACCGACTTCCCTTCCTTATTACAGCTCCCACCCTAAACAAGTGGCATTGTCACCCCAAAAACATCCTATTTCGGAAGAAAAAGACTTAAGTCTATCCTTAGATTTTTCAAACTGAATCTTCGACAAAAATCTTTGTCTTCTTTTTAAAACATTTTTCTTATTATACCCTAAAGCAAAATAAGCAACAAGGAAAAGTGAAAAACTTAACAGGGATTGTCTTCTATACTAAAAAGTCAGATTCCCACGGTACAATGCATAAAGATATGAAGAAGATTTATGAAGAAAAAGCGAATATACATTGCATTTTTTTCAAGCTTTCTATACACTGAAGGATAAAGAAATTGTATGGTTTCTGTATTTCATCATAAGAAAGTCGTCCGATGTTTTGTTTGGATGTGTTGTTTGGAATTAAAGCGAGGTAAATACATGTATTACGGATCCCTAGAAGCCGGTGGAACTAAGATGATTTGTGCCGTTTGCGAGGAGAACGGAAAGATTATTGAGCAAGTTTCCATTCCCACATTGAGCCCGGAGGAGACCATTCCCAAAATCATCGATTATTTTAAGGATAAAGACATTGTCGCCCTGGGTGTAGCCTGCTTTGGTCCCATTGATTTACATAAAGATTCCAAAACCTATGGCTATATTACCAGCACCCCGAAGCTCAAGTGGCAGAACTATCCTTTGCTTCCCACCTTACAGGAAGCTTTATCCATTCCCATGGGATTTGATACGGATGTAAACGGATCTCTTCTGGGAGAGATTTCCTTCGGTTCCAGTAAGGGTATGGAAAATGCCATTTACCTAACCATAGGTACCGGCATCGGTGGAGGTGTTGTCAGTAACGGAAAATTACTACACGGTATGTTACACCCGGAGCTTGGACATATGCTCTTAGTTCCCCATCCAAAGGATGCCTTTGCAGGAAACTGTCCCTTCCACAAAAATTGTTTTGAAGGCATGGCCTCAGGCCCTGCCATCGAAAAAAGATACGGAAAAAAAGGCATTGAACTTGTAAATCAAAATGAAGTTTGGGAAATTGAAGCTTACTACATCGGTCAGGCTCTATGTAACCTAATCTTAACCCTCAGTCCGGAGAGAATTATTCTGGGAGGCGGCGTAATGCATCAGGAACAGCTCTTCCCCTTAATTCGTAAAGAAGTCGCTAAACAGTTAAATGACTATCTCAAAACCAAAGAATTAGCAGATTTAGACCATTATATCGTCCCTGCCAGTTTAAATGACAATCAAGGTATACTGGGATGTTTACAGCTTGCCATTGATGCAAAAAAGGAAGCAGAGGCAGTAAGATAAAGAATTTAAAAGGGGCTGTAAAGATCAAAATGATTTTTTACAGCTCCTTTTATTCATAACGAGTATCCCTCGCAAAGCGTGGGATATCTCGTTTACCATAACAGAAAAAGGAAACTTAAAAGGATGAATACCCAAGACGAATTGAAAACGGATGAAAATACAGCAGATATTTTGAATAAGAAAGGCCAAAGTAGAATTGCAAAGCTTGAAAAAATCAAGGCAACTTATAAAAACGGTTTAAAATGGATTCTGCTGGGTATTCTTACCGGTGCTATTGTAGGCAGTATTTCCGCCTTTTTTGCTCATGGTATCGTACTGGCTTCCGCTTTTCGAGTAAAGCACCCCCAGCTTCTTTTTGCCCTCCCCTTTGCCGGACTTCTTTTGGTTTTTGCTTACAGCATTCTGTCCGATAAAAATAAACAGGGTACCAATCTGGTGATTGAGTCTGTGCGAAGAGGAGAAAAGTTACCGATAGAAATGGCACCCCTGATTATTTTCAGCACTGTGCTTTCCCATCTCTTCGGCGCCTCCGTAGGACGAGAAGGTGCCGCCTTACAGGTAGGAGGGTCTCTGGGCTCCAGTATTGGCAGGGTTTTACATCTTTCTGAGAAAGAGCAAAGAAGAATTATGATGTGCGGAATGAGTGCAGCTTTTTCCGGGCTCTTCGGTACCCCCATAGCCGCCGCTATCTTTGCTATAGAGCTTTGCACCGTAGGCAGTATTTACTATACCGCTTTACTCCCCTGTACCGTTTCCGCCTTAACAGCTCATTTTTTTGCGGAGAAAGTCGTTCATGCGGAGGAACCGGATCTGGCTCTTTCCCTGATGGCGGAAATGAATTGGTCATCCGCCCTATATACTCTTCTTCTGGCAATTACCGCCGCTTTGGTCAGTATCTTATTTGTCTCCTGCGCCCATAAAGCAAAGGATTTGTTTAGCAAATATTTCCCAAATCCTTACCTGCGTATTTTTGTAAGTGGAGCCATCGTTCTCCTTGCTACTTTGGCCCTAAACACCAATATCTATAACGGAACCGGTATCCAGCTGATTATTCAAACAATCCATAATCCAAAGACGAAGATTTTTCTCTTTGCCTTTTTCTTGAAAATTCTCTTTACTTCCGTTTCTCTTGGCGGAGGATTTCAGGGTGGAGAGATTGTGCCTTCCCTGTTTATAGGAGCAACTTTAGGTAATGCTTTAAGCCGATTTTTGCCATTAGACCCTTCTCTATGTGCAGCACTGGGAATGACTGCCCTCTTCTGCGGCGTCACCAACTGTCCCCTGACAGCCTTACTGATCAGCTTTGAGCTTTTCGGCTTCCAGGCCTCTTCCTACTTCCTTTTAGCCATAGCCATCAGCTATCTATTCTCCGGGAATTACGGCCTTTATCACAGTCAAAAAATACTATTTTCCAAAACAGAGGAAGAAGAAATTAATGAGCATACCCATTAGGTATGCTCATTTGTATTCTTATCAAGTATCCCTCCCGGAGCGCGGGGTATCTCCTTTACTTAGCCTTTTTTAAATCGATTCGCCAAGCCCTTATCCTCCGGCTTAACACGCAGATTAGTAACTTTTTCTTCTTCCCCCGGTCTTTGAATCTTTAATTCCAGAACGGTCCCTTCCGGTAAGCCCTTGCCAAATTCTATCTGTAAGAACTTAGCCACCTTCGGATGATTTGCCTGAAAATCATCCAAGTCTCTACTAAACTGCATTAATTCCATGGGATTCATGTCATTTCTCCTTTTCTTTATGATTCAAATTACTTCTTTACTACTCGATAAGCATCCTACACTTTAAACACTCATTTTTATGCAGTGCTTGCTCTGTTTGATGCTCTCACATTCCGTATTAGTCAAGACTAATAATTTCCCAAAAAGCATAGCCTAAGTTCCTTTTTCTGACAAGTCCATTTTTATTTTTTATCAATAGGCAAGAGGCAAAATCTTTACTCTATTTTGCTTCCATAGTCCCTTTATGCTATACTGCTTCGGTATATATTAAAAAGTGCTGTGATTATTATAACAAGAATATTTCGATTATTTTAACAAGCATACTTCGATTATTTCATTTAGAAGGACTTAAGCATGAGTAAAATCAAAGAAATCTCTCCGGAAGCCTGGGAGAAAGAAGAATATAAACACTATACCCCCATTGACCTTAGAGAAACAGAGGAATATGAAATTGGCCACATGGACAAGGCCCTCTCCTATCCTATAGAGACTTTGCTGGGGGAGGAAATTCCCCTTTCTATAGAAGGACAGTATCTCCTTTACTGTAAATACGGAACCCTTTCCAGAGAGCTGGGAGAACGGCTTTCCGACAGGGGCTATCAGGTGGCAAACCTGGAGGGGGGATATGGGAAATACGTTTTACAGCAAATTAAAAAGGCTGCAAAACAGGAGGAACGGCAGAAGGAAATCGAATTAAGCCTTCGAAAAAAATTTAAAAAGTCTATCTTCACGCCCTTTGCCAAGGCCATCAACGATTATGAGTTGATTCAAGAGGGAGATTCTATCTGCGTCTGCATTTCCGGCGGTAAGGATTCCATGATTATGGCAAAGCTTTTCCAGGAATTAAAACGACACAACAAATTCCCCTTTACCCTGCATTTTCTCTGTATGGATCCGGGCTATAACGCCTACAATCGACAGATTATCGAGGAAAATGCCGCCCTTCTGGGAATTCCTTTAAGCTTTTTCGAAAGTGATATTTTCGAATCGGTTTTCACCATAGACTCCTCCCCCTGCTATGTTTGTGCCAGAATGCGTAGAGGACACCTGTATTCCAAGGCAAAGGAGCTGGGTTGTAACAAAATCGCCCTGGGGCACCACTTTGATGACGTGATTGAAACCGTGTTAATGGGAATGCTCTACAGCGGACAATTCCAGGCCATGATGCCCAAACTCCATTCCACAAACTTTGAAGGAATGGAGTTGATTCGTCCTCTCTACTATGTTCGGGAAGAAGACATTATCCATTGGCGAAACTATAACCAGCTGAACTTTATCCAGTGCGCCTGCAAGTTCACCGAAACCTGCAGCACCTGCCATGTGGACGGCACCACCAGTTCCAAGCGCTTGGAAATTAAGAAATTGATTGCTTCCTTAAAAGAAGTGAATCCCTTTATCGAGAAAAATATCTTCCGTTCCACGGAAAATGTGTCCATCAATACCATCTTGGGCCTAAAAACCGACGGAGAAAAACACTCCTTCTTAGAGTGGTATGATAAGGGATTTAGCCTACATGCAGACAGGAACCGCCGATAAACTCACGAATGATGGAGTTTTTCGGGATGGACTCCGGGCTTACGGGAAGCACATAGTCCAGGAACTTTAGGAGACGCTTAGCCTCCTGGTAGGCAGAACTGTCATTTTCAATCTGGAACAACAGAGGCTGGGCAAAAATCTTCAAAACTGCAAGCTCATAAATCAATGCAGAATTTACCATCACATCCGCCCTCTCCTGGAAGGGGAAAATGTAATTGTCTTCGCCCCGTCTTACATTTTTCCAAATGGAAATGGTATCTTCCGCAGAATAGCCTCTGGTTCTGTTATCTCTTACCATTCTTCTAAGCAGGCGAACATCCGTTGTGGGAATACGGTTATGCTCATCAATGTTTAAGGGTGTTAATGCGGAAATGTAAATGCGGAACTTACTTTCCTCCGGCAGAGAGGTGGACATTAAGTCATTCAAACAGTGAATGCCCTCGATAACCAAGACGTCCTCCGCCTCCATTTTCAGATAATCTCCCTTATACTCTCTTTCCCCTGTGAAGAAATTGTAACGAGGAAGCTCCACCCTTTCTCCGGAAAGAAGAGAGAGCATATCCTTGTTAAACAGCTCCAAATCCACGCATTGAATGGACTCAAAGTCGTAATTTCCTTCCTCATCTCTGGGCGCCTCCACTCTGGCTCTGAAATAATTATCTACAGATATAGCATGGGGCTTTAGTCCAAGTGCGGAAAGCTGAATGCTTAAACGCTTGGAAAAGCTTGTTTTTCCGGAGGAAGAAGGTCCTGCAATCAGTACCACCCTCTTCTTCTCCTTAAAGATAGACATGGCGATATTACCGATTTGCTTCTCAAAATAAGCTTCCTGCATCAGAATCAGAGAATCCGTATCCCCTTGAACAATCTGCTTATTTAAGGCACCAATATCTCCGATTCCCACCTTTCTCGCCCAGAGAGAGGATTCCTTTTGCACCTGATAAAGCTTATCCATGGGATGGAACTCCGGAAGCTCATTGGGCTTCTCCGGTGTCGGTAAAAGAAGAATAAAGCCGTCTCCATAGGAAAGCAGGTCAAATAAAGTCACATAGGAAGTATTTTGCAGCATATAGCCGTAGAAATAGTCCTGGAAATTCCCCAAGGAATAGATATTAACACGGCTGGTCATACGATAACGGAAAAGCTCCTCCTTGGAATGCATCCCCACCTCACGGAAGATTGCTCTGGCATCCTCGGTGGAAACGGAACGCTTCATAATGGGCATCTTCTTCTCCGCATACTCCAGCATAGATGCCTTCACCTTCTCTAAGAGCTCCTTTGTAATCTGTACATCTCCGGAAAGGTAGCCGTAAAAACCACCTCCCAAAGTATAATCCATATTTACCCGAAATCCCGGTACATCCTTACAATGATGGTAAAAAGCCTTTAAAAGCATAAATACGGCAGAGCGGTGATAACTCTTCATACCGATACTATCCTTCAAGGTTAAAAAGCTGCACTCCTGATCCACATTGGGGATTCTCTTATGTAACTCATAAATACGCTTTCCAAAGCGCACCAAAACAATGGGATACTCCTCCGTATCCTGAAACAAGGGAACTAAGTCTTGAAACTTACTTCCCTCCTCTAACTCAACCACTCTTCCTTTTGCTGTAATTTTCATGGACATCCCTGACCTTTCTATTTTATTTTACAGAATTTTTCCTAAGAAAACTTCCTCTTCCTCCACACAATCTATCTTAGGAAAATGTCGGCAAATCTGCTCCCTCATATAAGGCACGAAGAACCGTTCCAAGCCGTAGTGCCCTGCATTAAGGAGACTAAGCCCCTCTCCCAAGGCATCCACCGCATCGTGGTGTCCCAGGTCCCCTGTGATATAAGCGTCTGCACCCATAGCAATCACATCCTTCATAAAGCTCTTTCCGGAACCGGGACAAACCGCAATTTTTTGGATAGGCTTTCCGCTGTCAAAGTATTCAATATAGGGAAGCTTGGCCTTTTCTTTCACATAGGCCGCCAGTTCCTCGCAGGAAAATGCCTTATCCACTCTGGTGTAAAATCCTATCCCCTGAGATATACCCTCAGAGCTAGGAGAAACTTCCTGCAGTACCCCCTCCTTTTTCCAAGAAAGCTTAGAGCAAATCAAGTCTCCCATCCCTTCCTTCACACTGTCGAAGTTGGTATGCATGCTAAAGACGGAAATCTTATGTTCCGCCAAAGTAAGAACTAATCTTCCCTGCTCATTGTCTCCGGTAACAGATCTCATCCCCTGAAAGATAAAGGGGTGATGGCTTAAAATAAAATTACAGGACCGGGCAATCGCCTCTTCCACCGACCTTCTCGTAACATCCAGACAAATGTAGACCTTGCTAAGCTCTTCTTCCTTCTTTCCCAACAAAAATCCCACATTGTCCCAGTGCTCCGCATACTGCTTCGGCGCAAATTCCTCCAAAAAAGAAATCAGCTCTTGTTTTTTCATGGTTTTTCTCCTATCTAAAGTATCCAAGCCCCTCTTTCACCCGTTCCAGCTTTTCTTCCAGCACTTTCTGAGGATTTTTCAAAAGCATTTCTTCCAAATGTCTTTCCTCATCCTCTAAAAGCTCCTTTAAAACAGGATCCTTTTTTGCCAGAGGAAGCCGACCAAACTCCCATTCCACTTTGGAAATAGCGGAAGAATCCAAGTTATTCTCTCCGGCATCCGAATTTGTCGCCTTAAGCTCCGGGACTTTCGCCCCGGTATCTGAAGTATTATTTTCCCTATCTGAATTTCTACGCTTCTTCGCCAGTAAGATGCGATAGAACTTATTTTTCTCCTTCACATAACAATCTTCCACAAGCTCCATATAGGGATATAAAAAGCGCCGAACCTTCTCATAGTCGGACTGGGGAGAAAGCAAAATCGTTTCAAACTCCTCTATTCGCTTTTCCAAAATCTGAATCATCAGCATCCCCCCCATACCGGAGAGCAGAAGGTGCTTACATTCCCCTTTTTCCAAGGCTTCCAGCCCATTTCCAAGGCGACAGCTGATTTTATCCTCCAGCCCCCTAAAACGCACATTTTTCTTTGCCATTTCCAAGGGCTCTTTTCCGATATCACAGGCAAAAAGCTTTTCCGCCTTTCCTGCCTCAAATAAGGCAATGGCGGTATAACCATGGTCGCAGCCGATATCCGCAATACTGTCCACCACCGGATACAGGTCCACCATGCTTTGTATTCTTGCCCCAAGTCCCTTCATCTACACACTCCTTTAGGGAGAAAAGAAATTCCCCCGAAACCTTTTTATCTTTCTCCAAAATCAAGTAGAGCTTTTTAAGTATTTTAGCCGGAAAATCCGGAGAAATGCTCCCACTTATCCTTCTCCCGGAACAATCGGGAAAGCTCCTCTCCGTCCATAGCCTCTGCAATAGCCTTTTCAATTCCCCGCAGTTTCATCTGGCGGATAAAGTCCAGAAGCATTCTTTCCTCCTCCTGTCTTTCCAGATCCAAATGATACAGATCTCCATGATAGAGGGCCATACACTTTTGGTATTTCTCCTCTTCTCCCCGGAAACTGTCCATGATTTCCTGAACGGCCTTTCCCTCCTGTAAAGAAAGAAAAACCTGCCGGCAAAGCTCCTCCCTAAGATCCTCTGCCTTGATATATTGAGAAACCGGTCCAATCCACTCTTCCTTTTGCAGGAGGAGGGAAAGAAACTGTTCCTCCAAATTGTCCGTTAAAGCCTTTTCCCGCTTATTTTCCTCCCGTCTTCCCTGCTTGGAAAGAGCGAAGGAAAGCTGAGATTTTTCCTCTCCCTTTTGTACCAGGTACAAGAGATTCTCCGCGGATAAAAGCTGCTCTCTGGCCACTGCCTTGCAATAATTTTCCAGCTCCACAGGGTCGGAAAAGCAGTCCCTGAGCAAGGCGGCAATCGCCTCCATATAGCCCTGCATCTCTCCCGGATCTTGCAGGTTGAAGCCGGCCTTTAATTCCTCCACCTCCCACAGGAAGGCATTTTTAGCATTATGAATCCGCTCCAGAAGGGCATCCTTCCCCTCCGCCTTTAAAAACTCATCCGGATCCTTATAGGGCTTTAGGGAAATGACCTTTGCCTGAATTTCCTTTTCCCGTAAGATCGGAATGGCTCTCTTACAAGCCTTTCTTCCCGCATTGTCACTGTCAAAGCAAAGGAGCACCGTAGAGGTAAAACGCTTTAAAAGGGCGGCCTGTTGCTCCGTAAAGGCGGTTCCCAATGCCGCCACCGCCTCAATATAGCCTGCCTGGTGCATGGAAATCACATCCATATAGCCCTCACAGAGAATCAGATAGGATTCCCGGCTTCTTCTGGCAAAGTTCAAGGCAAAAAGATTTCTGGATTTGTCAAAAAGCTTGGTTTCCGGAGAGTTTAGGTACTTGGGCTCCCCATCTCCCATCACTCTTCCCCCAAAACCGATTACCCGATGGTGAAGGTCCATAATGGGGAAAATCACTCGATTAAAAAATTTATCTCGAACACCGTTTTCTTTAAAGGTAAATAAGCCGGACTCCTGCAAAATAGCATCCTCATAGCCCAAAGCTTTACAATGCTGATACAAAGCATCCTTTTCCTGCACCGCATAGCCAAGGCCGAAGTGGGTTATGCTTTCCCCGCTTAAGGCTCTTTTAGCCAAATACTGCAAGCCCAGCTTTCCCTTGGGACTACGAAGCTGTTTTACGAAAAAAAGGGCGGCATTTTTGTTGATTTCCAAAAGCTTATACCGAAGGTCCTCTTCCCCCTTATTCCCTCCGCTGCTTTTTTCAGGAAGGGTAACATTTGCCCGCTCTGCCAGCTGCTCTATTGCCTCCACAAAGCTTAGGTTCTCGTACTCCATCATAAAGCGAATACTGTCCCCCGCCTTACCGCAACCAAAGCAATAAAAAATCTGCTTCCCGGGGGAAACAGAAAAAGAGGGAGTTTTCTCCCCATGAAAAGGACAGAGCCCAAAGTAGCTGGAGCCCTTCTTTTTCAAATGTACATATTGTCCTATTAAATCCACAATATCCGTTCTTTGCCGGATTTCCTCTACGATCTCTTCTCCATAGTACATATCAGTCCTTCTCCCAGGCCTTCGGAACAAAATACTCCATGAACTTGTGGCTGCAATACTCATCCGTCATGCCGGAAATATAATCCGCAACAATGCGGTCTAAAAGGAGTTTGGGATCTTCCTTCCCTTCCTCTTCTCCCTTTTTTAGCAGAAAACGATATTCCTCCGCCATTTCCAAGGGGTGCTCCTGATAAAAGGAAAATAAGAGCTTCAGCATGCCGTCTACCTTCCACTCCTCTTCCTTGGCTTTACTGCTGGTGTAAACATTTTGAAACATCCACTTCCTTAAGCCCTGCATATTTTCTTCCATCACAGGCTCCATGGAAAGCCTATCCTTTCCCCTGGAGGTAAAAATGACGGAGCGAATCAAAGTATTTAGCCGCTCTCTTGCGGTAAAGCCCAGCACCTTCCGATATTCCGCCGGAAGCTCCTCCTCCCGGAAAAGTCCTGCACGGATGCCGTCATCCACATCATGATTCAGGTAGGCAATCTTATCTGCAAAACGAACCGCCTGCCCCTCTAAAGTCTTGGGTTTTCCTGAGCTTCTATGATTTTGTATTCCGTCCCGAACCTCTTTGCTCAGATTCAGTCCTTTACCGTTTTTTTCTAAAATCTCCACAATCCGAATACTTTGATCCACATGAGAAAAGCCTCCGGAGCATAGCTTGTTTAAGGCCCTTTCTCCGGCATGTCCAAAGGGAGTATGGCCTAAATCATGGCCTAAGGCAATGGCCTCAGTAAGGTCTTCATTTAAGCGAAGAGCCTTGGCAATGCTTCTGGCAATCTGACTCACCTCCAAGGTATGGGTTAATCTTGTACGATAATGGTCCCCCTCCGGCTGAATAAAGACCTGAGTCTTGTGCTTTAGCCGGCGAAAGGCCTTGGAATGTAAAATCCTGTCTCTATCTCTTTGGAAAATGGTTCGGATATCATCCTCTTCCTCCGGTAGATCTCTCCCCAAAGAATCCACGCTGCAACAAGCAAAGGGAGAGAGAATCTCCTTTTCCATTTTCTCCATTTCTTCTCGAATATTCATCCTGCTCCTACCTCCCGGATCAAAGCAAAACAACAGTTCCTTTTATAATAAGCCCTGGAACAGGAGAAGTAAAATGAAAATTGGCAAAACAAAACGGAAGTAGTTTAGGAGGAAGGCCGGCATTTTCACGCCCTCACCCTTATTACATTCCTCCAAATACTTATTAAAGCCCATGCCGTGCTTGCTTACGCAGAACAGAAGGTA
>CAUTXF010000035.1:0-23136 GCA_963542215.1 uncultured Oribacterium sp. | reverse complement strand
GAAACACGCCAACGGCCACAAAAAGCAGAAGGAAAGGCACGGCAAGAGCGGTATGGAGATCATCTTCTCCGAAGATAATCATACTGATAAAGATGGGACTTGCCGCAATGATGCAAAGAAAAATACCTAAAATCATCTGAGAAGTATACGTTCCCTGGTAACGGGATTTTTTCTCCTGCACCATACCGTTTACCCCGTAAGCGGTATTCAGAAGCTCTTTTTCTATATAATGGAATCGATCTCCTTCAATGGAGTTTTTGATAAATAAGGCTACTCCTGCTCCTGCCAAAAGGAAGAGGAAGAGCACACCGATACCTACGGCTTTTCCCTCTGAGAGAGAAAGAAGAGAACTTTCCTGAAGCGTGCTTAAAACAATCAATAGGCTGGGGGAAAGGATACAAAGCAATACGCCCAGAGCAATCTGGGAAGCTGCTTGATTCTTGTGTTCCAGAAAAGCATTGGCCTCCTCCATGGAAACAGGAACTTCCTTTAAAGAAGATTCCGTATCAATCTTTGGGGCTTCTTCCGGGCTGTCCAGCTCTATCTCATCCTTTAAGAGGTAATCCGTACTGACGGAAAAAACCTCGGACAACTTCAAAATCTTATTCATATCCGGAATGGACTGGGCACCCTCCCACTTGGAAATGGACTGTCTGCTGACATCCATCTTCTCCGCCAGGTCCTCCTGAGACCAACCGTTTTTCTTTCTTAATTCAATAATCTTGTCTGCAAGTATCATACTCTGCTCCTTTTATCATACTCTGTGTTTACCGGAAATTCCCTTACCGGAAAATGTCTTGGCTCACTCCGTCTTTACGTCTCCTATACTAGTAAAAAATCCGGTTGCAAGGAAGAAAGAGGGCTTGTCAATTTGACAACCGGCGGTTGCAAAGCCTTAATTTTCCGTGGAAAAACGTCCTTTTCCGGAAAAGCAAGTTCTACATTTCCAAAACCGATTCAATACTTAGACGAAGGGCGATTTCCCGGGAACCAATACCGAAGGAACGCATATCGTGTTCCTCTACATTTGCCAAAGAATCTCCGGTGTAGAGCAGACTACCCCATTGAATATCCCGCATATTTGCCACGGCTGCCAGGGCGGAACACTCCATTTCTACAACGGTACAACCTTCCGACTTTCTATATTCCACCTTTTCTTTGGTTTCCCGGAAAAATCCATCGGTGGACCAAGTAGTTACCTCTTCATAGGGCAAGTGATGGGAGCGCAGAACCTTTTCGATAGCCTTTCTTGGGGCTTCCTCTATGTCCACGAAGCGGGAGGGAGGAAGATAATGGTAGGAAGTGCCTTCGTCCCGTAGTGCCTTTTTCGGAACCAGAAAAACGCCTTCCTCCTTATGAACCAATACACCGCAGGAACCACTGCTGATGACCTTTTTCACGCCATAGGCAATGAGCCAATCCAGAATCTGTGCGGCAGGAGCAGCTCCTACAGGAGCCTGTACCAAAAGGAAGGGAATTCCATTTTCCTCCAATAAAAAAATGGGATAATGCATGGTGGCGGAGAGAAAATGGGTCAGTACCTTTCCGCCATGCTGTAAGGCATATTTTTCAACCGTGTCCTGTAAAAAGGCAAAAACGGCCCTCTCCGGAAAATGCACATCCAGCACTTCATGACCCGGATCTAAAACGGCACTGGGATCGGAATCAAATTCCAAGATGGGGATTTCGTGTTTTTGAATACTCATTTTGGCCTCTATTTTTCTCTTTTTAAAAGGGTTTTATGGTAAAATAATAGTAATATTTTTTATAAAGTCCTAGTATACATGGGAAAATAAGATATTCGCAAGAAGGAAATGCTAAGGAAATTTAAATAGTTAAATTGTATGGAAGCATACGTGTCTTGGATAGAAAAATACTTATCTGACTATAACACAGACTTTTATTATCAGTCTCGAGAGTATATTGCTCTGTGCTATAGAGAAGGGGAAATTGTGGAGTAGAAAAAGCTGTAGAGCAGAAAAGCTGTAGAGTAGAGGAGTGGGATAATATGAAAGTACTGGTCATACCGGATGTGCATTTAAAAACTTGGATATTTGATAAGGCGGAAAATATCTTACAGTTGGGGAAGGCAGATAGGGCAGTCTGTCTTATGGATATGCCTGATGATTGGGATATGGAATTTCAGATTGATCGATACAGAGCAATCTACGACAGGGCTATTGCATTTGCCACGGACTATCCGGATACCCTATGGTGCTACGGAAACCATGACCTAAGCTATCCTTGGGGACGACTGGAAAGCGGCTATTCTCCTTATGTAGAGCGGACGGTTATGGAAAAGCTGGAAGAACTGGAAAACAGTCTGCAGGATTCCTCTCAAATCAACATCATGCACCGCATAGATAAGCTTCTATTTTCCCATGCCGGTCTTACGGAGGAATTTGTAAAAAAGCTTAACAGAAAGCTTTTGGATGCGGATATTGATGAGGTTCTCGATGCGGTGAATAGCGCTTCACAGGATAAACTTTGGAATGATGAATCACCCCTATGGCTAAGAGCATTGGATGTACGGCGAAAGGCATTTCGAGCGGAAAAGTACAAGCAAGTTGTCGGTCATACACCGGTAGAAAAAATTATGGAGCAGGGGGGAATAATTTTCACAGATGTTTTCTCCACTAATAGGGAAGGTACGCAGATAGGAGAATCTGCCATGTTGGTGATAGATTCTGAGACGGGGGAATATGAGGTGGTAGAGGTTTAAGAAAATGACTATAAAAATCAAATGCTTTTCTAAGCAATATAGGTCTGAAATTGGGGCACGCTCTCGCTAACTTCGCCTCGCAGGGGTTACTAAGCGAAAAACGGCAGTACCTTCGTTTTTCGCAAGTACCCGCGGGCTCAGATTGCCCCTCATTCAGACCTATATTGCCGAAAAGCTATTCAATCTTGATTTTTCATAGTCTTTTCCTATCCGATGAGAACCTTGCTGGTTTGCTTTAAATACTTTTCCGGAATTGGCGTTTCAAGCTGCCAGATAATGCTCATGGGCTTACTGCCGGTATGAGATACATACCGGGCAGAACCGAGGAAGGTATAGGCTTCTGCACCAAGGGCGGTTTTTTTCCTTTCGCGAACAAATAAAAAAACATTTGTCCCCAGTTTTTTGTGCTGAATATAGCGTTTGCCGGTTTGGGATGTGTCGGAGGTGGCATTTTGGCTCTGCCAGTGAAAGAGCCTTTCGTTAAGGGAGTAGTCTTGGTACATGGTACTGGGAGAATACTCTTTATCGGATTTATTTAAAGTCACAAAAAGAAGATCTAGCTTTTTCTTCGGAAGCCATTTCACACCCTCTCGAACGGTGTTGGGCTTCTCAAAGTCTAAAGCCAATAAGATTTGGTCTCTTGAATAGCTACAATGCACATCTAAAGGACAGTCCGGTAGAAATGTCAGACTTCGATCTACAAAATCTATGCTGTCCAAATTAAAGGAAAGTAAATCCAGTAATTCTCGGAGCATTGTAGGAGATTTCTGTAAATTGATTAAGTTCTCTTTATCTTCCGGATTTTCCCAATCTATAAGCCTTTGAAACAAGGTGAAATAGAACATTCGGAAAAACCTGGATTGTAGTGCAGGTAAAGAGAACAGGTAGTCAAAACAATCTTCGGACGTATTTTCCAATAACATGGACAGACATTCTTGTAAAAAATGAATCCAACGTCTGGAATTGATACTGCAAAGTTTCGGAAGAGCTTTCGTGATTAACTCTTCTAATGGTTCAGAAAAGTCTGCCCATTGCTCTGCCTCTACACATAATCTGGAAAAGGAGCTTTTCCGAAGATAAATGTCTTTAGGGGCTAGATGAAAATGCTTTAAAAAATTAGCAAAGTTTAAGGGAAGTCCTGTATCTTCGTGGAAGGATTTTAATCTAAAGAGAAAACCATCTTTTCTATCAAAGTTCGCCCTTATATTCTCTAAGATAATTTTACTGGCTACCTTTTCCAATTGGATATAACAGTTTTGGGGAAGAGAAGTAAAGCCCTTCTGGATCTCCTGACTAAGATTATTCCTATGGTGAGACAGCAAGGCGGAAAACTTTTCTTCAAAGTTATATTTTTTATTGGCTTGTCCAATAAAATCTAAAACAGTGAGGCACTCTTTATCCAGTGAAAGACGTAGTCCACGTCCTAACTGCTGCAAAAAGACAGTTAAGGATTCAGTGGGACGGAGAAACAGAATCGTATCCACCTCCGGAATATCGATTCCTTCATTGTACAAATCCACAACAAAAATAAATTGAATTTCACCGGAAATCAAACGACTTTTCGCCGTGTTTCGTTCTTCTACGCTGGAATTTCCTGTTAAAGACAGACAGGAAATTCCATTCTTCTGAAAATGAGCTTCCATGAATTTTGCATGTTCTACCGAAACGCAAAAGCCAAGTCCATGAACCGCGTGAATATCATTCACATAGCGATTAACACTGTTGATAATATGATTTGCCCTTTTTTCTGCACTACTACTTTGTAGAGAGAAAATGTTACTAAGCTCTGCTTTGTCATAGCCGCCCCTTACCCAATGCACATTGGATAAATCGATCTCGTCAGAGATTCCGAAATACTGGAAGGGGCAGAGTAAGCCACGATTAATTGCCTCTGGAAGACGGATTTCAGCCGTAATTTTATTGTTAAAGTACTTTAGAATATCCCTTCCATCCATACGTTCCGGCGTGGCTGTAAGACCTAAAAGAACTTTGGGTTGAAAATAACTTAGTAAGGCCTGATAGCTGGGAGCTGCAGCATGGTGAAATTCATCCACGATAATATAGTCATAATAATTAGGGGCCACTGCTTCTGTAAAGTTCTTCGAAGAAAAGGTTTGGATAGAGATAAAAAGATGATCTAAGGAATCCGGCGTAAACTGCCCTACAAATAATGCTCCAAAATTAGAATCCTTTAATACGTGTCGAAAGACCGCTAAGCTTTGCTTTAGGATTTCTTCTCTATGCACAACAAATAAAAGTCTGGGCTTTCTTGCGCCCTGCTTTTTCCAAAAACGTCTGTAGTCAAAGGCGGAAATCAGGGTTTTACCGGTACCGGTTGCAGAGACAATGAGATTCTTATAATTTCCTCGTACTTCTCGTTCCGCATCAATTTTATCTAAGATTTCCAGCTGGTGGGGATAAGGATTTAGGTCAAAAAGAAAACTGTCATCAGAAAAGGATGACTGCCCTGTTTTTCCTAATTGGAGTGCAGTCTTTAACTTTTTCTTATCTTCCTCACTATTCGTATAGGAAATAAAACTTGCATTATTCCAATAACTGTCAAATATTGTCTCCATTTTTTTGAGAATGAAAGGCATATCCTTGGCGGTCAGTTTGACATTCCATTCTAAACCTTCATCAAGAGCGGCTGAAGATAGATTGGAGGAACCGATATAGGCAGTTGTAAAACCGCTTTCTCTGTAGAAGATATAAGACTTTGTGTGTAGTCGCTTTCTTTCAATATCGTAGGAAATTCTTATTTCTGTATTAGGTAAGCTACAAAGCTGTTCAATAGCCTTAGCATCACTGGCTCCCATATAGGAAGTGGTGATAATGCGAAGCTTTCCCCCATTTTCCGTGAATTCTTTTAGCGTATCCCGAATCAGATTTAAACCGCTCATTTTGATAAAAGAAACCAAAAAATCAATTCGATCGGCTGACGCAATTTCCTTTTTTAATTCCAAAAAAAGGGAAGGCTCATTTTGTGAACCGGTAAAAAGACTACTCTGGGAAATCGGACTTTCCGGACGAAGCAGGTCTTTTGCACTTTTCATACCAAGCTTTAGAAGTGGATTTTTGGCATGGGTAGCGGAAAGTACGGCAAGGAGCTGTTCTCCTTCCGTACCAACAGACAATGGAGAGATATCCTCTCCCTCTGCGGAAAGGAGCGCAATGATTTTATTAATCACTTGAATTTTGGCAGTAGTATCTTGGTCAGATAGCTGTTCTAGGTTGCTTCGAATAATATCGCTGCAGTATTGAGCCAATACAGTGGAGGCTTCTGCTTCATCTATCTTCACAATATTCTTTTCTTCTTCTGCATATGCAGATAGTTCCTCTTGAATCTCTAAATTGACAATTTGTTCATAAATTCCGGGCTTAAGCATAAATTCATCCTCTTGAATTAAGTACTTGTATTCTTAACGAGTATCCCTCATGAAGCATGTGGGATTCCGCTTTGTTTGTGTTTTTTACAGAATGAGATCATTATGGCAGCTTCTTTAGAGGAAGTAAATAAGTTATGGGGGGATTGTGGCAATTCGGAGGATACTTTTAAAAGTGCTAAAGTTGAAGTACTTATGCTTTATATGAAAACATCAACAAGATACCGTATGCTTTGAGAGGATACTCGTTATGAATAAAAACTGTATTTTCGTCAATAATGAATTTACCTTATAGGTAAATTCATTATTGACGAAAATAGGCATGTGCAGTAGTATAAATTTACTCGAAAGGTTAATTGCAGGAAGAGGTGATACCTTGGAAGTTACGTACAAAACAAATAAAATAAAGAAAATTTGTACGGATGCTAAAGTTTCAGATCGAACCTATGGAAATGAAATGTCTGAAAAAATACAGATGCGTATAGTGGAAATAGAAGCTGCAGACACTGTGGAAGAGATGATTAAATTCCATATCGGTAGATGCCATCCATTGAAGAATAACCGCAAAGGGCAATATGCAGTAGATTTAGTTCATCCGTACAGAATGGTATTTGAAAAACAAGGTAATAAGATACAGGTAGCACATATTATGGAAATAGTGGATTACCATTAGTGAAGTAAATGGAATAGGAGGTAGCACTATGGTGAGAAGTCGTAGCATTATTGCAACACCACCTGGAGCGACAATTAAGGAACAACTCAATGACAGAGGAATGAGTCAGAAAGAATTTGCTGTAAGAATGAATATGTCTGAAAAGCATATCAGTAAGCTTATAAATGGGGAGGTACAGTTGACTCCAGAGGTTGCTGTTAGGTTGGAGCTGGTGCTTGGAGCACCAGCAAAGTTTTGGAATAATTTAGAGGCGATATACAGGGAAAAATTAATCAAAGCTGAAGCAGAAAATGCTGTGGATAAGGATGAAGAGATAGCAAAAAAACTGCCGTATAATGAGATGGCTAAATATGAATGGGTTTCAGAAACGAGAATACTAAAGGAAAGAGTAGTAAATCTTAGAAAATTTTTTGAGGTTGTGGAACTTTCACTGCTAGAAAGTATTCAGATAACAAGAATTGCATGTAGAAGGTTGGCTGTAACAGAAAAGAGTGATTTAGCCTTGTTGGCTTGGGCGCAAGAAGCAAGGATAGAGGCCAGAGATATTGAAACTGCCCCCATTAATGTTAAAGACTTGATAAACAGTATTCCTCAAATCAGATTGATGACAGTTATGAAAACGAAAGAGTTCTGCCCAAAGCTCAAAAGTATGCTTGCAGAGTGTGGAATTGCACTTGTTTTTTTGCCACATTTGCAGGGCTCATTTTTACAAGGAGCTTCCTTTACGGACGGAAAGAAGATTGTTGTAGGATTAACTACGAGAGGAAAAGACGCGGATAAGTTTTGGTTCAGTCTATTTCATGAATTAGCACATATCATATTAGGACATATAGGTCAAATGAATGGAACATCAGAGGATGATGAGAAAGCTGCCAATTCTTGGGCCAGAGACACATTAATTCCGAACAAAGAATTTGATGAATTTGTTGACCATAAGAGTTTTTCCGTATCAAGTATACGCGAGTTTGCTAAGAAGCAAGGCATTGCAGCTGGAATTGTGGTTGGAAGATTACAAAACGAAGGATACATTAAGCATAATATGTTGAATGAATTAAAGGATCATTATAAGTCGTTGTATAATTCTTAGAGAAGTTTAATTTGCGGTTGTTTTCCTTAATGTACGGTTTTTTTCATTGTTTAATGCCTACTTTGGGTACTGAGGTGCTTGCTATGGAAACGACAAAACTTTGGAATCGGAATTTTAGCTTAGTTATTCTTGCGTCAGCCATTGGCACGATTGGTGGAGTAGCAGGCGGCTTCGCCCTAGCTTTCTTAGTATTCGATGAAACCGGCAGTACTCTGGCATCCGCTCTGATTGTGGCAATCCAGTTTCTTCCATTCCTGTTCATTCCTATTGTCATTGCCCCTTTCATGGATCGACTTCCAAGAAAGACTTTTCTGGTAATAGGGGATGTTGCAAATGCTTTTTTGATTTTCGGAATGGGACTTTGGCTACTGTTTTTTAAGTTTTCCTATGTGGGATATCTTACAATGTCTTTGCTCCTGGCTTGTCTGGGAGCTGTGGATGAGTTGGCATTCACAAGTATCTATCCTGAGTTAATTCCGAAAGGGGCAGAGCAAAAGGGCTACGCTGTATCCTCTATGCTGTACCCGGTTATTAAAGTTGTCATGACTCCCTTGGCTGCGATTCTCTTGGATACAATGGGAGTAGCATGGATTCTGATAGCACAGGGGGGATTATCTCTTCTTGCCGCTATCACGGAGAGCTTTATCCATTTGGAGGAAAGGAAACGTCATGATAGCACACCCTATTCTTTCAAAGCATGGGTTTCCGACATACGGGAGGCTGTGCAGTATTTAAAGGAAGAAAGAGGACTCTTAGGCATCTACGAATATGTGGCTTTTAGCAATGGAGTCGCTACCGGCTATACCCCTATTCTGGTTGCTTTTTTCCGTACTTTTCCGGGCTTTACCGCGGCGATGTATGCCGCATTTTCTGTGGTGGAGTTTATAGGGAGGTCCATTGGCAGTGCCTTACAATACCGAATCAAGATTCCGGATAAGAAGAAGTTCGGCTTTGTATTTTTTGTCTACCAAGTTTATGACATTATGGATATGGTCTTACTCTGGATTCCCTATCCGTTAATGCTTGTAAATAGAGGGATTTGCGGTTTTCTGGGAAGCAATAGTTCCATTATAAGAAGTGCAGCTGTACAGACCTATATTCCGGAGAGGCTAAGGTCTCGTGTTAATGCATTTGAGGGAGCTCTGATTACTGCCGGATGCAGTGTATTTTCCATGGTGATGGGTTTTCTTGGGGAGATACTGGATTATCGCTGGTGCATTACCATAGGCGGTATGCTGACTATGCTTGCCACCTGGCTCTTAATTTGGAGCATGAGAAAAGAGGTTCGCAGAATCTATGAGCCGGATATCAGTGAGGGGACTGGAAATTAGGGACGTTTTAAATTCGGTTCAAAGCTATTTTCAATAAGGCTACAAATTGTATTTTCAAGTGCTATTCTTGAAGAATTTCAATTGCTTTTACGACATGAGCAAAGCCTTGTATATCAAATTTTCTAAGTTTTGATAGTTTTGAATACTTAGAGTTTCCTATTTCTGCTTTTATATAGGATGGATAGTCTTCAATTGTTTCATAAGGGATATTTTTTAAAAGACATGCTGCTATATGCATGACTTTACAAGCCATAACTGCAGCTTTTTCTGCAGAAAAACGTTCATCATATACGTGTGTGATAATACTTTTTATTCCTCGCAAATATTTATCGTAATCTTTTCCGTATTGACCTCTTGAGGCAATGGATACAGCGGCTTCCAGTGTATCGCGAAGAACATCTTCTTCGTCGGTAGCGATTCCTCTATACTGTATCTCGGATAAAACGGTTCTAGTGTAAGATTTACGGATATCTTCAAAGTTGTCGATAAAATCCACCAGTGTCGCTACATCATACATTTGCTTAATGATTTCCAGTTCTTTATCTACGCCGAAAGGAATTCCGGTTGTATGAGGAGCAAATGCCGTTAGTTTATCTCCAAGAATACAATCTATGCTTGGAACTCTAACTTCATAATAAGGCTCTTCAGTAATAATCAAATTATTTTTTATTGGCTTCTGAATAATATTGGAATAGTGATTTTCCTCAAATAGGATGTCTAACAAAATGTAAAAAGGAGCCTCGGATTTGAGAGGAGAGTCATAGTAGTATTTATAGTGTCGTTTTTCAATGCTATTCTTTCCTTTTCGGATTTGACGCTCAATTTTTTTAAAAGGAATTATTTTTCCGGCTTCATCCAGATAATGCTCAATATCTGTTCCCGGAGAAACGATAATATCGATATCCGTAGATAAACGCCTGGGTTGATCCAAGAGCAGCATCAGACTGGTTCCTCCCTTAAAGATAAAAGGCATCTTAACCCTGCATAGGGCTTCAAGAAGTCCGAAGGCATAAATGCTTCTTTCTAAAATGAAACTGTCCACCATTCGATTTTTCTTTAAACTAAGCACGTGTTCCAATGTGAAGTTATCTTTTGTTATCATACATCACCCAACCTTCAGCTCAATGTTCGTTTTATTTTGAAGGAATTCCCGTAGTTCTCTTTCTTTGTTTCTGCGTCGTGCGTACCGAAACATTTTCACTTGATCGACTTCATATAATGAAAAAATAGCCTCCAAAGCCGCCGGATAATCTCCGAAAGAGAGCATGTCCTTTAGCCGCTTGTTAGCAAATAAATCAACTATCAGTTTTTCAATTGCCAGTTGATGCTGATTATTCCTTCCTTTTGGAGATTCACTAATTAGGCGATCGATGATTATGCTGTTATCGATGCCATACCGAAGAATCTGGTTTAAATCAGGTTTTAGAAGTACTTTTCCCGCAAATTCAGATACTATTCGCTCGAATACAAATTCGCATCCCTCCTTTTCTACCTCAAGGAAGATGTAATTGCGGCCAATCTGATGATTGAGAAATTCATTCAGCCAGCTGAATTCCCAAATTCTGTAGTCAATCAAAGGAAATTCCTCATCCATGATAGAAATTATTTGCAATGAAATATCGGAGTATTGATTTTCATATTTTATTGTATTCGCTGAATCTATGACTTTTCTATATTGGTTTCGTCCGATATGTTCGAGTTTTGAATTTTCAATCATGTATGAAAGTAATCCTTTAAGCTGTCCTTCACGAAAAAAAGGATCGCTTTTTTGTACCAGCTTTAAGATATCCTGTCTTGAAACGGTATAGTCAGGTAATGTATCCCTAAGTAAATAATCCTTCATTCAGACCTCTTTTCTTTATCGGCAAATTTTTGTTTTTTTGCCGTTATGGTTCACTATATAATATATTCTTAACAGTGAAGTTGCAATGCCATATCGGCAAAATTCTTATATTTTGCCGATATGGCTAAAATAGCTTTTTTCTTCTTTTTCAGTTTCATTTCAGTTTTTTCTCCTATACTCCAGCCATGAAAGGAATTGAAGCAAGTGCTTCCAACTTTCATTTCAGAAAACTTAAGAAGACAAGGAGGGATAAGCATGAAAAAGAGGATTGCCTTAATACCGGCTTATAAACCAAATATACAGTTATTGGAATTTGTAAAAGGAATTGAAGAGCATGGCATGGATTGTCTGATTGTGAATGATGGCTCCGGAGAGGAGTACATGTCCCTGTTCCATAAGATAGAAAGGGAGACAGAAGCCAGAGTGCTTTCCTTCCCGGAAAACAGAGGAAAGGGCGCTGCTTTAAAGGCAGGCTTGGAATATTTATATAAGGAAAATGCAGGGAAGCAAGAGGACTACACCGTGATTACCTTGGATGCGGACGGCCAGCATTTGCTGAAAGATGCGTTGAACCTACTCTTGGTTGCGGAGGAGAAAGAGGATACCTTGGTTCTTGGCAGCAGAACCCAGTCCAAGGATTCTCCTCTTCGTTCCAGAATTGGAAATGGCATTACCAAGGAGGTCTTCCATCTTTGCACAGGGGTGGAAGTGAAGGACACCCAGACAGGGATGAGAGCATTTTCCGGAAAGATGATTCCGGAAATGCTGGATATTCCGGGAGAACGCTATGAGTATGAAATGAATGTGCTTTTGTATTTGGCAAAGGAAGGAGTGCCTATGGAAGAAGTACCGATTGAAACAGTATATATCAATGACAATGCGGAAAGTCATTTTGATACCGTGAAGGATTCCTATCGGATTTACAAGCAGATTTTAAAATTCTCAGCCAGCTCCCTTTTATCCTTCCTAGTGGATTTTTTGCTCTATAGTTTCTTCTTCCTGATTAGTGGCGGACTTTTTGTATCGAATTTCTTTGCAAGAGTAATTTCCCTACACCTAAACTTCTTTTTGAATAAAAATCTGGTGTTTAGCGCTGAGGGGGAGAAGAAGCAATGGAATCTATCCGCACTGAAGAAGATTAAGAAGGAAGAGTATCTTTCCTACCTGGGACTGGCGGCATTTTTATTCCTGATTAACAGCTTTATCCTATCGGGAATCGTTGGAAGCCTTGGCATAAATCCTTATGTGGCTAAGATTTTGACGGAAGGCTTACTGTTCTGTTTGTCTTATTTCGTACAAAAGAAATGGATATTCGAAAAGAACAACAGCAAAAAAGAAATAGAGAAAAAAGAAGTAGAGAAAAAAGAAGAGCACAGCATTGTCTATGAAGAGGCCTTGCAGGAAAAAAACAGTCAGCTGCATAAGGCGCAGGCTTAGGAAAATAGCAAAGCGGATGCATAGAAAGAAAATTTGTAAAAATAAAATAGTTGAAAAAAATGCTTACAATAGTAAGGAAAGGACAATATTATGAGAAAGTTTAACGGAAAAAAGGCAGGAATTATATGTGGTGTGGCATTGGCCTCATTTACCTCCTATGCCTTATTGGACACCTTTGTGATTCCCCACCCTATGCAGACGGTGTCGGGGCAGAATTTAGAGGAAAACGGTCTATCTCTTAATGAAGATAGCGAAAGTACTGAGGTGCAAAATGCCTATGCGGAGAATCAGGAGCAGGAGGGTTTTGAACAAGGAGACTTTAATGCAGATGGTTCTTCTCAGGATGATGAAAATATGGACAATGCCGATGCCAACAGCTCCGATCAGGGCTTTGGAGAAGGCGGATTTGATAATGAGCAAGGCTTTGGCGGCCCCGGAAACGGCGATCCCGAGAATGGCGGGCCGGGTGGCCATGGTCAAGGCGGCCCCGGAAATGGCGGTCCCGGTGGACATGGTCAAGGCGGTCCGGGACGTGGCGGCCAGGGTGGTCACGGTGGTGGAAAGAGAAGTTCCGGTAATAATTCTGCTAACAATAGTTCCGGAAACTCTTCCAAGAATAATTCCGGAAATAGCTCCAACAGCAATTCCGGCACCAAGTCCGGAGCGAATTCTACTACAAATTCCGCCAACTCAAGTGCAGGATCGAATTCTACAGCAAAGTCCTCTTCCGGTTCAAGCGCAGGAACGAATTCCGGAACGAATTCTTCTACAAGTTCTTCTACGAGCTCCGGCACAACAAGCTCTGTTTCCGGAACGGTAATCGGCACGTACTCCGACAGTAAGAGTAAAATTACCGTAACCCAGTACAGAGCCTATGACAGCAATATTTATGTGGCGGATGTAGAAGTGACGGATGGTACAAGCATTCTTTCCGCCTTTGCAAACAATACCTATGGAAGAAACATTACCGATACAACTTCCGATATGGCGGAGGAAAACAATGCAGTTTTGGCCATAAACGGAGATTATTACGGAGCAAGACAAAGCGGCTATGTCATTCGAAACGGTGTGGCATACAGAAATCAGGGAAATAACGGAGAAGATATGGTGATTTCCAAGGATGGAACGCTCTCCTTCATTTCCGAATCCGAAACCACAACGGATTCTTTGATTCAGAAGGGGGCTTGGCAGGTTCTTTCCTTCGGTCCTGTACTGGTGGAAAACGGACAGATAGCCGTTACGGAAAATGATGAGGTAGGTAAGGCTATGGTGAGTAACCCAAGAACGGCAATCGGAACCGTATCCAAGAACCACTATCTCTTCGTGGTATCAGATGGTAGAACTTCCGAAAGTGAAGGCTTAAGCCTTTATGAGTTGGCAAGCTTTATGCAGTCCTTAGGGGCGACCAATGTCTATAACCTGGATGGTGGCGGATCTTCCACCATGGTATTCCAGGGGGAGGTAGTGAACAATCCTACCACCAACGGAAACAAGATTTCTGAACGAGCAGTCAGTGATATTTTGTATATCGGAAAGAGTTCATAATATAATAAAGGAGAAAAAATGGAAAAGAATCAAGTGGTTTATTATCATTCTTTTAGCGGAAAGGACAATACAGAAGAAAGGGTGGAGAAAATGGAGAACAGGCAGAATATTTCTGATAATAGAACGAGTCAGTTATCTTGGAAATCGCTTCTTCCCATTACTTTGACCACGGTTTTTGTCTTTGTCTTCGCAAAGATTTACGGAATTTTCTCTCATGGAGTTAGCTCGGCTTTCATGAGCTATGCCTTTTTACTCCCATTAACCCTTATTTTCCTTCCAAAGTTTATCAACCTATGCACAGGCAATCGTCTTTGGAACCTGTCTTTGGAAAATGCGGATGAGGCAGGGGAAAAGAAGCTATTCTTCGCCTCTTTGGCTTCCTTCCTTTGGAAAAGTGGCGTGGCGGTACTTACGGTAGGCTCCATCTATAAAGGGGTATTGGACATATACGGAACCAGTGGCACTTTTGAATGGATTTACTTGGTAGTGGGAATTTTGGCATTAGTATCCGGAGGAATCGGTGCTTTATTGGCAAAGAAAGAATAAGCTGTAAGGGAAAATGGAAAATGGAAAAGGGCTTGTCGTGTAAGACAAGCTCTTTTTTCGCGTTGGCAGTGTGGTTTAAGACTATAATAATGGATTGGTATTTATAAGTCTATGCAATAAAACTGATAATTTATAAAATAATCCAATTTCTCTCCTGTGGTTCTCTGGCGTATACTCTTCTTCGTTACAGCTTAAAAGAGTGGCTTAAGGAGGAAAAAATGAGAAAAAGCTTAAAGTTCGTGTTGCTCTTGGGAACAGTAGGAGTGCTGATTGCTGCCTGCGGAAATAAGGCATCAAGCAATGTGGAGAGTAGTGCAAAGGGTACCGAGCAAAGTACGGAATCTGTTGCCGCTACAGAGAAGAGCACAGAAAAGGCAACGGAGAAGGCGGAGGTATCCGAAAAGAAGGTGGTTGAGGGAGCGGTAAACAATACCGTTGACTTATCCAAGTATGAAAAAGGAAAGAAGGTTCGCCTTTGGATTCCTGTGCCGCAAAGCAGTGAGTATCAGACTGTTGAGGACGTAAAGTATGATGCCGGAAATGCTAAGGCGGAGATGAACACGGATGACTGGGGCAACAAGATGCTCTATGTGGAATGGGATGAAAATGCCGAGCCCGCTGATAGAGTGGTTAAGCTGGATTTACAGGTAAAGAGAGAAGAAATTGTAAGCCCTGAATTAAAGGAGGATGAGAAGGCGGAGCTTCCGGAGGATGTGAAGAAGTATCTGGAGCCTTCCAAAAATCTTCCCTTAAATGATCAGGTGAAGAACAAGGCCGCAGAAGTAACCAAAGGAAAGACCACAGATTTAGAGAAGGCCAGAGCCATCTATGACTGGGTTATTGCCAATATGAACCGTGATGAGAGTGTTAAGGGTTGCGGTGAGGGAGATGTTTGTGCTCTTCTAGATACCACCATGACCGGAAAATGTACTGATATTAACTCCATGTTTGTAGCCCTTTGCCGTGCATCCGGAATTCCTGCCAGAGAGCATTTCGGAATCCGTATCAATGCGGAGGATATCACGAAGAATCAGCACTGCTGGGCAGAGTTTTATTTAAAGGGAACAGGCTGGGTTTCCGCAGATCCCGCCGATGTGTTAAAGGCTGTTTTAAAGAATAATTGGACAAAGGACCAGACAGAAACCAAGGAGAAGCAGGAATACTACTTTGGTAACTGCGATGCAGAAAGAATGATTTTGTCCGATGGAAGAGACCTCACTTTAAGTCCTGCTCAGGATGGAGAGGCTTTAAATGATTTCGGCTATCCATACGCAGAGGTTGACGGAGTAAAGCTTGATAACTACACTCCGGATCAATTCGTTTATACCTACAGCTTTGCAAAGAAGGCATAATGTAGTAAAGAAGAGCGTACAAATCAGAAAGCTTCTACTGAAAAGCTTCTACTGAAAAGCTTCTACTGAAAAGCTTCTATTGAAAAGCTTCTACTGAAAAGCTTCTACTGAAAAGCTTCTACTGAAACACTTCTATTGAAACACGCTACTAAATAGTATCAAAAACATGTAAAAAAGCATTTCCATTTTCTTTCTGTATAGAGGTTTTGGGGATGCTTTTTTCTTTTTAGAAAAGTCTTGGAATGGATGCCTTTTTTTCAGAAAGTGAATATCAATAGAGTAAAGATTTTTTCAGTTGATAAAGAAATAAAAAAAGAGTAATCAATACCCCTTCGTGAACATTCGCAGGTCTTTTTTCCGCTACAATAGAGTGCTATACTGGTAGCAGAATTCCAAAGGGGGACGACAAAATGAATACAGCGTTTTCTGCAAAAGTGAAGGATATTATTATGGTAAATGTGGGCATTGTGATTGTGGCCGCTGCCGTTTTTTTCTTTCAGGTGCCCAGTCATGTGGCAGTATCTTCGATTTCCGGTCTGGCCATTGTGCTTCATCATTTTCTACCCTTTTCTGTGGCGACTTTAGTAATGGCGATGAATATCTTCTTGTTAATTATATCTTATTTTTTTGTAAGCCATCAATTTGCCTATAAAACAGCATATGGTACCATCATGCTGCCTGCGGTTATGCTCCTTTTTGAAAAGCTTTTTCCCAATAATCAATCTTTAACAGGGGATGTTTTTTTAGATGTGGTAGCCTATATCTTCTTTGTCAGCATCGGACTTTCTATTCTTTTTAACCGAAATACCTGCTCCGGCGGACTGGATGTAGTGGCCAAGATGATGCAAAAGTATCTCCACATGGATGTGGGACAAGCCATGGGACTTGCGGGGCTTTGCATTTCCCTCCTATCCATCTTTGCCTTTGATGCAAAAAGCGTGATTTTATCGGTGTTGGGCACCTACTTTAATGGCATCCTTTTGGACCATTTTATCTTTGGACAGACCATTAAAAAGAGAGTTTGCGTGATTACCACCGAGGAAAAGGCGGCTATTCTTACAGAATTTATTTTGAATCGCATCCATAGCGGCATGAGTATCTATGACATTATGGGGGCTTACAGCCATGAGATGAAGAAGGAGATTGTGGCGGTGGTGGATCGGCAGGAATATCAGAAGCTGATGGCCTTTTTGGAGAAGGAAGATCCGAAGGCGTTTATTACCGTTTATAATGTGGCGGAGATTCACTATACGCCGAAGAAGTGGTAGGAGAAATACATAGAATACTTGTCGTTGACAGATAAGAAAGAGAAAGCTGTAAATATGGAGTAGTATATAGATGATATTTGCTAAAGAAAGAATTGTGAAAATATGAATGAATTAATTTATTCCAATACAAATAATATCACTGTGGATGTCTGCGAAATTATAGATAGTGCTCAAACAGCAGCGTATCGTGCAGTTAATACCACACTAACTATTCGCAATTGGTTATTGGGGAAGCGTATTTCAGAGGAAATATTGAGGGAATCGGACAGAGCTGAATATGGTAAAGAAGTGATTAAAGAACTTTCAAATACGCTAACTAAGAAATATGGGAAAGGCTTTAACTTAAGAACTCTGTATAAATGCCAGCAGTTCTATAGGTATTTTCCGGAGATTGTGCGGTCATTGGCCGCACAATCAGATGGAATTTTAATTGTGCGGCCAATGACCGCACAATTGTTGTCGTGGAGTCATTATGAGAAGCTGTTACAGGTTAATGATGAAGTTGCAAGGAACTGGTATGCAAAGGAAGCTTATGAGCAAACATGGAATGTAAGAACATTACAAAGAAATATTTCATCACAGTATTACTATCGAATGCTTAAAGCACAAGATAAACATGTGATTGAAAAAGAAATGAAAGAATTGACATTAGCATACCAAGATAAGCTTGAATTTATAAAGAATCCTATTATTGCTGAATTCTTAGGCATGCAAGAAGATACATCTTATTTAGAATCAGATTTAGAGCAATGCATTATTGATAACTTGCAAAAGTTTCTTATGGAACTTGGAAAAGGCTATGCATTTGTGGCAAGACAGCAGCATATTTACACAGAAAAAGAAGATTATTATATTGACCTTGTTTTCTATAATTATATTCTTAAATGCTTTGTATTGATTGATTTAAAAACAAAAAAGATTACACATCAAGATGTAGGACAGATGGATATGTATATCCGTATGTATGATGAACTGAAGAAAGGATCTGATGACAATCCTACATTAGGAATTGTTTTATGTTCGGATACAGATGAGGATATAGCAAAATACTCTATCTTACATGATCATGAGCAATTATTTGCTTCAAAGTATAAGCTATACCTTCCAACAGAAGAAGAACTTAAGGCTGAGATTGAGACACAGAAGGAAATGTTCTATTTAACTAATCAAGAACTCGAATAGCCGTAAGATTGGGAAACATTCTTGCTAACAAAGCATTAAGAATAAAGGAGTAAATAAAGTACTATGTTAAAAATCTGTTTCGTCTGCCACGGCAACATTTGCCGTAGCCCTATGGCGGAATTTTTATTTAAAAGAATCTTGGAGGAGCATGGAAGAACAGAAGACTTTCAAGTATCTTCCAAAGCAACCTCTTCAGAGGAAATTTATCGTGGACAGGGGAACCCTGTTTACCCGCCTGTTCGGGAAATTCTGGAAGGACTGGGAATGGATTGCAGTAAAAAAAGAGCCTGCCAATTGCAAGAAGAAGACTATGAAAATTACGATTATTTCATAGGGATGGATGAAAGAAATCGGGAGAATATGAGGCGGATTTTCGGAGGAGATCCCAAGGGAAAGATTTCTCTTCTGGGAGATTATACCGACCATCCTCATCCCATTGCCGACCCTTGGTATAGCGGGGAATTTCAAGCCTGTTATGAAGATATCCTAGAGGGATGTAGGGGACTATGGGAACAGATTAAAGAGAAGTAAAAGAAGCCGGTGCTGTAGAAATACAGTACCGACTTTTTTGATCTTGTGTTTAAACATGTGCAGCTTATGTTTATTTGTGTGATTTGCCCAAAAGTCATAGGAATATTTTGTACTTTTGCTTATTGATAAGCTACAGAAAAAAGGTATAATGCAGATAGTTATTTGTTCAGAATATACAATAAAATGGGAGGAAAGCTATGAAAAAAAGAGTTTTATCCGCAGTATTAGCCCTTTCTTTAGGGGCATCTTTGCTGGCTTGCGGAGCCAAAAGCGAAGGAAATGCAAGTGGAGATGCTTCTGTTAAGGCGGAGGAGGGAAAGTCCGAAGCCGCTGCGGGAGAAGAGAAGGCAAAGGGCAGTGGAGAAACCCTGACCGTACTTTATATGTCCGGCGTTTATGCGGATGCGGCTAAGTCTATGGTGGATGAATTTGAAGAGAAAACCGGTGCTAAGGTGGAAGTTATCGATATGCCATACACCGAGCTTCACCAGAAGATGCTTTTGGACTTTACCAGCGGTGCGGGAACCTATGATGTGATTGATGTAGCCAGCCAGTGGGATGGAGAATTTGCTCCTTACCTTACAGACTTACAGCCCTATATGGAGAAGGACGGGGTAAAGGCGGAGGATTTCATTGACAATGTTATTGCCAATTCCGGAAAGTGGCAGGATAAGTATATCGGTATTCCCAATGCTTCCACACCACAGCTTTTTGCTTACCGTACCGACATTTTCCCGAACGGACTTCCGGATACTTGGGAAGCGTACAGAGAAGAGCTTAAGAAGGTAACCAAGAAGGATGAAGGCTTCTACGGTGCGTCCATTTCCGGAATTACCGGACAGCTTGGCGGCGTGTTTGACTACGTGCTTTGGTCTATGGGCGGTGCTTGGGCAGATGAAGATTGGAAGGTTACTATTGATTCCCCCGAAACCAGAAAGGCTTTAGAGCATTTGAATGCTTTACAGGAGTCTTTGGATCCCAACTGGTTAAACTGGGGAACCGATCAGTCTATTCAGGCGTTCTTAAACGGAGATGCAGCGGTTTGCGAGACCTGGCCTACATTGGGCTTGGTACAGGATGCCGACAACCCTGAAAAGTCCAAGGTGGTAGGAAAATGGGCATTGTCCGTAATTCCTAAGGAGAAGACAGGAATCACCCTGCTTTCCGCTTGGGACTGCGCAATTCCGGAAGGCTCCAAGAAAAAGGATTTGGCTTGGGAGTGGATCAAGATGTATACCAGCCTGGACAAGCAGAAGGAATTCTATGACAATCACGGCATTCTTTCTCCGAGAAAGGCTTTCTGGGAAGAGGATGGCATCAAGGGTACTTACATGGATACTGTTCGTGAGGCTTTGGATACTGCAAATATGTGGTGGAGAGTGGCTGCTTCCACACAGGTGGACACCAGCTTTAACACTTTGATTTCTGCTTATCTTTCCGGACAAAGTGATTTGGATACTACCGTAAAGGAAATGAAGGCTGCTGTGGAAGAAGCATTACAGCAGGCACCTCCTGAAGAGGGCACCAAGAACTATAATCATTAATCTATTTTGTAGAGAAGTATTTTTTACTTATCTCAAAAAACAGTTTTACAAAGAATATGCTAGAAAGTTAGAGGAATACAGTATGAATGGCACAGAAATAAGAAAAGGAAATAGGGGTAGAGGGGAAAGGCTGTGGTCTTGGCTTTTCCTGCTTCCTACCATTTTGTTCTTAGGCTTTACGGCCTTGTTACCCCTACTGTATTCCCTCTATCTCAGTTTATTTCAATACAAAATCAATCTTCCCAATGCCGTTCCCAAGTTCATCGGCATTGGGAATTATCTTCGGATGCTTCAAGACAAAAACCTGGGGGTAAGTGTGGGGAACACAGTCCTTTTTGCGGTGGTTTCCGTATCTTTAGAGTTGGTTTTAGGGCTTTTGGCGGCCATGATGCTTTGCGGCACCAAAAGAATTTACCGCATTTTTACTTCTTTGCTCTTGATTCCCATGATTATGGCTCCTGTAGCCATTGGTACGCTGTTTCGTATGATGTTGGACGGCAGTACAGGAATCATCAATTACCTCTTGCATTTTGTGGGTGTACCCCAAATGAACTGGCTGAGTAATCCAAAAACGGCTATGCCGGCAGTGATTTTTGTCAATGTCTGGCAGTTGATTCCCTGGGTATGCATCATTACCATGGCAGGGCTTAAGTCCCTTCCGCAAGATGCATTGGAAGCGGCCAGGGTGGATGGGGCGAAAAATCGCCATATCTTTTTCCAAATCGTGCTTCCCATGATTAGTCCCTTACTGATTATTGTTTTAATGCTACGTTTCGTGGATGCTTTCAAGGTGTTTGACACCATCTATACTATGACAAACGGCGGTCCGGGAAATGCTACGGAAATGTTGCCGAACTATATTTACAAGCAAGGCTTAAAGTTCTTTGATGCCGGATATACGGCGGCTCTGGCTATGGCCTTTGTGTTCTCCATGACCATTGTCAGTTTCCTTTTCCTTCGCTGGAGAAAAGCGGTGGAGGAGCGAGTTTTGTAATCTGCAAAACGCAAATAAATGAATACGCAACAGAATCTGTGAAAAGCAGAAAAATGAAGTTTGAATAGAAGCTGCAAAAAATCAGATATATTTTGCAAAATAGAATCTGATTATGCGGTTTATAGATAAAAAGTTTTTGGATAAATTGTTTACGATTATCATGAATATAGTTTTTAAAGGATGAAAATGATGGCTAAGAAACATAGAATAGATGCAAATGATTCCATGGTGCATGAAATATTGGGAAATGTGTGGGGAAGGCCTTTTCGTATAGTGTTTACCGCTGTGCTGATGTTGCTGGTTTTATTTCCCTTATACTGGCTTTTTTCCAGTGCTTTTAAGATTCGGGCGGAGTATTTGGCAAATCCTCCTCTTTTGATTCCCCATGTTTTCACCATGGAAAATATTAAAACGGTGTTGTCTATGAACGGTCTTGGACGACAGTTTATGAATTCCATGATTGTAAGTCTTAGCTCCACTGCCATTTCCCTGCTTTTTGGCTCCATGGCGGCATACAGTTTGGTGCGAGGAAAATTTTCCAACCTGACAAGACAGATTTTCGGTCTATGGTTTATGATTCAGAAAATGTATCCGGCTATTGCCACAGCCATTCCCATCTACCTTGTGATGCGAAAGCTACAGCTTATCGATACCCTGCCGGCTTTGATTATTATGAATACCAGCTTTAACCTGCCATTGGTAATCTGGCTGATGATGGGCTTCTTCGCCCAAGTGCCTATTGAGATGGAGGAATCTGCCAGAATTGACGGTTGCCATTTCCTCAGTCGCTTCTTCTATGTGGTTTTTCCGGTAACAAAGTCCGGCATTGTGGCGGCAGGAATCCTGGCCTTTGTGGGAGCCTGGAATGAATTCCTCTTTGCGGTTATTTTAAGTATCAATAAGTCTAAGACATTACCCGTAGTTATCGCCGGCTTTATCACCGATAAGGGACTGGATTGGGGACCTATGGCGGCGACTTCTTTGATTAGCTTGTTACCGGTTTTGATACTGGTATACCTTTGCCAGAAGCAGTTTGTGGAAGGATTGGCAATGGGGGCTGTGAAGGGGTAGAAGAAGGCGCATAATAATACGAGTGGGCAATAAGGTAGATATTCTTTATGAGAACTAATAGTCGAAAAGTTATGATCAAATATTTGTGTGCATTAATGATCTTGACTATTTTATTTCTTTATCTTATTTGCCACCGATTTTCTGTACAAATGCCTTACTCACAAAAAGTCATTGTCCTCCTCTCCGGCTCTGAGGAGGATAAGAGCTGGAACAAGGCAAATATTGATGGCATTAAATCTTATAATGCAAAAAATGATCAGCGAATAGAATATATCGAGAACATAGCAGAGAAAGATTTTGAGCGCAAGGTTTTACAATATGCTGATCAGGGATATGGTCTCATTATCGGGGCAGGCGCGCAATTTAATGACGTTATAGAAGCTATAGCGCCTCAATATAAAAATACTTTGTTTTGTATTATCAATGGTTCGACTTTTAATCAAAAGAATATAGTCTCTGTTCAAATTAAAGAGGAGGAAGCAGCCTATATTGCTTCCTGTATAGCCGGGAAACTAACGAAAACAGGAGTGTTTGCAAATATTGCAGGATTTCCTAATGAGCCAATGAAGAAAATGTTGGACATTTATGAGAAAAATGCTGTTCGCATTGCTCGGGAAAGAGGGCTTG
>CAUTXF010000034.1:0-23676 GCA_963542215.1 uncultured Oribacterium sp. | reverse complement strand
TTTCATCAGTACAAAGATTTCATCAGTACAAAGATTTCATCAGTACAAAGATTTCATCAGTACAAAGATTTCGTCAGTACAAGGATTTCGTCAGTACAAAGATTTCGTCAGTACAAAGAATTCATAAATACAATGAGTTATCAGTACATAGAGTAGAAAGTAGGATTATGAAGAGAAAAGTGGAGTTATTAATTCCGGCAGGATCTATGGAGGGCTTGAAAACCGCCATTCACTATGGGGCGGATGCCATCTATATGGGAGGAGAGGCATTTTCCCTCCGAGCCAACGCCAAGAACTTCAGCTTGGAGAAGATGAAGGAAGCGGTGGACTATGCCCATGAAAGAGGGGTAAAGGTCTATGTCACCGCCAATATTTTGGCCCACAATGCGGATTTACTGCCTATGCGGGAGTACTTTTCCGAATTAAAGGAAGTGGGGATGGATGCGGTATTGATTGCGGATCCGGGAGCCTTCCTTTTGGCAAAGGAAATGATGCCGGGAGTGGAGATTCATATTTCCACTCAGGCCAACAATACCAACTATGAAACCTTTCGTTTCTGGCATCAGCTGGGTGTAAAGAGAGTGGTTTGTGCGAGAGAGCTAAGTTTGGCAGAGATTAAGGAAATCAGAGACCATATCCCGGAGGATATGGAAATCGAGGCCTTTGTGCATGGGGCAATGTGTATGTCCTATTCCGGTCGTTGCCTGCTTTCCAGCTTTTTCACCGGAAGGGATGCTAACCAGGGAGCCTGTACCCATCCCTGTCGCTGGAAGTATTCTTTGATGGAAGAAAAGCGTCCCGGAGAGTATTATCCGGTGTTTGAAAATGATAGGGGAACCTACATTTTCAATTCCAAAGATCTGAATATGATTAGTCATATTCCCGACCTGATTGAGGCGGGAGTGGATTCTTTAAAGATTGAAGGGCGAATGAAGACGGAGCTCTATGTGGCTACCGTGGCCAGAACCTATAAGGTGGCTATTCAGGATTATCTGGAGGATCCGAAGAAGTATGAGGAAAAGCTTCCGATTTATGAGGAAGAAATCCGGAAATGTACCTTTAGAGACTATAGCACCGGCTTCTACTATGGCAGACCGGATGAAGAGGATCAGATTTATGGCAATAACAGCTATAGTGCAGGAGCTATTTATCTGGGAACAGTGGAGAAGGTGGAGGGAGAATTTGCCTTCCTGCAGCAGAAAAATAAGTTTTCTGTAGGGGAAAGCATTTCCATTATGAAGCCAAACGGGGATAATCTGGATACAGAGGTACTTTCCATGGAGGATGCGGATACCGGAGAAAGTCTGGAGTCCTGTCCTCATTCCAAGCAGAACTTAAAGATTCGTTTTTCCGTACTTCCGGAAGCCCAGGATGTATTAAGAAGAATCGAAGACAAATAGAATTTTCAGGAGTAAACCGGGAAAGGAGAAGATATGGGAATTGTATTTTTAATATTAGCCTTAGGATGTTTTCTTTACTTTGGCTTTTTATGGACCACCGCTTCCTATCTTTCCTTTCTTTGGATTTGGCTTCTTTTGGGAGCCATTCATCTCCTGATGGCCTTTGTCTATAAGGCACCGGAGCGTTTACGAAAAAATCCCTTGTTTTTTCGCTTTAGAATTTTTGGCTTAAGCAGTTACTGCATTTTTTTCCTGCTTTTCAGTTATCTTATCGGTTATTTAAGCCAATATCACTACGGGCAGTGGAAGGATCCCCTTTCTTATATTTTGGTGGTGGGTTCCGAATTGGAAAACAATAAGATTACGCCACTCCTTCAAAATCGCCTGGAAAGAGCGGATTTATGCTATCAGGAGAATCCTTCGGCAACGATTGTACTTTCCGGTGGAAAGGGAAGGAACAGCGCCAGTGCGGAAGCCAGCGTGATGTACCAAAGTATGCTGAAGATGGGGATTCCCGCCGATGCTATGCTGATGGAGTTTTACTCGAAAACTACGGAGCAAAAGCTTTCCTACGGAATAGAGAGCATTTTCCAAGGGGAGCAGAATCAGGAAGGCTCCGAGATACAAGAGGATCTTCGTCAAAAGCGTCGGGAAGAAGTCCGGAAAAGACTGGCAGCCCAGGAAAATCAAGTTGTGGACTATGAAGAGGACTTGGATTCGGATGAGATTTTTGATTCGGCGGAAGAGCTTAAAACAGAGGCATCCGAAGGACAGGAAATCAAAGACGATTCAGCCGAGAAAGAGATCGGAATCGGCATTGTGAGCTCCCAGTATCAGATGTTCAGAGCCTGCCATTTTGCGGAACAGGCTCTAAAAAAGCAGAGAGAAGAAGGGAAAGTGGATGCTTTACAGAAAGTCAGCATTGTGGGCTTTCCTTCGGTAGAGGATCCTGCGCTTAGGCCGCATCTTTACTTTCGGGAGGCACTGTTCCTCTTTGGAGAAAGGCTCTGCCATAAGCTTTAGAAAGGCTTTACCGTAAGCTGTAGACAGATCAGGGAAGAATTCGGTAGTTTAGAAAGGAATAGATATTTTGATGAAGGCATATCAGTTTATAGAAGAAAAAGAGATTAAAGAGCTGGAAACCATGGCCCGGGTATATGAGCATAAGAAGACCGGTGCCAAGGTTTTATGCTTGGAGAATAAGGATGACAATAAGGTCTTTAGTATTGCCTTTCGTACTCCTGCGGAGGATTCCACGGGAGTAGCCCACATTACAGAGCATTCCGTGCTTTGCGGTTCTAAGAAGTTTCCCTTAAAGGATCCCTTTGTGGAGCTGGTAAAGGGCTCTTTAAAGACCTTTTTAAACGCCATGACCTATCCGGATAAAACCGTTTATCCGGTGGCTTCTCAGAATGACAAGGACTTCCAAAATCTTATGGACGTATATTTGGATGCGGTTTTTCATCCCAATTGTCTGGAAAACTACCGAACCTTTTTGCAGGAGGGCTGGCACTATACCCTGAATAAGGAGGGAAAGCTCTGCTATAGCGGTGTAGTCTATAACGAGATGCGGGGAGCATTTTCCGACCCGGAGTCCGTACTGGAACGATACACCTTCCATTCCCTTTTCCCGGATACCACCTACGGCAATGAGTCAGGGGGGGATCCGGAGGACATTCCGAAATTAACGTATGATGCCTTTAAGGCCTTCCATCAGCGCTTTTATCATCCCTCCAATTCCTTTATTATCCTTTACGGAGATATGAATATGGAGGAGAAGCTGAACTGGATGGATGAGGCCTATTTGCAAGAATTTGAACGGATTTCTCCAAACTCCGAAATCGCAGGGCAGCAGCCCTTCGGGAAAATGGTGGAGGAAAGCCACTACTATCCTATTTCCGAGAAGGATAGTAGTGAAAATAAAGCTTATCTTTCCTACAACTTTGTTTTGGATGCAGGGCAGGATGCGAAGAAGTCCATGGCATTTTCTTATCTGGATCATGCCTTACTTTCCGGTCCCGGAGCGGTATTAAAGCAAAAGCTTTTGGAAGCAGGCTTGGGAGAGGATGTTTTCGGAGGCTATTCCGACGGTATTTTACAGCATTACTTTTCTGTTATCAGTAAGAATGTTTCTGAAGAGAGAGCCGGAGAGTTTCTACAGCTGATTCAGGATTGCTTTTTGGATGCCGCGGAAAATGGTTTAGATCATAAGACCATATTGGCAGCTATTCACCATGATGCTTTCCAGTATAAGGAGGCGGATTACGGCAGTACCCCTAAGGGATTGGTTTACAGCTTAAATGCTTTGGATTCCTGGCTCTACGGAGGAAAGCCCTGGCTTTATCTGGAAGCGGAGGCTCTTTATAAGGAGCTGATGGAAGAGGTGGAAAAGGGCTATTTTGAAAAGCTCTTAAAG
Source organism: uncultured Oribacterium sp. (assembly GCA_963542215.1). Taxonomy (GTDB): domain Bacteria; phylum Bacillota; class Clostridia; order Lachnospirales; family Lachnospiraceae; genus Oribacterium. Next base: position 19,860 of record CAUTXF010000034.1, on the reverse strand, counting down.
GAAAATTTCTGGAACAATCCCCATTCTTCCCTCCTCCGTTTATTACCCAAGAAGGGGATGACAGAGCAGAAGGAGGAGAAGCTTTCAGAGGAGTTGCAGGCCAGATGGCAGGCATTTTCTCCGGAAGAAAAAGAACAGATCAAAAAAGTAAAAGAAGAACTTACTTTATACCAGCAGACAGAAAATACTGAGGAAGCTTTAAAGACTCTGCCGGTACTCTCCAGAAAGGATATCAAGCGGGAAGCGGAGTCCTACCCTTATCAGGAGGAAAGCCTTGGAGACAGAAAGTTGATTTTGGTGCCGGGAGATTCTAAGGGGGTTCTGTACCTTCGTCTGCAATTCCATACCGACGGACTCAGTGAGGAGGAACTGTCCTATCTTTCCTTCTTAAAAACCTGTCTTGCCTATATGGATACGGTAAATTTTCGTTTTCAGGATTTTAATTCTGAAATTTATCTTCATACCGGAGGCTTTAGTGTGGATTTAACAGCTTACCCGGATTTTGTAGAGAAGGATCGATACACCGGTGTCTTGGCTCTGGACTTTAAGCTTTTACAGGGAGAATTAAAAAATGCGGTAGAGTATCTGGAGGAGATGCTGTTTCGAACGGTTTATCAGGAGGAAAAGCGTCTTTCCGAGATTCTTTTAGAAGCAAAGTCCAGAGAAAGAATGCGCCTGGAGGGTTCCGGTCACAGCTATGCGGTGACTCGTGCCATGTCGGCTTTCTCTCCAAGCTCTCATTTTCAGGAGCAGATTAAGGGGATTGTCTATCTGCATTTCTTAGAAGAACTGGAAGAGGATTTTCGTAAGAATCCCAAGGCCTTAGGAGAAAAGCTTACAGCCCTATCCAAGAAAATTTTTAGCGGAGAAAGATTGCTCCTTGCAGCAGGGGGAGATATCGGCATTTTCGAGAAGGAAAAGAAAGAGCTTACAGATTTCTTGGGAAGACGTTTTCCGGAAAAGGAAGACTGGAGAGAAACAAAATTTGCAGGGGAAAAAGAGCGCAGGGAAGCCTTCAGTACCACTTCCCAGGTGAACTATGTGGCGACCGCAGGCTCCTTCCAAGGGGAAGCTTACCCCTATACCGGAAGCCTGAAGGTTTTAAAGGTGATTTTGTCCTACGACTTCCTCTGGAAGAATATTCGAGAGCAGGGAAATGCCTATGGGTCTATGTGCGGCTTTGGACGAAACGGAGAAAGCTTTATGGTTTCCTACAGGGATCCCCATGTGCAAAGAACCTTGGAGCAATATCGTAAGGTGGCAGAGTATCTGGAAAACTTCAAGGCGACAGAACTGGAGTTAAACAAATATGTTATCGGAGCCATCTCCGAATTGGATATGCCAAAGTCCGCCTATACCAAGTTCCTTTTGGGATTAAGTTGTTATCTTTCCAAGCTTACAAAGGAAGACTTGCAGCGAGAAAGAGATGAACTTTTAGATGTGGAGGAGAAGGATATCCGAAATCTTTCCGCTTATATCAAGAGAGCATTCCAAGAAAAGGCACTTTGTGCCATTGGAAATAAGGGGGAGCTGGAAAAGGCCAAAGCTGCTTTTGAAAGTCTGGAAGAAATTTAATAGAAGGGGATAAAAAATATAGGGCTTTTGTTCTGAAAGGGAAGGGAGTAAAGCGATGGGATCTGTAATTGATGATTTTTTTGCCAAGGAAAGAGGCGAAGAAGTAAAAGTAGAGGAAGGACCGGTGAAATCCGGCTTTGTTTCCATTGTAGGGCTTCCCAATGCGGGAAAGTCCACTCTTCTCAATGCCTTGATTGGTCAGAAGGTGGCCATAACTTCGAAAAAACCCCAAACCACAAGAAACCAAATTATGGCGGTGTATGATGAGGAGAGGGGGCAAATCGTTTTTCACGATACTCCCGGAATTCACAAGGCAAAAAATCAGCTATCCGTATATATGGAATCCGTGGCGGAAAAAGCTTTAGGAAACGGAGATCTGGTTCTCTATATTGTGGATGCCACCGAGCAAAAGGGGGAGAAGGAAGAGCAGATTCTTTCTCTTCTTAAGCATAGCAAAAGAAAGATTATTCTGGTTTTAAACAAACTGGACCTTCTGGGGGGTGAGGAGGCTTTCCTGAAAAAAAAGGAAGACTATGAAAAAGAACTGGACTTTGCCGCTATTGTAGGAATATCCGCCTATAAAAGTCAGGGCTTGGAGGAGCTGAAGGACATTCTTTTTGATTTGCTTCCCTATGGCCCTCGCTATTACGATGAGGAGACTATTACGGATCAGCCGGTGCGGGAAATTGCGGCGGAGCTGATTCGGGAGCAGGCTCTGCATAAGCTGGATAAGGAAATTCCCCATGGCATTGCAGTGCTGATGGACAGTATGCGAGAAAGAAAAAACGGTATCTGGGATGTAAAGGCTACTATTGTCTGTGAAAAGGAAAGTCACAAGGGAATCATTATCGGAAAGGGCGGTGCCATGTTGAAAAATATCGGTACCGGTGCCAGAATTCAGATGGAAAGTCTTTTGGAGGCCAAGGTAAATCTGCAGCTCTTTGTAAAGGTCCGGAAGGACTGGCGGGAAAATCCTGCCTATCTACGGGAATACGGTTATAGGGAGCAGAAGTAGAGTTTTGTGGGTGGAAAGTTCCCCGATTATAGATACTAATTAAGAATGGCAGTTTAGAAATGGAAAAGTACCATTAGGAAAGTAGCAGGGGTCAGTGAAAGAGGAAATTGTTCTTCACGGGGTGGTGCTGTCCGAGCACAGCTTACGGGAGTTTGACAAGCGATTACAGCTTCTCACTATGGAGAGGGGGAAAATGACGGTTTGGGCCAGCGGAGCAAAACGTCCCAACTCTCCTCTTTTGGCAGGGAGCCGTAGCTTTGTCTTCGGAAAATTTCATTTACGGGAAGGAAAGGCAGGATACACCCTTCGTTCTGTAGAGGTAGATGCCTATTTTGAAGAGATTGCAAAGGATTTGGAAAAGGCCTGTTATGCCGCCTATTTTTTAGAGCTGGCGGAGCTGGTGGCCCAGGAAAATCTGGAGGCTCCCCAAATGGTGGAGCTTCTTTATCTTTCCTTAAAGGCACTCTTACATAAGGGATTGAAAAATGAATTGGTAAGGAGAATTTTTGAGCTTCGTATGCTGATGCTGGAGGGGGAATACACGGAGGAGCCCCCAATACCCTCCGGAAAGTCGGTACAGGAGGCCTGGCATCATGTCCTGTCCGTACCCTTGGGAAGACTCTATACCTTTACCTTGGAGGAGGGAACCCTTCTATCCTTCTCTCGGAATGTGGATTATCTTTGCAAAGAAAGCTTTCCCAAACAATTTCAAAGCCTTCGAATCTTAAAAAGTCTTGGCTCCTAAACTTTAAAAGGACTGAGAAAGCAATATAATCTAAGGAATATCGCTAAGACAGGTCTGGAAATTGAGGCAGTTGTGCCCCGACTTCGGGCCTGTTTTATATTTATAAAAAAGCTATTTTATATTAAAAAAAGCTATTATTTATAGGGTATTTAAATAAGTTTCCTCGGGGATGGACTGTGGATATTCCAAAGACCTCCGGCTTGATGTATAATAACAGATAATTTTACAAAGAATAAGGAGAAGAGTCTTTGTAGGATGGAAGAAGTAAAAGGAAACGTTGGGGAAATCAGCAATAGACTGGAGAGAGAAAAATGCCAAAAAATTATACCATGGACACCATTGTGTCATTAGCAAAAACCAGAGGATTTGTATATCCGGGATCTGAAATTTATGGTGGGCTTGCAAATACCTGGGACTATGGAAATTTAGGGGTAGAGTTAAAGAACAATATCAAAAAGGCTTGGTGGAAGAAGTTCGTGCAGGAATCCAAGTATAATGTAGGTATTGACTGTGCCATTCTGATGAATCCGGAAACCTGGGTGGCGTCCGGACATTTGGCAGGCTTTTCCGATCCTTTAATGGATTGTAAAGAGTGTCGTGAGCGTTTTCGTGCGGACAAGGTAATTGAAGACTTCTGCGAAAGTCACAATATTCCTTTGGAGGGGTCCGTGGATGCCTGGTCCAAGGAAGAGATGGAGAACTTCATTAGCTCCCATGAAGTACCCTGTCCCAGCTGCGGAAAGCACAATTTCACCCCTATCCGTCAGTTCAACCTGATGTTTAAGACTTTCCAGGGTGTTACGGAGGATGCGAAGAATACAGTTTACCTTCGTCCGGAAACCGCACAGGGAATCTTTGTAAACTTTAAAAATGTGCAGAGAAGCTCTCGAAAGAAGCTGCCTTTCGGAATTGCTCAGATCGGAAAGTCCTTCCGAAATGAGATCACCCCCGGAAACTTTACCTTCCGTACCAGAGAGTTTGAACAGATGGAGCTGGAATTCTTCTGTAAACCGGACACAGACTTGGAGTGGTTCGGGTATTGGAAGGATTATTGCCAGAAATGGCTTCTGAATTTAGGCATGAAGCCGGAAATGCTTCGGGCAAGAGATCATGAGGCTGCAGAGCTTTCCTTCTACTCCAAGGCTACCACAGATTTAGAGTTCCTTTTCCCCTTCGGTTGGGGAGAGCTGTGGGGAATTGCGGATCGTACCAATTATGACTTATCCCGTCATGAAGAGGTATCCGGTCAGGATATGAAGTATTTTGATGACGAGACCAATGAGCATTATCTTCCCTATGTTGTAGAGCCTTCTCTGGGAGCGGATCGTGTGACCTTGGCTTTCCTTTGTGCGGCTTATGATGTGGAGGAATTGGAAGGAGGAGATGAAAGAACTGTCCTCCGTTTCCATCCGGCCTTGGCTCCGATTAAGATTGGGGTTCTTCCCCTTGCCAAGAAGCTGGGAGAAGGGGCAGAGAAGATTCATGAGGAATTGTCCAAGTATTGGATGTGCGAGTACGATGACCGTGGAAATATCGGAAAGCGATACAGAAGACAGGATGAAATCGGAACCCCTTATTGCGTAACCTATGATTTCCAGTCCGAAGAGGATCATGCAGTTACCGTAAGAGAAAGAGACAGCATGGAGCAGGTGCGTATCCCTATCAGTGAATTGCAGTCTTACTTTGCTGAGAAATTAGCGTATTAAAGTAAGCTTTGCATAAATAAAAAACAGGAAAAAAATATTTTATTTGCTACAATAAAATTGCTGAAAAAAACATCATTTCTTTTTTGCTATACACAAGAAAGAAGTTTCGATTTTGTGTACTGTGAACATAATGCTGTTTTGTAGATGAATTTTACTGAAATTCTGCTATTCTAATTAGAAAGAACAGGTCTACGAAACTTGTTTTTCGTAGGAAAGAAACATGGAGGAGAGCATGTACAAGATCACAAGAGTTGAGCATCTCGTTGACAAGGACTGGCTCATGGACGTGGAGGCGCCCTATGTAGCAAGAAAGGCGGAGCCCGGCCAGTTTATGATTGCAAAGCTGGGAGAGTTAGGAGAAAGAATTCCCCTCACCATTGCAGACTACGATAAGGAAAAGGGAACCATTACCATTGTGTTCCAGGTTGTAGGCGCTTCTACAGAGAAGTTTAGTCACCTGAAAGTAGGAGACTACTTCACAGATATTGTAGGACCCTTAGGCAGACCTTCCGAACTGGTAGAATTAAGTCCGGAAGAGTTAAAAAAGGAAAATCTGATTTTCATTGCCGGAGGAGTGGGAGCTGCTCCGGTATATCCTCAGGTAAAGTGGCTACACGAAAGAGGGATTGAGGCAGATGTCATTCTTGGAGCCAGAAATAAGGATCTTCTGATTATGGAAGATGAGCTTCGTTCCGTGGCTAAGAATGTTTATGTTACCACGGATGACGGTTCTTACGGAGCCAAGGGCGTGGTTACCGATGTGTTGAAGAAGCTGGTCAATGAAGAGGGGAAGAAGTATACCCGTTGTATTGCCATCGGTCCGGTAATCATGATGAAGTTTGCTGCCCTTACCACAAAAGAATTGGGAATTCCCACCATTGTTTCCATGAACCCCATTATGATTGACGGAACAGGAATGTGTGGTGCTTGCCGTTTGGTTGTCGGAGATCAGGTAAAGTTTGCTTGTGTGGATGGACCGGAGTTTGACGGACACTTGGTAGATTTTAATCTGGCAATGAAGAGACAGCAGACCTATAAGGCCGAAGAAGGTAAAGCATTACTGGAACTTTTGGAAGCAGAAAAGTCCCATGGCGGATGTGGAAACTGCAACTAAGGGAGGGAAATTATGGCAAATATGATGAAGAGGGTTCCTGTGGCAGAACAGGAGCCGAAGGTACGTGCAAAAAACTTTGAAGAGGTATGCTTGGGATACAGCGATGCAGAGGCTAAGGAAGAGGCAGACCGTTGTTTGAACTGTAAGAATCCGAAATGTGTAGTAGGATGTCCCGTTTCTATTCAGATTAATGATTTTATTACGCAGATTAAAGAAGGCAATATTGAGAAGGCTGCAGACATTATTGCAGAATCCTCCGCATTACCGGCAGTTTGCGGTAGAGTTTGTCCTCAGGAAACCCAGTGTGAGGGCGTTTGTATCCGCGGTATTAAAGGAGAGCCTGTATCTATCGGAAAGCTGGAGCGTTATGTAGCGGACTGGGCAAGAGAGCACAACTATGTGGCAGCAAAAGCTGGAGCTCCCAACGGTAAGAAAGTAGCCGTTATCGGTGCAGGACCCTCCGGTTTAACCTGTGCGGGAGATTTGGCAAAATTAGGTTATGATGTAACCATTTTCGAAGCCTTCCACGAGCCGGGAGGAGTTTTACAGTACGGTATCCCGGAGTTTCGTCTTCCTAAGACAAGAGTCGTTGGCCCTGAAATTGAGAATGTACGGAAGCTGGGGGTAAAGATTCTCACCAATGTTTTCGTAGGACGCTCCATTACTGTGGATGAGCTTTTGGAGGAAGAGGGCTTTGACGCAGTGTTCTTAGGAACAGGTGCAGGACTTCCGAAGTTTATGAATATTCCCGGAGAGACAGCCAACGGTGTTTACTCCGCTAACGAGTTCTTAACCAGAAATAACCTGATGAAGGCGTACAGAGAAGATGCAGATACCCCTATGAAGGCCGGAAAGAAGGTTGTAGTTGTAGGTGGTGGTAACGTTGCCATGGACGCTGCAAGAACAGCTCTTCGATTAGGAGCAGAGGTTCATGTAGTATATCGTCGTTCCGAGGCGGAGCTTCCTGCCAGAGTGGAGGAAGTACACCATGCTAAGGAAGAAGGCATTATCTTTGACTTATTACAGAATCCTGTGGAGATCCTGGTGGATGAAAATGACTGGGTAACCGGAATCCGTGTTATTAAGATGGAGCTTGGAGAGCCGGATTCTTCCGGAAGAAGAAGACCGGTAGAAGTTCCCGGATCTGAGTATGTGATTGACTGTGATGCGGTAATTATGTCCTTAGGAACATCCCCCAATCCGCTGATTAGCGAGACTACCAAGGGATTGGATACCAACAGAAGAGGATGCATTATCGCTAAGGAAGAAAACGGAGAAACCACCAAGCAGGCGGTTTATGCCGGAGGAGATGCGGTAACCGGAGCAGCAACCGTTATTCTTGCCATGGGGGCAGGAAAAGCTGCAGCAAAGGGAATCCACGAGTACTTATCCAATAAGTAAGTAGTGAAATAAGGAAAAAGAGATCATAAAAATCAAAATAGTTTTCTAAGCAATATAGGTCTAAATTTGGGGCACGCTCTCGCTAGCTTCGCCACGTATCAGTACTAACTTCAAGCTTCGCTTTACTCGCTTTCAGTAAGTACTGACGGGCTCAGACTACCCCATATTCAGACCTATATTGCCGAAAATCTATTTATTTTGATTTTTTATGGTCTCTTTTCCTGTAAGTGTAACACGTGGAATAAGTACTGATATTTTTAGGCATAATTTGCTATACAAAAAAAGTGCTCAGATTATTTGCATCTGAACACTTTTTTCATCTCTTTTGGGACGTTTTTTACAGTCTCTTCATTTATATAGAAGTATAGATTAGATTGCTCTGGTATACTTCTTTAAGAATTCCTTCTCGTCTTCCTTAAGAAGTGGGGCAATGGTTTCATAAACTCTGGCATGGTAGTCATTTAAGAGCTTCTTATCCTCCGCATTCAACATATCCGGATTGATGGCATCCAGGTCGAAAGGAATCAGAGAAATGGTTTCAAAATACATGAACTGTCCATACTCGTTCTTCTCTCCCTTTCTGGCGAGAAGCTCATTTTCCAGGCGGATACCGTGGGAACCTTCAACATAGAATCCCGGTTCATCGGTAATAACCATACCCTCCTGAAGTACTTCGGTTTCTCCGGCACGGAACTTCCAACGGAAGCCTGCAGGGCCTTCATGGATGTTCAGAAGATATCCTACGCCGTGACCTGTACCGTGGTTGAAGTTCAAGTTTCTATCCCAGAATGGCTGACGGGAAAGGATATCCAATACCAGACCGGTACATCCCTCCAAGAACTTCGCATTGGCAAGGTGCAGGTTACTGATAGCAACCAAAGTAAAATCATCCTTCATCTGCTGAGGAACCTCTCCTAAAGCAAAGGTCCTGGTAATGTCGGTGGAACCTTCATAGAAGCCTGCTCCGGTATCGCTTAAATACAGAGTTCCGGTATGGAATTCCACATCGGTTTCAGGAGAAGAGGTGTAGTGCACAATAGCGGAATGAGGACCAAAGGAAGAAATGGGCTCGAAGCTTGGACGAATAAAGTTGCCCATTTCGGCACGGAACTCATCCAGCTTTGCTGCAGCAGACATCTCTGTAATCTTAATCTTGCCGATGTTTTCCTTCAGCCACTTCATAAAGCGAAGGTGTGCAACGCTATCTTTAATCTGCGCTTTACGAATATTTTCAATCTCAACAGGATTCTTAATAGCCTTCATTAAGATGGCAGGATTTCTCTTTTCTACGGTCTTTACAGACTTGGGAATATTGTTGAAGAGAGCATAGTTTAACTTGCTCGGATCAATCATGACGATATCCTTGTCGGAAAGCTTCTTTACATCCTCGTAAATGGCATTGTAGGGATGAAGCACTACGCCATCCTTAGCCAGCTTTTCCTGCAAAGCCTTGTCCAGCTTTCTTTCATCAATGTATAAGTCGAAACGGTCCATGCGAACGATGGCATAGCTGAGAACAAGAGGGAAGAACTCGATATCATTACCGCGGATATTCAGAGTCCAGCAGGTATCATCCAGGGTGGAAACGATATGGGTATTGCAACCCGCATCTTCCATTTCCTTACGAATACGAGCCATCTTACTGCTTACGCTTTCTCCGGCATATTTTTCATCCAGATCAAAGGCAGGCTCTTCGGAAAGTGCCGGACGATCCTTCCAAACCGGATCTACAAAGTCCTCATCATAGAGAATCTTAGCTTTCTTTTTCTCGGCAATACGAGCGTATTCCTGTCCTTCTCCTACGGATACGGCACGACCGTCAAAGGCAAGGGTATCGCCCTCCTTCAAATGCTCCTCTAAGAAGGCTTCCAGACTGGGTACTCCCGGCTCGAACATCTTCATCAGCTGAACGGTGGTTCCTTCCAACTGCTTAGCAGCCTGGATAAAATAGCGACCGTCAGTCCAAAGTCTTGCTTCCTCTAAACCGATAAGAGCAGTTCCGGCAGAACCGGTAAATCCGGTGATAAACATTCTCTCTTTAAAGTGCTCTCCAACATATTCGCTTTGATGGAAATCCGCGGTGGGGACAATCAGCATAGTAATGCCCTTTTCCTTCATAATCTTTCTAAGTGCGGAAAGTCTCTCAGGTACTGTCATGTTCTACCTCCATAATTCTTCAAGTATAAAAAACCAAATGCTGTAGGATAGTATAGCATATTTTGCTCAAAAAGGCTAAAGAATAGGGCGAAAAACTTTGATTTTTAGGAAAAATGTTCTAAAAAAATAACGGAAGCGAAAGTCCGGAGTAATCGCGCTACACAAAGGAAAAAGGCTAAAAGTATTCTAAAAAACTATATTAGACTGGCTTAGAAAAACCTCCCATGTTATAGTTATACCGCCATCGGTTTTGCATGAGAAAGGGAGCGCTATGTTAAAGTGTGAGAGAACATCCGTAATGAATATAGAAAATGCGATTAGAGGTGCCAGAAATCCTATGAATTCCTGGGATAGAGCGGATTCTTATTATGATGAAGAAGGAAATTACCAGCTGGGACCTAATGATATGAATCTGGCAAGACGTTTACGACTGGCCGGTTCCGATCATAGAAAGTTTATCCGCCAAATCTTTGTCTCCGTGGACATCACGGCCCCTCTTTATTGGTGGAAGGAGTATGACACGTATAAGGTGGCAACTGTAGCAAATTCCACCTCTACCATGCACAAAATTCATTCTAAGGAATTTAGTATAGAGGACTTTTCCCATGATCATCTCACTGAGGAAGGGCTGGAGAGTTTGAAAAGAACCGTGGAGGATCTGGAACGTATTCGTCTTCGTTTTCTGGAGAAGAAAAACAAGGAGGACTGGTACACTATTATCCAATTGCTTCCCAGTTCTTATCAGCAAATGCGTACCTGTACCATGAATTATGAGAGCCTTATCAATATGTATTTTTCCAGAAAGAACCATAAGCTGGAGGAGTGGCATACTTTCTGCGATTGGATTCAGACCTTGCCCTATGCCAAGGAGCTGATTTTGGCAGAGAAGGAATCGGAAGCATAGCCTTTTCCGCTTTTTAAAATTTTTTATGGCAATAATCTTCCCTATAAAATTTTTATTCGAAGAGAATTTGTAGGGAAGATTATGTTATACTATGGCTCATAAATTGCTTCTTTCGTTTTTTAAAGATTCTGTTTTTCCTACCATTATTCATCCTTTTATTCATAACGCGTTTCCCTCGCAAAGCGTCCAATATCTCGTTCTCTCATCATCAAGTTTTCGTCTTTCTATTTTTTTATCTATTTAGTTTTTCCGGCGTTTTTATTTCTAATCATTCATTAATTCAAGCAAGCATTCATTTATTTGCTTATTTGTCTATTTATCCGTTTAATTTCAAGCATTCTACAGTCTATTCATTTAATTCCAAGCATGCTACGTTCTATACATTTATTTTCAAATATCCTGTCATTGATTTTTTTCAAGTATTCTGCAATCTATTCATTTTTTAGAAAGGAATTTCTTATGTCTAAATTTAGTCTATCTTCCTTGAAACAGGGGAAAATTATTTTATTGCTCCTGATGTTTATGCTTCTAGGTTTTTTATTTTTCATGAATCAGGAACGAGAAAGAAAAATTATTTATAAGGGTGCAGCGGGGGAAGAGAAAGAAGCGTTTTTAGCCCGAGGTGCTTATGAAAGCTTAGAGGGAAAGAGCAAGGAAATGCTGCCGGTAAATCAGGGAATAGCGGCAGAAGAAAAGAAAGAAAAGCAAGAAGAGAATAAAAAGGAGAAAAAAGAAGAGAACCCGGAGATTAGTAAAGAGGAAAGTAAGAAAGAAAGCAAAGAAGAAAGTGAAGAAGAAAGTAAAGTAGAAAGTAAAGTAGAAAGTAAAGTAGGAAGTAAAGCGGGAAGTAAAGCAGAAATCGGAGTGGATGGTGAAAAGAAAGAAGCCGGTATAGAAGATAGCCGAGAGGGAATTCCAAAAAATCAGAAGGAAAAGAAAATCAATATCAACACCGCTACCGAGCAGGAGCTGGAAAGCTTAAAAGGGATTGGTCCCGCCACGGCGAAAAATATCATCCGTTACAGGGAGGAATACGGCGGATTTTCCAGTATTGAAGAAATTAAGAATGTAAAAAGAATCGGAGAGAAAATATTTGAAAAAATCAAGGCGGATATCTGTGTATAACAAAGGCCGGCGAATAGTTGACATGATTTTGTAAGCTTTATCCCTTGTGCTTTTCTGCTTTGCCCTTTATGATGAAAATGTTTTCCTTTATTCTGAGAGAATAAAGAGAAAAACAGCTAAGAGAAATTGAGATGCGAAGGAAAGAGTGAAATTTTTAATAGGAAGAGATAGTCCTTTCCTTTAAAAAGTTAAAACATTATAGGAAGAAGCAATCAGGGAAAGATGAGAAAAAGAATGGGAATCAAAAAAAGCTTGTGCTCTATGGTGTTGTTATTATCCATATTACAGAGTACATTGATTTATGCAGAGGAAAGAGTTTACGGAATTTCAGACTACGGTCCGGTTTCCGTTAATGGAAGCGGTGTAGGAAGAGGCAAGGATCCCACCTACCAGTATATTGAAGATCTTCTTTATAATAATCAGGGGAATAATGGGAGCGGAAACAGTGGATCTGCAAATTCCGGCGGAAGCAACCCGGCAGCCAATCCGGGTGGTGCATCCTCTCAAAATACGACGAAGAGTAGCGGTCAAAATACTGCTGTTACCCAGGAAAGAAAGTGGAATTTGGCGAAGCTTTCGGGAAATGGGCAAACCAAGTCTATCGGCTCTGATGTGAATGCCAATTATGCAGTGGTTTTTGACTTGGATCAGGGCACAATCTTAGGAGAAAAGAACAGCTCTGCAAGCATGAATCCGGCCTCTATGACAAAGGTGATGACTTTACTTGTGGCGGTTGAGAATCTTCCGGATTTAGAAAAGAAGATTACCATTACCCAGGATATTGTGGACTATGTGAAGGCAAGAGGAGCCAGCAACTGCGGTTTTGTGGCAGGAGAGCAGGTTCGGGTAAAAGATTTACTCTATGGGGTAATTCTACCTTCCGGAGCGGATGCGGTATTGGCCTTGGCTAAGGAAATTGCCGGTTCTGAAGCAGGATTTGTAGCTTTAATGAATAAAAAAGCTCAGGACTTAGGGCTATCTTCAGACTGTAAATTCCAGAATGCTACAGGGCTTTATCACAGTACCCATCATATGAATGTGAAGGATATTGGAGAAATTATGGCGGCGGCTATGCGAAATTCCTTAGCCAGAGAGGTTCTTTCCACGGAGAACTATCAGATTCCTGCCACCAATAAGCACGAGAACGGTATTAAACTGACGAACCTGTTTGAACAAAGAATAAAAGGGCAGGATACCGGAGGCGCCAGTGTGACTATGGCGAAAACAGGCTTTGTTCGTCAATCTATGTTTTGCGCTGTCAGCAGCGGAAAAGGAGCAAATGGAAAAAATCTTTTGGTGGTAACCGGCTACAGCTCCAGCACCTGGCAGTGTATTAAGGATCATGCCACCTTGTATAAGCGTTTCGGATAGAAGTAAAGGGGGAAGCTATGCCAATTAAAGTACAGAACCATTTGCCTGCAAAGGACATATTAGAGAAGGAAAATATTTTCGTCATGGATGAACAGAGAGCGGTATCTCAGAATATTCGACCTCTGCATATTGCCATTCTCAACCTGATGCCCTTAAAGGAAGATACGGAGCTGGATTTACTTAGGGTGCTTTCCAACTTTCCGATTCAGACGGAAATAACACTGATGAAGATGGAATCCCATGTTTCTACCCATACCAGCTCCGTTCATTTGAATACCTTTTATGTTAATTTTTCATCCGTACAGGACGAGTATTTTGACGGCCTAATCATCACCGGAGCCCCGGTGGAAAAGATGCCTTTTGAAGAGGTTGGATACTGGAAAGAACTTACGGAAGTTATGGAATGGTCCAAAACCCATGTATTTTCCACCTTCCATATTTGTTGGGGAGCCCAGGCGGGATTGTACTATCATTATGGAATTCAGAAAGTGCCTTTGGAGAAGAAATTAAGCGGAATTTATTCCCACAGGGTTCTTCATAGAAAGAAAATGCTGATGAGGGGAATGGATGATGAGTTTTATGTTCCCCAATCTCGTTATACCGGACTGGATGAAGAGGCAGTAAAGAAAAATAAAGAGCTTTATGTGGTGGCGGACAGTGAAGAGGCGGGAAGCTACTTGATTTTGGCCTGCTCTTCCCGCCAAATCTTTGTTACCGGCCATTCCGAGTATGACCGTTATGACTTGGATAAGGAGTATAAAAGAGATTTGGCCAAAGGAATCAATCCGGAGGTTCCGGTGAATTATTATCCTGATGACAATCCGGAGAATACCCCGATTTTATCCTGGCGTTCCAGTTCCAATTGTACCTATAGCAACTGGTTAAATTTTGTGTACCAGGAGACTCCCTATCGTTTGGAGGAAATGCGACCGGTTTCCGAGGACAGTTATCTTCGGGATGACCATAGAAGTGAAAGAGACAGCACCGTAAAGTCTACCGATTAAGGGAACAAAAAGTGACTGAAGCAGTGCGTACAAGTAAAGGAGAAATTATGGATGCAGTAGAACGTTTGATTCGTTACTTAAAGATTGATACGGAATCCGTACCGGATCAGGAAAAGATTCCTTCCAGCGAGAAGCAGTTTGATCTGGCAAGAGTTCTGGAAGCGGATTTAAAGGAACTGGGGGTAAAGGACGTACAGTGTACCGAACATGCCTATGTTTACGGGAAAATTCCTTCCAATTTATCGAAGGAAGAGCAGGAAAAGACTCCTGCTTTAGGTTTTATTGCCCACATGGATACTTCTCCCTCCGCAAGAGGGAAGAATGTGGAGCCCAGAATTGTAAAGGATTATGACGGAAAAGATATTGCTTTAAACGAATCGGAAGTTCTTTCTCCGAAGGTATTTCCAAAGCTTTTAGAAGCAGTAGGACAGGATTTAATGGTGACCAACGGAAAAACCTTGTTGGGAGCGGATGATAAGGCAGGCGTTGCGGAAATCATGGCTATGGTGGAATATATTCAGACCCATCCGGAGTTTCGTCATGGAGACATTTGCATAGGATTTACACCGGATGAAGAGGTGGGAGCAGGTGCAGACCTTTTTGATGTTCCTCTTTTCGGAGCAGAGGTGGCTTATACCGTAGACGGGGGCACCCTGGGAGAGGTGGAATATGAGAATTTTAACGCTGCCGGCGGAAAGGTGAAGATTCATGGAGTGAATGTTCATCCCGGTTCTGCAAAGGATAAGATGATGAATGCCAATCTTTTGGCGATGGAGTTTAATGCTTTACTACCAAACTGTACGCCTGCCAACACAGAAGGGTATGAAGGTTTCTTCCACCTGTGTTCCTTTGTGGGAGAGGAAAGTCTGGCTACTTTGGACTACATTATTCGTGACCATGACTGGGAGAAATTCCAAGAAAAGAAGAGAATTTTTCAAGAGGCGGGAGAGAAGCTGAATCAGAAATATGGAGAAAAGGGTGCACATTTTTCTGTAGAAGTGAAAGACAGTTACTATAATATGGTGGAAAAGGTTCGCCCCCATATGTATTTGATTGATGTGGCAAAAACTGCCTTTGAAAAAGAGGGAGTTACCCCGAAGGTATGCCCCATCCGTGGAGGTACAGACGGTGCCAAGCTTTCTTTTATGGGCTTACCCTGTCCCAACCTGTCTACAGGAGGAGAGAACTATCACGGTATTTACGAATATCTGAATCTTAATTCCTTCAAAAAGATGATTCCGGTGCTTTTAAAGATCTGTCAGGAAATGATTGGGAAAAAAGGCTAAGAGAAAGGACCTTCGAGTATACATTCGAAGGTCCTTCCTTTTATCACTATAGACTGCTTTGTCATCCATCACTGGAATCCCTTTATGAAGGGACTTTTTTTCCAAGTTCTGTAGGGTTATCCTACTTGACTTGTTTCTTATTCTATATTCTTTTGTAGGATATGCGACTCCCTTATCGCTTATCCATATTTTAAAAAGCATTCCTCTTGCTTTTCTTACGATTAATTCCTCCTCTATACTAATGCTCCTTCTCTGAAACATTCGTATCGGAATTCCCTTTCCTCTTATCCCAGAGAAGAGAGCTCATCGTCACTGTTTTTATCATGGATGCTGTACATCCGATAGTATTCCTTAGGAAACTCTATGTTTCCTTTTTCGGAAATACTTAGTATTCAATTGTCTTATCTAGCCATTGGTTTGTACCACCTTTTTCCGAATCGCTTCTCTATAATTTCAAAATGGAATTTCACCATGATTATATATATTTAAAGCGTTTATGATGGGAAACCGATTCTATTGGAAACTTGCTCTTTTCAGAAAATAAGAAGAAAGTCTTCTGCAAACCGATAGCATAATTCCCGCTATACAAGAGTTAAGTTTTCTCTACTCAGTTAAGTCTCCAGTAGAAGTACTGTTCTTCGTCCATTGGATTGTACCTCTCTTTCTTGATTATAGTTCGCAAACCTTCCGCTTGCACTTTGCAAATCTCTAACCCTTTCTCTTCGAGCTAAAGATTTTTTGCTGTTATTTTCTTTCTTGTGCCTATAGAGTAGCACAAAAAATTTCTTTTGTAAAGAAAAATTAAATAAATATTATTTTTATTTTTGTGAAAAAAAGAGCGATAAAAAAGAACTTTTTTCTTTGTAAATAAAATTTATCGTACTAATAAAACTAATTTTCAAAAATCCGAGTGACAGACTCCTCTTGTTTAAAAATTGATCCCGGAGAAAAGGGAAACTATGGACGGGAAGCTTTGTTTTGCCGTAGAATAGCAGACGAGTGATTTGGAGTTCAGTGAATACTTCGTATGGAGAGGAATAAAGCTATGTTTCGTTATGAAGAAATCAAAAGTCCGGAATATTATCAGGAAAATGTCCTTTTGCCCCATTCGGATCATATTGCCTACCGTAATGCTACAGAAGAAAAGCTGGGGAAAAGCTCCCTGCGAAAAAGTCTTAATGGATTATGGAAGTTTCATTATGCAAGGAGAATAGAAGACAGTATTCCGAATTTTGAAAGTTTGGAGTATTCCTGTAAGGACTGGGAGGATATTGTGGTGCCTGCCCATATTCAGTTGGAGGGATATGACAGCCCTCAGTATGCCAATGTGCAGTACCCCTGGGAGGGGCATGAAAGCATCCGTCCGGGAGAAATTCCCCGGCATTTTAATCCGGTAGCTTCCTATGTAAAATACTTTATCCTGCCGAAGGAGTGGGGAAATCAGCCGGTGCGTATCTCTTTTCAAGGGGTGGAAAATGCCTTTGCTCTGTACTGTAACGGAGCCTATATCGGCTATCACAGTGATTCCTTTACGCCTGCTGAATTTTCTCTTGAGGGCTTTTTAAAGGAGGGAGAAAATAAGCTGGCTGTTCAGGTTTACAAGTGGTCTGCAGCCTCCTGGTGTGAGGATCAGGATTTCTTCCGTTTTTCCGGAATTTTCCGGGAGGTATATCTTTATACCCTGCCTAAGTTGCATTTGACGGATCTGCATCTTCAGACGGAATTAAGCAAGGATTTTAAAGAGGGAAGGCTTTATTTTTCGGGAAAAATCGAAGGCCGGGAGAAAGAATCAGAAAAGGAAACAGAGAAGGAAACAGAGAAGGAAGAAGGAAAGGGAATTCTTCGCTATACCCTTTTGGATGGGGGAATAAGTCTTTCCAAGGGAAAGGGCTTTTCTGTAGAGGAAAAGACTATTTCTAAAGGCGAAATCCCTGTATCAGGGGGAAAGAGCCTTTCCGAAGAAAAAAATGCTTTGGAGTGCAAAACGAAGTTTTCTCAAAAAGCCGGGGCAGAGTCTAGAAAAATCCATCAGGAATTTCCTTACGGTACCGTAGAATTTTCGATTTCTTTGGAAGCCCCCAAGCTTTGGTCTGCGGAACAGCCCAATCTTTATACCTTGGTTTTGGAGCTTTGTACGGAAGAGGGAGAAGTACTGGAATATATCGTGGAAAAAGTGGGATTCCGTCATTTTGCCTTGGAAGACGGACTGATGAAAATCAACGGAAAGCGCATTGTTTTTAAGGGGGTAAACCGACACGATTTCAGTAGCTTAACGGGAAGAGCAGTAAGTGTTTCAGAGCTGGAGCAGGATATCCGTACCATGAAGAGAAACAATATCAATGCCCTTCGTACTTCCCACTACCCCAACAATTCCGCCCTTTATCGCCTGGCGGATGAGTACGGCCTTTATGTAATGGATGAGTGTAATATGGAAACCCACGGCAGCTGGGACACCTATGCCTTTACAAAAGATATAGGCTATGTGCTTCCCAAGGATAAAAAAGAATGGGAGGCCATGCTTTTACAAAGAATTGAAAATATGTGGCAGAGGGACAAAAACCATCCCTCCATCCTGATTTTCTCCTGCGGCAATGAAAGCTTCGGTGGATCTGTCATTTATGAGATGGCAAAACGTCTTCGCAGCTTGGATTCCTCCAGACTGGTGCATTATGAGGGACTCTTTAATGACCGCTCCTATCCGGACAGCAGTGATATGGAAAGCCGGATGTACCCACCGGTTACGGAAATCAAAGACTATCTTTCCAAGCATAGGGAAAAGCCCTTCCTGCTTTGCGAATATGCCCATTCTATGGGAAATTCCTTAGGGGCTTTGTATAAGTACACGGAGTATGCGGAGAAGGAGCTGCTGTTTCAGGGAGGCTTTATCTGGGACTATGTGGACCAAAGCCTTTGGAAGAAAAATCGTTACGGGGAGAAATTTTTAGCCTATGGGGGAGATTTTTCCGACAGGCCTTCGGATTTTCAATTCAGTGCCAACGGCATTGTTTTTGGGGGAGATAGAAATCCAAAGCCCCAGATGCAGGAAGTGAAATATCTTTATCAGAATATTTTCTGTATCTTGGAAGAGAAGGAGATTTTAATCCGGAATCGAAATCTTTTCCAATCCACTTCAGAACTGGATTGTAAACTTTCCCTTTATCGTTACGGAAAGCTTTGGAAGGAGTGTTTGTTGGAGACGAATGTTCCGCCCCAATCTGAGGGAAGAATCCCTAATCCGTTTTTAAAAGAAGAATTGGAGGGAGAGTATACTCTTCGGATTAGTTTTCATTTAAAGAAGGATAGTTTGTACGGAGAAAAAGGCTTGGAAATGGCCTTTTCGGAAAGAACCTATACGGTAGAGAAAGAAGAGGCTTTGCGGGTATATCTGTTGGGGGAAGAACAGCAGGAGGAACATTGGGTGAGAAGCTGGGAGAAGCTTTTGGAAGAATGGAGAAGTGCTTCGGAAGTGATTCCGGAAGACTTTCAGATTCTTTCCTCTCCCCATAATATTGGCGTACGAGGCAGTTCTTTTGAGGCAATCTTTTCCTTGATTCAGGGAGGGCTGGTATCTTATCGATACGGAGGAAAAGAGTATTTGGAGGCCATGCCAAGACCAAACTTTTGGCGTGCGCCCACCGACAATGACACGGGGAATCTGATGGCTTTTCGCCATGCCCAGTGGAAAACCGCAAGTCAGTATTTAAGTACAAGAAGCCCTGAGGCAAGCCTAATGTTGGAAAAACCGCAAGAGGTACTGATGAAAATGGAGAAGGATTGCTTCCTTATTCGTTACAGCTACCATTTGCCGACCAATCCAAGAAGCAGCTGTCAGATGCAATACAGCGTTTTCCCGGATGGAAAAATCAGCATGACTCTGGATTACTGCCTGCCCAAGGAGGGAGATCCTGTTCTTCTGAAACAACTGTCCGAGCTTCCGGAATTTGGGGCTCTCTTTACCCTGAATGCGGATTTGGAAAACTTTAGTTGGTACGGACTGGGAGAAGAGGACTGTTATGCCGACAGAAAGCATGGTGGAAAACTTGGCATTTATCATAAGAAAGTTAAGGATAATTTTGCTCCCTATGTTTTCCCCCAGGAGTCGGGAAACAAGGCGGAGGTACGACTGGCGACCCTCACGGATGAGAAGGGTAGAGGCCTAGTTTTCTTAGCGGAAAATGAAGAGGGGCAAATGAATGTTTCCGCCCTGCCCTGGACTCCCCATGAAATTGAAAATGCCTGCCACGGTTATGAACTTCCTCCGATTCATCATAGTATTCTGCGTCTTTCCAAGGCCCAGATGGGGGTAGGAGGAGATGACAGCTGGGGCTCCCATACCCATGAAGAGTTTTTGGTGAAAGTCAAGGATAGGATTCATTTCAGCTTTTCCTTTAGGGGGATTTGCTAAAGCGGAGCTACTGAAAAAATTTAAAAATAATATGTAAGGGCTGTAAAAATCT
>CAUTXF010000033.1:0-27422 GCA_963542215.1 uncultured Oribacterium sp. | reverse complement strand
CACCTTTTGCCAGTCCACTTAAAAGCATCTGGTCTCTTGTGATATTAGGGTTATCTACATTTTCAAGATATTCTTGATTGGCCGCATTCCCCGCCGCAAGGGCAAGTCCTCCAGTTCCGAATAGGGTGGCGTTCGCCGCGGAACTGGCTGCATCCAATGCAGTACCGCCGACAAAGTTCGCAATCTTCTCCCCTCTATCCTCTACGCCATCATATTTCATGCCTAGATTATTTCTAAGGGCACGTAAAGAACCTTCCCTCATAGCATTACTTCTGAATGCTCCGTTCATGTTCTGGGAAGAAATCTTATCATCAGACATGATCTGCTCTGCCGTGTTTCTAATTCCCTCGAATCCGCTATCAATGTTAGATAGAACATATTGCCCGGCACCAACAACAGGAGCCAGCTTCCCTACAACAGGCTTTTGAGACAGCCTATTAAGATAAGCATACTCTCTCGTATTCTCGTAGGCATCCTTCACTAAGCCTTGAAAATCAATAGGAACGCCGCCAGAAAGATTCTGGCTTGTAGTTCCGTTATTGGCTTGATAGCTTTTGAGATTAGCCATAGCCTCTGGACTTAGTGTGGTCGGTGTATTATAGGTTTTTGCCGGAGCCGTTGCCGTAGGATTCTGGACAGGCTTCTCAACATTTCCAATCGCCCCTTGCTTTTCGCTCCAGTTATAGCCGCCTCCGTTGTTTTCTACAGGGTTCATCTTTGGAAGCTTGAAGGAAAAGCCGGCGGGTTTCGTGGTGCCTTGCCCCTTATTAAGCCATCTCTCCCTATAGCCAAGCGGAGAAGAATCAAAGCTACCGCTCTTTTGAGCAGTCGCCTGTAATTCTCCTTGTGGGGAAGAATTAGAAATAGGGGAAGCTGGTCTTGCCACGCTTCCCTCTGTTCTCCTTGCCCTCTCTGCAATATATCCTTGCACAAGCTTTCGATTCTCTTCCTGTTGCTTTGTGTCAAATAAAGAACTGAATCTTCCCATTTTCTCCCCCTTTTATCTTAATATCCTCTCTTCTCTCTTGCCTTTCTTAACTCGCTTCTGGTGATATAGGTAAGCGGATCGTCCGGCGTAATATCAAGGTCATAATCAACGCCATCATGCGCATAGATTTCCTTTAGGGCGTTCTGCGGAGTAATTGCCGGGTTCGGTCTTGCCGCCACATTGTTCGCCCCCTTGTTGAAGTACGGAGCAAAGGCATCCATTAAATCAAACGCATTTCTGACTTGCTTTCCTGTCTTTCCTGTCTCCACCTTTACAGGTGCGGCCTTCACTTCCGTTTGCTTCCCTTTCCTTCCTCTTCTTCCGCCTCTGCCACCTCCGCCGGAACGGCCACCGCCGCCACCGGCTCCGCCTAGTGCCATCTGCGCAAGCGCTTGCTTTGTCTTTTCGATATTCAATCGAGAAAGTTCGTTATCAAGTTCCTGTGCTTCTTTCTTCATAGCGTATTCTTTCGCCCACTGCTCCTCTGCCTTGTCATGCTGGTATGCGCTTAGGTCTGCGCTTCTGTCGGCATTGTACTGCCCGGCTAAATGATTCGTGCCATTCCAGTAGTTGGATGTATTGGCATTGTAAACATTTAAGTCATTAGCCATCTCGCCATTAAGGGCATTGAGATAGTAATTTCTATCATTCATCCAGTCGCTTACGGTATCTCTGTAGCGGCTATAGTCGGTATTATCCTGTCCTTGAAATGCCTGAAGCTGGTTATACCGATTAGCGCGGTCATCACGGTACATTTGATAAGCCTTGTCTCTAAACTCCAGCGCCTTATCATTCAATCCGCCCATGGTAGTATCATAGGCTTGCTGTCCTACTTGCTGAGCATAAGTAGAACCATATCCGCCGGACTGCGCCTGTGCGTTCGCCATAGTGTCTTGCATTGCCCGCCTTGCAGAATCCGTATACCTTTGAGCATACATCTTATACAAGTCGTCATTCTGAAGGTCTTTCCCTGTATAAGAGAACTTCTTCTCGCCATAGATTCCGTCCAAAAGGTTTGAAATCTGCGCTTCATACTTGGACTTAAAGGGGTCTGGCCGTTCCCCTTCTACCTTCTTTAGCTGTTCTCTCCTGGCATCCACATATTCGGATTCGCTGTAATCTCCCGGCATGGATCCTAATCGTGCCGTGTACGCCTTATATGCCTTGTCCACCTGTTCGGATGGAGTATATCCCCTTGTTGGATAGCTTACCTTCCCGCTTTCGCTGGTGCTGGTTGTTACACTCTGTGCCGGGGGATTTACAGGAGCGGGCGCTTGCTGATTTACCCCAGCCATTACATTCGCTGAAGGATTGTTATTCCCTCCGCCGTTTCTTAGCTGATTTAAAAGGCTAATATTCTGACTGGCCGTTCCTGTGTAGCCTGTCATGCCCATTTGATTTGCCAGTTGCTTTCTTGCAGCGTAGGAACTTCCCTGTCCCCTTTGGTTTAAATAGTCTACGATTGAATTACTTAGTGCCATCTTCTTCCCCCTTTTCCTCTACTGTCGCCATCCCGGTAATTAGCTGGTAGGCAGTAACGATGTTTACCATGTTTTGAATCCCGGATACATTTACCCTGTTAAGCAGTTCCGCCGCCTTCATGAGTTCCTTTTCCCTTGTTTCCATCCTTTATCCTCCTGTATAGTTCTTGAATCATTTTTACCCTTAAGGGAATCATTTCCGCGTAGGGAACTGTCAGATACTCCCCCTCTTGCCTTACAATGCTGGGAAGGTCGGAATCCTTAAATGCCTTATCAAGTTCCTGTGCGATATAGCCTATCTTCTTATCCCCATTCCCTTTTAGCTGGTACTCAACAGGCCGAAGCCTCTGGAAAAGAGATAATACCTTCTCTCCGTCTATATCCTTGATTCCTTCCTTAAGCCGAGCATCCGACCATGATTCCCCTTTTTCGACAAATATTTCCGAACACCGGGCACGATTCGCGGGTGTTTTTCTTCCATCCCTTCCCGCCAAGGTACAAGCGCCTTTTACATGGAGAACATCGAAGCTAAAGTTTGGAAGTGTTCCGTGAGGAACGCCGTCAGAATCTACTTCCTGATTCCATCCGTATGTCGCATTTATTACGCCTGATACATACAATTCGCCCTTGAAGGATGTTGTGGAACCTTCCTTGCTTTCCTTGTCTATTCGCCTGTTAGAGGTCATTGTTACAGGCTTCCCTTGGATATTGTCCGGGTTACAGTCGATATTCTCCGCTGTTGCGCCTCTGAGATTCATATAGTGCGCCTCGATTGTGCCGGAACCTATCGCCGTATTCTCTGCGCCGACTAGGGTATTTCCGCTAATGGTGAATCCCCCTAGGCTCCCAGTTGTGGCGTTTACCGTCCCCTTAAATCTCATGCCGCTTTCATTTATGGTCAGGTGCTTTGTATTCACTAAGAACCTTTTCCCTATGAGTTCTATATGTTTCCCAAGAGATAGTTCCGTGTTCAGCTTACTCACAACATCCTTTTTCTTTACACCAAGCTGCAGAATGTTGCTGGAAGTTTCAAAGTAAGTCTCTATGTCGCTATTTAATCGCCGAAAACGGAACATGATCTTCTCGTGATTGATTTCAAATTCCTTTATAGTCTTTTCCGTTTCTTCATAGTCCTTTATAAAATCCTCTGAAAAGGAGGCGGGGAAAGATACGTTTTCAGAGGCATAGCGGATAATCTTCTGGTTTTGCAAGAGAAGGTTCCGTATTCTTGTCATCTCATCCATATCTTTCCCCCATGTTATGAAGAATTTTATCCAAGCAACAAGTGATAGAGTCCACATCCAGCGCAAGGATGCCCCCTTGCATTTCCTTTGTAAATCTCTTGTCTACTTCTTGCGCAATAAAGCCAGTCGAGCGATTACCGCTCCCCTTAAATGTAAAGCTTTTAGGGGAAATATTCCCAAGCAAAAGACTGCTTTCTTCCGTCTCAATCCCCCGAATGTTTTCCTTCATCCTAATATCTGACCATGTAGAATTTGCTGTGCTTGATCGTACCTTCTGGCATTGGATATTCCCGGAAACGACCAATCCTCCCTCCGGCTTTTCCTCTGTGTTGTATCGGTTAGGGTATTTCTCGTTGTTATCCGCATCCAACTCATCCTTAGCCGGGCGCTTTGGGGAAGTGGGGATAGCTTCTCTGTATTCCCTTTGCGTTGTGTAGATTTTCATGCTTCCGCAAGTAAGCCTTTTGGAGGATTCCATAGCGGAACAGGAGAATCCACCTAGAAACTTTGCCCCGCTTACATTGATATCCTCAAAATTCCCTTTGAAGGTTGCATTGATATTTACATTTCCGTAGGCGTTTATCGTCCTTCCTTCTCCGTAGTCGGCAACAATAGACCTTGCCTCAATCTTGGAATTACTTCCACCAGACCAAGACGTATGATTCCCGGTAGTTTGGATTCTCCATCCGGCAATCTCCCCGCCTTTAGCATGGATTTCCCCCTTGGCTACGGCTTGCGTATCGGTTAAGACAAAATTCTGCGTAGATATGTCCAGTCTCTCCCCCTCGATGGATATAGCCTCCTCCGAAAAAGTGATTGTGTATGATATGTCCCCCATTGATAAAGCAAGCCGTATTTGTTCCCGCTGCTGTTCGTATGCTGTTTTTGCCTTATTTGCAAGGTCGGTATAGACAGTTCTTAGTCCGTTCCCCTTTACCTCCAGCATGGAAGCAAAATGCTTTGTTTCTTGATACCGCTGCAGCTCCTCCGTGCTGAAATTGTCTTCCGGATCCAGCGAGGAAAATACATTCTGCACTGCCCTATTGATTCTTGTTATATGTCCTTCCACATCCCTAGCATTTTTTATGCTATTTGGGCTTTCCGCTTTATAAAGCATGAGAAATTTTCCTCCCTATTTTTTCTCAAAGCGTCTCAAAGTTTCTCAATTCTTGAATCGCTTTGCAGATTACGCCGTTGAATCCCTCATAATCTAAGGCGTAATAGCCGTTTTCCATCTCTCCGACCAGTCCGTAAGGGTCTCCCCCGGCAAGGATATCCTGTGCTATAAAGCCGTAATGCACGCGAGAATCGCCCTTTAAGCGGTACTCAACAGGTCGCAAGGATAAAATGTACTCTAAGGCGTTCTCAATAGGCTTAATGTCCGTCTTCAATCTCCTGTCACTCCATGCCATCCCCCTATTATTCGAGTAAACATCAAAGCAATCCAGCATACCGTCAATATACGCCTCGTTACACTGGCCACAATTTGCATATACGGAAGAAGTGCAGACAACATCCTCACAGTAGAACCAGCCGAAATAGGTATTCGTGGAGGTTTGCACATTGCAGTTACTAAAATCTATATGGCACCCGGTAATGTCCTTGTCGGTGGTAATGTCCAACTGCCCCCTTACATTTACAGTTGTTCCGCCCAAACCGCACGCCGATATAGTGTCGCCTCTTAGGAACTCTGTGTTTCCTTCCTTCACAATCTGGAATCCGCCAAAATTGCCAGCCTCTGCATAGATTTCCCCGGAAAGCGTTAGGTTTCCTTCTCTATCAAGCTGGAAATTTTCAGAATAGACCTGTAAAGCCGTTCCTCTGATATGGATTTTCTCTTTGGATATGTTCACCTCATTGACAACATCCCCACTCTTGGCATACAGGTTAATTTCCCTTGCGGTCTGCTCAATACCAGCCTTCAGCTTTTCCGCACTGTTCTCCAATGCCAAGGAGAATCTGTCCATGCTTTGGATAAGCTCAACAGCCTTCTCCCCGCTTTGAAAGAATTTCCTGTATTCCGCCGGAGCCATGTTGTCATGATCCACATTTTCCGATAGGTACCGGATTTTCTTATTCAACTCGTCAAGATACGCCTTAACCTTCTCCAAGTCGTTAATCTCGCTTATGTCTATCCTCGGAACGCTAAATACGCTCATCGCTCGCTTCCTTTCCCTATGGTCTTGCTCATGCCGTACAGGATAAACCAGCCATGCCCTTCCAACCTGTACTGGTATCTTTCGCATTTCTTTAGCTTTAATGGCACTGTGTAGGTATTCCGTCTATCTGCATTGACTGAAGCCACCCTTCTCCAAGTGGTGTCATTGTCATACCTCACATAGACAGCAAAGTAGGCATCCGCTTCCAGTTCTACATTGAATTGCAAGGAATGAACTTTCTTTTGGTCTATGGTTCCCTCTTCCAGATACACGGACTCCAAATACCAGTCAACATCAAACCACTTTCCATCACTTAAGCCAATCGCTCGACTATACAAATCTCTATCATCAGCGTAGCTTTCATACAAAACGCCATTGGAATAGAATCTACTAATTAGCTTGTTGGTGTGGCTATCTTCCTTCGTCCAAAGGTTATTTTTCAAATCATATACGTAAGTCGTTCTTGTATTGCCCAGTATTAAGTCAACAAAATACATCCCTCTCCATTGATTCGCTACTGCTCCAGTCCATCTAAGGTCTAGCTTGTCTGATACGGATTCCGGCATTCCCCCGGTATACGCCATAATGGCATCGCGCCCTACATACATGACAGTCTCATTCACATGACAAAGCGACCTACTACATCCTTCTGCCACTCCCCTTGCCTGTACGGTGTCGAGACTAAAGTTAGACGGTTTCGTTCCGTAGATTGTATGAATGAAATCCTCCTTGAAGAACACCACATAGCCTTGCTGGGATATAACGCCTGTAAAGTCTCCATCACTTCCTACGGACACCGCATAGCTGTCCGCCGCCGTTCCTTGGTAACTGTTCCAGTTGGTAGGATCGCCAAGCTTTGAAGCGTAAATCTCATGATTCGCGCTGGAGCAACCCCACAGGCGATTATTGAACTCGCAAACAAAGTCTAAATCTGGAAGCTTTCTCTCAATCTTTACCCCGCGCTCCTCCGTAATGCTACGAAGTGTAGCGCCGTTCTCGTCTACCGCCGTGATTACAATAAAGTTATCCCCTATCTCCTTAATGGCCTTAGCCCCATTTAATACATCTGTGTACTGAGTAAAGCCGGAAAGTGTAACAACATCATCCTTCTTAAAGGCTTTTCCTAAGTTGGTTCCTTGAATCTTTACGAAGCTGGAGCCTTCCGATACCGGCGCGATAGAAATACTGCCGCTTTGCGTGTAGGTCGCCTCCATATCCGATAATTCCCCTGTCGCCGTGTTGTAGACTTGCTTATCCGGGAATATGCAGATATACGCCCCCATGCCAACAAGCATCCTATCCAGTTTATTCCGGTTTAGCTTCAGCGTTCTTTTGCTACCGTTTTTCATTTGTCGCATTATTGAATTTTCGTCAATAAGGTAAATTTCATTCTTAACAAAAATCTGGCAAGCCTTTTCAGTAGTATAGAAACCATCATTTGCTACAGGTGCAGTCAATGACGGATAAAGCCTTGACGACACGTTTTTCATGTCCAAAAACTCATTATCCGCCCCTACACTTGACTGATTTAACCCGCCGAAAACGCCTATCATCTGCTTATTCTTCCCTATCGCTTGCATTGGCTTGAATCTCATTAAATCAACCCCCTTGCTTTTCTCTCCCCATGGACTAAGTAGCGGTTAAGATAGGACAACCATGCTTCCTTTTCGGCATTGTATGCCTGTACTGCATTGGTGTAGCTTTCTATCTCATCCTCTGCATAGTCTATTTTCGCTTTGATATAGTTTGTATAGATTCCTAAAAACCTACTGTCTAGGATAACTACAGCGTCCTCATCCCCCTGTGTATAGGATTTAAGGGAAGGAAGCAGTCTCATAGGTTCGCTTTCCTTCATTTTCCCTAGCGGTTCTACAATCCGATAGGGACTGGTGCCCATAATGGTAAGTTTTCCCTCCGGCTCTGTCTTTGCCTCTCCCTCTCCCTCTGCATTGGTATAGCCTTCCAGCGTGTCCGTCTCCCCATGAAGGTACGCCCGCCCATTGATAGGCTTAATCTCTACTTCCTTGCCGCGCTTAAAGGCAAGGTACAAGTCGAAAACCTCCGCTTCTACCTCGTTTAAATACTGTATTTTTGCTTCCCTATCCACATTGTTCGGCCGCATTGCATCCACCATGGCCAGAATTTCCCCTACTGTAAGTTTCATTTCACTACCTCCTTTTTCTTTGTATTATCTCGAAAAAGGCGGGATTTTTCCCAAGCAAAAAGGAGGGTTGCCCCTCCTTATCCCGGTAACGCAACGCGGAAGCATATTGGGATACAATATTCATCTTTTTTTTGTTCTTTTGTGAACACATTGTAATATTCAGCGCTAAAGTTCGTTCCTGTAGGAGACGTTAGGGCTTGCCTATTGACTGAATTCTCGTCTAACAATACAAATCCAATCGGGATCTTATTCTCTTTTCTGCAAATCTTCTCCTCTTGGCTTTTTGCAAAAAGCGGATATTGGAGAAATTCGTCAACATACGGGGCGGTTTCATCATCGTAGTAGCTTTTTCCGAAAACCTCACACTTGGTCGGTGCCCAGATCTTCATATTTCCAGCTTGCGCTATACTCTTTTCGGTAATAAGCCTTAGTAAAGTCGCATTATCAGACATAAATTCCTTACTCCACTCATATATAATGCCAGCTGTCTTATATCTCCCGCCCGCCGTAAATGTTTTAAGTTTTTCCATATCCATAAAGGCAGAAGTATTTCTTTCATCCAAGCATATAAAATCAATATGTGGCTTGCCAATATTATACGGATTCACCCCCAATACTTTAAATTTCAGCTTCCTGTTCTTCTGCTCCCAGTTATGGTAAAAATAATCGCCCGGGCGAATGTGTCCGTACTCGCCTTTTCGCATTAAAATTTGAAGTCCAGCAAGAACATATTGTCCGCTATGATCCGCGCCAAGTCCTAATAATTCGCCTATTTCGCGTTCTGGTTTCCTCTCCAATTCCAAAAGATTCAGTAACTTTTCTTGCTTTTCAGTAAGTCCAGCACCTGTCTTTACCTTGCCGATTTCGCCCGCCACATAGGAGCGCATGGTTTCCTCAGGAACTCCTGTCTTTACCTTGCCAATTTCCCCGGAAACGTACTTACGCATTTCCATCAGTCCCTTTGCGTGAATATCCCACATTCCCGCTCTGAATCCAGACAAGGAATTTTTAAAGAAATATCCGGGAATAATACTTGTCCCGTCTATGCTTAGTTCTGCCGATGGATCTTGCGACCATTTCTTTACATCAGATTCTATCGTCCCTTTTCCATCTGCGAATCTGGAGGTTATAGAATCATTCGCGACCTTTCTCGCTAATGTTGTCGCCTCCGCCTCTGTGATTCCGCCCTTTACATTACCAACGGCAGAATCAACATAGGTTTTCATTTCTTCTTTTGTTACGCTAGGGACTTTTCCGCTAGCTTCCGCTTTCTTTAACGCTTCCAGTGTCTTAGTCTCGGAATCCTTTGCCTTCTGTGCTGATGCGCTCGCTTCCGTCTTGAATCCTTCCGCCTTGCCCTCCGAAACCTTAGCATTATTCGCAAAGGTCTCCGCTCTATCGGCGTTCTGTTTTGCCCTAGCCGCTGCATTGTTTGCTTCATTCTTAGCAGAGACTGCTTCGTTCTTTGCGCCATTTGCTTCTGTTTTTGCATTTACCGCTTCATTTCGCGCCGTTGTAGCTTCGTTCTTTATAGCGATAGTAGCTTCCTTGATTTTGTTGCCCTCCGAAATGGCACTTGCCTTAGAAGCTTCTGCCGAACTGGCATATTGCTGGGCGGTATTCACGGCAGAAATAACCTCTGACCTAACAGAAACTACATCCTTCCTGTCCCTAGAAACAGCCTCCTTATCTTCCTTTATGCTATCTCTATAGCCCTTTGCTTCCTCCGATACCGCCTTGATTTTCTCTTCCTCAGAAACAATGTTTGCTAATGACTGATTTCTTTTCTCTTCTGCTTCCTCTCTCTTTTCCTCTGCAACGATCCTTTTCTTTTCCGCCTCTACTCGTGCAGCTTCGCCTACTCCGATTGTCTCGAACTTCTTTTCTAGCTGTTCCAATTCGGAAAGAGTGGAGGAAGAAACCACCACACTATCTAACGATTTTTCGATATAAACAGCCGCCTGATAGGACTTCCAACGGCAAGAGCCTTCCCTATCAAATGCATCTAACTGAATAAAAGCTGTCCCCGGATGGCTTAGCGTGACAGAGGAAACAAGCCATCTAAGAATAATGCTATCGTCCGTTACAATCTTTTCAAGGTCGCTTCTGTCTGATTGCTTTGTGCCAACGTAACGGATATTTAACTTGAATATCAAGTTGGCCAGATCTATACCATCCCCAGATAAGCGGTCTATGCTGAACTCTCTTACAGTAGTTTCAGCCTCTCCTACTGCCGCAATGCTTTGTTCCTCTCCGGAAATGAATAAGGTTTTGCTCCGTACTTTAATCATCTTTTTTCCCTCCTGTATAAAATAAAGGCGGTAGGTTCCCCCACCGCCTCCAAGTTTTAGCCTTCCGCTTCGTAGGCTACAGAATCCGAATACCGAATTGCTTCCGCCTCCTGTTCCATGGAGTTCCGAACTGCTTCAGCAAATTCCTTCGGAACTTCTACCTGCTTCCCTCTTGGAATCCTTAAAGACCGTCCGTTCACACATACGAAAAGCGGTCTTTTATGGGTATCGTCAAGGGGAAGGAATAACACTTCTGTGCCCCTTTCCTTTGAAGGAATCTCTTCAGCTGATTTGGTTGTATATACTGCCGCGCCTTCATTCACACTTGTTTCTACTACTTTTGCCATGCTACCTCCTTTTAGTTAGCCTCATGTTCGTTATAGGTGGATGCTGTCTCGATTCTAACCATGTACTGGTTTGTAAGGATAGCAACCGCCTTTAGTGCCTTCCAGCCTACAGTAGAACGCTGGTTCAATGGGTCAGAAGAACCGGCAGAACCGCGCTGCTTAACGATGGTCTCCAAGCCTTCTCCCTCTAAGGTGGTTACTGCAAACGCATCATTTCCGCAAATCAAGGTAGAATATACGTCTACAGAGGAAGCTCCCGCGTTAATCCACTTCTTCGCTTCGGATGTCTCGTAGAACTCTACTCCGGACAAGTCGAACAGGTAGCCGTTCTTGAA
This sequence comes from uncultured Oribacterium sp., assembly GCA_963542215.1. GTDB lineage: Bacteria > Bacillota > Clostridia > Lachnospirales > Lachnospiraceae > Oribacterium. The sequence continues at coordinate 16,413 of CAUTXF010000033.1, read as the reverse complement.
GGAAGCGTTGTCAGTGTAACGGAATAGATCCTTGTATTCCTGTGTCTGCTCCAAGTCGAAAGCAACATCCTGAGAGATAATTCCCACGTACTTTCCGTTAATCTTTGGAGCGTTGTACTTTTTCAAGGTTCTTACCGCCATAGCAATCGCCTTAGGTGTAAGCTTATGCGCGGAAGTGAGGGCTGCTCTGGAAGTTACCTGTCCTTCAGCGTACTGAACATTGTTTCCAGCGTTGATTACTTCTCGCGTTACCGTATCAAGGGTTCTTCCCGCCTGGTCGCCAAGCTTATCCTGTGCTTCCAGCACATGGTTATCAATGGCGGTCATTTCCAGAAGGTCGGACAATGCTACATAATCGCCGTACTGCTTCAGTGTAGTTGTTACAGTGAACATATCCAGCTTCTTTCCGTTAGGTGTCTGTCCCTCAGTAAGCGGGGTTGTTGCCTTTGCCAGCGGCTCGAATCCTCTAAATTCCATTGTCTTGCCGTGATTCTTAGGAATGTTTACCTTCTTACCAAACTGATCGTGAATCAAGGAAGGACCCACTATTCTAATAAGGTTCTTGTCATAGAACGTCTTATTGTTGGAGGGGGATAGGTCATTGTCGGAAGCGTTACTTGTGGTAAGGTTCATCGGTGTAGGGTCTGGGAACTGCAGTGCCTCAAGGTACAGCAAATCCAGAACATTAGTCTTTGTTTCTGCTAATCTCATAATATTCTTCTCCTCTTCTTAGAGGATGACTGTGTCTCCTCTATTTACTCTGTTTACAATCTCTGCTATTTCTTTGTCGCTCATTTTGGAAATATCCCCATTCACTGGAGATAGTGCCGTTCTGCCGGTTGCGGATTCCTTCACATCCCCTTGCCCTGTCTTAATCTGCCGGGCGGTATCCATGGCGGTCTGTTTCTTTACAGCTTGCGCCTGTCTATCCATGATTTCGTGCATATGGATAGCTTCATACGCCTGTTTCATAGTCCAGCCTTGGGAAATCAGAGAAATGAATCTTTCTCCTGTCTCTTCGTTTCCCATTTCCTCCGCTTCGTCAAAGTCCGGGTAAGCTTCTTTCACTTCCGGGATTTGAGCATCCCATCTCGCGTAGAGCTCTCTTCTCTGCGCTTCTTCCTGTGCCGCCCTCTGCTCCCCTAGCAATGCCCTATTCTTCGCTTCTACCTCTTGCATACGCCTATAGGCATCTACGGTCATGCCAGCTTGACTTGCCGCCTCTGCGTAAAGGTCTGTTTTGTTCTGAAGGTATTCGACTAGGCTTGCGGGGTCTCCGTCTTGCGGCGCATCCGGAAATGCACTCATGATTAAACCGGACAGCATATCTAAATCCGCAACTTTTGCTTTAAGTCCATCGTAGTCCTTAAAGCGTCTGATAATTTGGTTCTGAACCGCCTTATCATACTGTGCCTTTAAATCCTCATTCTCTTTCAGTAGCTTCTTTAGGTCAGCCTTTGGCGCCCCTTCTTTAGGGTCTTCCTCCGCCTTCTCCTCCGGGGGCTGTGCATCGCCTTCCTGTGCCTGTACCGCTTCTTGCGCTTCCGCCATGCCTTCCGCACTGCTTGCGCCGTCTGCTCCGCCGTCTGAAAACTGTAAAGGTTCAAGGTATAATCTTTTCATTGTTCTTCCCTTCTGCTCTTTATGGTGAGCGTGTCCGTCTCTTAGGTCTCTCCCTAGTGTCTATAGTGGTTTTAACACTTCTCTTTTACAGATTCCCTAGCAATAACGATACTATTTTCATATTGCATAGCGACAATATCCAAACCATACAGGGCAACGGAAAACATCGCCAGAACTTCCCTTCTTTCCGCCTCCGGCATTCGTCCAAAATCTACGGATAAAGTGAAATCTCCATGGCTTGCATTGTAGTAATAGCTTCCGCCCCTACCGTCCTTGTTGAAGAACTCCAGCACCCTATAGGCAAGCGCTTGCGACAGGGCGGAAACCTTACTGCAAGCGTAGTCAGTGCCTTCCTTCTCTCTCTTTGCGTGTCCATGGAGGGATAGCTCTATGCCACCCTCCGTCTCTCTCCATAAGCCTTTTATCATACGCTCGCCCTTTCTCTTGCCTCTATCCTAGCTTTCTCCGCTTGTGATGTAGCGTTCTCCTTCCGTGCTTCGCCTAGCTGGTTTACAGCTATACTCTGGCCGCTTGCTTTCCCCGGCATAGCTTGCGCCTCTTCCGGCATACCGAACATCTGCATAATCCTTGTGTCTCCAGTAGTCTCAGCTACAATCCCGCCCAATCCTTGCAATAACTGCTTCATCTGGGCATTTTCTTGGAGCAAGGTCTGGTTTTGAGACACCATCTGGATAATCTCTTCCTTTTGGTCAAAGTCCATCATCTTAAGCATTCCAAGCGTTTGGTCTGCAAGCTGGGGATTGAATACACCTAGCTGGAAAAGTTCCTTGGCAAACTCATTTTGCGCTACTCTGGAATACGGACTCGCCTTTTCTGCGCCTACGGAAATATCATAGATAGGCTTATGGCCGCCCATGTACTTCCCTATAGACTGGTCAAAGACGGAATCCGGCAGTAACTCCGCCATGGAATCGCTTGCCATAGGGGAATCCTTGGAGATACCCACCATTGCATAGTAGTTTTCGTTATTCATGATTATGCGGTAGGTTCTGGGTACGCTGTAAAACTGTTGCATTCTGCTTATTACCATTGTGATAAGGGATTTAAAGGCATCATAGGACACTAAATTCATAGTGCGGGAAGTCTTGCTTGAAGCTTCCTGTAATGCCGCGATTGCGGATGCCGCCGTAACGCCTCCGCTTGTTGCTCCTTGTGAGAAGTCACGGTTCCCGGAATTTTCCTTTAATTCTTCTTTCACATTCTCCAAAATCTGCGCATAGATAGGGGGCAATGGGTTTACATCAATCGGCACAATACCGTTAGGGTCGCCCTCATAATGTACAATCAGATTATTGTAGTCGTTGAATTCTTCCTCGTTAATGCCTGTCGATTCCCTAGCAAACCGCCTAGGGCGGGCGTTGGCAAGGACGTTCTGAATCAAAGCCTTATTCATTTTGTCGATAAACTCCTGAGGTTCCCGGATAATATCAATCATGCCGAAACCTACCGGGGTGTTCTTGATGGGGTACATAACATCAAAGATAAAGGGGTACTGTCCATCCTCGTACCAGCCGGATTCCTTTGCGGGGTCATTCTCTGAAGCGTACAGGAGCTTTCCATTACAGAACTTGGCATAGTGTAGCACGGTCTTCGGGAAAACCTGTCCGCCAATCTCAACAGACACGGTCTTCTTGTAGTACCAGTCATAGACAATTACCTTATCTTCCGACATTGCCACCTCAGAATCGCTATAACTGCTTAAATCCGTGCCAAATTCCCCGGTAAGATTGCCAAGAATCTGCGGATAAAGTACCTTCATAGTCTCTACATCGGATTCCGTAAGGATAAACACTTCTTTACTATCCTGTATATCCTCGATATTGGGTTCCCAGCGCATATTTATGATATCAATACGCTTAATTTCCACGTCTCCAATATTATCCTTTGTGGGATTCCAGAATACCCCGGCAACTGATACGCCGTTCTTTACCTTCTCCATGGCGCACTTATAATAGGTTTTCGTGTAGTTGTTACGCTCAAGAATGGCGGGAATAACCTTACTAAGGATTGAAGCCGTCTCCTCGTCTGATTCCTCACGGGGCAAAATAGTCGGCTGGGGGTAGTTGTCCATCATATCGGCGACTTTGTTAATAATTGCATTGATGAGATACCCGCTCCCCTTCTCCGGCAGAGACTTTCTATCGTCAGTGTCCTTGTAATCAGAATACTGCTGGCGGTAGTAGGTTTCATTCTCGATTAGGCGATTCTCAAGCGGTTGCATCTTCTCATGGTATCGCTTACACCTAAACTCTGCATCTCTGCAATCCTCGTCCGTAAGCTTCGGCTTATACACTACAGACTCAACCGGGGGATTCATAAAAGGCTTTCCCTCCGGTCTATCCTCTGGCGTAGCACTTGCCACTTGCTTCTTCTCTTCTTCCACTACTTCCTTCTTCTTTCTTGCCATTCTTTCCTCCTATCCTCTATATAGCCGCCTCTTGGCGTTTCCTTGATACAAATTAAGCGGGTCAAAATCGTGTGATTCGCGGTCGATGTAGTTCATCCGTGCCTTTATGGGATTCTTCATACAGGCATAGCGCCATGAATCGTAAATATGGTCTTCTTGGCTACTGTCGATATCCTCCACGTTCTTCTCGTCATAGGTGAGGTTTGGCACCGTCCGTATGAAGTCGAGACAATCAGAGAATACATAGAACATCGAGTAACCGTTTTCATCGAATGCAAGCCTATAGTGGCACTGCATGAGCCCGGCTAGTCTCTCATGGTCTCCTTTATCGAAATACACCCCTTCCGATTCCATAGCTTCCGCTACTGATACGCCAGTCGACTTATTCCATATCGCTGGATCCGCAACACTCCCAACGCTTATTTTCCTTCCCTTTAATCGCGGGTCGGTGTTTTCTATCTCCTTAATTCGCCGCGCCTGTTCGTGTGGCTCGTGCTTCACGCCGGTATTAGGCGTACTTGTGCAGCCGTACAATTCGCGAATTAGATACATTCGCCCATCTCCATCCACCGCATACCAGCCGACCGCATACGGCTTGCTATAACCAAAGTCGTAAGCGCGAAAAACCTTCCACCAGTCTGGAATTGGGAAGGGTTCTATTACATGGCTCCACTGGCGCGTGATATAGCCATCCTTGTCGTTTCTAAATTCTGTAAAGACCTGTCCTGTAAAGCTGTCCCAGTCCCCATATAAAAGGGCGTTTCTTTCCGCTTCAGGAAGCGCCGCAAGGTGCGTGACATACTCCGGGTTATTTTCCAGCAGTTTCTTGTTATCAAAGACAGAGGCGGGGATATATACACGGGATTGCGCCTTGTACTCTATGCCCTTTTCCGTTTTTACCTTATAAACCTCCGTTTTTGTCTCTCCAGCCTTGCAAGACGTAACGAACCTATCCTTTACCCAGCCATGCCCTATTCCGCCGGGATTCGCTGTTGCCCGTGTATATACGACAGTTCCCGCACCATTCGCACGGTTTCTTGACTTAAGATACTCGTATTGTGTCGCCGTGAAGTGAGTTAATTCGTCAAAGCCGATAAAATCGTATGCAATACCCTGATACTTATACTTATCCTCTTCGGAATTAAGGCTTCCAAAGTCAATCTTTGCCCCAGATGGGAAAGTCCAGCGGTGTTCCGTCTTGTTATATTTGGCATCCGGGAAGGCTTGCGGGTAGTAAAGGAAGGCCTTATCTATAATTTCCTTCAGCTGGGGGAAGGTTCTTCTTAAAATCAAGGCTTTATAGTGCGGAATATGCACTTGCCTTAATGCTTCTATGACAAGATAGTCCGTCTTTCCTCCGCCAGCCGCTCCGCCATATAGTGCTTCATACTCCGCCCTTGCCATCATCAAGGCTTGCTTTGGTTGTGGCTTCCATATCGCTTCCATAAATCCCCCTTTCTGCCTATAATTCAAGCAAAATCAAGGGATTTTTGCCCTAGCAATAAAAAAAGAACAGCCGTTAAGCTGTCCTTTTTAAAGTAGTACACTTGCTTTTTAAGTTTTATGCAAACATTAGTTTACCTTTTGCCTTTGGGATAGCTATGCCGTCCTCTTTTGCCACCTCTAGCCACTCCGCTATAACCGCTTCAGCGTTGCTTATGGCTTCTGTCCTTGTCTTTCCGTCTGCAAAACACCCTTTTAACTCTGGAACTTCCGCTATATATAGCTTATCTTCTTCCGACCAGTACAATATAATCTCATAATTTCCCATATTTACCCCCTAATCAGCAAGTTATTTTCCAGTATAAATTTTCGTATTTGCCTAATTTGGTATGCCTTGGCCATTTTTCCGTCTGGCTGAATATTTATTATAGCCTCGATTTCTACAAAAGAGTATATAAAATGGTCGCCTTTTACTCTTTCTTTTCCGCCTATTGCTATAAGTAGCTTCTGCAAGTCAGAAAAGCGGATGTTGCTATCTTTGTGCCCTTGCAGTATATCGGCTTGAATCTTCTTTAACTTGTCCATACTCGCCCCCTATACCTTAAATATTTCTTGCCCAGTATACGCATTAAGGGCTTTCTTTATGAAAGTATTCATCGGGATGTCGTCCGCTTGCTCCTTCAATGCGTCGTACTCGGAAAGCTGTATAGAAAAGGGAATCCGCTTAATATTTGTTTTTTGGTATTCCATTTCTCTTTTTATCTTTCTTTGTTTATCTAATGCCATTCTATCACCTCCAAGAATAGAATAGCACATCTGGTCAAAAAGTAATATGTGCAAATTACATAAATAATTGGTGCATAATTCAGTTATTCTGCCTATTGTAATTGGTGCATATTATTGTATAATTGGGACATAACAAACAACAAGCCGCAAGGCACAAGCCCATAGGGCAGAAAGAAGGTATAAGATGACTACTAATAGAAAGAAATTTGAAATTGGCAAGAGCTATGGAGCTTACTTCTATCCAGAACTTTCCGACACGGCATGCCTCTGCTACATATTAACAGTAGTAAAGAGAACAGAAAAAACTTTATGGTTTACTATAACTCACTCAGACGGAAGCACCTACAGCGACTACGAGGGAATTACAAAAAGAAAGATTCAAGACTACCATAACGATTTCGAACAAGTATCTATCCACCAAGGCTATACAGATTTCTACGCAACCGATGAATTAGACGACAACAGGAAAAGGGCATAAGCCCTTTCCCTATCGCCAAAAAGAAATTCCAAACTATACCGCACGGCACACAAGAAAGGAAAAATACCATGAACAAGAACTTAAACGAACTCATTAACTTAGTAGAAGCAAAGGGATTCACCATTACAGGAAGCGGCAGCATTAACTTCTGGGCAGAAAAAGGAAATCTCATAATCCAAGTAGGAGTTTTCCAAGCTTATAAAAGCAAAGTAGACCGCTTAACACTTGACACTTACTACACAGACGAAGAAGGATGCCATGGCTACTACAATCCGACCGTTTACGTTGAAGGAGCGCTTCCCAAAGTAGACAATTCCAAGGACTACACACCAACACCGGAAGCCCTTGCAAAGCTAATTGATGAAATGGAGTATATGCAAGCAAATAACATCAAGTGCTATAAGAAAGGGGCTTAATGCCCCTTCCATGCATAAAGGAAGGGTTTTCCCCTTCCTTTTTTCTTACCCCCCTTTGCTGGCTTCCTCGTCTTTCTTTCTTGCTTCCTCAATAGCTTTTCTCTCCAGCTCCTCCAGTCCCTCATTTCTTACTACCACTTCCACCACTCCGGCGGGAAGTCCGCTTCCTTCACTATCTTCCTTGTTCTGTCGATTCATTTGCCAATCTTTAAAGCATCGGTTTGTAAGGTAGAAGATCATAGCTTTCACATCCGGTTTTAGATACAGGACATCCGTATAGTAAAGCATTTCTTCCCCCTCTTCCCCTTTCATAAGGGTAATTTCTCCGTCCTTGTTCTTTACAAGGGGGATTCCTGTAGTCTTGTCTTTTAAAACTGTCTTTACTTCCTTCGTATGCCCTATAGCAGAGAGGAAAAGGGCATTTTCAACTTGGGCATCCGCGACCATCTTGCCATCACGGATTGCAAAGCGAAATTCTTGGCTCTTCTTTTTCCAGCTATACAAGGTCTGCCTAGATATGCCCAGCGCCTTGGCAAGTTCCTCATCGGTCACGCCCTTGCGTTTTAATGCCGTAACGTAAGTAAGAATTTCCTCCGTCAAGTAGTCTTGCATAAATCCCTTTTTTACGCCTCTCGCGCTTCCCACGTTTCCCCCTCCTCTCTGCTTTTTCTTTTATCCTACGCCTTTTCTTCTTCCTTTTCCCTAGCAATATCCGCTTCCATGAAGGAAAAAGTGCCGGCTTCGTCCGTCTTCACCACGATAGACCGCCTGTCCTCTATCGCCTTTACCCAATCTTGCCCGGATACGTCTACGGTTCCGCCCAGTCGCTTAATCAAAATGCTACATAGTGCTTCGCTATGGCATATCGAGAGGTTAAGCCTTGCTATTTCCGCGTCCTTCGAGTCCTTCAAGGCTCTGAAGTGGCTTGCCCGCATCTCCAGCGCCTTTATCCTAGTATCTTTTTGCTTTCCGGCTTCTCTCAATTTCTTCGTCAATCCAGCTTCTTTTTTTAGTCTTTTCTGTTCGTCTTTCCTCACTCTTTCCTTCCTCCTTCTCCAATCCTTCAGCGATATGCTTATATAGCGGACACCGGGCAAATGAAAAGCCCTTGCAGTATGCGGCCATGTGCGCATCTAAGGCCTTCTTGTCAGAAAAGCATATCTGCATGGTGCAATTCCCTTCTATCTCCGGCAATTTCTCGCATGATATAGAAGTCGCTCCCTTCCCTCTCGGGAAGGTGTGACTTATATAAAAGGGGCATTTAACTTGTATCTTTTCGCTTACCCAATCCATCTATATCTCCCATGCCGCTTCGCCTTTTTCTATAAAGGCATTTACTATCCTCTTGGCTGTCTTTTCTCCTATGCCGTCAATCTTAAGCAAGAACTCTTCCATGGTGTCCTTGTCATATTCTAGGATCCTTGGCATAGATTCTTGCCCGTCCTCGAATCCGCTCTGATACACGGATACCGCCCAGGCGTTCATTTGGTTATAGCTATACCTTTTCATGGCTTGAAAATTCCCAAAATTTAAAGGCTTTATCATAGCTATCCCCCTTTCTTACAGCCTTACTATATCAATCCCGTATTCATAGCATACAGTGCGCTCTATCCGGCATCCTCTCGCTTCGTACCAATTCCCCAAGAAAAGTGCCCCATCTGCGGAGGATAATAACTCTATAGATTTTCCTAAAAACCAAGCTGCATTAGCATCCTTGGGGAAGCCCTTCACAAAGGAATCTATAATTTCCGTTTCCTCGCCATACTTAGATTTTAAAGCATGGATCGCTTCGCATCTTTCCTTCCATATCTCGTCCAAGTCTCTATCCTTCATAGGCTGGCTTATAAAAATTTTCATTTATTCCACACCCTTTCTTTAATTTTAATTTTCTTGTTTGCCTTTCAATCTGTACCCAAGTCGCCTGTACTCTTCATATACTGGCTTCCATATTGCTTCGCATTGTTTCCGCTCTGCCGGAAAGAATTTTGCAAGAACATCAAGTTCATCCTGTAGCTTTAGAGCAAAGGGGCAACCTTTACACCCTGTTCTAGTAAAGTTGTAAGGTGGTTTATAAATATCGCATATTCGGATATTAAATTCATTTATGAACCACTCTTCCCACTCTTTTATTAAAGTGACCATAGGCTGAAATGCTCTTAACTTTTTGCCCCTAAATGATAGGCAAGTTGCACCATTTCTTCGTCCACCTTCTTCTCTCATAAGCCCCAGTATGGTGTATGGCCTGTCATTCTTCTTGCTCCATGTGTCCAATGGTTTTTCTTTAAGGTTCACACAGCACTTATCAGAAATTTTTAGCTTGCAAGACTTATCAAATTGGTATCTCAACTTTTTAGGGCAAGTAAACCTTGCACCACTAGCTACTCCGTTTATGCTTTCTCCAAGGTACTTTTTAATGCTGTCGCACATCCCTATCCTGTTTAACCTTTCAAGATTATGAGCGTGCAGTTTCGATTTGAATGGGTATCCTTGTTCTTCAAGGCTTCTTTTTATCGGAATTGCTGGTCTAATCACTACAACCCTACTATCTGTCTTTTGCAGTTCAAGGACAAAATTTCTAACCATGTTCAGCTCTATTCCTGTGTCTGCGTATACTCGAGGGATTTCATTTCTCGGCAACGCCATATCTACTAAAGCCGATAAAACCGTGCTATCCTTTCCGCCGGAAAAGCTAATATAAAAATTTTCCTCTCCGTACTGGCTTATAATTTGTCTTATCTTTTGCAACCTATCTTCCAGTATAAATTCGTTTGTCATATTTTAAGGGGAACTATAGTATTATGCCGGCAACCACTCCCCCTTTCTTTTTAATTTAATTCAAGATACTTATCCAAGCACCACTTAGCTTTCTCAATGTCCTTTTTACCACCTTTTCTTCTCTGTCTATGCAGATATTTAAAGGCATTGCAGATATAAAAGGCTTTTGTTGCTTCCTCGCCTTGCGTTTCAAGCATGGCATTATACTCATCATCTAAGGGCACGTCCACTAAGTCCTTCTCTGTTATTTCAACCATTGTATAATTCCTCCCGTTCTTTCTTCAGTGCCTCTAATAGCCTATTGTCAATTTCTTCCGAACACATCTCAAATGTTTCGCCTATCTCGTTGATAGCTTCTTCCATTTCCGGTAAGCAATACTTTAAATCATTGATTAAATCCTCATTAAAGAATACAACCTCGGCTTTGCATACCAGCAGAGCTGTAATATCTACTTTTGATTCACTCATACCTTTAATACCTCTCTTTTGATTTTGATAGGCTAACCAAATTCCTTTCCTTCAAGTCCTCGTAAAACTCCTTGGTAGGATTGTGAACCATATAGCAGGGTCTATCTCCAAAGAACACTAAATAAAAATCGGTTCTTTTTTCATGTACCACAGTTGTATACTCTGTAGTCATCGCACAACCGCCGATAGTAGCCTTTCCATCCTCTGTAATGTCAAATCCTGTACAGGTGCTTCCCCATATTTGTGGGAATGTTTCAACCTCAAAATCAAGTATCTCATAGCTTTTCAATTTTCTAGCTTTCAAGAGAAACTCTTTCTCTTGTGGGAAAATCGAACTGGCTTTATACATCAGCAATTCTAAGTTAGGTAGTCTTGTCATAGCCGGTACATCCTTTCCTCTCCGTTTTTCGCCTTAACCCAAATTTTTACTGGAAAGCTTCCGCAAACATTCATTCCGTGATATTTGCAATCAGAGATTACCAAATCTTTCGCGTGGTACTTTTCACATTCTTTAGCCTTTAATTTCTCCGCATATTTAGTTCCACAAATCTCGCATTGATACAGTTTTATTTCTTTCATTGTTCACCTCTCTATGTTTCCACCGTGGTAGTCAACCGATAGTTGATAACCAGCTGTCAGCTATCGGTTGACAGTTCACTTTAGTTGAACGGCAGTCCTTCGTCCTCTACCCCATCCGGAATACTCATAAATCCTTCGGAATCCGTTGCCGCTCCCGCATAATTTCCAGAGCTTCCAGCACTAGCCGGCTTTGAATCACAAAATTCCTGTCCGTTTATGATAACGTCCGTTGTATATACGGTTTGTCCGTCCTTGTTCTGATAACTCCCAGTCTGAATGCTTCCGGCTACCGCAAATTTTCGTCCTTTTGTCATGAACTTTTCTGCAAATTCTGCGTTCCTTCCGAACGCCACACACCGGATAAAGTCAGCGGATGGCTCTCCATCCTTCTTGTATCTCCTATCTACTGCCAGCGTGTAATTTGCCACCGCTATAGGCTGTTCACCTTGCGTATACCTAATTTCCGGGTCTTTCACAAGTCGCCCGATTAAAACTACTTGGTTCATTTTCTACCGCCTTTCTACTGCCTTTCTACTGCTCTTCTTCTCTGTGAATGCTTCTTTCTGCTGAAAATCCGTCCGGATATCGCTTTCTAAGCTTATCTACGTTCATTTGTAAAATTGTTTCAAAATCATACCCTAATACGTTTGCGGTGAAAGCTATATACCATGCTATATCGCCCAATTCTATTGCGATATGTTCTACTTCCAATGCATGCCCTTGATAGCAATGCTTTTTCAGAATATCCGCTACCTCTCCGCTTTCTCCTGTAAGTCCTAACACCCCATTCATTAGCTTATCTAATGCATTTTTGTGGCTCATACCGCTTGCGGTTTTCAATGCTTCTTTTTGATACTCATTAATTGTCATATTCTTCCTCCGAACCGTCATCGCCTAAATCCATGTCGTAAATGCTCATTTGTGGCTTACCTGTAGCGTGCCGCAGATGATATGTATTTGTCTCCTCATCAAGCACCAGCTCCATATCCTTGCAAGTATTTAAGCCTTTCATCTCGTCCTTTAGTTGCAAGGTTGAGCATACCTTGTGCTTTAGAATCGGCTGGTACGCTGTACCCCCATCGCCAAATGTCGGGAATAGCTGCACATCTATTGTTGCCGTTATCTTTCCGTCCTCGCTGTCCTTGTCAATCATGTTTTTGATCAACTCCCGGATGATTAAATTCATGTCTCCCCGAAAAGAATCAAAAATATCATTCTCAACCTTCAGCTCCTCGCTACTTACAAATGCTGTTTTCATATGTTCCGCCTTTCTCACAAATAGTTTTTCCCAAACACCCTCATAAACTCCTCCCGGCTATGGGATTTTTCAAATTCCTTTTGCGCCATTTCCTCCAGTTCCCTATCGTACTTGCCCTTATCATGCAAAGCGCTATGGCACTCCCGGCAAAGCCAGACAGTCAAGCCGTACTTATCCGCCATCTTTCGGCGGTGTCCGTGCAAGCAGTGATGCAGGTCTGTATGTCCGTATCGCTGGCATATAAAGCACCTTCCTTTCTCCGTCCCGCTAATCATGGAGCAATGCCCTTTCTTGCTTTTCTTCCAGCAATTTCTTGTCATTGTCCATCTTCTGGATCAGCTGTTTAATCGCCTCGGGCATTCTAAGATTCTCCCTTTCTCGCTTGGTTACTGTCTCGAAGGCCTTGATAAAATGCGACTGCTCCACAGTCTCGACCTTCTCCGTATCAAGCTGCCCTATCTCTCTAAGACTTGCGGCACTCCCTATCGCCCTTTGGCAAGCTGGAGGTAGCTTCTCAAATTCCGCTTCAGCGTTGTAGTAGCTGTTCCGTATCGCCTTTCTTACAAGCGCCCATGCTTCCGTGCCTGTTAGTTCGTTCTGCACCGGGTGTTTAATCTTCACGATACAATCAACCACTTGCCCCGGGGAAGGCGGGAATCCTTGGCGGTCATTCGCTAGGAATAACTGCAAGCCCCTTGAAGCCAAATGGAAGTCGTACTCACTCAGCACAAGCGACCATGCAAGGAGCATTCCCCTTATGTCCTCAGAGCCAAATTGCTTAAAATGGCTAGGATATGCGCTCCGTATCGCCAGCACGATCCTTCCTACCTCTTCTTCCGTCATGTTTATCCTCCTTCCGCTACCCCGCCGAACCATTCACCCATGATTGAGGCTTCACCCCTAGCGACCTTTGCCAGATAATCATCCTCCCCAAACATACTTCCCGGCTTCCCCGCCTTATGCTTATTCTCATAATTCCCTTCCAGCACCTTGGTAAGATTTGCGGGTTTCATCAGCCAATCAAAGCCCGCTTGCCAGCCGTTGGCATTGTTGCCTTTCAAGAAGTCCGATTGCTCCGTAAGGGCAAAGGCTCGTTTTATCTCATCCAAGCCGAAGTCATTAAGCCTTGCCTTGATTGCTTTCTTTCGGGAATCACTAAGCTTCAGCACCTTAGGAAGGCTGGGGCATAATTCGTGGAAAGCATCAAGTACGGCTTGATAGTCCGTCCGGTCGGTTTTCGGTGGCGTGTAAACGGACACGTTTTCACGAGATTCCGAACGTAGTGAGGAATCGGCCTTCCCCCCCTTGGGGGGACTATAGGGGGGTAATATGTCTTTTTCCTCTACCTCTTCCTTATCCTTATCCTCTACCTCTTCCTCTATAGCCATTTTTGCCATTTGTGTTTTTTCTTCGGTATGGCAAACATGGCACTTGCTATTTTTGCCATCTTCTGAATGGCACTTGCTATTTTTGCCATCTTCTTCGTTTTTCTTTTGCCATCTGCTATCCGCACCTTTTTTCCCATTTTGGGATTTTGTTTCGCAGTTAGTAATATATTTTTCCTCGTCTTTTCTAAACTGCAACAGCACCATTTCAAAGATTCCCTTGATTAATGGGTTTTCTATTTCATATTCATTTCCGCTTTGATAACAGCAAATGGCATAGAAAAGTTCGCCTAGTTGCTCTTTTGGAAGACTTTCAAACAGAGGATTCCAGCCCCTATAAAGCATATATGACTCTTTTTCAATCGATGTTATAGCCATTTATTCCCCCTTGTCTTTTCTTGCCTTTTCCTTTATGCAGTGCAATGTAATAATTTCATCCACACTTAGCTTCAGCCGTTTTCCTAGCCCCGCCTTCCAGCGGTTAAACTCATACTCCAGTTTCTTCTTACTTAGGAAGTCGTACTCTTTTAATTCGTCTTTGTATTCCTCAAAGAAATCATTCATTTTCTACTATCTCAACCTCGATTCTTGGCTTCAGTTTGTCGATATGAAAATCTTCTCGAAACCCCTTTATCTCCGCGGATCCGTCATTCCGCAAGACGTCCGCTTCTTGCAAGGCATCAAAGATAAATTTCTTTGCTGCGGAGATATTATCCGGGTCTCTCATGCCGTTCTTTTCGTACCAATCAAGTTTGATTGTTACCGGGTAATTTCTTACTCCCTTTAGTCGGTGGAATCGAATTGCCTTTATAACAATATCTTGCTGTTTCCGTTTCTCTTTAGCCCCTGTGTAAGGACTCTTTCTATTGGCGGCGATTATCTCATTCATGCCGTCCAGCCTTCCGGGAATCGTGAATTTATGCACTTTCATTTCTCTTTTCTACCTCCGCAATTATTGCCTTCAAATGTTCGTCTGTCGGTCTTTCCAATCCCAGCTCTGCCATGTCCTCAATCACTCCGTTAAGCAGTACGGAAAATTCCTTGCTATCGTAGGTACTGGATCCGAAGTAACAAAGGACTTCTAGATACTTACATTGCTCCCCTGTCTCGGGGTTCTTCTCTATAGTCTCGCCGACTATCTTCGTTTCCCGCCAAACCTTCTGAAGGCTTGTATAAGCGGTCTCTATGATTTTGATGTAGGTGTATTTTCCGTATCTCTTTAGGCTATATAAATACATATCCCAAGCCGTCACGCCTAAGACTGCAGCCATATCCCCAAGACACTTCCAAAGGAAGGCGTTGGCATCTAAGCTTCTCTTTTTTCGGTACCGGGAAAGACTTATGGTTAAGTCCTTCCCTTTCAACTTTTCAATGTCATCGAGGGCGCCGTTCGTTTCAAGTTCAATCCTTACCCTTCTTTCCGGGAAAGTGCTTGATAAGCTTTTTATCTCCCCTCGTAGTTCCATGGCTTACGCCCCTTTCTGTATCTCCGTAATTCCGCCCCACTGCTTCACAAGAACTTTCCACTTCTTGCTAAAATCCGTGTACTGGGCATTTGTCATCTGCTCCAGCTTTTCAAGGTGGTAGTAAGCCAGCAAGTTATCTTCTGCGAATTTGTAGGCGAAGAACATTTTCTTCAGCTGGATAATCTTCCCGTTGTCGATTGCTTCCAGCGCCTTCTTTGCCGCTTCTTCCTTCTCCTTCTGGATCCGTGCTTTCTCTGCTTCAATTTCTTCCGGTGTCTTTGTCGGAGCTTGTTTCTGCTGATTCTGAACAGTCTCCTGTTCATTCTTTGCCGGCGCATTGTTCTGTTTCTTAGTTCCGTAAGTGTAAACTACACACTTTCTTGTATCGTTTTGAACTTCGAGTTGTACAATCTTTCCACCTTCTATCGTGATGGAACGGACGGAAAACTTGTCATATGTTGTATCTTTCCTCTTGTTATCTTTTTTGATTGTTACCATTTCCTTGGGAATCCATATAAACGGAGCCGTGTATAACTCTCTACCGATTCCCAAATTGAAGCACGCCCTTTTGAAGGAATCTGAAGCTTGCCCCTTCTCTTTCTCTGCGTTGGATTCCTTTCCAACGTCTTGCTTGTGAATCCATTCCCCAGTTTCCGGATTCCTTACGCTTACCGTGCAATAAAGATTCCCGTCTATTAGCTGGTGACTTCTCTGCCAGCCGAATATCCCAAAGGTTTCGTCCAGGATATTCTGGTCTACTCTTGCGTCCTTATAGAGGAGTAAGGTCACGCCGTTACCGTTGCAAGTCGCCACTCTGCAATCTATTTCTTCGCTCGTCAATGGTCTAAACATTTTCGCCACCTCCTATTATTTGATTCTCAGCTTTTCATCCTGTTCCAAGTGGGCAAAGTCAAATTTCTCGCCCGCCTTCAGTTCCGCTTTAATCTTTTCCTTGTCTGCTACTGGATCCTGAAAAATGTAGTAGTCCATTGGGATATCCTCTATCCCTTTATCCAGTACCAGCCTTGGCGGATTCTTCTGAATGCCGAAACTGAACAGGTCAGTCTTGAATTTCTTCTTCCCGGTAGCAATCATTGCCGCTTCAAGGTTCCCTTTGATTCTGGCAATGTTTGTGCCGATTGCTTTTTTCCGATCCGTAAGGCGTTTAATTTCTCTGTCCAAGCCGTCTTCTCTGTTTTCTAACTCGGCTATTACTTTTGCGTAGCCGTCCGCCTTTATCTCCAGTTCTCCCTCGATACCTTCCAAGGTATCCCGGAAAACTTCCTCGTCTAATTCCTCCGCCATATC
>CAUTXF010000032.1:0-27683 GCA_963542215.1 uncultured Oribacterium sp. | reverse complement strand
TTTTCAATGTACTAATCTATCTAAAATACGTTTCCGTATTTTATTCTGAAAATCTTAATTTTATGCTTGACCATTAATAGTTAGTCTTTTTTATGTTTTCTCTCCCCAATCTCTCCGGTCTTCCTCTGGAGGCTTTAGGAAAAGTACTGTACTTAGCCTATGCCTATTCTCAGAAATCTCCGAGAAAAGCAATGAATACTCCATACCTATTCTCAGAAAACGTCAGGAAAAGTAGCGTATTTAGTCCGTATCCGTTCCCCGAAGAATTCCCAAACCATGGAATAAATCCGGGAAGAGATATTCCAGATTCTCCTTACAGGCCTTAGGACTGCCGGGAAGGTTAATGACCAAAGATTTCTTCCGGATGCCGGCAGTTTGACGGCTAAACATAGCCTTCTTCGTAATGGAAAGGCTATAAGAGCGTAAAGCTTCCGGAATCCCCGGTACTTCTCTTTCACAGACTGCCTTGGTAGCTTCCGGAGTGCAGTCCCTTTCGGAAAATCCGGTGCCCCCGGTGGTCAGAATCAAAGAAATCTGCCGCTGATCCGCCAGTCTCTTGATTTCTTTCTCCAATTCCGGCCTTCCATCAGGAAGGAGAAGCTGTTCTTCCACTATCATTCCCTGATTTTTCAAAAACTCTGTAATCACGGGGCCGGACTGATCCTCATATACCCCTTGAGAGGCTCTGTCAGACAGGGTAATTACCGCTGCGGTAAAGGGTCTGTCCTTTTTCCCGGGGAAAATTTCCACCGGATCTCCCACCCGGATCTGTCCTCCCTTTTTTACCACGGAGAAAATGCCTTCTCTTGGCATAATGCAATCTCCCATACGGTGAAAGATTGCACAATGACTGTGACAGGCTTTACCAATTTGGCTAAGCTCTAAAACACAGTCCCCTATATGAATTTCACTGCCCACCGGATACTTGGACAGGTCAAATCCCTCAATCACCAGATTTTCTCCGAAGGCGCCAAAGTCCACCTGAGCTCCCTTTTTTCGAAAATCCTCTATTTTCTCAAAGGACAATAAGCTCACCTGTCTATGCCATTTTCCGGCATGGGCATCTCCCTGAAGGCCGAAGTCCTCTACCAGGAGAGCTTCCTCTACCTCTGATTTTTCCGTTCCCTTTTGCTCGCTCAAGCAAATGGCTAATACTTTTCCCATAATATCCTCTATTCTATCCGCCGATTCTTCCCATTTCCCGCTTTTCCGTCACCTCGGAAAGCTTTTCAAAGCAATGGCTTTCCGGCTTTGCCCAGATACTTTCCTGAATCTTTTCCAACAAAATTTCATCCCTTTGCTCTTCCGAAAATGCCGGATTTCGCAGACATTCCCGAACATCTATACTGTTTCCAAAGCACAGACAGGGCTTAATCTTTCCTGTAGAGGTCAGACGAATGCGGTTGCAATGGGCGCAAAACTTTCCATGCATGGCAGAGATAAAGCCTACAGAGCCCTGAAATCCGGGGATTTTATAATACTTTGCCGGGCCGTTTCCGTGGGTGGAAATGTCCTTGGTCATCTCCGGATAAATCCTTTTTAATTTTTCCAGTAAAAAGTCATTGCCGATGCCGTTTTGCTCTTTTCCGTAACCAATAGGCATCATTTCGATAAAACGAAGGTCCAAGGGATATTTTTTGCAAAGAGCCAAAAGGGCAAAGATTTCATCCTCATTTACTCCCTTTTGTAAAACGGTGTTCAGCTTCACAGGAATTCCGCTGTCTACCGCCTCCTTGATGCCCTGAAGTACCTTGTCCAGGGCATCAAAACCGGTAATCTCATAAAAACGCTCCGGGATCAAGGTATCTAAACTAACATTGATGCCGTCCAAGCCCATTTCCCGAAATCTTGGCAATGCATCGGAAAGGAGCAATCCGTTGGTGGTAATCGTTACCTGCTCCACCCCGGGAAGGGCCTTTAAGGAAGCCATAAAATCCACAGCCCCTTTTCGTACCAAGGGCTCTCCTCCGGTAACCTTAAAGCGGGTAATGCCGCAGGCTACTGCGGCCTTTGCCACCTGCAAAAGCTCCTCATAAGTCAGCAAACAATCCATGGGAAGAGGATTCTCCAGCCCATTGGGCATACAATATTGGCAATGCAAATTACAGCGGTCCGTAATGGACATTCGCATATAATTGATTTTTCTTTGGAACTTATCCTGCATCTTCTACTCTCCTGACCATCTAACTCTATTTCAATTTCCTCTTAATGAATTATTTCTATATAAATAGACCTAGAGGATCTATCGACTCAGTGGATATCCCTCCTATGGATATCCACACGCCTAATATTCTCTATGAATATCGACTCTTACAATCAATTCCGATACATCTAATATCTCTCCAAAAGTATCTCTAAGATTCCACCGCAAACCATTCCCTCTTCCGCGGCGGCGTCATCCGTCAAATCCACGTGATACAGTAGGCCCTCCGGTGCATTTTCCAGAAAAAGCTCCCGACTTTTCTGAATCACCTCCGCCTCTGCACAGCCTCCTCCTATAGTACCGGTAATCTCTCCCAGGGGATTGATGGACATCTTCGTGCCTACCGAGCGGGGAGCGGAGCCCTTTCTTTCGATAATGGTGGCCAACACCAGTTTCTCTTCCTTTTCCACCGCGTCCAGAATCTCCTCACTGTAGCCGATGGTATTTTTTCCGGCACTCTTCACCCCTACAATCTCTGCCATGATGGAAAGAGCAATTTCCTCCGGACTTTCCGCCCCGATTTTCAAACCGATAGGACTGTGGAGAGAATCCAGAAGCTCCTGCGAAAATCCCTCTTCCAAAAGATTCTTCTTAATCATAGCCACTCTTCTTCTGGAGCCCATCATGCCCATATAGGCCTTGGACTTTTCCAAAATTCTCCGAAGGCAAATCTGGTCATGCACATGACCTCTGGTCAGAATCACAAAGTAGCTGTCCCGGTCTCCTTCCAGACTATCCAAGGCCTTGGCAAAGTCCTCACAAATCACCCTGTCTGCCCCTGCCTTTTCCGCTTCCTTGGCAAAAAGAGGTCTATCCTCAATACAAGTTACGGAAAATCCCAGCATTTTTCCAAGACGAATGGTGGCAATGGCCACATGTCCCGCCCCGCAGATGATGAGCTTTTTCTCTGAAGCCAGGGTTTCCGCAAAGAATTTTCCCTCTCCCAGAGAAAAAATCCCTTCTTTACGATTGACCCAAAAACATTCCTCTCTATCCTTTTCCGAGGCAAAAAAGGGAAATTTCGGGCTGTGGCTTAGGCATTTTCCGGAAGAAAACAAGGCCAATTCCCCAAGGCTTCCTTCCGCTAATGAGTGAAAAAGTACATTTTCCTCCGAAGAATTCAGCCCGGCAATCTCCCTGATAATTTCTTTTCTTGCTTTCTCCATCTGCCTAACCCTCTTTCCTGCCAAAATTTTCCCTTGCTTTACTTTTTATCCTTGCTTTTAAGTACTGTACTGCAATTCTTCTCTACTGCCTGTTTCCCTTTCCTACAGACTTAGAGCAGTCCTCCCTCACCCAAAGCATCAATTTCTTCTTTTTTCACCACATCCCCTGCCATGATTCTGGGTAGAACCAAATCAAAAACCGTGGTGGGGCAAAACATAATACTGCCGGGAAGTCCTAAAACCGGTACCTTTCCCTTGGCATAGGCCAGCATAAACATAGAACCGGGCAGCACCGGAGCCCCGTAGCTTACCACCTCTTCCGTGGACAGGCGAATCGCCAATGGGGTACGGTCATCCGGATCCACGGACATTCCCCCCATGCAAATGACCAAATCCGCTCCCTGTCTTAGGAAGTCCTGTATGGCCCCTTTCTCCTGCTCCACATCATCCGGGCAGGTCACATGGCCGATAATTTCCACCGGATAGGGAGAAAGCTTTTCCCGTACCACCGGAGTAAAGCTATCCTGGATTCTTTTGTAAAAGACTTCATTTCCAGTACTGATGAGTCCTACCTTCTTCTTTTCAAAGGGAAGAAGCTGTAAAATGCCCCCCTCCGGCGCAATCCTCTTTACTTCCTCCATCTTCTCCCGCTCTATGGAAAGGGGGATAATTCTGGTGCCTGCAAAGGCCTCTCCCTTTTTGATAAAGCTGTGATTCTTCTTGGTGGCCATCATCATTTGCCCGAAGGAATTCAGGGCAAACAGCTTCTCCGATTGAATCTTCAGCATACCGTCGCAGTCGGCAATAAACTCGATTTTTCCTTCCTTCACCTCGGAGGGGTGCATATTCTCACTCCGACCCATTTCATAGAGCATGGCTGCCGCATCATTTTCATGGAGAGTATCCTCCCCCTCTTCCCAGATGTAAATATGG
This sequence comes from uncultured Oribacterium sp., assembly GCA_963542215.1. Lineage (GTDB taxonomy): Bacteria > Bacillota > Clostridia > Lachnospirales > Lachnospiraceae > Oribacterium. The sequence continues at coordinate 23,381 of CAUTXF010000032.1, read as the reverse complement.
TCCTTGCCCACAGAAAGAAGCACGGGAATATCCTCCTCCCGAATCACATGACCCTTTCGGAAAACAGGGCCCTTCTTCTCTCCCTTAATAATCTGGGTAATATCCTGGCAGAGGGTTTTCCCCACTGCCTCTGTGGTTTTGAGTTCTCTCATGGGAAACTCCTTTCCGGCTTTTTCATCTCTATCGCAAAATACCCCAGGCATGCGAGCAATATTCGTGAAAACTGAAAACAAACAATGAAGCTCTTATTTGTGAATCTAAATATTTTTTAGATTGACAAAAATTTGTTATTCTCCATATTATACGGTTTCTCTTATAGAAAAGCAAGATTTGTCCAGGAGATTTCCCAAGGATAATCCGGCTTTTTTCTCCTGTTTTTTTCTTGATTTATCTCGAAAATGTCGATTTTCCGCCATTATTCCTTTCATCTCCTTAGCTTCCTGTGGACAGTCCGTTTTTCCTTCCGCTTTCCATCTATAACATTTTTCTATAACTTTGGAGCTTTTTTACAAGACTCTCCATTTTGTGCTTCTGCACAAAATACTTCGTTATTTTTGTATATTTCAAACAAGCTTGGTTTCTTCCTCTTTGGCTCTCTTTGGCTTTCTTTAGCTTTACAAAAGCAGTATTTTTGAGCAAGAAAAAAGGGGCTGTATAAATGTACCGCCCCCCCATATTCAGACATATATTGCCGAAAATCCTATATTTTTTTGATTTTTACAGCCCCTAAATCTTATACTCCGCTTGCAGAAAGTAATTCCACAAGGGCTCCCCGTAGGGATTCCGAGGTACAGCGGGAATGTACCGCTCCCAAAATCTCCGCCCTGGTCTTCTTTCCCAAGCCCTTAAAGCATTCAAAAATTCTCGTCTTTTCGTCATAGGAAATCTGGGCATTCTGTAAAAGCGTAAAGGCTCTGTCCTGTAAGAGCTTATTTTCCTGTGTCTCTCTCTTTTCCTGATTGTAGCGATAGCGAAGGCAAATGCTCTCTTTTCCGTCCCAGGCAGGAAGGGAAAGGAGCAATGCATCCTCCTCTTCCAGATAGTCTCCTGCTTCTGCCGGAAGCTCCGAATCCCCGTATGTCAGGCTTAAGCCTTCCAAAGAAGACACGCCCCTTAGGTGCAGAAGGAAGAGTCTCTCCTTGGGAAGAGCATTTTCATTTCCCTCCACCGGAAAAATGTGAAGTACCTCCTCCACGGAGCCGCCCTTGCTTTCATGTCGAAGGGAAAATCTGGTAAAGGCCCAATCCTCTTTCCGGAAATCGGCATATTCATGCTCGTCCTCTGCCAGACAGAAGCTTCCATCAGCACCGGAGAAGATATGAAGCTCCATAAGCTCCGGCGCATCCACCGCATTGCCCTCTTCTCTACCGTCCAGAGGAAGAATGGTACCTTCTTTAGCAAGAACCGGAATGCTATCCAGGCTACGATACAGCTCCAGTTCTCTTCCTCCCGTAAGCTTCTCGCCGGTAAAGAAGTCGACCCAGCGTCCCTCCGGAAGCCAAGCCTTCACTTTTCCCAGACCGCTGACAGGGTCTTCCTTCTCCGTAATGGGGGCACAAAGCAGTTCTGTTCCGAAGTAATACTCATTTTTATAATCGTACAGTCCGTCCCAGGGCTTCTCCTCGTAGTACAACGGCAAAATCAAAGGACGTCTTTCCACATGGGCCAGATAGTTCATGGTATAAAGATAGGGCACCAGCGCCTTTCTCAGGCGAAGGAAATTCTTGGAAACCGCCTCCGCATCCCGGCTGTATTTCCAAGGCTCCTTTCCATTAAAGGCATTGTTGGTACTGTGCAAACGCATGATGGGAGAAAATACCCCCAGCTGTACCCAACGGGTAAAGAGGGAATCATCCCGCACTCCCCACATATGTCCCCCGATGTCATGACTCCACCAGCCGTAGCCGATATTGCTGGCAGTGGCGGTAAAATAGGGCTGAAAATCCAGGCTTTCCCAGGAAATCACCGTATCTCCGGAGAAACCGATGGGATAACGGTGGGAGCCGGGGCCGGCATAACGGGAAAGAATCAAACCGCGCTTCTCTCCATTTTTTCCCTTATTATCCTCATAATGGTAATGATTCAGCATCCAAAGAGGATCCAAGCCCTTCATGCCGGAGTTCTCCCCCTGCTGCCAATCAATCCACCAAAAATCCACCCCGTCCTTTTCCATCGGGTGATGCACAAAACGAAAATATCCTTCTCTAAATTTCTCATCCAAAAGGTCGAAAAGCACCGGTTCTTCTTCCTTTTGATTCACTCCCATAAATTCCGCAAAGGCGGGATAGCAATCCTCAAAGGCCCGTACGCCGTCTGCAGGGTGGACATTTAGGGTACAAGCCATCCCTCTGTCCTTCAAAGCCTTTAGAAAACGGGGAGGATCAGGAAAAAGATCCTTATTCCAGCTATAGCCGGTCCAGCCTGTACCGTACTTTTCCGGCACCTTGGTAATATGCCAGTCCATGTCAATCACCGCCACCTGGAAAGGAATATTTTCCTCCTGAAAACGGTCCATCAGCTCCAGATAGCTTTCCTCGGAATAGACAAAGTAACGACTCCACCAGTTTCCTAAGGCATAACGGGGAAGCAAAGGAACATCTCCGGTCAAATGGAAGAAATCCTTTAGCGCCGTCTTATAGTCCGTGCCATAGGCAAAGAAATACAGGTCGATTGCTTCCGAATCCTCTCGCACAAAGAAATTTCCATCTTTATAAAGCATACTTTTGCTGTCATCCAAAACAGAGAAAAGCTGTCGGGAAACGATTCCCTCCGAAAGAGGTAAAGCCCCATCTATGCCGTCCAGGGTTCTGGCCGTACCCTTCAAGCTCTCGATCTTATCCCCGTAATGCCAAAGGGCGGAGGTATTTCCCGCATCTCCGCTGACAAAAATCCGAAGATTTTCACTGCTGAAAGCTCCTCCCTTATAAATCAAACGAAGATATTTGGTACGGAGGATTCCCTCCCCCTGCTTTCCCTCTTCCCAGTAAAATTCCGCGGGAGGAAAGCTGCGGTTTTGCACCATCTGGCTTTCCCCATCCACAAAACAGCCCTTTTCACTATACTCTAAGCGTAAAAGTCTTTCCGTCAGCACCGTAAAACGAAAGTGCTTTCCCCGGATTTGATTCCCTTCTCTGATTCCTTCCATAGCCATTCCTTCCCCTCTAGGCAAATGTCTTTCTGCCTTATTTTCTCTTCCCGAATGTAGAATGCCCTATTTCTCGCATTTTTCCTCTAAGAAAAATAGCTTCCAAAATTCCTTCAGTGGGGATTTTGAAAGCTATTTTGTATTAAGCTGTTGCTAAAGCCTTCTCCAATACCTTCTTTACATTTTCCTTGGCTTCTTCAAACTTCTCTCCGATATGGGACTCATAAATCTTCTCCTCTGCCACAAACATAGCAGGAGTTGCCCAGTAATCGTACTTGTCTGCAATTTCAGGGTGTAATCCCTCGTCAATCTCCTCAAACTCCACCTTTCCGTATGCAGGGTTCTCGGCAATCAATTCCTCTCTGGCCTTTCTTGCCTGTGCGCAATAAGGACAACCATTTACATAAAAAAACTTTACTTTAGCCATTGTATTTTCCTCCTATTATTCTTTCTCATCAGACTACTGTATTTTCCGCTTGAAAACAATGCCGGAAAAGAAAATCTTTCTAAAATATCTCTAATCGCTGCTTTCTCCTAAGAGGAAAAGCCTCCCGAGGGAATTCCGGAAAATGTGTTAAAAAACCAAGTCCGGCTCTTAAAGCTCCTCCAAAGCCTCCTTTAATAGCTGATAGGAATAGTGCTGCGCCTTCTCTTCGTATATGTAGGAGTTGACAATCAGCTCGTCAAAATGCACTCTCTCCTGCACTTCCCGCATTTTCGCCTGCACCTCTTCCTTGGTGCCGATAAAAGAAAAGGCGCCCATCCGCTCCACGATTTTCTTCTCCTGATGAATCAGCTCCTCGGTAAATGCCACCGGGCCGAAGTGGGGCACTCTTACCGCCTCCACATAGTCCTTCCAGACCTCGTCCATAGACTGCACAGGGGGGAGTAATCCTTGAGACTGATTGGTGATGATGTTTAAGAAGGCCTGCCACTGGGTGGTGGCTAAAGACTCCGCCTCCTCCTTGGTATCCGCCAGAATCGCATTTGCTCCCAAAATCACATAGGGCTTTTCCAGAGCATCGGAGGGTTTAAAATTCTCCTGATAAATCCGAATGGCGGTCTCCATCATGGTTGGGGCGAAGTGAGCCGCAAAGGAATAGGGAAGCCCCAGTCTTGCCGCGAGATAGGCACTGTCGGTACTGGAACCCAGGATATACAGGGGAATGTTCAGCCCTGCTGCAGGGTAGGCATGCACCACCTCCGTGTCCCGGAAATACTCCGAAAGCTCCATCACCTCTCGCTCAAAATCCGACTCTCTGCCCACGCCTCTTCGGATAGCTCTGGCGGTTTCCAAATCCGTTCCCGGAGCACGCCCAAGCCCCAAGTCCACTCGGCCTGGATAGAGAGTTTCCAAGGTGCCATACTGCTCCGCCACCAGATAGGGGCTATGATTCGGCAACATCACTCCTCCTGAACCGATTCTGATTTTTTCCGTATTGCTTAAGGCATACTGGATCAAAAGCTGGGTAGCGCTGCTGGCCACGGAATGGGTGTTATGGTGCTCCGCAATCCAGTACCGGGTGTATCCCAGCTCCTCCGCCTTCTTCGCCAGATTCACCATCCGTTCCATTGCCGCTTTATAGCTTTCTCCCTGCCTCAGGGGAACCAAATTTAAAATCGATACCTTCATCTTACTCTTCTCCTCCACGAATCAAATCCTCAAAGCTTCCGGACACAAAGGCGCATAAGTCCTTTGGAGACAGGCCAATTTGCAGTCCTCTCTTTCCGGCAGACACATAGATTCTTTCCAGCTCCTCACCCTGCTTTTGAAAGTAGGTGGGAAAATGCTTTTTCATGCCGATGGGGCTACAGCCTCCCCGAATATATCCCGTTAATGGCTGCAAATCCTTCATGGGAATCATTTCCGCCTTCTTGTTCCCAGAAACCTTAGCCGCTTTTTTTAAGTCCACTTCCTCCAGTACCGGAATCACTGCCACAAAGTAGCCTGTTTTGTCCCCCTTTAATACCAGGGTTTTATAGATAATTTCCGGGGGAAAGCCTAAGACGGAAGCCACATGAGCTCCGGACAAATCCTCCTCATCCACCGGATATTCCTGCTCCACATAAGGAATTTTTGCCTTATCCAAAAGACGGCATACATTGGTTTTATTGTCCTTAGCCATTTTTCCCTCCTTTACTGCCTTGCTTCGTGTTATACTAAAAAAATATGGAAAATCTTTGAAAATTAGATTTTTAGCCTTACACATTTTACACCAAAGAACAAAAGAAAGGAAATCATGAAATCCCATTTAAAACATATATTCTATCCTTTGGCCTGTTTACTTTTTTCTTTGTTTCTGGTCTTTATCCTCTTCGTCTCAGGCTTTGAGCTGGCCTGCTACGGAAATCCTTCCTATTATAGACAGGAATTTCAAAAATACCAAGTTCAAGAGGCTTTGCTGGAGAATCGGGGAGAGTCCATCCCCTTATCGGATTTGGAAAAAGTTATGGGAGAGACCCTTCGCTACCTTCGAGGGGATCGGGAGAATCTCATTATCCCCGTTTCGGTAAATGGTGTGGAGCAAAACTTCTATCAGGAAGATGAAGCCTCTCACATGGCGGATGTACGGGTTTTGTTTACTCTAAGCCTCACCCTGCGCATGATGTTCTTCCTCTCCCTCTTGGCTATCCTCTTTCTGCTTGTGATTTTAGAACACGGAAGGGCCCTTGCCATTCTGGGAAAAGGCTTCCTCTATTGTATGGCAGGCTTTTTAGTGATTCTACTGCTCTTCTTCCTCTACGCCAGCCAAAACTTTGACCAAGCCTTTACGCAGTTTCATCTGCTCTTTTTCTCTCAGGGAAACTGGAGCTTTGACCCGGCCCTAAGCCGTATGATCAACATTATGCCGGAAGAATTTTTTCAGGATACCGCCTTTCGGATTCTACGCTTCTTCTTGCTTTTGCTGCTGCCCTTCCTGCCTCTGGCATGGTTTTTCAAGAAGATGGCAAAGAACTGGGGATATCCTTCGAAGGAAGAAGAGAAAATATAAAGGAAAAAAGTCAAGATTTGCCATGGGCTATAGGTCTGAAGTCTGGGCACGCTCTCGCTGAGCTCGCCCCTGCGAAGGGAAGGACTGTGTTCATTGATGAGGGACGCTCCAATGCAGTATAGGCATGGAATCGGGCTCAGATTGCCCACCTTCCAGACCTACAGCACGGGGCAAATACATAACATTGATTTATATCCCTTTATATTTGAATGATATATGGGATAAGGATAAAGGAGTTTTATGCAAAGTAATCAAATTCAAAATAAAAAAGCGGTTCTGGTGGGTGTGGAATTTCCGGAGAACAGAGACTTTGCTCTGGACATGGAAGAGCTTTTCGGTCTTTGTCAGGCCTTGTCCATTGAATGCTGCACCGGCATCAGCCAAAACTTAGCCAGAGAAGACAGTGCTACCTTTATCGGATCCGGAAAGGTGGAGGAAGTAAGAGCCGCGGTACTCTTTCATGAGGCGGATCTGGTCATTTTCCAAAATGCTCTCTCCCCCTCCCAGCTCCATAACCTGTCCAAGGCTCTTTCTGTGGAGGTTTTGGACAGAACTCAGGTGATTTTACAAATCTTTGCGGAACGGGCCAGAAGCAAGGAAGCGAAGATGCAGGTGCAGTATGCCACCCTTCAATATATGCTACCCAGACTTGTTGGACTTCGGGAAAATCTCTCCCGCCAGGGCGGAAGCGGCGGTGCCGGTCTTTCCAACCGTGGTGCAGGAGAAAAGAAAATAGAGCTGGACAAGCGAAAGATTCAGGAGGAAATGGCTTTTCTCAGAAGAGAATGCAAGAAGCAGGAAGAAGTGCGCCGGGTAAAACGGCAGAAAAGAGAGAAATCCAATATTCCAAGAATCGCTCTGGTGGGCTACACCAATGCAGGGAAGTCCAGCCTTTTGAATGCCATTTTAGATTGGAGTAAGGAAGGTCAGAAGGAAAAGGTGGAAGAAAAGGATATGCTTTTTGCCACTCTGGATACCACCATTCGTCATGTGAAGGGGGAACGGGGAGAGGAATTCCTTTTTGCCGATACGGTAGGCTTTATTCGAGACCTGCCTCCCAAGCTTTTGGATGCCTTCCACAGCACCCTGGAAGAAGCCATTGAAGCGGATTTGATTTTACAGGTGGTAGACTATTCCGATTCCAATTATCAAAAACACATGGACAGCACCCTAGCGACCTTAAAAAAACTGGAAGCAAGCCATATCCCCATGCTTTATGTCATGAACAAATGCGACAAGGTTCTTCCCCTGTCGGAGCTTCCCAAGAAGAGGGGAGAAAAGCTCTACATTTCCGTTAAAGAGGGAATTGGAATTTCTGAACTTATGGAAGCGGTAAGCGAGAAAGCCTCCGCCAATCTCCGCCCCCTATCCATCCTGCTGCCCTACAGTGAGGCCTCTTGGGAAAACAGTATTCGGAAAGAAGGGAAAATCCTCTCCCTCTCTTATGAGGAAGAAGGCATTCAAATGGAGCTCCGCCTTCCCGAGGCATTGTACGCAAAACTCCAAAGGTTCTCCGTTTAAGTATCCTTCGATATGGATAGACGAGGAGAAAACCTGCGGAGAGAAGGACAGTAACAATCATTAAAGTGAAGCGACTGATGCAGTATAGGCATGGAAGAGGGCAATCCGAACCCGATACTTGCGAAAACCTGCGGAGAGAAAGACTGTAACAATCAATGAATTGAAGCGACAGATGCAGTATAGGCATGGAAGAGGGCAATCCGAGCCCGCCGGTACTAGCAAACTTGCGAAGCGAAGAACTGTAGAAACCAATAAGATGAAGCGACTGATGTATAATAGGTCTGTAAGAGGGGCAATCTGAGCCCGTCAGTACTTACTGAAAGCGAGTAAAGCGAAGCTTGAAGTTAGTACTGCTACGAAGGCGAGGTTAGCGGGAGCGTGCCCCAAATACAGACCTATTACACATCGGAGCTTGTCTCTTCAATGGTTACAGTTCCTCGCTTCGAAGAGAGCAAGTTTAACGGGAGCGTGCCCGATTCCATGCCTATACTGCATTGGAGCGAACGCCTTCGATGGATACAGTTCCTCTATCCATATCGCAGGATCCGTAAAACCATTCTCCCCTTTTTGGTGTTTTTCTCAAGGCCAAGGTAATGGAACTTCCCCAGCCCTCTTACAGAAATCTTTTCTCCCCCCTTTAGACTGCTGCTGCCCTTCGCCGCCAAACCGTCCTTATACACCAGTTCTTTGGCAAAGTATTCCTGTGCCTTTCCTCTGGAAAGGTGGAAGACCGCGGAAACGATACCGTCCAATCGCTCGGAGGCGGCAAAGATCTGCTCCTCTATTCTTTCCTGCTTAGGGACAAAGGCTTCCTCACACTCTTTGATTTCTACACTAGTATGCCGAATCTGCTGCAAATTCTCCAAGAGATAGTCCTTCATTTTCCGAAGCAGATAAACATAGCTTTTCTCGTCCCGAAAGAAGATGTCTCCCAGCATTTCCCGTTCTATCCCAAGACTCATAATGGCTCCCATAACGTCTCTATGGGAGAGTTCTTCGGAAAACTTTTTCTGCTTTCCCTGAATTTCCAAAAGCGCCACAGGATTCTCTGCTAAGAGAAGCTCCCTAGCTTCCTCCTCATCCATAAAGCTTGGGTAAAAGAAAAAGGCCTGTCGTTCCGCCTCTTCTCCTCCCAGAAGCAGAAACTTAGCCCCTCTTTCCCTTTTGATTTTCTCTAAAAAAAGTCCCCTTTCTCTTTCCGATAAAAAGGGACTGTTTCGCACTATACCGCGCTCTTCTGTTTTTCGCCAAATATCTTCCACATGGGCAAGAATATCTTCTCTGTCTTTCATGGTCTTTTATTGTCTCGCTTACTATTTCCTATATCTATCTTTCAAACAATCATACTTAGGAATTAGAGCTTTGCTCCAAAAACTCCACTTCTCCCTGCATCCACACATTGCCCTTAAAACGGCGGCCAATGGCGGGGACTCCCAAAAGATCTTTTTCATTGATGCAAACGCGAAATACCGCGTCCATACATCTTACTTTTAAATCCAGGATATTTTCATGGGTATAGACGTTGCTCTTTACCCGAATATTCACAATCTCTCCCAAAATGGAATACTGGTCGCACTCCACCCCGGTAGGCATAAAGGTGGACTCCACCAAGCTGTACAGGTCTTCCTTTTCGATTCTCTGATTCACCTCGGACATCAGATTCATATCGGTCTCCGTCAGGGTTTCCAAAGCATCCTGGTCTCCTGCCTTTGCCGCCTCGAAAAGCTTCATCTGCTCCACAAAGTGCTGTCGCTTTACCCACTCATCCTCCGCCTTCTTCTCTATCGGAAGAAGAATCTTTCCTTCCACGGAAAGTCCGGTCAGATAGACCTGCTTGGGCACCGCCTTAATCTGCATCCGTTTCAACTGATGGGCTTCCAGAGAATTGCAAAGATAATAAATCAGGGTAATCCCTGAGGTAAAATCCTCCATCACGCCGGCATAGGTTTCCTTTTCCGCATGGCGCTCAAGGCTTCCCTCCACCGTTTCCACCCCTTCGTAGGAACGCATGTAAGGGAAATAATAGTCCCTGTGAAAAATCCCCTCTGCATCTCTGTGCCCCACCACAGTAATGCCCATAGAAGGAGCTACCGGAAGCTGATACTGCTCCACCACCTGTCCATTTCCATAGGAGACAAAGCTGCTGCGATATTTTTCATGTACTGCCCTTTGTAAATAAAACTCTGCATCCTTGTCTTCCTGCAATGCAGAAAACCCAATGGATCGTAGAAACTTATGCATTAGCCTTCCTCTTTCCTGACCTCTCTGAAACCATCTCCATATCTTACAACAAAGGCTACTGTCTTGCAATAGCATAGCCTACAAAGCCATAGCTTACTGTCCAGTAATCGTTGGCAAGTCCATCATACAGAAATGTCTTGCTTCGGTTTAGGATCTGCCTCAAAGACACACTGCGTTTCCCTATGGTCTTCCTTTGAGAGCTTCCCTTTTCAAAAAACAAAGTCTCCTCTATTACTAGAGAAGACCTGTGTATGCTTTCCTTTTTTCAAGTATTCTGATGCTATCCTTATGCGGAAGCGCTGGAACCGCCCGGGTTGCCCTTCTGAGTAGACTCAAAAAGGCTATGGGTTGCCTTATAAATCTTTCTGGCAATGTAAGGGTTGTTCATGGTGTAAAGATGCACACCGTCCACGCCGTGAGTCACCAGATCCACGATCTGATCCACCGCATAGGCAATGCCCGCATCTCTCATGGCAATGGGGTTATCCTCATACTTGTCCAAAATATTCTGAAATTTCTTCGGAACCTTTACACCGCAAAGACTGGCCATCTTTAAGACCTGACGCTTGTTGATGACCGGCATAATTCCCGCTTCAATGGGAACATCAATTCCGGCCAAAGCGCAACGCTCCTGGAAAATGTAGAACTGCTTATTTTCAAAGAAAAGCTGGGAAATCAGATGCTCCGCTCCCGCATCCACCTTGTTCTTTAAGTAACGAATGTCCTCTACTCTATCCGCGCTCTCGATATGTCCCTCCGGATAGCAGGCTGCGGAAATATGGAAGTTTCCATGCTCCTTCAAAAAGGCAATCAGGTCGGAAGCGTAACGGAAATCTCCTCTATTCTCCTCTCCCTCCGGAATATCTCCTCTGAGAGCCAGGATATTCTTGATTCCGGCAGTCTTCAACTCTTCAATCTTTTCTAATACATCCTGCTTTGTTAAATTTATACAAGGAAAATGAACCACGCTGGGCACTTCACAGACCTTCTTAATGTGCTCTGCAATAGGGATGGTGCTTTGGTTATTCTTTCCGCCCCCTGCCCCGTATGTCACCGAAATGAAATCCGGTTTTAAATCCCGAAGCTCATCCAAAGTGTCATATATGGTTTCAACCGGTGAGTTCCTCCGAGGTGGAAACACCTCGAAGGAAAACACTGTTTTTTCTTGAAATAAATCAACAATACTCATTTCTCAATTCCTTTGCCGCCTGGACAAGATTTGCTAAACTTGCCAAGGTCTCCTCGCTTGCTCTAGTCTTCAATCCGCAGTCCGGATTTACCCACAGTTTCTCTTTTTCAATCTTCTTCAGCATCTTTGCCAATGCTTCTTTAATTTCCTGAACGGACGGTACTCTGGGGGAGTGAATGTCATAAACTCCGGGTCCAACCTCTGTACGGAAATGGTTCTCTCTTAAGGAGTCCAAAATCTGTAAATCGGAACGGGAAGCCTCGAAGGAAATAACGTCCGCATCCATGTTGTCAATCGCTTTAATAATATCGGTAAACTCACTGTAGCACATATGGGTGTGAATCTGCGTGCCTGCCTGACATCCGCTGTGTACCAAACGGAAGGCGGGAATAGCCCAATCCAGATACTCACTGTACCAGTCAGACTTGCGAAGAGGTAACTTCTCTCTTAAAGCCGCTTCGTCTACCTGAATGATCTTGATGCCGTTCTTTTCTAAATCCAATACCTCATCACGGATGGCCAAAGCAATCTGCTTTGTGCTTTCCGCAATGCTGATATCCTCTCTTGGGAAGGACCAGTTTAAGATGGTTACAGGTCCTGTCAACATTCCCTTCATGGGACGCTTGGTTAGGCTCTGTGCATAGGTGGACCATTCCACTGTCATAGCGGAAAGTCTACGTACATCACCCCAGATGATTGGCGGCTTTACGCAACGAGTTCCATAGGACTGTACCCAAGCCTTCTCGGTGAATAAGAATCCGCTTAAGAGCTCTCCGAAGTACTCCACCATGTCGTTTCTTTCAAACTCACCGTGAACCAGTACATCCAGATCCAAATCTTCCTGAATCTTTACCCACTCTGCAATCTTCTTTTGGTTAAACGCAATGTACTCTTCCTTGGTCTTCTCCCCCTTCTTAAAAGCAGTTCTGTTGGCACGAACATCCGCACTCTGTGGGAAGGAACCAATGGTTGTGGTGGGGAAGAGGGGAAGCTTAAACTCTTCCTTCTGAAGCTTTTCTCTCTCTTCAAATACAGGAAGTCTGGTGTAGTCCGCATCGGTAATAGCTGCACAACGATCCTTTACCGCCTTGTCTTCACTGTTCGGTCTTGCTGTTGCAAAAAGCGCCTTATTGCCCTCTAAAACCTCCGGCTTAGCCTTACCGCTAAGAAGCTCCTTTAAATCCAAAAGCTCTTCCAGCTTCTCGATAGCAAAGCTGAAATGTCTCTTTACTTCCTCGGAAAGCTTATTTTCCCCTACTAAGGTGTAAGGAACATGCAGTAAGGAGCAAGAAGTACTCAGTACTACGGAAATGCCCTTAGCCTCTAAATCCTTTACCTCCTGCACGGTCTTCTCGTAATGGTTTCTCCAGATATTCTTTCCGTTTACCAAACCGGCGAAAAGAAGCTTGTCCTTGGGGAAGCCCTTGGCTACAAGTGCCTTGGTCTCCTTACCCTCTAAGAAGTCAAGACCTACGCCGTCAAAGGGGAGTGCCAAAATGCTATCATAGGCATCTCTTACATCGCCAAAATATGTCTGTAATATAACCTTGGTGCTGCCCTTTACAGAAAGAATTCCCTGATATAATGCGGTAAAGAGCTCCAAGTCTTCCTTCTCCAGGTCTCTTACCAGATAAGCCTCATCAAAGGCAATCCACTTGGCACCAAGAGAAACGAATCTCTCTACATAAGCCTTATAAGCGGAAACTGCCTGCTCCAGGAAATCCTTCTCGGTCTTCTTCTCTGTATAACGAAGCAGCTTTAATAAGGTAAATGGTCCGATAACTACAGGCTTAGTCTCAACCCCTAAAGCCTTTGCCTCCTCATACTCCTGGAAGGGCTTGTCACCCACAAGGGAAATCACGTCCTTATCGGAGATTTCCGCCACCATGTAATGGTAGTTGGTATTGAACCACTTCTTCATGGCCAAAGCCTTCACGTCTCCGGCCTCTCCCTTATAGCCTCTTGCCATAGCAAAGTACTTCTCCAAGGGACTTAAGGACAATTCTCTGTAACGATCCGGAATGATGTTAAAAAGCACTGCTGTATCTAAAAAGTTATCGTAAAAAGAGAAATCATTGGAAGGAATGAAATCCACTTCCTCCTGCTGCATCTTTAACCACTGCTTCTTTCGAATATCCTTTGCAAGCTCCTGTAGCTCCTGCTCGGAAACCAATCCCTTAAAAAACTTCTCTGTTGTAAACTTTAGTTCTCTTAATGCTCCCACTCTTGGGAAACCGATTACTGATGTTTGCATGCTTTTTTCTCCTTACTTTTTATTTTCCTTTATAAAAATGCTTTTCTTGTCATTCCTTAGACTCCCCCTAATGAGAGTCTTTGAAGTGGATATAGTATAGCGTAAAAACGTTTCCTTAGGCAAATATAAAAAAACAGGACTTGGCTATAGTTTTTTTCTATAGCCAAATCCTTCACCCTAAATCGGTTCTCTCGCCCTTACTTCTCTCTTATACCAAGCCCTGTGCCAGCATAGCCTCGGCTACCTTCTCAAAGCCGGCTACATTGGCTCCAACCTCAAAGTTACCTTCATGGCCGTAGCGCTTTGCCGCCTCGGATACGCTCTTGAAAATGTTTTGCATAATTCCCTTAAGCTTCTCATCCACTTCTTCAAAGCTCCAGGAAAGTCTCTGAGAATTCTGGCTCATCTCCAATGCGGAAACGGCAACACCGCCGGCATTAGCTGCCTTACCGGGCATGTAAAGGAAGTGATTCTCCAGGAATACATCCACAGCCTGCTCATCGGAAGGCATATTTGCCCCCTCTGCAACGCAGAAGCAACCGTTCTTGATTAAGGTCTTCGCCTCTTCTCCATTTAGCTCGTTCTGGGTTGCGCAGGGTAATGCCACATCACACTTTACACCCCAGGGACGCTCTCCTGCATGGTAGGTCGCTCCCGCAACACGGTCGGCATACTCGGAAATTCTGCCTCTCTTCACCTGCTTAATGTCGAAAAGCACATCCAGCTTGATGCCTTCCGGATCATACACATACCCGCCGGAATCGGAGCAGGTTACCACCTTGCCCCCAAGGCTCTGTGCCTTCTGGATGGCATACTGAGCAACATTACCGGAACCGGAAACCACAATGGTCTTTCCCTTGATTTCCTTTCCTACGGACTTTAACATCTCATCCACAATGTAGACCAGACCGTATCCTGTAGCCTCCGGACGAGCCAAAGAGCCTCCGAAGCTTCTTCCCTTTCCGGTAAGTACACCCTCGTACAAATTGGTGATTCTCTTGTACTGTCCGTACATATAAGCCACTTCTCTTCCGCCTACACCGATATCACCGGCAGGAACGTCTTCGTTGGCTCCGATGTACTTATACAGCTCTGTGATAAAGCTTTGGCAGAAGCGCATAACCTCCGCATCGGACTTGCCCTTAGGATCAAAGTCCGCACCACCCTTACCGCCACCGATGGGAAGGCCGGTCAGGGAGTTCTTTAAAATCTGCTCAAAGCCCAGGAACTTCAGAATAGACTGATTTACGCTTGGGTGAAAACGGAGTCCTCCCTTGTAAGGTCCGATAGCAGAGTTAAACTGCACACGATAACCGATATTGATATGGTGCTTTCCCTGGTCATCTGTCCAAGGCACTCTAAAACTAATAATTCTTTCCGGCTCTACAAAACGCTCCAGTAAAGCATTTTTCCGGTAAAGCTCCTCATTGGCTGCCACAATAGGCTCCAATGACTCTAAAATTCTCTTCGCTGCCTCTAAAAATTCTGCCTCATTGGAATGCTTCTTCTCCAGTGCCTGATAAACCTCACTTACATAGGACATAAACTTGCCTCCATTCTTTCCTCATTTACCGCTAAACTATAGCACTAAATCATTTTCAACTACAATAGGAAATATCTTGTATTCCGAAAAAGAATACTGAAACTATTTTACTCTTCTTTTTCTTTATCATCCTGTAGCCTTTTGGTCAGTTCTAATAGCATCTTTTCTATCCTTAACCACTGCACTAGCTCTTCTTCTGTCAAATTTAATTTTTGAAATAGTCGTGATTTCGCTAATCTATATATTTCGCAAAATCCCCTGTTGCTACTTGTCAAGGACTTTTTAATCAAAATCATCTTTTTTTCGTCCGATTTTCTCCAATCGTCATTAGCTAATATCTATTCATTTCTTTTCTATTTTTAATTATCCGTATCTATTTCCTTAATCTTTTTCTCTATTTCTTCGATACTCGGCAAACTGCTCTTATATTCTGATTCAAGTAATTTAGTGATCTCATATTTGCTGATACCTATAGGCTGTGATATTTGTTCCAATGAATATTCACAAACAACATCGTTTTTATCTTTACAAATAAGAAGTCCAATCGTAGCATTATCTCTATCGTTTTTTAGCTCTCTATTCACTGCTGTTACATAGAAATTAAGCTGTCCTAAATGTTCCGGCTTAAACTTCTCCGCTTTCAATTCTACAACAATGTAAGAATGGAGTTTCAAATTGTAAAACAGCAAATCAATATAAAAATCATCGCCATTTATATTTAAGTGGTATTCTTTGCCAATATAGGCAAATCCCTCGCCAAGTTCAAGCAAAAAATCAGAAATCTTGTCAACCAGTTCTTTTTGTAGTTCTCTCTCATCGTATCCTTCACGAATGGTAAGAAAGTCAAAATGATATGGATCTTTTAATGTCTGTCTTGCAAGGTCTGATTGCAAAGCAGGTAACCTTTTTTCAAAGTTTGTTATAGATTTTCCTTCTCTGCCATATAATCCGCTTTCCATTTGATGTTCTAGTACATTCCTGCTCCACCCGTTCTCAATGGTTTTATTAACATAATAGATGGCTTCATCAATGGTCTTGCACTTATTTATTATTCTTTGATTATGTCCCCATGGTATCTGTTTAATATGGTTAATCACTCTTTCATCAAATTGGGCTACAGCCTGTAGCCTTTTTGAATTGCTGTCGTTATTTTCTATTTCGGCTACACCTTGTAGCCCTTTCATATAAAATGAATACCATCTTCTGATATACTTAATATTTGTTTCGGAAAAACCTTTCATATCAGGAAACTCTTTTTGTAAATCTTTAGCTAACGATTTTATAAAGGCATCTCCCCATGAATGTTGTTCTTGATTTTTTACAATGTATTCTCCCAAAGTCCAATACAAATCTAACAGCTCATAATTTACCTTTATTGCAGCTTTAAGTTGACTACTTCTTACTTTCTCTTTTAACTCTGACAATAGCTTTTTATACTCACTATCACTTGTGATAGACAGCTCTTTATTATCCAAAGGTCATACCTCCTTATTCCTAATAATATTTAATTATACCAAATTTATCAATATTTTTCATCGTTATCCAGTGTTGAAAATGGAATCACGCCATACTTCCAATCCTTTCTCTGAAGATATTTTTCATGCTCGTTTATCTTCCAATAGGCTTTATCAACTTCTTCACTAACCTTAACCGTTTTTCCTTTGACATAAAGGAAATATTCTTTTTTGTCCATTGTGTAATCCTCCTTTTTCTGCTCTCTGTTTTTGCTTTTTGAGCATAAAAAAGGAGGACTTCTACACTTTGGCGTAAATAGTCCTCTTTCAAAAATTATGATTTTTGGTTTTTAGCAAAAAATCAGTGAAAAATCACTCGTTATTTCATTCCACATAGCTCCTTTATTTTTTATTAGTGATATATTACCGCCCGTCGTTTGTGTTACTACCTAAAGTAAGATTCCTTTCAGAAAAGATTTTTTTTGCAACGAATGTAGCATTTAAGACTTTTGGAAAACCCACATACGGAATGCACTGAATAAATGTCTCAATAATTTTTTCTGGAGATGTTCCCACATTTAATGATCCATTAATATGAACTTCTAATTGTGGTTCGCACCCTCCTAATGTCAATAAACTTGTGATAGTTATCATTTCTCTTTCTTGCAAAGAAAGTCCTTGTCTACTATAAATATCTCCAAATGCAAATTCGATAATATATTCTCCTAAATCTGGAGCAATATCTTCTAATGTTTGTATAACTTTTTCGCCACTCACACCATCAATTTTTTGTAGTTGTTCTAAACCTATTTCAAATCGTCTACTTTTCACTTGAATTCACCGCCTTTCTTCTTTTATAATATAACTATACTACTTAAACCTTAGTTTAAGTCAAGTTCTTTTGCTTATGAATTTTAAAAATTAAGAAAGGAATCATCTGCAATGAAAATAGGCGAAATTGCAAATAAAACAAATCTTCCGGCAAGCACCCTTCGTTACTACGAAAAAAAAGGATTACTCAAAGTAGATAGAGACAAAAATGGTAGAAGATATTATAAAGAAAGCGATATAGAGTGGATAAAATTTATAAGACGGCTGAAAGAAACAGGAATGCTTATCAAAGATATTCAACATTATTCCGAGTTACGATATGCTGGCTCGATTACAATGCCTGAACGATTACAAATTCTCCAATTACACAGGAATTATGTTTTAGAACAGCAACTAAAATGGACTGAGTATCTTCAAAATTTAGATGATAAAATTGAGTTCTATCAGCAATCTATTAAAAATACGACAAAACATAACTTGTAATTCGATAAGATCTGTTACATTGAGTGCGTGAAAAAAAGAAGTCTATAATTAGGCTTCTTTTTCATTAGCTCTTTATATTCATTTAGTTGTATTCCGCTTTTTTTCAATGTTTTCAGTTTCTCTTGTTTAAGTTTTTCTTTTTGCTCCTTGAATTTGTCCTCACATTCTTTTTGCTTGCCGTTTGCTTTACGCTTGAGGTAGTTTTGATGAAGTTTATCTTTTCTCGTCTTTTCTTTTTCTTCCTCCTCCCTTAATTTTTGTATTTCTTCTTCGGACAATTTCTCTTTTGGCGGTTCATAGTTCCCGATAAAGTTAAAGTAGATTTCGACTTTTAGATTGGCGGTTTGACTGCCTTTTCAATCTCTTTCGTGTACTAAGATTTTTTCTACAAACTCATTGATGATGGTAGGTGTCAGTTCGTCAAAGTTATCATAGCGTTCGATCAATCGGATAAACTTCTTGGCTCTGTCTGTTTCTTTTTCGTATCGCTTGATGGCTTTTTCCAACCCATCAATTTCTTTGCTAAGTTCCCTTTGCTCGGTTTCATACTGATTGTTTGAGATTTCATATCGGTTGTTCGGTATCTTCTCCAATATCATATCTTTGTATATCCGGCACATTAAGCGTTCCAGTTCCTGAAGTCTGTTTTTACTATCTGTGAGCCTTGTCTTTTTCTTTTCCATTTCCATTTTTTCGCTTTCTTCCATTTCGTTTTGAATGGAATGGAGAAAGGCTTCGTTATCTTCATCAAGGCTTTTCTTAATGTCTTGTAGAGTGCTTTGAATGAGATTTAAGACTGCTTCTGCTTTTATCCTGTGAGCGGAGGGACAAAGTGTTCCACAAGGTACTTTTGTGTAGGCACTGCAAGTATAATAGGGGATATTCTTGTAGTTGCTCGTTCTGTGAACATACATTTTACTGCCACAAGCGACACAATACATAAGCCCTGTAAGAGGGTGATAGTCGCCCCAACCGTCGGGATACCGTTTGACATTTCCTCGTATTCTCTGCACATTATCAAAGGTTTCTTGGTCGATAATCGGCTCGTGCGTGTTCTCAAAGATGAGCCACTTATCTTCGGATACATATCTACTTTTCTTGTCTTTGAAATGCTTTCTTGTTTTGAAGTTGACCGTATGCCCTAAGTATTCTTGCTTTTTTAAGATACTTGCAATCGTGGAACTGCACCAACGATACGGATATTCAAACACTTTGCTTTGATGTAATCCATATCCCAATTTTTGTTGATGATAGGCGGGTATATCTATCTTGTCGGCTTCCAATATCCTCGCAATGGCAAGGGTCCTTTTCCATCCATTGTCAGATGAAATATTCTTCGGACAACCTCTGCCGCTTTATCGTCAATAATCCACTGATTTTTATCGTCTTTGTCTTTGATATATCCATAGGGTGGACTGCTTCCTGTGTGCTTTCTACTTTCGCCTTTGGCTTTGAATGTGGACTTGATTTTCCTTGAGGTATCTCTTGTGTACCACTCGTTCATAATGTTTCTAAAAGGGGTAAAATCATCGTCTTTGTAAAAGCTGTCTACATTGTCGTTAATGGCAATGAGCCTTACTCCTTTTTATCTTAGGATTTCCATACATTGACCGACTTTGAGGTAATCTCTGCCCAGTCTACTCATATCCTTTACGATGATACAACCGATATTACCCTGATTGACTCCGTTCATCATTGCCATAAATTCCGGTCTGTCAAACTGTGTTCCGCTGATTCCATCATCGGTAAAATGAACGATGTTCTCCAAATGATTTTTCTTTGCGTATTCTTCCAAAATTTTCTTCTGATTGACAATCGAATTGCTCTCGCCTTGTAGTTCATCATCTCGGCTTAACCTTTCATACAAGGCGGTTATTTTCTCATAACTTCTCACGATTACCTCCTCAAATTCTTCAATAAAAAAAGAATTAAGCAAAACATCTTTCACTCAAATAGTGATGAAGTGTTCTTCTTAATTCTATAACTCCCAATACTACTAAAGCTATATTTGTATCCCAGCCCTATTGCGTAATTTAGGCTTGCTATACAATTGGTCTTAGTGTGAATTCTTTAAATATTTTTTGTTTTCCTTCTCCTTCCTCCTTTATCCAATAATCCGGTTAACTAATACTCCTTTTCAACAAACAGTCCTTTCCATTTTCGAAATTGTACCTTCTGCAAAAATACGATAAAATAATCTTCCGATTCAAAAGATACTCCCCCTATGCTTCACTTACGCTCAGCAAACAGTTATGATTTCCGTACAGAAAACGATGAAGGAACCAGTACTCGATATAAGGGAATGTTATATTACGACCTATCTATCTTGTACTTGACTCCATTACCCGCTATTGCACATGATTCTCTTTTATTTGCCAATCTTTCCGACCAGAATATTAGGAAGATTTTAATGCTCTACGCAGAAGAGAAAGAAAAGCAGATTTTTATTGCATTTGATAGATATGAAAATTATGGAAATGCAATCAAAGAATTACTTCAAGCAAATTGTGTATTAAAGCTTGGTGGTAGAGAGCAAGCGCTATTCGGTAGACAATGGGCTCTAAGAGATGATAGTAAAGTTGATATCCATTGATTATTCATTCATAAGGAGGAAAAGCAATGTTAACTGAAGCTGAGCGAGAAAAAGTTTACCATACCAGAGGATTTCGAAACTTTTGTTTTCGTGTCGGAAAGGCCAACCCTTATTTTCTATTCTGCCAATTCTTGAATATAATTTACTTTTGCTTTTTGTTTCTTATCTTGTTTGCCATAAGCGAATTTAAGATAACTTGGTATACTAAATTATATTTTTTTATTTGCTTCTCTAGTATTATAATAAAATATTTCTGGGGAACTTGGTTAGCAATTATTATACGATTCAAATCTGTATTATTTCAATTAATGCAGACTGAAAAACAACAGAAGGAAACACAGAATTCTCCATCTGAGTGGTTAGAGATATTCCTTCACAAAATCATTAATGAAGAGATACTTGTCATTGACTTAGGTGATGGATTTGCTTTGTACCAAAAACAAAGATTAATTGTATTCTTTTATAAGGGATTTTTTTACGACATGGACTATTATGAAAAATTTAAAAAAGTATTTTTTGAGCCCGAGAGTGCAATTCATCAACTTAATAATAACAGTATCCCTAGAGAATAAGAATGAATAGAAAGACTGCCTTTTCCCATCTGTCAGATAGGAAAAGATAGCCTTTCTTTTTATCACTTTATGGCAGTTGCCAAAGGGTTACCCTTAGAAGGATGGAGCGAATAAGATATTTGATACGGCATCCGATAATTTATCAATGAATGCCACTAAGCTACTAGCAAGAGTAACTACACCAGCTCCCCCTACATAGAGTCCTAAAGTAAGCATTGCGACACCGGCTGTTATCTTTCTCGCATTCTCAACAACCACAGGATCAAATGCCCAATCTTCGCCTCGTGCACGGATAGGCGCCTCAGCAATTGCCTTCTTTCTCTGTACTTTTTGTAAGGCAGGAGCAAGACGTGAATGTTCAGAGTTAACCCAGAAAGTATAACCGTAGCTCACCTTGTATGCATGCACCTCGTCTTGAAATAAGTTGTACTCTGATACATAGCCCAGCTTGAACCAATTACCTTCGGTTTCAAAGATGAATTTTACCGGACTCTTATCACTGCCGATAGCAATTTTATTCAGTATTTTATCGAATTCCGCTTTTTCTGCCGTTCCTTCTCCTAAGGTCATAGAAAAGTATGGATTAAGATCTGCGTTAAAGGAAAAGGCTCTACCATACTCCATTTCTACCTTCAACATACTGTCTGTATTTCCATACCAGCTCATTCCCCTTGATACCTTAAATGTCACTCTAAGATCCGGACTATCGAATATGGGAATATCAACATTTTCCACTCTTTCTGCCGGAGGCAATACTTGAAAGTTTAATTCATCAATCATTTCCACAAAAACATCTTGAATTCTCTGTTGAATTTCTCTTTCTGTATATTCAGGCTTATGCAACTGATACAGAGGCACTCCCCCATTATCGGCAAAGCCGTCAATTGTGGGATGATTTCTGTCATAAACTCTTTCATGGACATCATCAAAGAGCGTATTTCCTTCAATGGTATGAATGTACTTTTCATCTCCGGAAATGATAATTCCTACGTGGGCAACTCTCTTTTTGGCCGAATTATAGAAGAAAACTAAGTCTCCGATTTTAGGCACATAGTTTTTGTCATTTAATTTATGATACCGGCCTTGCGTCTTATACCAATTGACGCCACTTGGAGTATAGGAAAATTTGGGAAACAGCTCTGTCATACCGGCTTCTTCTGCACAGTAGGATACGAACATAGCACACCAAGATGCCCCATTCATTCCGAACCATTCACCATAGGGAGTAATATTATTGGCATGATCCTCTTGAAACCCCAAGCTAAGTTCTCTCTTCGCTGCTAAAATCAACTTATAAACAGACTGATTCGCCTCTTCACCGGAAAGTCTTTCCCATTCTCTCCGAATTGCTTCTCTGGCCAGTGGTAAATAGCTCGCGAAAAGACTTGCCCAAGTCTTGCTTCCACAAATAGCATCTGCAGTAAGGCCATTTTTTTCTTGAAATGCTTTAACGGCCAGCTGTGTCTTCTCATCATAAATTCCGTTGATATCTACTTGATAAGACATCACTCTCAACATTTGCTGGAGATATCTGCATAAAGAACCGTTTGAACCCGGCCGCAAAGTATTGCTTAAGGTACCTGCACCATCTCCCTTTCCGAGAAGCACCAGCTTTGTGTTCTTACCCACCATACCATCAGCCGTCATATGAAAATCCTTTTGGAACTTTAATACTCCATTATAGACCGTTTCTGTTGCAATACCGTCCAAAGGTCCATTATAGTAGCCTCTATTTCGAAGACCCTGCTGGATTTCTCTCAGTTCACTACGCATAATTTCCCATGTTGCGGTATCCACCCTGCCATCTTCCGGCTTACCATGCTTCTTTTTGTAACGGTTTACTGCACTTTCCGTTCCATTTCCGAAAACTCCATCCGTACCATTCGGATTAATGCACAGAATACGAAGACCATATTGCAAATAGAGTACATTGCTTCCTCTTGATCCTTTGGATAGAGGAAAGGCATCTGTAGTTCCATCTTGACCATCCCCGGCAAAAAGAAACGCTGCTGTAAGAGGGCCAACCTGTCCATCTACACTTAATCCCTTCTCCCTCTGGAAATTCTTAATGCTTGTCACCAGACTTTCTCTTGCGACACCATCCTCCAACGCAACTTCCTGACCATGCGCACTTAGTGCCTTTTGAATCCTTTTCATACTGTCTGAAAGCTTAGTCCAAGTAAGAGAATCTACTTTTCCTGTTTTGGGAATCTTATTTTTTTCCTGAAATTTCTGTACCGCCAGTTCTGTGCCCGCCCCGAAGATACCGTCAATACTTCCCGGAGAACAACAAAGAATCCTTAAGGCGTACTGTATTGCCAAAACTCGGTCTCCCCTTGCGCCTTGTTCGATTGGAAATGAGCGATTACTTTCTTCCGAAAAAAGCATTGCTCTGGTTTTTTCCCCAACCATACCATCTGCCTTTAAGTAATATTTTCTCTGAAATCTCTTTACTGCTTCCAATGTAGACTCTTTAGGATATCCATCAGCGATTCCCTGATAAACTCCCTCGTATTATATAGTCATACCCATTCTTTACCTGTTCTAAGGTATAGGGTATGC
>CAUTXF010000031.1:0-28532 GCA_963542215.1 uncultured Oribacterium sp. | reverse complement strand
GCTGATTACCAAGAACAGGTAAAGAAAAGCTACAACTTAATAATACGAGGAGTCTTATGTATAAGCAGGAGCGGTATCTTTTCCGGACGGCTACCACAGAGGATATCCGAGAATTAGCAGCGATAGAAAAGATTTGTTTTTCGGAAAATGAAGCCTGTAGCTATGAAGAGATGAAAGACCGTGTTGAGAAAATACCGGAAGATTTTCTGATTGCCTTTGATCAGGTGAATAAAAAGATTGCCGGTTATATGAGCGGTATTCACTCCAGCTCTCCAGTATTTTTAGATGAATTTTTTCAAAATGCCTCCTTACAGGAAAAAGGAGCAAAGCATTGCTTTCTTTTAGGTCTGGAGGTTCGACCGGAATATCAAGGAAAAGGGCTCGCCAGCCAGATTATGAACCGCTATATCGACAGGGAGGAAGAGCGGGGTACGGAGAAGATTTTTCTCACCTGCCACACCCACTTTGTTCCTTTCTATAGTGGTTTTGGCTATGAGCACTTGGGTAAATCCCCCTCCACCTGGGGCGGAGAGAGCTGGGAGGATATGGTTTATATCCTTGCATAATAAGGTAAATTTTTAAACAAGAAAAAATAGGCTGTAAAATCAAAGAAGTCTCCTATGCAATATAGGTCTGAAACGGGGCATAAACTTAGATTACCCCTATTTCAGACCTATACTACATAAAGACTATTTATATTTTGATTTTTACAGCCTCTTTTTGCTAAACTACAGCTTTTTCAACTTGGCAAAGCCTGCCAGCATCTTCTTCTGTCCTGCGGTGTCAAAAAGCACCGTTACCAGCTTGTCCTTCTTATCCTCTTCTATGGCCAGTACTTCACCCTCTCCGAATTTCGTGTGGCTGACCCGGTCTCCTACCTGATAATCCAGGCTTCCGGAGCTCATGCCGGAAATGCCCTTTTGGATAATTCCGGCCTGCTGATAGGCTTGAAGATCCAAGGGCTTTTTGGAAGAAGAATATCCGGCACTGCCATATAGATTAGAGGATGAACGCCCTGACGAACTATATGCACCGGTAGAGCCATAGGAACCGGTAGAGCCGTATGAGCCGGAGGAGCCGTAGGAATCTGACTGTCCCATATAAGCTTTGATAGACTGATTGGCCTGCTGCAAGTAAGAGCTATAGCCGGAACGGCCTGTTTTTTCCATGAAAATATCTTCTTCACTGGGCTTTTTCCGATAGAGGTACTTCTTCTCCAAATGCTCTTCCGGCACATCATCCACGAAGGAGCTTACCAGCATGGACTGATACTGTCCATGAACCACCCGGTCTCTTCCTGCGGTTAAATACAGTTCCTTTTCCGCCCTGGTAATGCCCACATAGAAGAGTCTTCGCTCTTCCTCCCGTTCCTCGGGAGTAAACATGGACTGGGCACTGGGGAAGAGGCCTTCATTTAAGCCTACCAGATAAACCACCGGAAACTCCAGACCTTTGGCTCCATGTAAGGTCATCAGGGTGATTTTGTCCTCCGTTAAGTCACTTCTATCCAGGTCGGAAAGCAGGGAGACTTCTTCCAAAAAGGCGGAAAGACTGCCCTCATCCCCATTTTCCTCGATATAGGACTGAAGCTTTCCCTGTAACTCCTGAATGTTTTCCATACGGCTTTCCGCCTCTATGGCTCCCTCAGCCTGAAGATCCTTTTCATATTCCGTATCTTGTAAAATGCGGTCAATCAGCGACGTTAGCTCCACATCCTTCCAGCTCTCCAGCATTTCCAGAAAGCTTCCCACCATGCTTAGAGCTTTTCCTGAAAGCCCTGCCGCCTTGGCAAAGGGGAGAGATTCCACCAAAGAAAAGCCTCCAAGGCTTTCTCCATACTGCTGCAATTTTAAAAGACTGGCCTCGCCAATGCCCCTCTTTGGCACATTGATGATTCTCCGAAGAGCCACATCATCCTTTTTATTCACCAAAATCTTCATATAGGAAAGGATGTCCTTGATTTCCTTTCTCTGGTAGAAGTTCACACCCCCCACAATCTGGTAGGGAATATTCCAATGAATACACTGCTCCTCCAGTAGACGGGACTGGGCATTGGTGCGGTACAGCACCGCCTGGTCCTTATAGCTCCAACCCGCATCCCGAATGCCTCGGATAACAGCCGCCGCCTCTTCCTTGGCACTTTCATATTCCTGAAAGCTGACCTTCAAGCCCTCCTTCTCCGCAGTCCAAAGCTTCTTTTGCTTTCTGTGCTGATTTTCCGCAATGACCACATTGGCCAAGTCCAGAATAGGAGCGGTGGAGCGGTAGTTTTGTTCCAGTTTCACCACCTTGCAGTTTGGAAAATGAGATTCAAAGGAGAGGATGTTTTCCACATTGGCTCCCCGAAAACGATAAATACTTTGGTCATCGTCCCCCACCACGCAGATGTTTTGATACTTCTTGGCAAGGAGATAAACCAAATGGAACTGCACATCATTGGTATCCTGATACTCGTCCACCAAAATATAACGAAAACGCTCCTGATACTTCTCTAAAACTGCCGGAAACTTCTCAAAAAGCTCCTTACAGCGCAAAAGCAGGTCGTCAAAGTCCAAGGCATTGTTTTGCTTCAGCTTTTCTTCGTACAGTCGAATGCAGGCGCGAATCTTCCCATCCAGAAAATCCTCCGGATCCTCCAAAAGATAGTCGGATAGGGAGCGTCCCTGATTCTTTACCTGGGACAGGGCGGAAAGCACCAACCTTTCCTTTAACATCTTGCTATCTATCTGCAATTCCTTAAATACCTGCCGCATCACGGTTTTCTGATCATCCGTGTCATAGATGGAAAAGTCGGAATCATAGCCCAGATTTCCGATTTCTCTTCTTAAAATCCGAAGACACATGCTATGGAAGGTGGAAACCCAGATTTCTCCCTGCCGCTCCGGCAGAAGCTGATTCACCCTGTCCCGCATTTCCTGGGCCGCCTTATTGGTAAAGGTAATCGCCAGAATCTGATAGGGAGAAACCCCCTTTTCCAAAATCAGGTAGGCGATTCTATGGGTCAGCACTCTGGTTTTTCCCGAGCCTGCCCCCGCCAAAATCAAGAGAGGCCCCTCTCCATGGGTGGCGGCCTCATACTGTTCTTTGTTTAATATATTTTTCAGCTCCATGGCTTTCCTTTCTTTTCCTTAGGTCATATATACCCTATAGCCTCTTATTTTTTCCTTCGTACTTTAAGCTACCTTGCTTAAGGATAGTACCATTTTCCCCTTATAGCCACTGCTAAATTCTTGTAATTCTACTTCGCTATGCTATACTTGTTTTTATGGACGAACAATATTTAAATGAATTAACCGAATATCTTAAAAGTTTACATCATGTGCATGCGGGAAGTCTGCCCTCCCTGGACCTATACATGGATCAGGTAACCGGATTTATGGAGGAACATCTGGCCTCCATGAAGCGTCATTCGGAGGACAAAGCGCTTACCAAAACCATGATTAATAATTATGCCAAAAATAAGATTCTGCCTCCTCCGGTGGGAAAGCGCTACAACAAGAATCACATGCTGATTCTGCTTTTAATCTACTATTATAAGAGTATGTTGAGTCTTTCCGATATTCGCACCGTGGTGGATCCCTTAGCGGAAAATTATTTTTCTCTTCACAGCAAACCCAGGCTCACGGATATTTACGAAGAAATCTTCTCCTTTGCCAATGGAGAAATGCAAAGCTTAGTGGAGGATTTAGAGAAAAAGTTTCAAACCGCCAACAGCTCCTTTTCGGAACAGGATCCCGCCTTTGCGGATCTAGAAGAGCAGGAACGGGAACAGCTCCAAAGCTTTTCCTTCCTAAGTCTTCTGGCCTTTGACGTCTACCTCAAGAAACAATTAATGGAGAAGATCGTAGACCGCATGGAGGAGAGCCAAAAGAAAAGGAAGAGGAAGAAGAAATAAAAGGAACAGTAATCATCAAACAAGGCTAGCTTCTCAGCGATATAGCCTTGGAATACGGGGTAGTCTGAGCCCGCCGGTTCTTAGCTTTTGTTTTTGGAAAGCTTAGAACCGCTGCGTGGCGAGGCTAGCGAGAGCGTGCCCCGGTTCCATGCTATATCGCTGAGAAGCTTTTTGATTGTATAAATCTGTTCCTTTTAGTTTTCCTCTTCCTTTTTGGCAATCCTCTCAAAGGCTACTGCGTAGCCGTCTTCTCCATAATGTAGGGAGCGATTGACTCTGGAAATGGTTGCGGTAGAGGCTCCGGTGGCCTTCGCTATATCGATATAGGTTTTGCCTTCCTGCAAGAGCTTGGCCACTTCATAACGCTGGGCCATCGCCAGAAGCTCATTGATGGTACAGAGGTCCTCGAAAAAACGGAAATACTCTTCCGTGGTTTCCAGCTGCTGCATTCCCTCAAATAAATGTCGTACCTCTTCTGTGTCTAGTTTCCGGTTCATTTTCTTCCTCTCCAAATGCTTCTTTATTCCCAGGTTACAGGGGTAGGTCTTCTAGTATCAAAGACCTTCTTCACGTCAATCAAGTCGGAAAGTCGATCCGCTGTACCGCTGTAGGATTCATAGAGTCGATAACCGTCCAGATTTCTTCTTCCCTGCCGGACAAAATCATCTCCATACTGCATCCAAACCTTTGCGGAATCTACGTTACAGAAGTAATGGAAGCCTGCCGCCTCCAGCAAATCATATTTTCCGTCTTCCTTCCCCTTCTGATAGGGATGCCAGTCTCCAATATCATCTCCAAAGGGGTAAAGCAGAATCTCACAGGGATCCGGCAGAAGCGGCTCCACGTTTCTCTCCCAACGATCCGTATCCTTGGAAATGGAAGCCAGATCTCTGGTACCGAAATTGATATGTCCCCAGGAGTGGGAGGCAAATTCATAGCCGTCTTCCTTCATGGCCCTGGTAATCTTCTTAACGGTTTCCTTATCCTCTTCGATATTGGGGTTTGCCCTATTTTTCGGGTCTAAGGCAGGAGAATTAGGATCAAAGGTCTCATCGGTTCTATAGCCAAGGACGCCGTTATAACCGGTAAATGCAATCACCGCCTTATGGCCATGGTAGGCGAAATCCGGATGCTCCTCCACAAACTTATCCAAAATCGGCACTAAGTCATAGTCTCCAATGGTAACATTTCCGTCCTTATCGGTATATTGGTTTTTAGGCTTTCCGTTTTCATCCAAAACCATCTTGTCCGCAAAGCCGTGACCTTCCATGTAAACGTAATAGTTCACATCGTCCTGGGACATCACAAAGGGCTTCTTGCCCTCCGGAAGCATAATCTGCTTCTTCACCATTTTCTTCGTTCCGTCCGGCTGTTCCTGCATTTCCGCCAGATCATGCATGTGTACCATCACGTAGCCCCGGTCGTACATTTCCTTGATGATTTCCTCAAACTCCGGAATGGTGGTCATTACGGAATTAAACTGCTTTCCCTGATGGGTATCCGTCAGGGCTCTGGTGGGGTCCACAATCAGGATATGGAAGAAAATGTGGGTGATATCATCCATATTGGCGGGAACCAGCTTGCCCTTCTCCTCTTCATACTGAGAAATCTTCGAGGAAATCTCCGTATCGGAAGACAGGTTCAAAGCATTTAAGGTGGCAATGGCACTGTCATAGTCATACTGCTTCGCCTGAAGCTCCGCCGTCTTTAATGCCTCATCCTTTTCCGAAAGCGCCGGCTCTTCACTTGCCTCTACTACATCGCCCTTCTCTTCCGTTTCTCCTTCCCCAAGCTTTACTACCGGACGATTCTTGGCAATCGTGCTTTCAGAGACCTTTTTTCCAAAGGAAATCCCTCCCTGCTGTTGCACATAGGGCAGGGCATAACGTACCCCGATAAAAGCCAGGAACAACAAAAGAAGCAGAAGAAAAAAGAGCAGGATATGCAGGCGCTTCTCCTTCTTTCTTTTTTCTCTCCGCTTCTCCATCCGAATGCGGTGTTCCATCATTTTCTGCTGATAATACTCGTCATCAAATTCTTCTCTGTTCATCCGACACCTCTCTCTGTCTCCCTCTTATTGTACAAAATATTGCCTTGAACGCAAGGGGGAAATGGAGAGGACTTCAGGAAGTACAGAAGGAAGAAAGTCCGATTTTATAATTCTAAGATTGCTCCGGCTTTCCTTGCAAAACTAAGCCATAATCTTCCATTGCAGATTGTTGATATCTGGAAAACCATGGTTCAAACCTTGGACTCTCTTTCTTATAATTATCATATCTTTCTGCAATCATGTTGTTGATTTTGGGGAAAATTTCTTCAATATCAATAGTAAAACTGGCCTTCCCATTACGCTCCTTCTTCAGTTCATAAAATAGCAGACCAAGTAAATCACCCAATGTTCTAACATTTCCTGCAACGCGAATTAATGTATAAATCCCCATCTGATAACCATCAATAACCCTTTGGTCTCCCATTTCAGCATAATACTGATGAATGGCATCTATAACTGCATGAAAGTTGTGTGTCTCGTCGGGATTAACCGCCACACGATAATCTCCAAGTCCACTTAATATCACTACATAAGCTATTTCTTTTCCGGAGCAATATTCTTTATGAATTAATTTCACACCGAATACTGCTTCTTCCACTAAATCATCATATGCTCCCATAAAAATTCACCTTAAATCAATTATTTTATAATTGACCCTAAGCAAAGAAGGACTCCTAGATTATCCCTCTCCGTTTAACTTATGCAGGAAAGGAGATACTCCCTTATACAGTAAAAGGCAAAGTATCACATCAATCATACCTTTCACAAAGGTAAAGGGTACGTTAAAGATAAGCAAAGCCTTTTCAATGCTGCCAATGGAGGGA
This sequence comes from uncultured Oribacterium sp., assembly GCA_963542215.1. Taxonomy (GTDB): domain Bacteria; phylum Bacillota; class Clostridia; order Lachnospirales; family Lachnospiraceae; genus Oribacterium. Next base: position 21,763 of record CAUTXF010000031.1, on the reverse strand, counting down.
AGAATCAACTCATAAGCAGAAAGCACTACCTCTTTCGGCATAAAGTTGTAGTAGAAGGGATAAACCACCAAAAGGTTGGAGGGGTAGGAAATAGCCGCCATAACCACTGCACCAACAACAGAGGCAATAATTGCACCCTTCTTCGTCTTATTTCTCTGATACATAAATCCTGCGGTTCCTGCAAAGCTTGCCCCAAGGATAAAGTTGGAAAGCTCTCCTACGCCGAAGGATCCGGAGCTAAAACTGTGAAGAATATTTTTGATAAGCTCCACCAAAATACCGGAAACAGGCCCCAAGGCAAAGGCTGCAATTAAGGCAGGAAAATCCGAAAAATCAAACTTGATAAAAGGAGGCATTAAAAAGGGGATAGGAAACTCAATCCACATCAAAATATACGCGATAGCGGATAAAATTCCTGTTACCGCCAAAAATCCCACACTACTCTTCTTCACACTGCTCACCATTCTTCCCTGACTTTCTGTTTTCATTGCTGTCCTCTCTTTCTTTGCATTTTCTGCAAACTGCATTCTTCCGGTGATTCTTTTCGAAAGGCTTTAGGACCGGGCATTTTCCTTCTTTTTGGTATTTTCAAAGGAATTCTTTTTGGGAAAATGCCTTTGAAAATAGAAAAAGCCCTGTACAAAAAGTACAGGGCAGAAAGCACAACGCTCGTCTTCTTCCATCCAGACTATACTGTTGGTACCGGAGTTTCACCGGTTCAACTGCTTTCGCAGGTCGCGGACTATACCGCCAGTGGGGACTTACACCCCGCCCTGAAGAACATTCATTTTTACGATACTAAGAATACTCCTCTGCCGAAAACTTTGCAAGGAATATTTTTTACGCTTTTAGAACATGTTTCGACGCTTTGTTTCGACACTTTAGTTCGATACTTTGTTTCGATGCTTTTAGAACTTAATCCATCCCAGTACACCGGCTACGGAGCTGAACAGAATAATCGCCACAAAGAAGGGGCAAAGGTATTTGATCATAATATTAAATACCGCCTTTCTTTTAAAGGGAGCATCCTTTCGCATAACTTCCGCTGCAATCCCCTCTACGCCGATTACTCTGACCACCAAAAGACAGGTAGCCATAGCCGCAATGGGCATCATAACCGAGTTGGTCAGGAAGTCAAAGAAATCCAGGAAGGGCATATTTTTCAGAATGGTCACAAAGGATAAAGGCCCATAGCTTAAAGCACTCAAGGTTCCTAATGCCACCATAATCAGCAGTAAAACCGCTGTGGATCTTCTTCTACTCCACTTCAGCTCATCCTGGAAGGTGGAAACCGCACTTTCCGCCAAAGCGATAGCGGAGGTCAGCGCCGCAAAGAAAACTAAGGCAAAAAAGAGAATCCCCACTACTCGACCAAAGCCCATGCTGGCGAAAATTTTCGGCATGGTAATAAACATCAGGGAGGGACCCGCCTTTAATACGGAGGGGTCTCCATCGGAAAAGGCGAAAACCGCAGGAATAATCATCAGTCCCGCCAAAACCGCGATGGCCGTATCAAAAATCTCTACGTGACTGGTGGATTCTTCAATAGAAAGGTCCGACTTCATATAGGAGCCGAAGGTAATCAGGATTCCCATGGCAATGGAGAGAGAGTAGAACATCTGCCCCATGGCAGAAACCACCGTCATCCAGGAAAAGTTCTTGATATTGGGGACTAAGAAGTATTTTACTCCGGCAAATGCGCCCTTTCTGGTCATAGCGTAAATAGAAAGCAGAATCGCCAAAACCACCAGAATCGGCATCATAAAGGTAGAAACTTTTTCGATACCATTTTCCACACCCATGAAGATAACCCAAAGTACCAGCAAGGTGAAAATCAAGAACCAAAACTCCGTCTTTACCCCATTGCCGATAAATTCCGTAAAGTACTCCGCTGTGGCAAGCGCCTCCGTTTCTCCCTTGACGTAGCCGAAAAGATATTTGCATACCCAGCCGCCGATGACGGAATAATAGGGCACAATCAGGATGGGGATGATGGCATTGATCCAGCCTCCCGCCTTAAACATCCAATCCTTTCCGAAGTGGGCATAGGCGCCCACAGGACTCTTTCGGGTCATTCTACCAATGGCACTTTCCGCAATAATCATGGTATACCCGAAGGTAAGCATCAATAGCAGATACACCAAAAGAAAGATTCCTCCTCCGTATTTCGCCGCTAAATAAGGGAATCTCCAAATATTTCCCAAGCCCACCGCCGAGCCTGCGGCGGATAAGACAAAGCCCAGGCGGGAGCTGAACTTACTTCGTTTTTGCTTTTCACTACTCATTTTCCAAATCCTTTCTACTGCTAAACTATTTCTTTTATATTCTCTCGGAAGCCTTCTCCATAGCCTCCGGAAAGATTACATTTGCCCGAAATCTTTTGTTCTTCCTTTCCGGGGGATATCCTCCTACCCGCAGAAGCTCCGCCAAAAATTCATCCTTAAATCGCCTCTCCTTCGGCTCCTAAAAACTTTAGAGCCTGATAGAGTCTGGCAAGGGGCAGTCCCATCACATTGTAATAGTCTCCTACAATCCCCTTTATGAAGGGAGCAAAACGACCCTGGATTCCATAAGCCCCCGCCTTATCCATAGGCTCTTTGCTTTCAATATAATCTCGGATTTCCCGCTCCGTAAGTCTTGAGAACTGCACCTCGGTCTTTTCATAAAAGCCCATTTTCTTCCCCTGAAAATGAAGGCTGACCCCGGTATAGACCTGGTGCGTTCTTCCGGAAAGGGCGGAAAGCATCTTGTAGGCATCCTTCTCATTTTTTGGTTTTCCCAAAATCCGATCCTCGAAAAATACCACTGTGTCCGCCCCAATCACAAGATAGTCCTTCGGATACTGCTTTGCCACGTCCTCCGCCTTCTGAAAGGCCAGCTTCTGCACCAAAAGACTTGGATCCGCCTCCGTTACATCCTCCGCTATTCCGCTGGGATGAATCTCCGCCTGAAGTCCCAGAAGCTGAATCAGCTCCTGTCTTCTTGGAGATGCGGAAGCCAAAACCACCTTGGGAAAGAGCACCGTGATGGGCTTTTCCTTTTTTTCCGCTTCCTTCCTTCTTTCCTCCCGTTCTTTTAATTTATGTTCCAAAAGGTCAACATCTTCTTTGGAAAGCCCCAGCTTCTCCAAGAAGTCCTCGTCTTTATTTATATCCTCTCCCATTTTTCTTCCTTTCTTTTTTTGCAATTGCTACTCTGTTTTTGCAGTCGCCTTTCTATTCTAACGATTTTTCCCCGTTTGCACAGTAATTTTTTTTACATTTTGCCATAAAAATGATTTTCTTTCCCTCTTTTGTGAAATACGATGTTTTCCGGGAAAATAAGCGGAGAAAACAGCAAAGAATTTTCCTCTTTTCTCCAAAAGATTTCTTCTTGCATTTTCCTCCGCTTTATACTAAGGTGAACTTATCGCACTACGCGCAGTACATGTCTTAGAGAAAGGGAATTCTATGAAAATCGAAAACGTAAACAACGTAGAAGGCTTATTTAAGCTATTGAATGACTTACACGGAAAGGTAGAGTTGGTTTCTCCGGAAGGAGACCGAATTAACTTGAAGTCCAAGCTCTCCCAGATGCTGATGATGTCTCAGATGTTGGACAAGGCTTATATCAAGGAGCTGGAACTGATTGTCCATGAGCCGGAGGACATGAAGAAGGTTGTTGAATTCATGATGGGAGATGCCCACAATTGATTTTCCGCACTTCCGAAAGCCTGACTCTTCCCAAAGCGGAAGAGTCTTTTTTTTCTGATTTGCTGGTGGTGGGAGGCGGCTGTTCCGGCTTAGCCGCCATTTCTGCCGCAGCGGATCTTGGGATTGAAAACAGTCTTTTGTTGGAAAAGGAAGAAAGCCTTGGAGGCCGTTTAGGAAAAAGCACGGAAGGAATCAGCGGGCTCTTTGCAAAGACCCTTCAGCCTAAAGAGCTTCTGTCCCATTTTTCCCTTTTTCTGGAAAATTATGAGGTTCCCCACAGAGTGGGAGTAGAGGTGGAAGAAATTTATTTTCTTTCAGGGGAGGCTCTTTCGATAGCACATGCCCCAGACGAAGCTTCCGCTTATCGCTATCTCTTAAAGGCTAAAACAAAGAAAGGAGAACGCTTCTTTATCAGTAAGGCTTTAGTCTTGGCTGTGGGAGCATTTACTCCGGAGGAAAATGCCGCTGTTTCTATTCTTATAGAAGAAGAGAAGAGAACAGGCTCCCCCCGACTTTTCCTGACAGGACAAAGTCTTGCCCCCTCCCAAAGCATTGCCGAAACAGTGCAATCCGGTGGAGCTGTGGGTAGAATGGTAGGAGAAATGCTTTTAAAAGAAAAGCATAAACAGGGATTTTAAAAAAAGGGGCTGTAAAAAAATCAAAATAAGAAATAGAAAACTATTTTGATTTTTTTACAGCCCCTTTTTTGTTATGAAAATACTTTCATGCTTTTTCTATTATAGCTTGATTATCCGATTCCACCGTAAAATGCACCTGCTATAAGTGCAAGCAATGCAAGTCCTGTATAAACATACTTGCCCAAAAAGAACCAGGTATCTCCTTTAGGCTTCTTTGCACCTGTATTTACCGCTTCCATTGTATACTGCTTTCCAAATATAAAGAACAACATTACTGAAGCAAGTACCGCACCAATAGGGCAAATATAGATAGACACCGCATCCATCCAACTTCCTACAATTCCCTGTATCAATACTGCAACAACGACGCCGAGTACACCAATTATTCCTACCGACTGTATTCTATTCAGTCTAAACTGCTGCTGCAATGTAGCCACAGGCGCCTCATACAGATTCACAAGTGAACTGAGTCCTGCAAAGGTAACACATACAAAGAATATAATTCCTACAATCATACCACCGGGCATCTGATTCATGATATTTACCAGGTAGATGAACATGAGTCCCGGACCACCTTCACTAAGCTCTGCTCCTGATGTGGCCATAGCCGGGATAATAACGAGTGCTGCAAGCAGTGCCGCACATGTATCAAATATAGCTATGTTCATTGCAGAGAAGGGGATATCCTCTTTCTTACTCAGATAGGAGCCGTAAATAACCGTACCGTTTCCCGCAATAGAAAGGGAGAAAAATGCCTGTCCGAATGCAAATATCCAAAGTCTTACATCCTTTAATCCCTCCGGATTTACAGTAAAGATATACTTGTATCCGTTCACTGCCCCCGGTTGAATTCCTATGTAAATAGCCAGTCCAATCATCATTACGAAAAGTAGTGGCATCATAAACTTGTTTGCTTTTTCTATACCATCCGCAACCCCAAATGCCATAATGGCGAAATTTACAATAAGCGCTATAATGATCCACATATTGTTTCCGAAAGCCGTAGCGGTGGATCCAAAAGTTCCTCCTATGACTTCCATATTTGTGCCCATCCCAAAGAGCTTACCTGTAAATGCCATGACAACATATTTAAAAATCCAGCCTACTACGCAGGAATAGCCTATAGCAAGAGCCAAAGAACCTATTGTGGGTATAATTCCTATACTCTCACCAAGTTTTCTACTTTTTCCGGCATGTGCCATAGCAGCACCGAATGCACCTATAGGACCTTTCCCTGTGCTCCTTCCTAAGGCGATTTCTTCTACCACTCCTGTGCTACCGATTAAGATAACAAATAAGAAGTAGGGAATCAAAAAGGTCATACCTCCCCAGGCTGACACAAGCACCGGAAATCTCCACAGGTTTCCCATACCCACGGCTGAACCTACACAGGCTATAATAAAACCTATTTGTGAGTTAAATCCATCCTGCTTTACAGCGGTATTATCTGAACCCATAAGCTTCCTCCATCTTGATAAAAATGTAAGTCCCTCTTGTGGATAGCAGTCCGGTCTCTACAAGACCGGACGCCAAGATATTTTATTTTTTTACGAGTATCGCCGGCATATCCTACGATATCTCATTTATTTTTCTTTATTTTTCCCAATATCCATAATTTCCTTCATCACACATTTCTTCCTTAGATGGAGCATATGGCTCTGCCCATGCATGGAAATGTCTCATTGGTAATGTATGACCAAAGGTAATCTTTAGATTTGGAACTGTATCTCTGTCTTTATAAAGTTGTGTCAGTGCTGCAATAATATAGTCCATGTGCTGCTTGCTAAACTGACTTCTGTTAATCGCCAGACGGACAACATTACATACCTCCTTTTGCTGCTCAGGAGTTTTCAGATCATATTCCATAGAGAAATCTCCCAGCTCTGAACAACGAATACCGTAACGGTGAATCATCTCCAGAGAAAGTGCCTGTCCTGCAAAGCTCTCATGACCTCTCTTATAGTTAAAGAACTTATCAACATCAATATAAATTCCGTGTCCTCCTGCAGGCTGTACTACAGGAACACCATTTGCTGTAAGGCCGTCTGCCAGGTACTGACACTGTCTTACTCTTTCGTCCTGGTAGTCAAATCTTGCCTCTTCATACATACCCTGGCAAAGCGCCATAATATCATGTCCGGACATTCCGCCGTAAGAGTCATTTCCATAAGCGGAGATCTGACGAACCTTCAAAAGGTGTCCGATATCCGTCTTTACGCTGCCGTCCTCATTGAACTCTGAGAATTTCTGCCAGAAAAGCCCCTTGTCACGGAAGGCCAAAATGCCGCCCATATTGGCGTGTCCGTTTTTCTTAAGGGATGCGGAAACCACATCAAAGTAGGAGAACATCTCTTTTGCAATTTCACAGATAGACTTGTCTCCATAGCCCTCTTCATTCATCTTAATGAAGTAACAGTTCTCTGCCCATCTTGCACCGTCCATAACAAATGGAATATTGTACTTGTGTGCAATCTTGGAAACCTCTCTGATATTCTTCATGGAAACAGCCTGTCCGCATACAGAGTTATTGGTAACTGTAGAATAAATAAGCGGAACATTCTCCACGCCTACAGCCTCAATCAGCTGGTTGAGCTTATCAATGTCCATATCTCCCTTGAAAGGATTCTTCTCATATTTTCCGCTCTTTGGTACCTCAAATAAGATTTCTTTATGGAAAAGGTTTCTGGGTACATTGCCCATTTGTTTGATATTACCTTCTGTAGTATCAAAGTGAGCATTTGATGGAATCGTGAACACTTTGCCCGGCCATCTCTTTGCAAATAACGGTTTTAATACATCAAATAAAAGTGCCTCTGCACAACGTCCCTGAGGAACGATAAATGTATTGGGTCTGGAAAGCTGATACTTACCGCCATTGATAAATCCGCCCTCATAATCCACCAAATACACTTCATTCATCATTTTTTCAACGTCATCCTTATCTACACCTTCTTTGATGTAGTTGATGAGTCTCTTCTGATTGTCTCCTCTTTCCCATACATCTCTGAATGCATCCAAAAGAACATAATATCCTTTGTTTCTTCCGTAAGATTCATCTGCAAGGAACATCGCTGACCACTGTGTGTCTGTCATGGATGTAGTACCCGAATCGGAAAGACAGTCAATGTATAAAAGACCTGCCGGAAAGGCAAACTCATTGTAATGCGTCATTTCCAGAGCTTTTCTTCTCTGCTCCTGGGTAACTGTAGGAACTTCTCTCACTACGTGTGTCCATGACTTTGGTGCCTCTACACCTAACATTTTCTCGTACTCCATTTTAATACCTCCATATATAAAAATATATTTTGATACCCCGGTCATCGTAAGAAACGACTGGCGGACGGTATTACAATCCCTTGAAGCAAGATAGAAATACTACTTTAGCCAACATGCAGTATGTGCTTAATAGCCATAATTTATATATTTAAATGTATTATTATAAGCATATTGCCATGAGAATAACTTATCATCCTTTTAACCGCTTGTCAATATTGTTTAATTAAAAGCTGTTTTTGGAGATATTTTAGTGCATTTATGTGTATTTTGTACAAATATCAGCTTTTGAAACACAGCTTCAGGAATAATAAAATAGTGATTTGATAAATTTTATGGGATTTTTTCTTTGCCTTCACACTAGGTTTCTGCATACATGTATAAAAATAGCCTTTGTTTTCCTATATGTCTTTGCAGCAAATAATATTTGAGAATTTTATTGAGAATTTTTTCTCATTTCTTTTCCATCTATCTCTATATCCCAAATTTGTCATTTTGGTGATTTTGCTTAAAAAGCGATTTTAGGAGCATGAAGTTTTGCTATAATAAATTAGAGCTGTTTTTATAAAATTTTTTGTGTGCCGAAAGCATACAAATAGAATTTGGAGCGATTATGAATGAATTGGATATAAAAAAATATATTGATCTTTCTGATTTTTTAGGTACAGTACTGGGACCTGATTACGAAATTATAGTATATGATCTAAAGCAAATCCTATATATCCTTAACGGAAATATCAGCGGCAGAAAAAGTGGAGATCTGCTCAGTCCAACTATGAAAAGTATTTTACAAAGAGAAGAGTCCGCCAAGGAAACATGGCTATCAAATTATAGAGCGCTTTCCTCCAATGGCAAGATTTTGAGATCCTCTTCTTTTTTTATAAAAGATGAAAGTTGCAAAGTCGTAGGTGGGCTAAATATAAACTTTGATGATAATCGATACAAAGAACTATCAAATCTAATTTTTTCTCTATGTCATCCGGATAATTATGTATCCAAAAATATTTCCATAGAAATAAAGGGTAATGATGAGCAAACAATATTTTCGGAAAATATTTCAAATACTATAGATGAAATATTGAATAGAATAAACAAGTCCCTTCCTTTCAGTGATCTAAGTCATTCAGAAAAACTTGATATCATACGACAGCTTTATCAAAAAGGCATCTTCTCTATGAAGGGCTCTGTTAAAACTGTAGGGAACAGGCTATGCTGCTCCCCCGCCAGTATGTATCGGTATTTGGAACTTGTAAAAAAGGAAAAATAATTTGATATGTTTTTAAGATTAGCAGAAATATGCTAACATATTGATTTAAGAACAATAATTAGAACTACACCCATCAACGGATACCCTACAAAGCAACACAGGGTTTGGGTTCATCAAGAAAGGAGATTTTAACATGCTGAAGAAACATCAATTCTGGGCAGTTGTAGCAGTTGTTGGAATGGTGATGTGCTTTATCACAGGACACGCTATGGTAGCAGGACATAAAGCAAAAGCGGTGACAGAGTAAAGTAGCATAATCACAAAAAAGGACTGTAAAAAAATTTATTTTGATTTTACAGTCCTTTTTAGTCTTTAATCCTTCTTTTCCTTGTCACCATATTTTGTTGCAATTTCGAATAACAAGCTCTTTCCCTGAGAAATTTGTAAATCCACACCGGTGTCATTAGGCTTATTCTCAGCGAATTCATAGTCTTTATCCGGAAGAATGGCATTTAACAAAATTCCCACCAAAGAGCCTGTAGCAATGCCGGAAAAGGCAATCTGGATACCGAAGAGCTGAAAATGCAGAGCTCCCTCGGAGGAGTAGTTGATACCGATGGACAATACCAGAATCATAGCCGCCACGATGATATTTCTACTCTTGGAAAAATCCACCTTGGTTTCCACCACATTTCGAACACCCACCGCAGAAATCATGCCGTATAGCACCAGGGAAATTCCGCCGATAATGGCCTGAGGCATTGCCTCAATCACCGCGGAAAACTTCGGGCAAAAGCTAAGGAGTACTGCAAAGCAGGCAGCCAGACGAATGACTCTGGGGTCATAAACCTTGGTTAAGCTCAGCACACCGGTATTTTCTCCGTAGGTTGTATTGGCAGGAGCACCGAAAAGGGAAGCAAGGGTTGTAGCCAAGCCATCTCCCAGAAGGGTTCTGTGTAAGCCCGGATCCTCCAGATAGTTAATGCCTACCGTAGAGGAAATGGCGGAGATATCACCGATATGCTCCATCATTGTTGCAAAGGAAATGGGGATAATGGTCAAGCTGCTGCTCAGAAGTAGAGCCGGGTCCAGCTTACCCTCGGTAAATAGGGAGAAAACCGTTCTGTGATAGTCTATCGGAAAGCCGAAAATCGGTGCTTCATTAATACTGTCAAAGGGCACAAGGCCTAAAACTGCCGCAAAGCTGTAGGATATCAGAACACCCAGCAGGATGGGAATGATTTTCACCATTCCTTTTCCGAAAATGTTGCAAAAGATGACTACGCAGATAGCCAGAAGAGCCAGTCCCCAGTTGGTGGAACAGTTTTCCACTGCAGACTTGGAAAGGTTTAACCCGATGGCAATGATAATCGGTCCTGTAACCACCGGCGGAAAATAGCGCATAACCCGATTGGCTCCAAAGGCCTGAAAGAGAAAGGCCAGCACCAGATACATCAGTCCTGCGCAGGCTACCCCGAAGCAGGCGTAGAGCAGAAGCTCCGGCTCCTTATTGGGTGCTATACTCATATACCCTGCCAAAAAGGCGAAGGAAGAGCCTAGAAACGCGGGCACCTTATTCTTTGAAAGAAAGTGAAACAAAAGTGTGCCCAGTCCCGCAAAAAGCAGGGTTGTGGAAATGGACAAGCCGGTCAGCAAGGGTACCAATACCGTTGCTCCGAACATGGCAAAAAGATGTTGTAATCCTAAGACCACAAACCTTCCTTTTCCCAAGACTCTGGCATCGTAAATAGCTTCTTCTCCGATATTTTTGATTTTCTCCACATTATCCTCCTTTGTAGCTATTCTCAGGGAATCTCAGTCTATTCAATTTTCTTCGTACATTTACGCCGTTCCCTATCATACTCTCCGACTCTGACTATGTCAAAATTATTTTCCCGTACATTCTATAAGAAGACTATTCTTTCCCTACTTATTTTCCTTCTTGCCTCCGGCAAGTTTTCGGCCTTGTTTTGTTTCCTCTTGAAATGTATTGATAGAATAGCCTTGAAAAGGCGTAGAATTTTTAGAATCTTCAGAAAAGCGTTCCTTTCCCACTTCTTCCTTCTGTGATAAAATAAACATAAGTCAATAGGAAAATTTTTTATTATAAGATATTTTGCATTAAACGGAAATAAATTTTATAGGTCGTTTTCAACAAAAAATTGAATATTGGTTATATACTGAGAAGATAATGCGTGGAGGATAGACATCATGGAAATTAGACAACTGCATTCTTTTATAAAAATCGTTGAATTACAAAGCTTTTCCAAGGCGGCAGAAGCCCTGGGCTACACTCAGGCGGCGGTAACCATTCAGATTCGCCAATTGGAGCTGGAGTTCAACACCCGCTTTTTTGACCGGGTAGGAAGGCACGTGGAATTAACCCCTCCCGGAAGGAAGTTTCTGATGTATGCCAATGAAATCCTTCGAAAAGTGGATGATGTCCATGCGATGTTGGGAAATGCCGTAGTAAAGGATCACAGGTTGCGTGTTGGCACTTTGGAGTCCTTACTCAGCTTTAAACTGCCGAAGGTAGTCAGTTATTTCTATAAGCACTACCCTACCGTGGCTTTGGAAATTCGCTCCGGAACACCGAAGGAGCTGAACGAGATGCTGGATCATAACCAGATTGATTTGGCCTATTACATCGACCAGAAGGTTTACGGACAGAACTGGGAGAAGACTCTAGAGGAGCCGGAGTCTGTCGTTTTTGTGGCTTCCACAGATGCTAAGCTACCGAAAAAGGAAGAATATCTTTTGGCTGAGCTTTTAAACCAGCCCTTCTTCCTAACGGAGAAGGATTCCAATTACCGATACGCTTTAGAGCAGGAATTGGCTTCCCGGCATTTGGGTATACGCCCCTTCTTTGAAACCAGAAATCCGGATGTAATTATCGAATTGATCAAAGAAAATCAAGCACTTTCCTTCCTCCCTAGATATGCCGTGGAGGAAAGTCTAAACAACGGAAGCCTACGGCTTCTGAAGGTGCAGGACTTTGAGATGCAGATGTATCGTCAGCTCTTCTACCACAAAGATAAGTGGATTACGGAGGAGATGAAGAACTTCATCGCTTTGGGTGAATTATCGATGCTATAAAAGGACAAAAAGCAAGAACTAAAAAACAGGGGATGGAAAATATAGTAAAGCAAATCTTCCTGAAGTATAGGGTTAAAAAGAGGGCAATCTGAGCCCGCCGGTACTTGCGAAAAACAAAGGAACTGCAGTTTTTCGCTTAGTATCCGATGCAGGGCGAAGTTAGCGGGAGCGTGCCCGAATTTTAACCCTATACTGAAAGGAAGGCTTTATCTATTTTTCCATCCCCATTTGTTTTATAGTAAGTGGTACTTTATCAAACCGCCTTTGGTCTTATATCCTGTATCCCAAAGCGCCTCCAAGGAAACCCAAGCCGCTTCCGAGTAGGTAACGGTCTGCACCTGAAAATCATTTCCCTCCGCCAAGGGGTCATCTCCCTGATAACGGTAGCCTATCAGCAAAAACCAGTGCCAGATATAATCATCCAAATCCTGGTTCTGATGATTCAGAATCAGAATGGGAACAGGAAGATTTTTATCAATCTGTTCTACAATACATTCTTTCGCTTTGGCAACATTTTCCTCTCCGGGAACAATGGTCATCATCAGGTTTTCCTCCTGATGCTCCTTCAGGAAATTCTGATAGCCTTCCACGTATAATTCCGGTTTATCGATGCCGGACCAACGGGGATGCAGGTATTTCTTCATTTCTTCGGTAAAATAAAGGTACTCGTCCTGATCTAATTTTTCCAAATTTCCGGAATATAAAGATTTTTTTCCATGGTGCAGGGCAAGATAAATCGAACTGTCGCAGGCGGTAATTGCGCCACAGCCCCCCAGCTGCATCATATGGTCAAAACACCAATCTTGGTTTCCCCCATAGGACTCACCGATATAAAAAAAATCCAGTTTCTTCTCCATTTTCTCAGGACTTCTCCTTCCCTTTTATATAGATTTCGGGTTTTGCATTAAGCGCATAGCATTGATGATGCAAATGACGGTAACTCCCACATCGCCGAACACCGCTGCCCACATATTGGCAAGTCCTACAGCACTTAAGATGAGCACCAGGAACTTTACCGTAAGGGCAAAAACGATATTCTGCATCGCAATCGTCATGGTCTTCTTTCCAATGGCAATGAGAGTGGGAATTCGGCTTAGGTCATCATCCATAATGACCACATCCGCCGCTTCAATGGCAGCATCCGATCCCATGGCTCCCATGGCAATGCCCACATCCGCCCGGGAAAGCACCGGCGCATCATTGATACCGTCTCCGATAAAGGCAAGATAACCGCTACGTTTCTCTCCCTCTCCGCTTAAAGAGCGAAGGATTTCCTCCACCTTCTCCACCTTCTGGGCGGGAAGCAGCTCTCCGTAAACGCTGTCCAAATTCAGCTCCCGGCCTACCGCCTCTGCTACAGGAGTACTGTCTCCGGTAAGCATAACCACATTTTCAATGCCCTGCTGCTTCATTTTCGAAACTGCTTCCTTACTGCTTTCCTTCACTTCATCCGCAATCAAAATTCTGCCAAGATACTGACCGTCCTTTGCTACCAGGCAAATGGTGGCAGCTCCCTCTTCCTGCTGTGGTACGGAAATGCCTTCTTCCTCTAAAAGCTTGGCCTTTCCCACTAGGATTTTGCACCCTTCCACAATGGAAATCAAGCCTGCACCGCTGCGATTTTCCGTATTTTCCGGGAAGGGAAGAGTATTGCTTTCCTTTCCGGAAAAATGTTTCATCGGATCACTTTCTACTACGACATCTTCCGGAGAAGCATTAGCCTCCGAAGAATCTTCCATCCATTTTTTATAAGCGCTGAGAATGGAAAGCCCGATGGGGTGGGTAGAACCATTTTCCGCCATAGCGGCAGTGCGAAGAAGCTCATCCTTGGAAATTCCCTCCCAAGGCTCAATCTCCTGCACGGCGAAATTTCCCTTGGTTAGGGTTCCTGTTTTATCGGACACCACAACCTTTAATTTGGATACCAGCTCCAGATAGTTGGAGCCCTTTACCAGTACACCCTCTCGGGAAGCCGCACCGATTCCTCCGAAGAAGGACAGGGGTACGGAAATCACCAAGGCACAGGGGCAGGACACTACCAAGAAGGTACAGGCACGATACAACCAAGTAAGGGGCGGATGGGCTGCGAAAAACGCCGGAGACACTAAGCCCATTTTTGTTCCCAAGAACAGGCCAAGACTTGGCAGTATAGCCAGTGCCAATGCCGAATACACAACGATAGGCGTGTAAATTCGGGCGAACTTTGTGATAAAATTCTCCGCCTTGGATTTCTTCTCGGAGGCCTCCTCTACCAGTTCCAAAATTTTGGAAACGGTGGAATCCTCAAAGGCCTTCAAAGCCTCTACCCTAAGCATACCCTCGCCATTGATACAGCCAGAAATAATCTTTTCTCCGGGAAATACCTCTCTGGGAACGGATTCTCCGGTAAGGGCTGCCGTATTTACCATGCTTTCTCCTTGACGGACAATGCCGTCCACCGGCACTCTTTCTCCCGGCTTTACCAAAAGCATATCCCCTACTTCTACCTCATCCGGATCCACGGTATCTACGGTGCCGTCTTCTCTTTCAATGTGGGCCAGTTCCGGTACAATATCCATCAGCTCCTTAATGGACTTTCTGCTTTTTCCCACCGCATAACTTTGGAAAAGCTCTCCCACCTGATAGAAAACCATTACCGCCACCGCCTCCGCAAATTCTCCGGAAAGAAAGGCGCCTAAGGTGGCCACCGTCATCAATAAGGCTTCATCAAAGGGACGCCTGTTTTTGATTCCCAGAAAACATTCCTTTACCACGGAAAGACCGCTGAGAAAATAAGGAATAAGATAAAGCGGAAGATACCAAAGAGAATGCTCCGGAAGGAAGGGAAGAATCCCTGTCTTTTCCACAATCAATAAGATTAAGAATAAGATGACGGAAAGAAGGATCTTGTTTCTTTCCCGAATAAGTTTCTCTGACATGGTATTTCCCCTTTACTATATTTTTTCTACTCTATGCTTTGCTCTTCTTTACTATATTGTTTCTACTCTATACTGTACTCTAAACTATTGCTTTTCCAGTACTTACTCTGATAATCCGCTTCAATACTCTACTCATAGTACTGTAAGCTTTGGACTTTATACTCTTATACGCCCTTCACGGTGAAGTCCGGCTCAATGGTCTTTCCTATACGGATGGCTTCCTGTAAAATTTCCTCAAAGCGATCATCCTCCGCCTCCAAGGTAAACTTCTGCATCATGAAGTTTAGCTTTACAGACTGTACTCCCGGAATCTTTCCGATAGCTTCCTGTACCTGAGCCGCACAATTTGCACAATCAATTTCACATTCAAACTTCTTCTTCATTTTTTCTCCTCTTTTCTATCTTGATTTTTTATTGTCCCCTATAGCAAATAGCTTTTGAGGTTTTGTGGTTTTCTTAATTTCTGCTCTTTTGATTTTTTTATTCCTCGATATGCTCAATACCCATAGCAATGATGGTCTTTACATGCTCATCCGCTAAGGAGTAGAGAATGCTTTTCCCCACTCTTTTTCCGCTAACCAAGCAGGCGGTACGAAGAATCTTTAACTGGTGAGAGATGGCGGATTGGTTCATTTCCAAGTCCTGACAAATCTCCGTAACATTTTTCTCTCCTTCAAACAAATTGTAGAGAATCTTGATTCTGGTGGAATCTCCAAAGACCTTAAACAATTCCGCCAAATCGCATAAGCTGTCCTCGGAAATCATTGCATGACTATCTGCTCTTTGATTTTCCAGGGCAATCACTTGACTCATTCCTCTCCTTTCTGAGATTACAGGCTTTACGAGCTTTATGGTAAAAATTTTTGTAAAGCCCCTCTTCTCTTGCATAATGAATGGCAACTGTAAAAAACCATTCAAAAAGCAACAACAGATTTACATATGAATATATTATCATATGTAAATCTGTTGTCAAGACATTTTTCTTTACTTTTTCAAATATATTTAGAATTCGAAAGTCTCTTACGTTACCTTAGAGTTTCAGCTCTCTTAGTAGTTGTTTCCGAAACGCCTGATCCAAAGAAGCTTTTTTAATATCTTCTAACCTGCCCTGTTCTGCAAGAAGCCCCATCAATTGAGCTGTTCTGCTTTCTCCTTCTTCTCTTCCCTCTTCTCTGCCTTCTTCCCGACCTACTGCCAACAGTTTTTCCAGTGCCATATTCATCTCCGCTCCCCCTTTTCTCTCCATGGAAGATTCTTTTAATTCCTTCACTCTTCTTGCCAAAACCGCCGAATGCATTTCTTGCGGATTTTTCCTTTGAAAATCCCTTACCAAATCCCCCAAAGCATTTTCTTCCGCAATCTCAGTATTTAAGTAAATGATGTGTGAACCATCTGAAAAGTATTCTTCCGAATCCCTAATCCTTCTGTCCACATAATAAATCTGTTTCTGTAAATTCAGTATATCTTTTTTCACGATAAATATAACATAGCTTTCTGGTAATTGTGTGAACTTTTCTCCGGCATCTAAACTATGCATGTCTAATAGACTGGCATGATATCTTGCTCTTTTGGGACTGGCCCCTTCCAGATCGTTCTGCATTTCAATATTATAGAGTTTTCCATCTTCATCTTCGCATAAACAGTCTAAAAGAAGAGAGCGACCTTGCAAATTCTTTAAGTCCATTTGTAAATGCTGTTCTTTCACTGTGATTTTTTTCTCCATAAGAACTTTCAGGATATATTCCGTGCATTTTACATCCTGTAAAACCACTCTCATAAAGATATCATCCATTAAAGTGAACTCTGCAAGAATCGCTCTTTTTTCTTCTCTACTGACTTTATTTGTTTTCATCTTTCCAAGCATAAGGAACCCTCCTAAGTAAAAAAAGAAGAAGCCTTTCTCAGCCTATTTTACAATGGCTTAGCCTCTTCTCCTATACTCCACATTCGGATAATATCCTTATACGGATAAGATTGTATTCCGTGAAAGACCTTTTTTATTCCCGCCTTAAGCGCTCTACCCCTTCTCGAATCGCCTCCACCGTAAATTCCAGATCCTCTTCCTTTAAGTCCTCTTCAAAGCTTATACGCAGTCCGGAATAGGCCTCCACATGGCTTTTTCCCATAGCTAAAAGTACATGGCTTGGCTCCACGGAACCGCTGGCACAGGCGGAACCTGCGCTGGCGCAAATGCCCTTTTGATCCAAAAGCAGCAAGAGACTCTCCGCCTCTATTCCCTCTATGCAAATGTGCACGTTACCGGAAAGTCTATTTTCCTCGGAAGCTTCCAACGGATTCACCCCGGTAATCTGCATTCCGGGTACCTCTTTCAAAAGCCTTCTAAAGAACAGCTTCTGAAGCTCCCGTTTTCTTTTCTCTCGTTCCGCCATGGTAGCAAAGGCCTCCTCTGCAGCCTTGGCAAAACCTACGATAGCGGGAACATTTTCCGTACCGGCACGAAAGCCCCGCTCCTGAGCTCCCCCATGAAGGAAGGACGGAAGACGAACGCCCTTTCGAATCACCAAAAGTCCAATACCCTTGGGACCATGAAGCTTGTGGGCACTGGCGGAAAGCAGGTCTATCCCCATTTCCGAAAACGACAATGGAATCTGCCCAAAGGCCTGCACCGCATCCGTATGAAAGAGCACACCATGCTTTTTCGCAATTTCCCCGATAGCCCGCAAATTCTGAATCGTTCCCATTTCATTGTTGGCCGCCATAACGGAAATCAAAACCGTATCCTCTGTAATCGCCTGCTCCAAGGCTTCCAGGTCCAAAAATCCCTCACTGTCCACCGGAATCCGGCTGACTCTTGCCCCCAGACTTTCCGCAAATTTGCAGCTTTCCAAAATAGCATGATGCTCTATGGCGGAACAGATAATATGGGGCTGTCTTTGCTTTTGACCTGCTACTTCGGAACCTGCTACTTCGGAGCCGGATAGACTGCTCATTTGCTCTACTTCGGAGCCGGATAGACTGCTCTTTTGCTCTGCTTCGGAGCCGGATAGACTGCTCATTTGCTCTGCATCGGATCCGGATAAGCTGCTCTTTTTCCCCATGGCGGAGTAAAACGCTGAAAGAATCGCCCAATTATCCGCCTCTGTGCCGCCGGAGGTAAAGTAAACTTCCCTTGGATTTACCCCCAAAAGACCGGCAATGCTTCTCCTGCTGTCCTCCACCGCCTTTTTCGCCTTCTGGGCAAAAAGATAGAGAGAGGACGGATTCCCGTAATCCTCAGAAAAATAGGGAAGCATAGCTTCCCTGACACTCTTCGATACCGCTGTTGTGGCTGCATGATCCATATAAATCATTTCTTCTCCTCTTCGTAATAGAAGGCACCGCTCTTTCCCCCCTGCTTTTCCACAAGGTGAATCCCCTCCATGTGCATCCTTTTGTCAATGGCCTTGCACATATCGTAAATCGTTAGCAAGGTCACGGAAACACCGGTGAGAGCCTCCATTTCCACCCCTGTTTTTCCGGCGGTTTTACAAAGACATTCCACCGTAATCCTTCCCTCTCCCTCCGAAACCTGAAAGGAAATCTTGGCAGATTGCAAAGGCAAAATATGGCAAAGGGGAATCAGTTCCGAGCATTTTTTAGCCCCCATAATCCCGGCTACCTGGGCCACGGTGAACACATCTCCCTTTTTGACCTTTCTTCCCAGCACCGCCTCCATGGCTTCTTTACTGAGGA
Source organism: uncultured Oribacterium sp. (assembly GCA_963542215.1). Lineage (GTDB taxonomy): Bacteria > Bacillota > Clostridia > Lachnospirales > Lachnospiraceae > Oribacterium. The sequence continues at coordinate 3,246 of CAUTXF010000031.1, read as the reverse complement.
AAATGCTTCCTCTGGCCACAGCGGTTCTTTCTGTATCCGCCTTTCCGGAAACATCCACCATTCTGGCATTTCCCTGATCATCAAAATGACTAAACTCTCCCATATTTCTCCCAATCTCCAAGATTTATGCTTCTAATTTCACTCCGGCAAAATGCTAAATATCCTATATTTTAACTCTCCTCCGGTAAAATGCTAAACATCCTGTATTTTAATTTTCTTCCGATAAAATGCTAAACATCCTATATTTTAATTTTCTTCCGTTAAAAGGAGCAGCTTCTCTTCCCGAAGCTGTAAAGCCTTGGGAATCTCCTGCATTTTACCATAGGGACCGTCTCTTTGCACCAAAAAGCAAATTTCGCCCTCACCCTTTTCCGGCTTAAAATAAAAGTTTTGCTCAAAGGGAAGCTCCGCCTTGGAAAGCAGTTTCACCGGCACAGCATTCTCCTCTTCTCCGGAAAAAAGCGGAACAAAATCATGGGCACGATAACCAACGGCAGAAAGCTTTTCCGGAATCTCCCGCTCCAACGTAAGCTCCAGCCCCCATTCCTCTATGAAAATGCTATGCTCTCCTATCTTTTTTGCTTTAGCAATATTTTTACATCCGGTCAAGATAGCCGCCTGTCGGTTCTTCGGCTGTCGAAAAACTTCTTTGGTCTCACCCTGCCCAATTACTTTCCCCTCTTGCAGCATAATCACTTCCTCTGCAAAGCGGTAAATCTCATCCCGGGAGTGGGAAACCATGATGGCCTGCCCCGGAAACTCCTCCAAATGCAGCATCAGCTCTTCCTGCATCTTATCCCGTAAATATAAGTCCAAGGCAGAAAAGGGCTCATCCAGAAGAATCATTTTCGGCTCATTGGCAAAGATTCGGGCTAAGGCAACCCTTTGCTGCTGTCCTCCGGAAAGCTCCCCGGGAAAACGCTTTTCTAGTCCCGAAAGCTCCATTTTCCGAAGCAAAGCGAAAATCCGCTCCGACCTGCTCTCTTTATTCTCCTTACCCTGCATAGCAATGGCAATATTTTCCCACACCGTCAAATGAGGAAAAAGGGCATAGGACTGAAAAAGATAACCGATTCTTCGCTTTTGAGGCGGCAGATTGATTTTTTTCGAAGAGGAAAATAAACAGGAATCCCCTAGCAGAATATCCCCCTGCTTGGGCGTCACAATCCCCGCAATGCTCTTCAAACACATACTCTTACCCGAACCCGAAGCCCCCAAAATCCCAATCCGCTTTTTATCAGAAGAAAAATGAATATCCAAAAGAAAGCTATCCAAAGGAAGCTGCAAGGACAGCTTACAAAAAGACGATTGTTCTGCTTTCTCCATTACAACTCCTTTCATAACTTTCATCTTTATCCCATACCGAATCCTCCCACTAAGGTTATTGTTCTTGAAGGCAATCCGAGGCGGTCGGTACTTGCTGAAAACAAGCGAAGCGAAGTTTGAAGCTTAGTACCGCTACCAGCCGCAGGTTAGCGAGAGCGTGCCTGAGAGAAAAATAACCTTAGTGGAGGGATGAACGCATCACGCTGCAGGTTAGCGGAAGCGTGCCTGAAAGAACAAATAACCTTAGCGGGAGGATGAGCGCTTCGACAATAACTGTAACGCCGTCATGCAGAACAACGAAATCAGTAGCACCACCCCTACCCATACTCCTGCGGTCACATAGTCCTGATCCTGCATAACCAAAGCAATTCTTTGGGAAATAGTGGCGGTTTTTCCGGGAATGTTTCCTGCAAGCATGGAGGTGGCGCCATACTCTCCCAGCGCTCTGGCAAAACTTAATACCGTTCCGGAGAGGATTCCCGGACCGGAAAGGGGCAGAATAATCTTCCAGAAAATCTTCGTTTCCGACAGTCCCAGGGTTCTTCCCGCTTGCACCAAATCCTTGGGAACCAAGGCAAAGCTTGCCTTGGCATTCCTATACATTAAAGGCAGGGAAATCACTGTAGCCGCAAGGACACAGCCCAAAAAAGACTGAACCACTTTAATGCCGAAGTGGGAAAACAAAAAAATCCCCACAGGCCGTCTTTTACTGAAAAGCAAAAGCAGAAAATAGCCTGCCACCGTGGGAGGTAAAACCATGGGCAGGGTTAAGAAGCTGTCCGCAATGGATTGCCAAGGCTCCTTCCATTTTCCTAGCTTTTGGGCTAAAAAAATCCCCAAAAAGAAACAGATGACCATGGTAATGCAGGCTGTCTTTAGAGATATCCATAAGGGGCTCCAGTCTAATGACCGGAGCCCTACTAATAATTCATTCATTTTTACTCTACTTTGGTATCAAAATAATACTTTTGGAAAGTGGTCTTAGCATTGTCGGAAGTTACGAAAGCAAGGAAATCCTTTGCTGCATCCTGCTCTTCCTGACTTGCTTCTTCGTTCTTAATCTGAGCAATAGGATAGATGACATTTCCGGTCAAATCGTAAGGAACCTTCTCCAGAATCTGAATCTTATCCTCATAACCATAGGTATCGGAATAGTAGGTGGTTCCTACTTCAGAGGAGCCTTCCACCACTGCTGCCAAAACCTTGGAAACATTGGATTGCTCGGAAATCTCCACACCGCCTAAAGCCTCGGAAACTTCCTTGGTGCTAATCTTGGATACATCCTCTGTCTCAGGAAGAATCTTCAAAGCAACAAGAGCCTGTCTGGTGTACTTTCCTACAGGAACGGTACCGTCTGCCAAAGCAATGGACTTCGCATCCTTCAAAGTCTCTAAACCGCTAACCTTGGTTCCGCTGTCCTTTAAAGTAATTACACAAAGCTGGTTGTTTACTACATTTTTCCTGGTCCCCTCTACAAGGTTCCCTTCTTCTTCCAAAGTGTTCATCTGCTTCTGTGCAGCAGAGAAGAAAATGTCGCAGTCATAACCTTCCTGAATCTGGCTCAAAAGCTTTCCGGAGGAATCCGCGTTAAATACCAGCTTCACCTCAGGATGCTCCTTCTCATACTGCTGTCCCAGATCTTCCATCACATTCTTTAAAGAAGCTGCCACGAAAACCTGTACTTCCGTCTTTTCCGCAGCTTCTTCCGCTACCTCGGAAGCCTGCTCGGAAGCCGCTTCACTTGCCATTTCAGAAGCCTTCTCCGTTGTTGCCGCTGTACTCTCTGCCTTCTTTGCTCCTCCGCAGGCAGTCATAGCCAATGCCGCTGCAAGGGCCAAAGCAAATAATACTTTTTTCTTCATACTTTTCTCCTCGTATTATTAAGTTGTAGCTTTTCTTTACCTGTTCTTGGTAATCAGC
>CAUTXF010000030.1:0-28573 GCA_963542215.1 uncultured Oribacterium sp. | reverse complement strand
CTGCACAGTCTATGCTTTCTCAGGCTAACCAGCAGCCACAGGGAGTTCTTTCTCTTCTGAGATAAGACTTTCTAAGGAAGCTACTGAAAAATGCAAAAAGAAAAAGATCGGGGCGAAGGCTCCGGTCTTTTTTAGCATAAGAAAATAAGTGTATTGTATAAAAAGATTTTTTGAAAAAATTTGGAGAAAATACTTATTATTTAATTTTTATCTCCGATATATATACTGTAGCAAGAATAAAACAAAAAACTTGCACGCAAACCTCTCTTCTAATAGAAGAGAACATTGGTCTTCGGACCGTAACAGCCGAAAGGCAAAATTCGTCGAAAGACAAGAAAAGGCAAAGAAAATTTTTCTTTTCTGGCGCCGGAAAAGGAGATTTGCATAGGACAGGGAGGTTCTGGCATGCCGAAATCAGGAGGATATTACTATGGTTATTCAACACAATATTGCAGCAAACAACGCTTACAGAAACCTTTCCGCTAACGCTTCTAACGGACAGAAGAACTTGGAGAAGCTTTCTTCCGGTTATAGAATCAACCGTTCTGCAGATGATGCAGCAGGTCTTGCTATTTCCGAGCAGATGCGTTCCAAGATCAACGGTCTTGATCAGGCTACTTCCAACGCAAATGATGCAATCGGTTTAATCCAGACAGCTGAAGGTGCTTTAACAGAGACTCACTCCATGTTACAGCGTATGGTAACTCTGGCTACTCAGTCTGCTAACGGAACCTACAACTCTACAGCTCGTACAGCTATTGGAGAAGAGGTTAAAGCATTAAAGGCTGAGCTTAACAGAATTGCTTCTACCACAGATTACAACGGTGTAAAGCCATTGAATCAGACTACAGCAATTACTGTACAGATTGGACCAACTGCCGGTGAAAAATTGGAAATTGCTTCTGCTAAGATGGGTTCCACTGCATTAAGTGTAGACGGAATTGATGTATCTACCGTATCTAAGGCAAACTCTGCAATTACTACCATTAACACTGCTATCAACACTGTATCTACCCACAGAGCAAAGCTTGGAGCATCTCAGAACCGTCTTGAGCACACCATCAACAACCTTAAGACCACTAACGAGAACATGACTGCAGCTGAGTCCAGAATCCGTGATACGGATATGGCTAAGGAAATGGCAGCTTTCACTAAGAATAACATTCTTAACCAGGCTGCACAGTCTATGCTTTCTCAGGCTAACCAGCAGCCACAGGGAGTACTTTCTCTTCTGAGATAAGACTTTCTAAGAAAACTGGGAAATACTTTCAAAAAACAAGGAAAACCGGGGCCGGTAGGGGCTCCGGTTTTTTGTTGTCATAAGCCGGAGCATGGTCTAAGGAAAAAGTAGAGCCTAAGAAAGTGCAGAGCTTGAGAAAGCGGAAGAATCTGGACCCATATAAAAAATGTCTAAAACCGTAAGGAAAAGTATGGTGAAAAAGCCTTCTGTGAGCCTTGAGATTTTTATGTTAGAGTAGGAGCAGTATCTGTACATAAGACAAGGAGGAACCCTTATGGCTTTATCATTTCGAGAGAAAAAAGACTGCGCTTACGACGCCATTTCCTTAGGAGAGATCATGCTACGTCTGGATCCGGGAGAGGGCCGGATTCGTACCGCCAGACAATTCAAGGTTTGGGAAGGCGGCGGAGAATATAATGTGGTACGGGGGCTTCGACGCTGTTTCTCTTTGAAAACTGCGGTAATTACGGCATTTGCCGCAAATGAAATCGGATACCTTGTGGAAGACTTTATTCTGCAGGGCGGTGTGGACACGTCCTTCATTCATTGGGCAAAGACGGATGGAATCGGACGGAGCTGCCGAAATGGACTCAACTTTACAGAGCGGGGCTTCGGGGTAAGAGGAGCCAAGGGCTGTTCCGATAGAGCAAATACCGCCATTTCCAAGCTGAAGAAGGAAGATATTGATTTGGATAGAATTTTCGGAGAGCTGGGGGTTCGTCTGCTCCACACCGGAGGAATATATGCGGCTCTCTCGGAACAGTCAGGAGAAACTATGCTGGCGGTGATGGAAGCGGCAAAGAAGCACGGCACGGTGATTTCCTACGACTTAAATTACCGTCCTTCCATGTGGGATGCTATCGGCGGTGTAGAGAAGGCTCAGGAAGTGAACCGGGAAGCAGCCAAGTTTGTAGATATTATGATGGGAAATGAAGAGGATTTTACCGCCTGCCTTGGCCTTCATGTAGAGGGGCAGAAGGACTTAAAGCATTTGGATCCTAAGGCCTATGGGAAAATGCAGGAAGAGCTGGTAAAGCTTTATCCCAACTTCAAGATGGTGGCTACCAGCCTTCGTACCGTGCATAGTGCTACGGTAAATGACTGGTCCGGCATTTGCTATGCAGACGGTCAGGTGTATGAGGGAATGTCATTTCCGAAGCTGGAAATCTTTGACCGGGTGGGAGGGGGAGACTCTTTTGCTTCAGGACTTCTGTACGGCTTAATGGAAAAGGGAGATCCTGCCCTTGCCATCCAATATGCGGTTTGCCACGGTGCCCTAGCCATGACCACACCGGGAGATACCACCATGGCCAGAAAAGAAGAGGTGGAGGCACTGATGAAGGGATCCGGCGCCAGAGTGCTTCGATAGGATAAGCCGGAATTTGGCGTAGTAAATTAAGGGGCATAAAAAAGGAACTGTAATAAATCGAAAGAGTAAATTAGTTTTGGCAGTATAGGTCTAAAATCGGGGCACGCTCTCGCTAACTTCGCCACCTAGCAGTACTAACTTCTAGCATCGCTTTGCTCGCTTTCAGTAAGTACTGAGGGGCTCAGATTACCCCCATTTCAGACCTATACTGCCAAAACTTTCACTAAACTCTGATTTTATTACAGTTCCTTTTTTTATTCCACTGTCACGGACTTCGCCAGGTTTCTGGGCTTATCCGGATCGAAGCCCTTTAACAGGCTGACCTGATAGGAGAGGAATTGTAGGGGAAGCACCAATAGGCTTCCGGCAAAGAGAGGATGGGTATTGGGAACCATAAGACTTCCGGCAAAGTCCTCTTCTTCAATGGAAATACCCTCCATGGTGATGGCAAAGCATTTTGCTCCACGGCTTCGTACCTCATGGATATTGGAAATGCTCTTTCCGGCAAGCTCTTCCTGAGAAAGAAGACCGATAACCGGGCTGCCCTTTTCGATTAAGCTGATGGTGCCGTGCTTTAATTCTCCGCTGCTATAGCTTTCACAGTGAATATAGCTGATTTCCTTCAGCTTCAAAGCGCCCTCCATGGAGATGGCCCAGTCTAATCCTCTTCCCAGGAAGAAAATGTTGTCCGCATCCTTAAGTTCCTTTGCCATAGGAAGGATTTCCTGATCGAAGGAAAGACATTGCTGAATCTTTCCCGGAAGAAGGAAAAGCTCTTCTGTTAGGCTCCGAGTCTCTTCCTTGCTGATTTTTCCCTTTGTCTTAGCCAAAAGCAGGGAGAAAATGTAGCCTGCCGCAAGCTGACAGCTGTAGGCCTTGGTGGTGGCTACCGCGATTTCCGGGCCTGCCTGGGTGTAAAAGACAAAGTCGGATTCTCTGGCAATGGCGGAGCCCTTCACATTTACGATGGAAAGGGTTTTTGCTCCTAATTTCTTAGCTTCCTTTACGGCAGCCAAGGTGTCCGCTGTTTCTCCGGACTGGCTGATGCTGATGACCAGTTCTCCCTTTTCCAAAATGGGATGATTATAGCGGAATTCACTGGCCAGCTCCACCTGAACCGGAACTCTGGCAAGACTTTCGCAGACGGATTTCAAAACCCAGCCTGCGTGGTAGGCGGAACCGCAGGCAATTACCCGGACTCTGGAAATCTCCTGAAAATCCTTTTCCGTCATGGAGAAGGCTTCATAGGAGAATTCCGGATTTTCCGCAGGCTCTTCATTTTTCTGCTTGCAGGCATAAAGCAGGGTATCCTGCACAACCTTTGGCTGTTCAAAGATTTCCTTTTCCATAAAATGCAGATACTCTCCCTTATGAATCTGGCTCTGACTAAGCTCTGCAATAGTGGAGGAACGCTGTACTTCTTCTGCATTTTTATTGTAAATATGGATTTCCTTTTCGGAAAGGCTTAGAATCTCTCGATTTTCCACAGGATAGATTTCCTTGGTATAATCCAAAAAGGCGGAAACATCGGAAGCAAGATAGAAGGCATTTTCCCCTTTTCCCACAATCAAAGGGCTGTCCTTACGCATGGCATAAAGGGTATTCTCATCCTCCTGAAACATGATGGCAAAGGCATAAGAACCCTTTAATTCCTTCTGTACGGAGAAGAGGGCCTTTAAAATATCCTTATCCTTCCGGTAATAGTATTCCATCAGGTTTACCGCTACCTCCGTATCCGTGTCGGAGTAGAAGCTATAGCCCTGTTCCTGCAAAAAAGTCTTAAGCTCTGCGAAGTTTTCGATAATACCGTTATGCACCAGCACTACTTCCTTATGCATGGACAGGTGGGGGTGGGCATTTTTTTCACTGGCTTTACCGTGAGTCGCCCAACGGGTATGTCCTATTCCCATAGAATAGGGAAGTTGGCAGTCCTTAGAGGCTGCAAGCTTCTTTTTTAATTCTTCTAATTTTCCTACAGCCTTGACCATAGTGAAAGGCTGAGAGTACAAAGCGATTCCCGCAGAATCATAGCCTCTGTATTCCAGACGGGAAAGACCGGCCAGAAGAATATCCTTTGTATTCCCCTGCCCAACAAAACCAACAATACCGCACATTGTAATTTCCTCCTATTTGATTGTTTTCGGTGCGGAGAAAGCTTTTGTTACGATTTTGATTTCGCTTTTTTTCTTTCCCTAACGATGCACTACTCCGAAACAGCATCCGCCGAATCTTTCGATTACTGTTTACCTCGTCGGCTTTCGGATTCCCGAAGCCCTGGCGCTAATTTTTCTTTTTCCTCAGAAAGAAAAATTTGTGTTATGATACCATGGTGAAAAAGAACTTGGGAATGCTTTTTCGAAAAACTTAAAGAAAAATTCTTTTTCCGGAGGAAAATCCTTGACATTACAAGGAAAATTCTTTAAAGTGATAAGGCTGTTATTACAGCGGAACAGAAGCAGGGCAAATGCCCGGGCTACATTAAATACTGAAATCAGTCCCTTGACTGGACCAGAGTAAGTAGCCTACACATAGGAGGTTGTTATGAATTCATACGTAGCAAAGGCTTCTACTATTGAGAGAAAGTGGTTCGTAGTAGATGCAGAGGGGAAGACACTCGGACGTCTTGCATCAGAGATCGCAGCAGTACTTCGTGGAAAGAGAAAGCCCACATTTACTCCGTTCTTAGACTGTGGTGACTATGTTATCGTAGTAAACGCAGAGAAGATTACCGTTACCGGTAAGAAGCTGGAGCAGAAGCTGTATCGTACTCACTCTCGTTATGTTGGTTCCATGAAGGAAACTTCTTTGAGAGATATGAGAGCAAACAAGCCGGAGCAGGTTATTGAACTTGCCGTTAAGGGAATGCTTCCCAAGGGTCCTTTAGGTAGACAGATGTACAAGAAGCTTTTCGTGTATGCTGGTCCGGATCACAAGCACCAGGCTCAGCAGCCAGTTGCACTATCAATCTAAGGGAGGATAAAAAATGGCTACAAACAGAAATTACGGCACAGGCAGGAGAAAAAGCTCTGTAGCAAGAGTATATATTATGCCAGGAACAGGTAAGGTAACCGTAAATAAGCGTTCTATCGACGAGTATTTCGGATTAGAGACATTGAAGACCATCGTTCGTCAGCCACTTGTGGCAACTCAGAACGAAGGAAAGTTAGATGTTCTTGTAAACGTTAAGGGTGGCGGAACCACAGGTCAGGCCGGTGCAATTCGTCACGGTATTGCAAGAGCACTTTGCGAGATGGATAGCGATTTCCGTCCTATCTTAAAGAAGTCCGGTTTCTTAACCAGAGACTCTCGCATGAAGGAGAGAAAGAAGTACGGCTTAAAGGCAGCTCGTCGTGCTCCACAGTTCTCCAAGAGATAAGAAAAGACATATGCAGTATGTGGGACTCTCCAAGTTTTTTGGGGAGTCTTTTCTTATCCCGTAAACTTGCGAGTTGCTCGCCCAAGGCTCGCAACTACTCGCGGCAAGATGCCAAAGGGCATCTTGCTCGTCGCTCGTACAGTTCCAATCCCGATTCCAACCCTACTCTTTATCTAAGAGCCAATCAGATAGATTTTTGATCTGAATACCGTTGTAATTTCCGATAGTTAATCGGTCACCGGTTAAAATAACTTTTTTGTAGTTATCACGGATATTGGTCAGTGGTTTCAGTTCTCGGTCAAAGGTTTCTTTTGCGGTCATATCTGCGGTGACCTGGAAGTAGGTATAGGCTCCCTGTTTTTCTGCAACGAAATCAACCTCAGTATTACCCAGCTTTCCAATCATCACATGGTACCCTCGACGCAGGAGCTCAAAATAGACGATATTTTCCAGCGAAAATCCAAGATCGTATTGGCTGCGAGGCAAGATAAAGTTTCGCAAACCTAAATCTACAATATATAGCTTTCGATTAGCTTTCAGGAGCTGTTTTCCAACGATATCGAAACGTTCTGCAGAATAGAAAATAAAGGACTCTGTAAGAGCCTCAACATAATCACTCACGGTGTTAGGAGAGATTTTTCTTCCATTTGAACTCAGATAATCAGTAATGCTCCGGACAGATATCGGATTTCCAATAACACCGGACAGATATTTTGCGATGGTTTTTAGTAGAAAGATATCTGAGATTTTCCTTTTCTCCGGACTCTTTTCTTTCCTCGCTTGCCGATCTTCGATATCTTTTACAATTACTGTATTGTAGATGCCCTCCAGATAAGTTTCGAGTTTTTCTTGCGTGCGATTCATTGTGGCTATATAGGGAAGTCCCCCAACCCGCATATATTCTGTCAGACCTCGCTCTTGATCCATTTTGCAAATTTCAAGAAATTCTTTGAAGGATAGAGGAAGCATTTTGATTTCGACATATCGACCGGTTAATAGTGTAGCCAGATCTCCGGAAAGCATATAAGCATTGGAACCGGTAATGTAGATGTCCACATCGGCTTTTATATATAGACTATCTACGACTTTTTCAAAGGAAGGAACCTTCTGAATTTCATCTAAAAAAATATAAGTCATCTTCCCTTTACATAAGCGATGCTTAAGATAGTCATAGAGCTTTTGATAGTCCTGCAGCTCTTCATATTCCAGATCTTCGAAATTGATGGAAATAATTTGTTCATCGGAAATATTATTATCTTTTAACCATTCTTGGTACTGCATAAGCATTGTGGATTTTCCGCAACGGCGTATACCGGTGACAACTTTGATGAGCTGTTCATCCTTCCATTGAATTAGACGATGCAAGTATTCTTTTCTTTTAACCAATGCAATCACCTCCATAATATAATATTCCAATATTAGCGCAAAATATAGGATAAAGCAATTTTTATTCCGAAATGGGAACAAAATAATAATAAATACAAACATATTCCAATATTGGAATATAAAATGATGGTGTGTATGTTTCTAAAAGGATAGAATCGAAAATTTGTATTTTTCTACAAACAACAAAGAAGATTTTTGGAACATTTTCTTAATAAGTTTTTAAAATGAATAAAAAAATCTTGTTTTTTAAAAAGCAGAGGAGTATTCTACTTCCATCTTTCAGAAATGCGTTCTTTAGCTTCTGAAAGCAAAAAAAGAAAAATGTTTTTTTCTGCAATTGGCAGAAGAGAGGAGACTATTATGAGAAAGATGGTTAGAGGATTATTCGTACTTGCAGCAATGACAGCAGCTCTTACAATGGTAGCTTGTTCCGGTAAGAAGGCAGAGACCACTGCAGCAGCTGAGAGCAAGATGGAGACTGAGGCAGCTAAGGAGTCTATGAAGGCTGATGAGAAGAAGGATGACAAGAAGGATGCTAAGGAGACCACTGCAGCAGCAGAAGAGTCCGAGAGTACAGAAGAGTCTTCCAAGTAATTTTTGAAAAACTATAAGGAGAGCCTGTGAAGGCTCTCTTTTTTGTTAGTCAAAAGTGCTTATTTTGAAATGTGCGACAGCATGTTTCTCACGAACTATGAAGCATTTTGTCTTTATCTCGATTACGGACGAGTTGAAGCCGATAATCCTCAGTTTGAAAATATCAGGAAGGAATGATAACATTACTTTGTTTTTCGCAGATAGAGTATTGTCAGGAGGGGCACCATGAAAGAAGAAAAGAAAATAGAAGGAAGCAATATTTTCCTAAAGGAATGTATTACGGAAATTGAGAAGGCGGTGGATTTGGACAGTATCACCGTGGAACGGGCGGTGTTCGGTCTCTTTTTCTCCGGTGTGAAGCTGTCCACAGGCCATGGGGGCTTATGCTTTACGCCGGTAAAGGAGATTCCGGAAGCGGTATGTTGTCCAAGCTCGGCGAAGGCTATGCCCTTTTCCGGCAAGCTAAGGGGAAGAGGGGTTAGAGCCTATCTTGAGGATATTTTCTCAGAGAATATCTTAAGAAGAACGTTGGGAATTGCCACCTTAAATGCTCTTAGTACCTTGGTGTGGGAAAAGACAGCACATCCGGAATATGAGCTCCTTCTTGGTGCGGATGCCTTTGATGAAATTGACGTAAAAAAATATCGGAAATCCGTGGTGGTGGGAGCATTGGTGCCCATAATCCGAAAGCTTATGCAGGAAAATGCGGATTTTCATATCTTGGAAAAGGACAGTAGGACTTTAAAGGAGCGGGAATTGCCTTATTTCCTTCCTCCGGAAAGAGCCGGAGAATGCGTACCGGAGGCGGACTTACTGGTGATTACCGGAGTGACGATTTTGAATAATACCTTGCCGGGTCTTTTGGCCATGGCGAAAAAAGATGCGGAGATTCTGGTGGTGGGACCTACCGCAAGTATGCTTCCGAATTGCCTTTTTTCCAAAGGTGTTACAATGCTTGGGGGTATTCAGGTGACGAAGGCAGATGCGCTTTTGGATATCATCAGCGAGGGAGGATCCGGCTATCATTTCTTCGGGAAATATGCGGAACGAACCGTATTGAGAAAAAAATAAAGTAAAGGAAATTTTTATTCATAACGAGTATCGCTCGCAAAGCGTGCGGTATCTCGTTAATGGACTTTAGCCAGTATCGGAGTTGACATTTGAAAAATGTTAGCTCTGATACAAAAAACCACCCGCTATGCGGGTGGGAAACACTTGTTATACAAAAATCACCTTTCCTAATACAATAAAGTTGTTCAAGCTATATTGCAGAAAAGGAAGGTGATTTTATGGCGAAGAAAGAATATGCATTAGCACATACGAAATGGATGTGTAAATATCATATTGTCTTCACACCGAAGTATAGGCGAAAAATAATATATTATCAATATAAGTCAGATATTCGGGATATTATCAAGCAACTCTGCGCCTTTAAAGGAGTGGAGATTATAGAAGGGCATTTAATGCCGGACCATGTACACATTCTGGTTAGTATTCCACCTAAGATTAGCGTTTCTTCTTTTATGGGCTACTTAAAGGGAAAAAGTGCCTTAATGATATTTGATAAACACGCAAATCTTAAATACAAATTTGGGAACAGACATTTCTGGGCCGAAGGCTATTATGTCAGTACAGTAGGTTTAAATGAAGCCACAATAAAAAAGTATATCCAAGATCAAGAAAAACACGATATAGCTTTGGATAAACTAAGTGTTAAAGAATATGAAGACCCTTTTAAGGGTTAAAGTGCAGTAGTAACAATACCCCTTTATGGGGTAGCGACGAGTCAAACGCAATATGGCTTGAATGGAGCTGTGGGAAGGTGCAAAGCAAACTTCCCATAGCCCAAAATGAAAGCCAGCGCCTTTAGACGCTGGCCAGTAGCAGGGGCTTATAGCCCCGAGCAAACCACCCGTTTGACGGGTGGTAGTGATTTGCTTTTAAAATTTTATAAAAATATTAAACAGATATACTTTTTCGTGTATTTTTGATACACTATTGGGGCAACTTGTCGGTTTTCGGTAGGAAAAGAGTATTATAGTGCCGAGTTCCGCTTTAAAAAAGCTTCAGGAGGAAAGAAAGAGTATGAAGAAAAAGATTTATCCTATTATCGCCCTGTCATTTGCTATCATGATGAGTGCCTGTGGCGGTAAGAAAGCAGCAGAGCCCAGCAGTGTAGAAAAGGAAGAGACAGAAAAAGAAACAAAAGAAGAAACGGAGAAGGAAACGGAAGAAGAAACTGAGAAGGAAGAAGCTTCCGATGCCAAGGATCTCATTGTTCCCGGCTATGCTTTGGGAGAGATTCCGGCAATTCCTTCCGTGGAGATTAACGGTCTTGGCATTTTTGAAAATCCTGCAGCAAAGATTACCATGGACAAGACAGAAGCCTTAAGCTCCGTTCCCGGCATCACCGTAACCCCTGTAAAGTTGGAGAATGATCAAATTTTCCGCGGAAACAGTGTGATGCAGCTGGGAGAAGGAGGCGCCGGCCAGATGAGCTCCGATGGTCTTACGGTACAGACGGATGGAAATGGTGCGGGGCAGTATGTAGATGCAGAAAGAGGAATTACCATACAGAGAAATACCGATGGTTCCGGACAATATGTGGATGAGCAGAAGGGAATCACCTTACAGGTGAATTCTGACGGTACCGGACAGTATTCCGATGATGGACAGGGCATTACGCTCCAGGTTAGCGAAGGTGGCAATGGAATCTTCACCGACACGAAGAAGGACATTACCATGATGGTCAGCGACCATTCCACCAGCTATACCCAGGGATCTATTGACATTGATGTAAAGCCGGATGGAAGCGGAAGCTACTATAACAGCGAGACCGGTTTAACCATTAAAAATGATGGCCAGGGAAAGGCAGTGATTTCCCTTGGCTATGACGAAAAGACTGTAGATGCCAAGCCTTTGGAGAAGCCTACCAAGCTGCCAAAGCTTTCCATGGTTCCCGCAGTACCCAGCTTAGAGGCTAACAGCCTTTTGATTACCTTGGATTCCGGCGTGCTTTTCGATGTGGATAAATATGATATTCGTCCGGATGCGGAGAAGATTTTAAATGATTTGGCAACGGTGTTAAAGGAAGCGGGCATTACTGCATTCCTGATTGACGGACATACCGACTCTATGGATACGGATGAGCATAATCAGGTGCTTTCCGAGAATCGTGCCAACTCCGTAAAGAGCTATTTGGCTTCTCAGGGAGTAACGGCGGAAATCACCACCCACGGCTATGGGGAAAGCCGTCCTGTTGCTACCAATGATACCGCAGAGGGAAGACAGCAGAACAGACGAGTAGAGATTATTGTTCCTACTGCTTAAAAGATCGAAATAAGGGATATAAAGCATAAGTTAGGATGAAAGTCTAAGCTGAGATATAAGTCTAAGTTAGGATATAAGTCTAAGTTAGGATATAAGTCTAAGTTAGGATATAAATCTAGGTTAGGATATAAAGCATAAACTAAATCAGCAGTGAGCAGAACTATGTTTATAGAAGAACGAGAAAGTTTTGCAGGATAGTTGATTTGGGAGAGTGCTTTATATCCTTTTTTGTTTTATAGAATTCCGTTCAGGAACTTATAGAAAATAGCGATAAAAAAGGAAATATATTGAGTTTATATATATTTAACAAAAAAGTAATTTATACTCTTGATAAAATTAGTCAAAAGAGATAATAATAAAGGTGTTTGATACTATCGTTGACCTAAAAAATACTGATTTCTTTCTCGAAAATAAAGACACTATGGATTTTTTGACAAAATCCATTTTTTAAAGAAGAAGGAGATCGGTCCAAAAGGAGGAGAAAAGTGAAAAAGAACTTGGCTAAGTTACTGCCCCTATTGCTTTTGTCTGTAAGCTTGGTGGCTTGCGGCGGAAGCAAAGCTGAAGATAAGGGGACAAACGCAGCTTCTGAGAAAGCGCAGGAGCAAAATACTTCTTCTAAGGGAGAGAGCAAGGCAGAGGAAAGTGCTTCCGGACAGAAGGACAGCTTCACCTATATCATCGACGGTGACCCGGGAAATACCCTCAATCCTTTAACGGCTGACGACCGCTACGGTCTGATGACCTGTCATGCAGCCTATGCACCTGCCTACCATATCTACGGCGATGGAACCGTGGATTATATTTTGGCAGAGAGTATGGTGGCCTCTGAGGATGGTCTGACCCTTACCATGAAGCTAAAGCCGGATTTAAAGTGGAGTGATGGCGAGGCTTTAACTGCAGATGACATTGTCTTCACCTATGAAACCATCAACAGCCTGACAAAGAATCTTTATATCGGGGATAAGCCCATCAGCGTGGAAAAGCAGGATGATTTAACAGTTCTTTTCCATCTACCTTCCGTTTCTGCCAGTGCTATGGAAATGCTTTCCGATGAAGTCAGCATTATCCCTAAGCATATCTTTGAAGGCAAGGAGAATACGGATGTTTCTCTCCTGGAGGGCAAGGTGGTAGGCGCAGGTCCCTATGTGCTGGAAGAGTATAAGACCGGAGAGTACTTGAAGTTTAAGGCCAATCCCAACTATGCCAAGGGAAAGCCCTATATCGAGACTTTGATTTATCGTGTAATTGACAAGGGAGATACCGCTACTCTGGCTATGCAAAACGGTGAGGCGGAGGCTATGATTTTAAGCCCGGATATGATTGAGCCTTATCTTGAAAATGATGCTTTCACCCTTTACAACTATAGTGAAGGCCGTGTGCCCTATATCCGTTTGAACACCGCCTCCGACAATATGCAGGATAAGACCTTCCGTTCCGGCATTTTCCATGCCTTGAACAGAGAAGAAATCATGAAGGCGGCTTACGGAAATCCGGATTACTATCATTTAGGCTATTCCTTCCTGCCCTATGATAACCAGTTCTACAGCGAGGATGTGGAGAAGTGGGATCAGGATTTAGAGAAGGCTAAGGAAGAAGTGAAAAATGGTCCTAAGAAGCTAACTTTACTCTACCCTGCCAATACGCCTATTTTGGAAAGAGAAGCTTTGGCAATTCAGGCGGAATGTAAGGCTGTTGGCGTAGAAGTGGAATTGGCAAGTCTTGCAGACGCGGCATACTACAAAGCTACCAAAGACTTAGAGAATAAAGACTATGACATTTTCCTGGGAGGCTATGTGATGGGTTCCGACCCGGATACCTTCTCCATTCTTTTCTCCTCCGAGAAGGACAACAACATGAACTACCACAATGCGGAAATCGACAAGTTGTTTAGAGAAGGAAATGCTACTTTGGATTTAGAGAAGAGAAAGGAAATTTACAATAAGGTACAGCGCCTTGTTACGGAAGAGGCGATTTACTACCCTCTGGGAACCAATCTAAGAACACTGGTTACCAAGAAGGATGTGGATCCGGAGGAAGCAAAGCTTGTTCCCATCTATACCTTTGGAGATTTATCCAAACTCAAATTTAAATAAGTTTTAAAGTAGAAAGAGGCAAGAAATGGCATTCTATATCGGGAGAAGAATCCTACAAAGCATTCCCCTGCTCCTATTAATTACCCTTTTGTCCTTTGGCCTTATGAACATGGTGCCCTATGATGCGGTGGATGCCATTTCCAATTCCAAGATGACGGAGGCGCAAAGGGAGGAAAAAAGAGAGGAATATGGCTTAAATGATCCCATGCCTGTGCAGTATTTTCGATGGTTAAAAAACATTCTAAGGGGAGAGTTCGGGAACTCTCTCCTTAGTCATACCCGGATTAAGGATGACTTACGGATACGAATTCCCAATACTATCCTGTTGGTGCTTCCTTCCTATCTTACGGCTTACTTCTTGGCGATGGCGGTAGGGCTATACAGCGCCAGCCAAAAAGGAAAATGGCAGGACAAGCTCCTAGACAGCTTTTCCACCATAGGTCTTGCGGTCCCCAGTTTTTGGATTGCCCTGGTGCTGATTTACTTTTTTGGCTATCACTGGAAGTTGTTTCCCTTGCTTGGTATGCATAGCATTGGGAAGGAAAGAGATATATTGGACTTTCTTCACCATCTTTTCCTTCCCTACTGTGTTTTAGTCTTTGCTTTCTTCCCTGATTTAATGCGCTATGTTCGCTCTTCCGCATTAACGGAATTACGGCAGGATTATGTTTTGGTGCAAAGAGCCTTTGGAGCCAGTAAGAGAGAAATTCTTTTTCATCATGTGGCAAGAAATGTCTGCCTTCCTATGATCAGTAAGCTGGGGATGTCTCTGCCTCTACTGGTGACAGGGGCGGTGATTACGGAATCTGTCTTTTCCTGGCCGGGCATAGGCCTCTATTTTATGAAAGCGGTGGATGCTCTGGACTATCCTATTGTGATGGCGGTTTTGCTCTTATCCGGTACTTTGGTGATTCTTGGAAACCTGCTTTCAGATATTTTATATTGTCTGATTGACCCGCGAATTTCTCTATGGAAGAAGGAAGGATAGGAAAATGCAAGCTAGCAGAGGAAAAGCCTTTATCAACAGAATTACGATGCATCCCCACAGAGTTTTGGCCACTGTTTTTTTAATTTCATTTAGCCTTGTGGCTTTGATTCTTCCCCTCTTACCCTTGGATCCGGAGGGACTGGATGTGATTCATAGTCTTGCCAAGCCCTCTATGCAACATTTTTTCGGAACGGATGAGCTGGGGAGAGACTATTTTGCCAGAGTGCTTTACGGGGGCAGGGTTTCCCTTATGGTGGGCTTTCTTTCCATGCTCATGAGTATAGGCCTGGGGGTAATGATTGGGCTCCTTTCCGGATACTTCGGGGGCGTGGTAGATTTCTTTTTTATGCGACTGGTGGATGTCCTTTCCTCCATCCCTTGGATGATTCTGGTTATGGTCTTCGGTATGGTTTTTGGAAGAGGACTGTTTTCTCTAGTGATGGTCATCGGTCTGTTAAGCTGGATGGAGATGGCTAGAATGATTCGAGGAGAGGTATTAAGTCTAAAAGAGCGGGAATATGTCTTATATGCTCGTTTCTTAGGAATTTTTCCCCTGCGGATACTCTTCAGCCATATTTTTCCGGGGATTCTTCCAACCATTATTACGGCATCCACAGCGGCGATAGCTTCCTCCATCATGGTGGAGAGTGCTTTAAGCTTTCTGGGGCGGGGAGTAACGGCTCCTATGTCCAGCTGGGGGAGTCTTTTACAAAACGCGCAGAAGTTTTTACAAAAAGCACCCCACATGGCCCTTCTTCCGGGAATTTTGATTATTTTAACGGTTTTATCTTTCCACCAATGGGGAGAGGCTCTTCGGGAATCGCTTCTCCTAGAAAGGGAGTAAAAGATGCTTTTGGAAATAGAAAATTTACAGGTGGAATTGCCTTATGGGAAAATGAAGGTCTATCCGGTTTCCGATGTCAGCTTTTCTTTAGAGGAAGGAGAGGTTTTGGGGATTATCGGAGAGTCCGGAAGTGGAAAATCCATGGCGATGAAGGCCATTATGGGATTATTACCGGAAAAGGCAAAAACTTCTGCTAAGAAATTGCTTTTTCAAGAATTGGACTTACGAAAGTATACGGAAAAGCAGTATCTGGCTCTACGAGGTAGTCGAATAGCGATGATTTTCCAGGATCCTATGACAGCACTAAACCCATTACTTCCCATAGGAGAGCAGCTGAGAGAAATTTTTGAGCGGCAAAAAAAGAAGAATGGAAGTCTTGTTCGGCCCAAAAACGAGAAAGACTTTACCGGAGCGGCTTTTCCGATACAGGAATCGGAATTTCATAATTCTTCCGGGGTATCCGCAGAGGATAAGGACGGCAAGATGGATTCCAAAGAAAAAGCGATTGCTTTGCTTGCTTCCGTGGGAATTCCCAATCCGGAGGAAAAATATAAGCAATATCCCCATGAGTTTTCCGGCGGTATGCGGCAAAGGGTTTTGATTGCCATGGCTTTGTCCTGCTCTCCGGCACTACTGATTGCAGATGAACCTACCACAGCTTTGGATGTTACCTTGCAGGCCCAGATTTTGGACCTTCTTTTGGAAGGGGTAAAAGCGAGAAGCACCAGCTTGATTTTGATTAGTCATGATCTTTCTTTGGTAAAGGAACGCTGCAAACGCATTCTGATTTTATATGGAGGGAAGGTGATGGAGGAGGGAACGGTAGAAGAGATTTTCCAAAGTCCTAAACATCCCTATACCAAAGCCCTTTTAGCGGCAATTCCCAGTATGGAAAAAGATAAGGAGGAAGCACTGGTGGCTATCGAGGGAAATCCCCCTTCGATTTTAAAGGAATTTAGCCGTTGTCCCTTTTATGAAAGGTGCAGGGAAAAAAGGGAAGTTTGTCGAACATCTTTACCAAAAGAAAGTAAACTGACAAAAACCCACAGGATTTTTTGTCATCTATCGAGTAAATCGCAGAAATAGAAGGAATTTAGGGAGAAAAAATGGGTGAAAAGGAGATTATCCTTTCTGCTAGGGGGATGGGAAAGGTTTTTTATCAAAGAGATTTTTGGGGCAGAAAAAAGATTAGTAGCTATGCAGTACAGGGCGTGAACTTGGATTTGTATAAGGGGGAATGCTATGGTCTGGTGGGAGAATCAGGCTGCGGAAAAAGCACCCTTGGTCGTTGCCTTTTAGGACTTTTAAAGAGAACGGAGGGGGAAGTTTATTTTCATGGAAAAGAAGTTCGAAAGGATGACGAAAGCGCTATACGGGAAATGCAGGATAAGATGCAGATTATTTTTCAAGATCCCTATGCTTCCTTAAATCCCCATTGGACCGTAGAGGAAATTCTACGGGAGCCTTTACGACGCCAAAAGCTCTCCCGTACCGAGGAAGAGACAAAGATTAAGAAGGCTTTGGAAATGGTCTCCTTGGCAGAGGCGGATAGAAGAAAGATGCCCTATGCCTTTTCCGGAGGGCAGAGACAAAGAATCGGTATTGCCAGAGCTTTGATTGTGGAACCGGAAATTATCCTCTGTGATGAACCGATTTCTGCCTTGGACGTGTCTATACAGGCTCAGATTGTAAACCTTTTGAAGGATTTACAAAAGGAATTGGGGCTTAGTTATATTTTCACTGCCCATGATTTGGCCATGGTTCGCTACATCAGTGATAGAATCGGCGTAATGCAGGCAGGAAGAATTGTAGAAGAGGGAGATTGTGAATCCATCTTTCAAAAGCCTCAAAATGAATACACCCGGACCCTGCTTTCGGCAGTTCCCGGGTGGTGTAGAAAGGAAGGCTGAATTTTCATGGCTTTCCTTTAGAAGAAAATTTGCAAGGCATAGGCAGTGCGCCTATGTCACTTTACTTTGCCAAGCTTAGTCAGCAAATTCAGTATGGGCTACCTTCCATTTTCTTAAGGCAATACCAAGCCAAAAGCTATAAATCCCTAAGGTGATCAGACAAAGCAAGAACCACTTAATCCATTGTACAAACAGTCCGGTGGCCTTGCCGGTAAAACGGAGACGATGTCCGTTAATAACGGTGTGGGAAATTTCCCAGTTATAAATCATGCAGATAGCCCAGGGAAAGCAAATGCCAAAGGTACATACGGTGATAAGGCTACCTAATATAGACCATCCGATAAGCTGCAATAAACCGCCGTCAAAATAAGATTCTCCCATAAATACTCCTTTTCTCTTAAAACGTAAAATACTCCTAAATTATAAAGAAAATAAGAAAAAAAGCAAGTTCCGGATTTTATGCACAAACTGTACACTCGGGAACTCGCTTTTTTAAAGCACCTTTTCTTAAAGCACCTGTTTTCTTATAGCCTCTATTTTTGGAGGATTCTTTATATGCTCTTTTTTTCCAGCTGTTTACTGATGGCGGTGGCACAGGCAATGTCTCCGATAACATTGACCGTGGTAGCACCCATATCCGCCAGGGTGTTTACGGAAATGTAAACGCCCAAAATCTGATTGATGGGAAGTCCTGCCATGGGCGCTAAAGCGGCAAAGGCTGCAATGGCGCCTCCCGGCACTCCCGGAGTTCCGATGCTAAGCAGGGTGTTTGCCGCCAAAACCGTGATCATGGTATCCAGTGTTAGAGGAATCCCTAAGGCGGAGGCAAAGAAACTAATCATAAAGGACATCAGAATGCTTACCGCATCCATATTAATGGTGGCTCCCAAGGGGAGCGTTAAAGAGGCCACTTCCTCAGGAACATCCAAGGACTCCACAGCACATTCAATGGAAAGCGGCAGGGTTGCATTGGAAGAACAGGTGGAAAAGGCATTTAAGCTGGCAGGGGCAATGGAGGTGAAAAATTTGCCCACAGGGATTTTTCCGACGAATTTTACAATGCCTCCATACACAATGAAAGCATAAAGGGCAAAGGTGATGTATAGAGCCAGCATAACCTGTCCCAGCTGTAAAACGGTTTGAATACCGTTGCTGTACATTACTGTTGCCATACAGGCAAAAACACCGATGGGGGTGAAAAGCATGATTTTGGACACGATAAAAATGGAGATGTCGTGGATGGAGGTGCAAAGCTTCACAAAAGGATCCGCCTTTTCCTTCAAAGATAAACAGGCTAAGCCCATGATAATAGAAAAGGAAAGCACCTGAAGCATATTCCCCTCGGAGAATGCGGCAATAGGGTTGGAAGGGATGATATTTTCCAAGGTTCCCAAAAGGCTTTTAAATTCAACCGCATCCACTTTTACATCGGTAGCTACAATCTGAGCTCCTACCCCAAGATTTAAAAGTTTTGGGAGAAAAAGGCCCAGAGCACTGGCAAAAAGGGTGGTTGCCGTAAACCATAAAAGAGAATAGAGGCCGATTTTTCCGGTTTTGGCAATGGAACCGATGCCCATAATTCCCGTAAGAAGACTACAAAACACCAAAGGGAAAATCATCATTTTCAAGGATGACATATAAATGGTGGCAATTACATTTAAAGGAGTATAGAAAAAAGCAGGCATAATCAGTCCAAAGACCAAACCCAAACCAAGCCCTAAGGCAATCCATACCGTCTGCTGAAGACTCAGCCACTTTTTCTTTCCCATACTACAACTCCCTCATTTCAGAAAATATTTTTGGAATCCTTCTTTCTATAAAAATCGAGTAAAGTATTTCAGGTCAAGATTTACGGTTTTCAACAGTTCTTATTTCTATAGAAAAAAACGTCCTTTGCAATATTTCTATCCTAAAGAAAAGAGGCGGTATTGTAAAGAATAGATTTCTTTGAACTGGATATAGAACTAGACTATATCTAGAAAGCCGAGCAATATTTTATGCAGTATGGTATGGAATGACGGGGCAATGTGATTCCGTAAGGAAAGACGTCTTTTAGGAAAGGGATGGCGTAGACAAAAGCCAAACAGGAATTTTATGCGTATGGTACTGATGACGGGGCAATGTGAGCCCGTCTGTTCTTAGGGAAAGCAAGCGAAGCGCAGCTTGAGCTTAGAACAGCTACGAAGGCGAGCTTCGCGGGAGCGTGCCCCGCATTCAGTACCATACTGCATAAAATGTTAATTCTACTATAATTTCTTTTTCAGAAACGACTCTTTCTTACTGAATCAACCTTGGCTTCCCATTCTGCACCAGACAAAGCCCTCTTGGGGTGATGCGAATCTCCGGTATTACCGGTAAAGCCAGGAAGGACATACTGATAAAGGGATCCATTCCCCTGGGGACTCCCATTTCGTGGGATTTTTGCTTCATGTTTTCCAGATGCGCATTCGCTTCTATAAAACCGCAATCGCACATCAGTCCCATAATAGGAAGGGCCAGAGAATCGTAAACTTTCCCTCCCTGCACCAGCACAAATCCTCCCTGCAGGCGGATGAGTTCATTAACGGCTAAGCACATATCCCGGTCATTGTCCCCAATCACAATCAAGTTGTGGGAATCATGACTAACGGAGCTGGCAATGGCTCCTCCATGGATGCCGTAGCCCTGGCAGATGCCCAATCCGATTTTTCCGCTTCCCTTATGCCGTTCTATTACGGCGATTTTCTGATATTCCGGATATTCTTCTCCGGTAAAATTGCCGCAGCGTTTCAGCATCACCTGTAAGCGTTTGGTGGTAATCTGCCCTTCTTCCATGGCAATGACATTTACTTCCTGCTTGGAAATGGGTAAACGAAAAGCCTTTTCTTTAAGAGGAGAGAGGTGAACGGTTTTCTTCAGCTTTGAGGGACAGCGGGGAATGCGTAAATGCTCGTCTTCCACTACTTTCTTTCCCTTATGATACACAGCGGTGATTTCGACCTTTTCCAGATCGGAAATCAGAAGAAAATCCGCCTGTCTGCCCACAGCGATAGCCCCTAGATGAGATAGGCCGTAACATTCCGCGGTATTAATGGTGGCCATTTGATAGGCGGAGCAGGTGGGAAGCCCCAGTGCAATAGCCTTTCGAACGGCGTGGGAGATATGCCCCTCTCTTATGATATCTTCAATGTGCTTATCATCGGTACAGAAGGAAAATGCTCTGGTATCGATTTTGTGAGTCAGTATTCCCTTAACCAGAGCCTCTAAATTTCTTGCGGCGGAGCCTTCCCGGATATGGATGTGCATTCCCGCACGAATCTGCTCCAGGGCATAGTCAAAATCCACTGCCTCGTGATCTGTTTGAATACCGTTTAAGGCATAGGCCTGTAAGTCTTCTTTTGGAAGAAAGGGGGCGTGACCGTCTAAAACATGCCGGGAAAACAGCGAGAGTTTTTCCATCATTTTCTTTTCCCGATGAATCACGCTATAATCATCCATTACCTCTCCAAGTCCTAAGATGCGAGGATTCTCCAGATATTCCTTCATATCCTCTGCGGAAAAGACAGCGCCGTTGTCGTCAATCTCCGTGGAGGGGACACAGGAAGGAAGCATCACAAAGACATTGGCGGGACTTTTCTCGCTTTGTTGTAAAATGTAATCGACACCCTCTTTGCCGGAAACATTGCAGGCTTCATGGGGATCCACAATAAAGCAGGTGGTTCCCTTTAAAGCTGCCAGAGTGATTAATTCATGGGGAGTCACCATGGTGGATTCCGGATGCAAATGGGCATCTATAAAACCGGGAACCAGAAATTGTCCCTTGGCATCGATTTCCTTCTTGCCCCGATATTCCCCGATTCCGGCGATATAGCCCCGGGAAACAGCCACATCCCCGGAATAAATACTGCCGGTAAAAACATCCAGAATGCGGGCATTTTTCATAACCAGATCGGCTTCCTTTTCCTTTAAACAAACTTTCGAGAGAATTGCTTGTAATCGATTATTCATATTTATGCCCCCTATAAAAAATAACTAATAAATTAGCTTATTCGAAGAGTGTTATACTGATTATTGCATAAATTCGCCTTTTGCGCCATAAGATAATCACCAAAACGATAAAAAACTCTCTCATTTTGCCCCTGTGTTCCTATGCAAAATATCCAAGACGAAATGTATTTATTGAGAAAAAGTGTAGAAATGAAAATATTTGGTGTTCTTTTACGAGACTTGATGTACAATCTCCTGTATAGCGAGTAAGTTTAGTAAGGGGTGTTTTCGAAGGAAGGAGACATCGCAAAAGCAGCAAATGGAGTAAAATAGAGGGCTAGGGAGGCAAAGCATGCTTGAGGACGAGTAGGAACATGTCGTGAAGTCACTACCCGTTTTCATATACAGTCTATTTTTTTTCATAGGGGGACGACAGATGGAGAAATTTTTCAAACTGAAAGAAAAGAACACGGATGTAAAGACGGAGGTCATTGCGGGAGTCACCAGCTTTATGACCATGGCGTACATCTTGGCGGTGAATCCCAGAATTCTTGGGGCTTCCGGAATGGATGCGGGATCTGTTTTTACCGCAACAGCCTTAGCCTCTGCCCTGGCCAGCTTCTTTATGGCAATTCTGGCAAACCTTCCCTTCGTGCTTTCCGCAGGTATGGGATTGAATGCTTATTTTTCCTATACGGTGGTATTGGGGATGGGCTATAACTGGGAAACGGCGTTGGCAGCAGTTTTTGTAGAAGGCATTATTTTTATCCTTCTATCTTTGACTAATGTACGAGAGGCAATGTTCAATGCGATTCCTAAGAGCTTGAAAGTGGCGGTAGCTGTGGGAATCGGCTTTTTTATTACCTTTATCGGTTTTCAGAACGCTCACATTGTTGTGGATGGAGCTACACTGGTAACTCTCTTCTCTTTTAAGAAGTCTATTGAAGCGGGAAGCTTTGCTTCTGAAGGAATTACCGTGATTCTGGCGTTAATCGGTGTACTGGTAACTTCTATTTTGGTAGTAAAGAATATTAAAGGCCACATCCTAATCGGTATTATTGTTACTTGGGTTTTGGGTATTTTTTGTCAGCTAGCAGGCCTTTATGTTCCTAATCCTGAGGCAGGCTTCTACAGCTTGATTCCAAGCTCCCTGATTTCTGTACCCAGCTCTATTGCGCCCACCTTCTTTAAGATGGATTTAAGCAATGTGTTTTCTTTGAATTTCCTGGTAGTTGTTTTTGCTTTCCTTTTTGTGGATGTTTTTGATACCTTGGGAACCTTAATCGGTTGCGCATCCAAGGCGAATATGCTGGATGAAGAGGGAAAGCTGCCTGCTATTAAGGGCGCTCTTTTGGCGGATGCCTTAGGAACTACAGCAGGCGCTGTTTTGGGAACCTCTACTATTACGACCTTTGCGGAATCCGCATCCGGTATTGCAGAGGGAGGAAGGTCCGGTTTGACAGCATTGGTGACGGCGGGACTCTTCCTGGTATCTCTATTCCTTTCTCCAATTTTCCTTGCTATTCCATCCTTTGCTACAGCACCGGCTTTGATTGTTGTAGGATTTTTCATGATGCAGCAGGTAACGAAGATTGATTGGGACGACATGGTAAAGGCTATTCCGGCATTTATCTGTATCTGTGCTATGGGCTTTACCTATTCTATTTCCGAGGGAATTGCTTTCGGTATCATCAGCTACACCGTGCTTCATCTTTTCACAGGAAAGTCCAAGGAGTTGACACCGCTGATGTATGTACTGTCGCTCATCTTTATTTTGAAGTACATCATGTTGTAAGCTTCATATAAGGAGGAACCCATGGAGTATTTGCTTCGAGGAGATATTTGTTACAGTGAGAATTTAAAGACCCTGATTTGTAAGGAAAATGCCTATCTGCACATAAAGGATGGGTTATGCCAAGGGGTTTATGATAGTCTTCCTAAGGAGCTGTCTTCTGTGGAGCTCAAGGACTATTCCGGAGATTTGATTCTTCCGGGAATGGTGGATCTCCACTTACATGCTCCTCAGTATGGTTTCCGGGGTACCAAGATGGACTTGGAGCTTTTGGATTGGTTGAATGTCAACACTTTTCCGGAGGAAGCCAAATATCAGAACTTGGACTATGCGGAAAGAGGCTATCGGGATTTTGTGGAGGACTTGCGAGAAAGCGCCACCACCAGAGCGGTAATCTTTGCTACTCTTCACAAGGATGCTACCTTGCTTCTTATGAAGCTTTTGGAAGAGAGCGGTTTGCTTTCCTATGTGGGAAAGGTCAATATGGATCGAAATTCTCCCGAGTATTTAACGGAGCATACTGCGGAGGAATCCCTTAAAAACACCAGGGAATGGCTTTCGGAGATTCCTAAGGATTGGCAGAACTGTAAGCCGATCCTTACGCCGAGATTTACCCCTACCTGTTCGGATGCTTTGATGGAGGGCTTAGGAAAGCTGGCGAAGGAATACAAGCTTCCGGTACAATCCCATTTGTCGGAAAATCTGGGAGAGATTGCCTGGGTAAAGGAGCTTTGTCCCGACGCAAAGCATTACGGAGATACCTATGACCGCTACGGTCTTTTGGAAAACAGTATCATGGCTCATTGCGTTTATACGGAGGGAGAAGAGCTATCCGCCTTAAAGGCGAGGGGGACGATGATTTGCCATTGTCCTCAGTCCAACACGAACCTTTGTTCCGGAGCGGCTCCTATTCGCCATTTCTTAGAGGAAAATGTGAAGGTTGGCTTGGGAACGGATGTGGCCGGAGGAGCAAACCTCTCCATGCTAAGAGCCATCACCGATGCCATTTCCGTATCAAAGCTTCGTTTCCGCCTTATGGATCAAAGCCTTGCCCCCCTTACCTTGGAAGAAGCCTTTTGCTTGGCAACTCTCTCCGGGGGAAGCTTTTTTGGAAAGGTGGGATCTTTTCTCCCAGGGTACGAAGCGGATGCTTTAGTCTTCCATGAAAAAAGAAGAAGTGTTCGAAAGCAAACGGTGAAGGAGCGCTTGGAAGTGCTTTTGTATACCGGAGAAGAAAGTGCCTGCCTGCAGGCAAAATTCGTACAGGGCAGACAGCTTTTTTAAAGGATAAGAGCTTCTTTTGCGGAATAAGAGTTTTTTGGAAAAAGAAGATCGTTTTGCGTAGGTATAGGGAAGGAAGAGAACATGAAACATTTGGGCTTTGTGGTGATGGCCTCAGGCTGGAGCAGACGCTTCGGAAAAAATAAATTATTGGAAAGAATAGCGGGAAAGCCCATGATTTCCTATACCTTTCATACCTTATCCCATTTTTTCTATAATTATCAGGCGGTGGGGTCTCTTTCTGAACGAATTCAGGACAGTGATGCTACTGTGCAGGTAAAAAAGAAACGGGGAAAGGGCGGGAAGATTGTTCTGGATACGCCTTTGGTAGTGACTCGTTTTAAAGAGGTGGAACAGCTGGCCAAAGAAATGCATTTTTCCGTTTTGATGCATGAAGAGAGTGAACAGAGTGATACCATTCGTGTAGCTCTTTCCTCGGAACAAGCCAAGTCATGGGATGCCTGCATGTTTTTAACAGGGGATCAGCCTCTGCTTTCTGAGGAAAGTCTAAGAAATCTTGTGGATGCTTTTTCAGAGAATCCGGAGGAGCTTTACCGTTTGAGCTATCAGGGGGAAGGGGGGAATCCGGTGATTTTTCCAAAGAAGTACTTTGAAAATCTTCGGAATTTAACCGGAGATCATGGTGGAGGCGTGCTTTTAAAATCCGGCATGATTTCGGTGGAAGAAATTCATAAGATTCCGGTGGAAAGAGAATTTGAGCTTTGGGATGTGGACACGGAAGAAGCTATTCTGAAGATGGAACAGCTTCTTCGGATGCGATTATGAAAATTATAAAAAGGCAGCTTTAAACGAAACCCATATTTCAAAAAATATATCTTTACAAAAGAAGTACTTCGGGATGAGCGGATCCGTCTTTTAAAGATCCGCCACAAACCTTTTTCCCTAAGCCCTTTTGTAAGAAAAGAAGCAGTTCTTCTGCTTCTTTTTTTGTGAGACAATCTAACTGATTCACAAAAAGGCAGTCCCCCAGGTTTTCTTTACGGAAAGCCTGCAAAAGAAGCTCCTTAGTCAGTAAAGTGTCGGAGGTTAAGGATGGAGTGAAAAGGTTTTGGAAAATTTCCACTCTGTGAATGACTTCAGAGATGGGTTTATGAAGGGCGGAAGCGCCGAACACAAGTACAGTTCTTTGGCTCTCCTTAGGAATCTCCGGCTCATTCCGGCCATGGGCTTTTCCGGGTAACCGTTTAGAGCCATCCGCCTCCACCAAGACAAAGTCTGCCATTTGCTCGATGGCAGAGAAGGGCAGGGGAAAAGGAGAAAGCTTGCCATTTTTTTCCAGAGTTCCCAAGCATAGAATGGGATTTTGAGACTTATCCCATAAGGATAGAACTTTGCTTTGAAGGAGAGTATTCGAATTTTCCAAAGCTTCTTCTTCGGAGAAACAGATATTTTCACAATGAGAAAAGGGGAGGATATGGGTGGAGGTAGTGAGAAGCACGGAGCCTTTTTGAGACAGCTCAAGGGAAAGAGACTTTAATAGGCTGCTTTTTCCTCCGCTTCCAATAATGGCGTTGACTCCTTTTTTTATACCGAGAGCTTCCGACAGAGGAATTCGAATAAGTTTACTTTGCGGATTGTCATCGATTTGTCCTTGCTGTTTCGTCAAAGCGGCTCCTTTCTTATGAAAAGCTGTTTTATCCAAGCGGCATTCTATCCTTTTGCTTACAGTTTTTCAAAAAAACTATGTTCTTTTTAAGACTTATGGTAGAATCAAAAATCAAAGTCGATAGCGTGAGGGTTTTTGTCATGAAAGCTCTTACAGGCGTTTTTATAGCTCTATAAGTTCTTGTCTGATGACATTATAGGTGATATTTTCTTTTTTGCCAGAAGATTTGTTTTTCTGAAAGGAAGGTTTTATGCTCGTATTTATCCGGGGGGCAGGAGATTTGGCAACGGGAATTTCCATTCGGCTGTATCGTGCGGGGATATCCGTTTGCCACAGTGATTTGGCCATTCCCACAGCAGTTCGGAGAAATGTTGCTTTTTCGGAAGCGATTCGCTTGGGGGAGTGCAGTGTGGAAGGTATTACGGCGGTTCGGGCGGAGAGCTTGGAGGAAATACATGAAGTAATTTCCCAAAAAAAGGTTCCTGTGGTTGTGGATGAAGGAAAGAGCTTTCTGCACAGGCTACAAGCGGATGCTGTGGTGGATGCTATTCTTGCCAAGAAGAATCTGGGAACCTGTATGGAGGATGCAAGACTTGTTATCGGCATAGGCCCCGGATTTACTGCCGGCGTGGATTGCCATGCAGTCATAGAAAGCAAAAGAGGCCATGATTTGGGAAGAGTGATCCTTAAGGGATCCGCCATTCCCAATACCGGTATTCCCGGAATCATCGGCGGATATGGGAAAGAAAGGGTGCTTCGGGCACCGGCAGAAGGAGTCTTGGAACAAACCCTTCCCATCGGTACTTTGGTGGAGGCCGGAGATATTTGCGGAGTGGTAAACGGTATTCCTATGAGGACGGAAATCTCCGGAATAATTCGAGGAATGTTGCAGGAAGGCATTTCCGTATTCCCCGGTATGAAGGCGGGAGATGTGGATCCCAGAGGTGAGGCGGTGGAATATCGGAATGTTTCCGACAAGGCAAGAGCTATCGGAGGCGGCGTACTGGAGGCTCTACTGCATTTTCTTCCTTGGGAGCTTTGTAAAGAGTAAAATGCTGTAGAGAAAAGGAATTACAGGATTTAAGATAAACAAACGAGATATCGCACGCTTTGCGCAGGATACTCGTTATGAATAAAAAGGAGAACTATATTTTATGGAAAGAGAACTGCAAGAAGAGGTGGTTTTGGATTTACCCGGATTACTGGCTTTATGTTTACGGAAAGGGATATGGATTCTTCTGGTTACGGTGCTTTGCGGTCTAGCCCTCCCGTCTTTTAAGCTTTATAAGGCCTTGAAAAGCCAGAAGGTGGAAAGTCAAACGGAAGGCACGGAGGAAAGTGCGGAGAAGAAGGCGAAGGAAAAAGAACAGTCCTTGGAGTATGCCGGAAATGAGCGGAAAAGACTGGAAGCTTTGCTTTCTTCAGAGAGAGAAGGCTTGGCGGATTCAGCTTTGATGAAAATTGACCCTACTTCCTATGGGGAAAGAGATATCAATCTTTATCTTCCTTTAGAGGAGGGAGGACAGACGCTCAGCAATCAGGAAATTGCAGCAAGGCTTTCTGCGGTAAGTCAGGCCTACAGTGATGCTTTACAAAGCGGTACATTTTACAGCGATATCGCAAAGCGCCTGGGGGGAAAGGTAGCAGAGAAAGATTTATCGGATCTCATCTATGTAGAGGGAAATGAGCAAAGCGCTATTGTTTCTGTCTATCTTGTGGGAAGTACGGAGAAGCTTGCCAAGGAAATGGGAGATGCGGTTCTTTCGTATGTAGAAGAAAAAAAGGCGGAATTGGATAAAAATCTTCCTGCACATAAGCTGGAAATTCTTTCGGATAACGTTTACACAGTGAAAAACAGTGGAAACTATAGTCCGGACAACAGCCAGCTTCAGGATGTACAGAACTTTCCGCTTTTGCAACGGCAGCAGCAAAAAATAGACAGGGTGGAAAAGCTTTCCACACTCCTTACCGACTGGAAGAAAAAGGAGAAGGACGCAAAGGGCGAAGAAGTCCTGGGAACCCAAGGGATTTCCAAGAAAACCTTAGTCAAATATGCTATTTTGGGAATTTTCCTGGGAGGATTTTTGTCTGTAGCAGTGATTACCGTACCTTATCTTTTCATTAAGGAGCTTCCCAGAGAGGAAGATTTGGAAATGTCCTATGGCCTTATGGTTTTAGGCAGTAAGAAGCGTTATAAAAAGCAGGGGTTCTTTAAGAAATGGTCCGAAAAGCTTGCCGGGGAAAATGAGCGTTGTGAAACGGAGGAAGAACTGTTCCGCCTTTCCAAGGCAAATCTTACTTTGCTGGCGAAGGAAAAGGAAATTCAGGAAGAGATCCTCTTTATCGGTGCAAAAGGAGAAATGAGAGAAAAGCTTGTACAGAATGTAGGAGAAGGAAATCCCCTTTCTGCAAGAGCTACAGAGGACATTTTGCAAAGTCCGGAAGGTATACAGGCTCTGTCAGAGCACAAATATCTGGTTTTAGCCTATCCGGCACAAAGTGACTTCTTAAGCTTCTTAAAGACAAAGAAGAAATGTGAAGCACTGGGCAAAGAAGTCCTTGGTGTAATTTTATATTAAAAAAAAGGGAATGTAAAAATCAATAAACGAGATATCGCACGCTTTGCGCACGATACTCGTTATGAATAGAATTTTATGCAGTATAGGTCTGAAACTCGGGGCACGCTCTCGCTAGCTTCGCCTGACTGAGCAGTGGTTTTTGTTAACCACTGCTCACTTTGCTTGTGCGCCTAGCGGCGCACGTTTCTAACGGGT
>CAUTXF010000029.1:0-28992 GCA_963542215.1 uncultured Oribacterium sp. | reverse complement strand
TAGACCCACACTGTATCATTCGCTTCAATTATTGATTTTTACAGTCCTTCACTTCTACGGTCTTTCGCAAGTATCTGACTCAGACTACACCTCATTTAGACCTATATTGCCGAAAATCTATTTATTATTTTGATTTTTTGCAGCCCCTTTTGCACTTAAAAAGAGGAATCGTTTGGTAAAATAATCAGTAAAGGAGTAATATGCGGGCTGGAAACGGAATGGAGAATTTTTCCAAAAATGTATTTCATGACGGTGTAATGCGGGAGCGTTTACCGAAAAATGTTTACCAGAAGCTGAAGAAAAGTATGCAGGAGGGCTATGCCTTGAGCCCTGACTTGGCGGATGCGGTGGCTCAGGGAATGAAGGAATGGGCTATCGAACAGGGCGCTACTCACTATACCCACTGGTTCCAACCCTTATCCGGCATTACTGCGGAAAAGCATGAGGCCTTTTTAAGTCCTGTGGGAGAGGGAAAGGTCATGCTGGAATTTTCCGGCAAGGAGTTGGTGCGCTCTGAGGCGGATGCTTCGTCCTTTCCCTCCGGCGGTTTAAGAGTGACCTTTGAGGCAAGAGGATATACCGTTTGGGATTGCACCAGTCCTGCTTTTTTACGAAAGGACGGAAAAACTACAACTCTTTGCATTCCTACGGCCTTTTGTTCTTATACCGGGGAAGCTTTGGATAAAAAGACTCCCCTTCTCCGTTCCATGGAGGCAATTAATCGGGAGGCTTTACGACTCCTTCGACTTTTTGGAAACCGGAGCAGCCGTTCTGTTAAGGCTACTGTTGGCGCAGAGCAGGAGTATTTCCTGGTAGACCGGGAAAAATATCTTTGT
Source organism: uncultured Oribacterium sp. (assembly GCA_963542215.1). GTDB lineage: Bacteria > Bacillota > Clostridia > Lachnospirales > Lachnospiraceae > Oribacterium. Next base: position 28,156 of record CAUTXF010000029.1, on the reverse strand, counting down.
AGAAAAGACCTGGTTTATACCGGAAGAACCCTTTTTGGCAGAATGCCGGCAAAGGGGCAGGAGCTGGCTGACCACTACTATGGGGTAATCCGGAAAAGAATTGCCGCCTTTATGGGAGAAATGGATCAGGAGCTTTGGGCTTTAGGGGTTCCGGTAAAGACCGAGCACAACGAGGTGGCACCTGCCCAGCATGAGATGGCTCCCATGTTTGAAGAAGCCAATTTAGCGGTAGATCATAACCAGCTGGTGATGGAAAATTTAAAGAAGGTAGCTTCCCGGCATGGTTTAGAATGTCTTCTTCATGAAAAACCCTTCGAAGGCATTAACGGTTCCGGAAAACATAACAACTGGTCCTTGTCCACCGATGACGGCATCAATCTGATGAATCCGGGAGAAACACCTCATGAAAATCTTCAGTTCCTCCTGGTTTTAGCCTGTGTTTTAGCCGCTGTGGACAATCATGCGGACTTACTTCGCATGTCTGCGGCCAATGTGGGAAATGACCATAGACTTGGGGCGGATGAGGCGCCTCCCGCCATTATTTCCTGTTTTTTGGGAAGCCAACTGGAAGAAGTGGTAGCCCAACTCATCGGAACAGGCTATGCCACAAAATCCACCAAGGGAGAGCATATCAATACCGGTGTACGTTCTCTTCCGGATGTGGCCAGGGATGATACGGATAGAAACAGAACCTCGCCCTTTGCCTTTACCGGAAACAAGTTTGAGTTTCGTATGGTGGGTTCCTCCGACTCTATTGCCGGTGCCAACATTATCCTAAACACCATTACGGCGGAGCAGTTTAAGCTGGCAGCGGATTTTCTGGAACAGCAGGAAGACTTTGAGACGGCGGTACATGATTATCTGAAGAAGCTCTTAAGAGAGCATGAGCGGATTATTTTCAATGGAAACGGCTACGGAAAGGAATGGGTAGAGGAGGCGAAGAGGCGAGGTCTTCCCAATCATCCGTCTATGGTGGATGCTATCTCTGCCTTAACCACGAAGAAGTCTATCGATTTATTCTCCTCCTTCGGCATCTATACGGAGACAGAGCTTAGAAGCCGAGAGCTGGTAGAATACGAACATTACAGTAAGGTGATTTCCATTGAGGGAAGAGCCATGGTGAACATTTCCGGAAAACAGATTATTCCGGCAGCGATTCGTTTTGTGCAAAATTTGGCAGAATCTCTGAATGCCGTTAAAGCTGCTTCTCCGAAGGCCAGCACCTATGCCCAGGAAAAGCTGTTAAACCGGGCTTCTCAGTATTTGGAGGATATGGAAAAGGCCAGAGAAAAGCTTCTGCAGCATTTGGAAGAGGCTGCGGAGGTTTTGGAGGAAAAGGAAAAAGCCTTTTTCTTCCATAAGGTAATTACCAAGGATATGGCGGAGCTGCGAGAGCCGGCAGATTTACTGGAGACTATTATGGATAAGAGCCTATGGCCTTTCCCAAGCTATGGAGACCTTTTATACGAAGTTTCAGAAATTTAAGGATTAGACCATGTCGGGTAGGGAAAATAGAGAGCGTGCCCCAATTTCAGACCTAAATTGCTTGAAAAAATCATTTTGATTTTGACAGACCCTTGTGAATAAAAATAAATTTCAATAAATCGTAAAGTAGTACAGGAGATATTTTTCTTTTTTTCTATTATAATGTTCATAATATGACGATATATAATTATAATGAACGTTACTGCCGAGCATAGAAGAGGAGAAAAAATGAATTCCTGTACTATTTTATTGAGAAATATGATGGAGCATCCGGAGTACAGCCAAAGACAATGGGCTGAAGAAACAGGAATGTCTCTGGGAAAGGTGAATCAGTGTATTAAGCATTGGGAAGAAGAGGGCTATCTGGAAAAGAAGGAAGGTAAGGGAGAGAAGCGGAATCTCACGGAAAAAGGAAAGGCCTTTTTGCAGCAGCACAAGGTGGATGCGGCACTGATTTTGGCTGCAGGCTTCGGCTCCCGCTTTGTTCCTCTAACCTATGAATGTCCCAAGGGACTGCTGGAGGTTTTTGGAGAAAGAATGATTGAGCGACAGATTAAGCAGCTCCATGAGGTGGGAATTAAGGATATTACCATCGTGGTAGGGTATTTGAAGGAGAAGTTTGACTACCTTGTGGATGCTTATGGCGTGAAGCTTTTATATAATCCGGAGTACTCAACGAAGAATACCATCGGAACCCTATATCATGCCCGTAAAGCGGTGGAGGGGAAAAACTTTTATATTCTTTCTTCCGACAACTGGATGCGGGAAAATATGTATCACAGCATTGAACCTCTATCCTGGTATGCGGCAAGTTACATGGAGGGAGAGACCAAGGAGTGGGTTTTAGACTGCGGTAAGGACGGACAGATTAAAAGAGTGGAAGTAGGCGGAGAAGACGCCTATTGTATGTACGGTCCTGTATTCCTGAAGAAGGAATTTTTCTCTGCTCTTCGCCCCTTTATAGAGGAATACTACCATAGACCGGGGACGGAGGATTTTTACTGGGAGGATGTGCTCCGTTTAGAGTTAAAGCATTTGCCTCCAATCTATCGAAATGAGCAAAAGGACGGACAGATTTATGAATTTGAAAATTTAGAAGAGTTGCGTCTTTTTGATGAAAAGTATAATGACCATTCCGGCTCGGAAGCAATGGAACTGATTTCTTCGGTTTTTCGGATTCCGGAGCGAGATATTGTGAAGCTTCGCTGCCTAAAGGCGGGAATGACCAATAAATCCTTCCTTTTCAGTATCCATGAGGAAAGTGAAAATAAAGACTATGCCGGAAAGGATTTCATTTGCCGAATCCCCGGAGTGGGAACCGGCAAGCTGATTAACAGAAGAGAAGAAGAGGAAATCTACAGCATCGTAAAGGATCTGGAGATTACAGAGGAGCTTCTCTACTTTAATCCGGAAAACGGCTATAAGATTTCCCGTTACTATGAGGAAGCCAGAAATGCAGACTTTTCCAAAGAAGAGGAAAGAAGAGCCTGTATGAAGCTTTTGTTAAAGCTGCACGAAGGAAAAAAAGAAGTGAATCACGCCTTTTCTCTGGGGGAAAAAATACAATATTACGAAGATATCTGCCTGGAAGGAGGCGGAGAAATCCCATACCAGGACTATGGAAAAATCAAAGAAGGGATGAAAAGGATGCTTCAGTTCACGGAAGGAACGAATCCACCCCTTTGCCTTTGCCATATTGATGCGGTACAGGATAATTTTATCTTCACTAAGGAAGGGGTGAAGATGATTGATTGGGAGTATGCAGGTATGGCAGACCCCTTGCTGGATATCGCCATGGGAGCAATCTACTCCTATATGGATTTTGAAGAGGCAAAGCAATTTTTGAAGGATTATCTGCAGGTTGCGAAGGCGGAAGGAAAAGAAAAACCGCTGATCCTTAGCAGAAGAACAGAAGCAGATTTGGAGAAACTATTAATTGCCTATATGGGATTATCAGGACTGCTATGGAGCCTCTGGTGTGCTTATAAGATGAGAAAAGGACAGGAATTTGGAGAATACAGTCTGAAAATGCTTAGATACTTCAAGGATGCCAAGAAAATTTTGGGAATTTAGAACCGAAATCGTTTTTGGATTTGAAAGACTTTGAAAGCTATGATCCTATACTTGGCTATAAAGCATAATCTCAAAAGTAGCCATTCAGCCATTAGCTTAAAAGTCTTAACAAAGCCATAAGCCTAAAAGTGGCGAAGCCACTTTTATAAAAAGCAGCCGATGCAGATTTTTGCTCATAAGCTAGCTTATGGACAAAAATCTGTATCGGTTGCTTTAGCATTCCTACGGAATGCGTAGGCTTATGGCCTATTCACGGGGCTGTAAAAAATCAAAATAGTTTTCTAAGCAATATAGGTCTAAATCTGGGGCACGCTCTCGCTAGCTTCGCCACGTAGCGGATACTAAGCGAAAAACTGCGATTCTCTTGTTTTTCGCAAGTACCGACGGGCTCAGACTACCCCCTCATTTAGACCTATATTGCCGAAAATCTATTTATTATTTTAATTTTTTACAGTTCCCTTATAGCCTATAGCTATGGCTTATGACGCCTCTCCAAACCGTCGATAAGAAATAAGAACAATTCTTTATACTATTTTCACTTTTATTCTCCACAAAATAGTATAAAATAATTCTATTGCTAAAAAAATATCAAAATTCAAGGAGGAATCCCATGGCAAAAACAATACTAGTAGGAGCTAACCACGCAGGAACAGCCTGCGCAAACACCATTTTGTCTTATCCCAATCAGGAGCTTACCATTTATGACCAGAACAGCAACATTTCCTTTTTAGGATGTGGAATGGCACTCTGGATCGGAGAACAGATTCATTCCGGAGACGGCCTGTTCTATGCAAAGCCACAGGACTTTCTGACAAAGGGAGCCAAGGTAAATATGGAGTCTCAGGTACTTTCCGTGGATTATGACAAGAAGACTGTAAAGGTACAACTTAAAGACGGACAGGTGATTGAAGATCACTACGACAATTTGGTTTTTGCTACAGGATCCATCCCCAACAGAATCCCGGTAAAGGGCTTTGATTTAGAAAATGTGCAGATGGTAAAGCTTTACCAGAACGCTGCGGAGGTTATTGAAAAGCTGAAGAATAAGGGCGAATTCAAGAAAGTATGTGTTCTTGGAGGAGGCTATATCGGTGTGGAGCTTGCGGAAGCCTTCCAGCGCCTTGGATTGGAAGTAACCCTGATTGACATGGTGGATCGTATCCTTGCAGGATATTTTGATGCTCCATTCTCTGATGAATTAAAGAATAGAATGGAAGAGCACGGCATTAAGCTTGCTTTAGGAGAAAAGGTAGAAGAATTCTTAGGAGAAGGTAAGGTATCCGGCGTTAAGACTGATAAGGGTGTATATGATGCAGATATGGTAATCTGTGCAGTGGGCTTCAGACCCAATGCAAGTCTGGGAGCAGAGCATTTAAAGCTATATCAAAACGGTGCTTATCTGGTAAACAGAAAGCAGCAGACCAGCGATCCTTCCGTTTATGCCATCGGAGACTGTGCAAGCCTTTATGACAATGCAAGAGGCAGAGAAAACTATATCGCCTTGGCGACCAATGCGGTACGTTCCGGCGTTGTAGCAGGCCATAACATCTGCGGAACTCCTGTAGAAAGCTTAGGCGTTCAGGGTTCCAGTGCTTTAGGAATCTACGGCTACAAGCTGGCATGTACCGGACTTTCCTTAGCAGCGGCGGAGAGAGAAGGTATGGAAGTAGCCTACGAGGATTATGAGGATACCCAGTTCCCTGCCTTCATGGAAGTGGAGAATCCGAAGGTAAAGATTCGTATTGTTTACAAGAAGAAGGATAAGAAGATTGTAGGCTGCCAGTTAGGCTCCAGCTACGATGCAACTGCCATCATTCATTTCTTCTCTCTGGCTATTCAGAAGGGCCTGACCATGCCGGAGCTTCCTTTGGTGGATCTTTTCTTTATGCCTCACTTCAATCAGCCCTATAACTATGTCACCAGAACAGGACTGAACTGGCTGAATAAGGAGTTAGGCTTAAAGGGCTAAGAAACATCCTTAAAAACGGAAAAAATTCTTATAATTGTTAAGGAAAAGTAAGAGCTTAGTATAGAAATTTGAAAGCTTGCTATGCTATAGTTTAGAAAAGACGAAAATAGGCAGTTTTCTATAAGAGAGCTGCCTTTTTCATAGACTTATACAGAATCCGTTTTAAAGGGAGGAAGATTATGAAACTGGGAAAGAAATTCGGCATAAAAGCTTTGGCACTTGGGCTCTGTGTAGCCAGCCTTTCGCTGACAGCCTTTGCGGCAGGATGGGGACAGCAGGACGGAAAGTATTACTTTGTGGATCCTAAGACCAATCAGAAGGTTAGCGGAAAGTGGATTCATACATCTTCCGGATATTATTACATTGGAGCCGATACCTATATGGTAACCGGCTGGAAGAAGATTAATAACTCTTGGCATTATTTTCGTCCGTCAGGTCTTATGGTAACCGGTTGGAGGGAGATTGATAAGCAGTGGTATTACTTAAAGACAGACGGTACCATGCAGACCGGCTGGTTGAAGCTGCAGAAGGATGGAAAGGACGTTTGGTACTATCTGAAGGCTTCCGGTGTTATGGCCACGGGATGGAGAAAGATCTCCGATAAATGGTATTATTTCCGTCCGGAAGACGGCTCTTTGCTTATGGGACAGTGGCAGAAGATTTCCGATAAGTGGTATTATTTCGGAAATGACGGTGCTATGCAGACCGGCTGGCTACAATTAAACGGAACTTACTATTATCTTTCCGCAAGCAATGGTAATATGGAAACGGGCTGGAAGACGGACACCGACGGCAATAAGTATTATTTGGATCCTTCTAACGGAAAGATGGCTAGAGCTTGGACCAAGATTGAGAACGTTTGGTACTATTTCCAGGATAATGGTAAGATGGTGAAGGGATGGCTGAAAGAGAAGAGCCATTACTACTATTTACAGGACGGAAAGATGCTCAGCAATACCACCGTTAATCTGGATGGAAGGGACTTTAGCTTTAATGAGCACGGTGTTTGCAGCTCCGATACTTCCAATGTAACGGCTACCGAAGCCAATGCGAATACCAACAATAATAACAACAACAATAACAATAACAATAACACCAACAATAACACCAACAATAACAACAATAATGTAGGCCCCGGTGGAAGTGGCGGTAATACTCCCGGAGGTGACAGCAATAACCAGAGCAGCCCTGCAAACGGAGACGGCCCCAGCAGTAATGGCCCCGGCGGAAGTAATTCCTCTTCCTCTACTCCCGGCGGTGCACAGGGACAGGGAACCATTCAGGAAGGCAATACCCAGGGACCACAGTAATATAAAATTGCTTTGAGTCCGATAGGACTTTTTGTCCGGAATTCTCTATAGAATTTTTGCTAAGCACTTAAAAACAATCTTTACTGTTAAAAACAAAAATAAGACATACTACTTCTAAAGAATAGGTCTGAAGAGGGGAGCTTCGAGAGTTACCCTTCTTCAGACCTATATTCAATGGAAGATTTTTACAGAACTATTCTTTATAAAAAATTACGCCTGTATTTTGCCGCAAAACAAGGAACTTATGCTAAAATATGGCAAGAAATTTACTCGTCAGGAATCGGTTTTTCTTGTTTCTTAGAGAGGAGTAGGAATGATAGAGGACTATTTAGAAGCCAAAAAATTAGGAGACAGAGCCTATAGAAATGCCCTTTTAACAGGGCAGTATCCTTATTTGGAAGCTTTGGATGATAAATTAAAGGAAGAAGAAATCCAGGGGGAGAACCGTCTTGGCGTCTTGGAGATACCCTTGGAAGATATTGTGGGAACCAAAACCACCGGAAGGCAACAGGCTTTTTCCAAGAATTTTATGCCAATCCTAGGGGCAAAAACGGAATTTGCCTTTAAATGGTCGGCTCTTTATGACTCCGTCAGGGAAGAAGGCGTTCGGGAGCCTATTTTGGTTTATGAATATATGTATAAATTTTATGTGCAGGAGGGAAACAAGAGGGTTTCCGTCAGCCGTTTTAATGAAGCGGTTTCCATTCCTGCTACAGTAATTCGTATTTTACCGAAGCGTACAGAGGAACGGGAAAATAAACTGTATTATGAATTTGTGGATTTTTATAAATGTACCGGAATCTACAGAATTCGTTTTTCAGAGCTGGGGGCCTATGACCGGCTTTGTCAGGTAATGGGGAAAAAACCCGGAGAGCTTTGGGAAGAGGAGCTTTGCCGAGACCTTCGTGCGGCCTATTCCCGTTTTGCGGAACTCTATATGCAAATGGGTGGAGGAAAGCTGGGAAATACTATCGGAGATGCTTTCTATGTTTATCTTACCGTCTTCGGGATGGAATCTATTTTGCATAACAGTACGGAGGAAATTAAAGAAAATATAGAACGTCTTTGGAATGAATATAGAAAGTCTGCCGGAGATGTGGTGCTGGTACAAAATCCTGAGGAAGTGAAAAAAGTCAGCGGCTTTATGGACTTGTTCCAGAGCGGAAAGCTCTATAACGGAAAACATCCTCTGAAGATTGCTTTTCTGTATGAACGTACGGTACAGGATTCCACTTGGGCCTATGCCCATGAGCTGGGACGAAATTACATTATGGAGAAGTTCCGAGGCTTGGTAGAAACGAAGATTTTTGAGTCCTGTAATACGGAAGAGCGTATTAAGGATAGTATAGAGGAGGCCATTCACTGGGGAGCAGAGCTCATTTTTACCACAGCCAGCCTGATGGCTCAGCTAAGTATCAAGATGGCTCTGGAGCATCCGGAGACCTCCATCCTGAATTGTTCGGTGAATACCTCTTACAATTCCATTCGTACCTACTATGGCAGAATGTATGAAGCCAAGTTTTTAATGGGGGCTTTGGCGGCATCCATTACCGATGGAAATGACTTAGGCTATGTGGAGCAGTTTCCGCTGTACGGAACCATTGCCAATATCAATGCCTTTGCCATCGGCGCCCAGTTTATCAATCCCTGGAGCAAAGTACATCTTTCCTGGAGCGGTTTGCAGGACGGAAACTGGAAGGAAGAGTTTCGCAAGCAGGGAATCAGAACGATTTCCGGACCGGAATTTGCGAAGCCGACAGAAGTCAGCAGAGAATTTGGACTTTATATCAGGGAAGAGGGAGAGAAGGTCTTTAATGTGGCGGCTCCGGTTTATGACTGGGGAAAGTATTATGCTTTGATTTTGCAGTCTATTCTAGAGGGCTCCTACCATGCCAACAGCTTGGCTAAGGCCCACAATGCCTTGAACTATTATTTTGGACTGAAGGAAGGGGTTATTGATATTATTCTTTCCCGGGATTTAAGCTATGCCTCTAAAAAATTGATTTCCATCTTAAGGAGAGAAATCGTAGAAGGAAGTCTTGCTCCCTTTTCCGGAGAAATTCATAGCCAAAGCGAAAGAATTCGAAGAGAAGGAGCGGAAAGTTTAGATTTGGAAGAGATTGTAGATATGCGTTGGTTAAATGATAATGTGGTGGGAGAAATCCCTCCCTTGGACCGATTTACCAAAGAATCCCAAGAGGCTATCCTGTCGGGAGGATTTTTACTGTGAGAATATTATGTATAGCAGATGAGGAAAATAAGGGTTTATGGGATCATTTTGATAAGGGAAAGCTAAAGGATATCGACTTGATTCTTTCCGCAGGAGATTTACACTCGGATTACCTGCAGTTTTTGGTTACCATGGGCAAGGCACCTCTTCTTTATGTGCACGGAAATCATGACCAGGGCTACGAGAAAAGACCGCCCTTAGGCTGTGAGTGCATCGAAGATAAGGTTTATGATTTTAAAGGACTTCGTATACTGGGACTGGGAGGCTCCTTCCGTTACAAGCCCGGAGACCATATGTATACGGAACAGGAGATGCAGAAGCGCATTCAAAAAGTAAAGAAAGACATTGTCCTAAAGAACGGCTTTGATATTTTACTGACCCATGCACCGGTGAAGGGGTATGGAGACATGGAAGACTTGCCCCATCAGGGATTTCAGGCCTTTGAGGACTTATTGCAAAAATATAAACCCAAGTACATGATTCACGGGCATATTCATAAAAGCTATGGAGACGCCTATAAACAAGAGCGCATGCATTCTTCAGGTACAAAAATAATTAATGCATTTGATAAATATATTTTAGATATTGGAGAGGATGAATATCCCAATGAGGGAAAGACGGGATCCTTCCTCTATGACCTATACAAACAAGTAACCAACAAAAAGGGAAGAGGAACATTATGATTGAAGGGCAGTGGCTAAGCAAGCTGCAGGGAGAATTTCAAAAACCCTATTATAAAAAACTCTATGAAACCGTGAGAGAAGAGTATAAGCATCATACTATTTTTCCTCCCAAGGAAAAGCTTTTTCGAGCTTATAGCCTTTGTCCCTATGAAAAGCTGAAGGTAGTCATTTTGGGGCAGGACCCGTACCATAATTTTGGGCAAGCCCAGGGCTTATCTTTTTCCGTAGGAAAAGGCATTCCCTTTCCCCCTTCCTTACAGAATATTTTCAAAGAATTAGAGGAGGATATAGGCTGTAAAATTCCGAAGAGCGGAGAGTTGGATGCCTGGGCAAAGCAAGGGGTGCTTCTTTTAAACACGGTGCTTACGGTTCGAGCCCATGAGGCCAATTCTCATAGGGGCATCGGCTGGGAGGAGTTTACGGATGCAACCATACGGGCCATAGAAGAAAAGGAAGAGCCCGTGGTTTATATCCTTTGGGGATCCTCCGCCCAGAGTAAGGCAAAGATGATTCATCAAAAAAGACGATTGATCTTAAAAGCCCCCCATCCAAGTCCTTTAAGCTCTTACAGGGGATTTTTCGGGTCCAAGCCTTTTTCCCAGTGCAATGCCTACCTTCGAAAGGAAGGGCAGGAGGAAATTGACTGGGCTTTGGCGTAAAACATAGTCGAAAAGCCTTAGCGGATCTTGCATAGGAAAATTGTCGATCAGCTTAATGAAGCTTTAGCGTTTGCAAAGAATCGAGAAGCCTTATCGGGCTTTGAAAGGATTAAAATAGAAAGGTTAGAATATTCCATGAACATTGTTGAGTTATTGAAAGTCATTGTTTTCTCTTTGGTGGAGGGCTTTACCGAGTGGCTTCCCATATCCTCCACAGGACATATGATTTTACTGCAAAGTATTATTCCTTTGCAGCAAAGCAAGGAGTTTTTCTCCACCTTTGAAGTTTTGATTCAGCTGGGGGCAGTTGGAGCGGTAATCAAAGAATTTTTCTTCCGTATCTGGCCCGTAGCCAGAAGATCTCAGGGGAAAGGCTACTACTTGGAGCAGGGAAAATGTGTTTTGATCGGAAAAATTTTAGTAGCTTGTCTTCCTGCAGCGGTTTTGGGACTTTTGCTGGATGATTTTTTGGATGCTCATCTTTACAATGCCTTTGTGGTCTCGCTGATGCTGATTCTCTACGGTGTCTTCTTCATTTTACTGGAAAGAAGAAATGAGGGACATCAGTTTCATACTTTAACGGTAGAGGAACTTTCTTGGAAAAATGCTCTTCTGATTGGACTTTTCCAGTGCTTGGCTCTGATACCGGGAACCTCCCGTTCAGGAGCTACTATTTTGGGGGCCATGCTTCTATCGGTAGGAAGATTGGCAGCCACGGAATTCTCCTTCTTCTTAAGTGTGCCGGTGATGGCAGGAGCCAGTCTTTTAAAACTGATTAAGCATGCAGGGAATTTCGGTGCAGGACAATGGTTTATGTTGCTTTTATCCATGCTCTTGTCCTATTTTGTCAGCCTATACTGTATTCGTTTTTTACTGCGCTATATTCGCAGTCATAATTTCATTCCCTTTGCTTACTATAGAATTCTCTTTGGCGGCGTGATTCTATTATGGTTTGCCGTGTCCCGTTTGGTGCTGTAAGAAATCCGTAATGGCACTGTAAAGGAAAGGGGCTTGTTTAGAAAAGTCTACTTCGTTATGCTTAAACGGTGGATATACTAGGAGAATAAAAAAGGAAAAGAGGGAGTAACATGAAAGCAAGAGGAGTAGTTTTAGCTATGGCCTTATCCCTTGTGATGGGGATGCAAAGCTTTGCCGCTACGGAAATCGGTTTGAATTTAAACTGGAAGTATGCGGGCAATTCTAAAATCAATACAGGAAAGGCCGTTTTATATACCAGTGATGTAAAGGAACCGAAGCATATTACCATTGCGGTAAATGCAGGTCACGGAACCAAGGGGGGAGAGAAGCAGAGAACCCTTTGCCATCCGGACGGTACCAGAAAGTTAACCGGCGGAACCAATGCGGCAGGCGTGACTACGGCTTCGGCAGTGTCCTCCGGTATGACCTTCCAGGACGGCACCAGAGAAGCTACCGTAACATTGCAGATGGCTCATATTTTAGGGAAAAAGCTTCTGGCAGAGGGATATGATGTGCTGATGATTCGCAGTGAAGAGGATGTTCAGCTGGACAATATTGCCCGTACCGTTTTAGCCAACAACAAGGCGGATGCCCACATTGCTCTGCATTGGGATGCGACCACCAAGGACAAGGGCGCATTCTTTATGTCCGTTCCGGAGGGATTAAAGAGAATGGAGCCGGTGGCAAGTAACTGGCAGAACCACGAAAAGCTGGGAGACAGCCTGATCAGCGGTTTAAAGGGACAGGGAGTGAAGATTTTCGGAAAGGGAAGAATGGATATGGATTTAACCCAAACATCCTATTCCACCATTCCTTCTGTAGACATTGAGCTGGGAGATAAGGTCTCCGACCATGGCGAAAAGACTTTAAACAATCTGGCAGATGGATTGGTAAAGGGAATAAATATCTACTACGGATTTTCCTCTTAATTATGCTCTTCAAAGGATTTTTAAAAGCATAGTTTTGACAGCAAAGGTCTGAAAACGAGACGTTCCAAGTTATCTCGATTTCAGACCTTTTTTGTAGAAAAAAGAGAGTAGCTTTTTTAGAGGAAATCTGTATAATGGAAAAGGTTCATAAAATTTACGGAGTATTCTTAAGAAATTAAGATTCCAAAAAAATATCGGAGGAAATAAAAGATGGTTTTAGTGAAGACTTTGGCAGAGGGCTTAGGGTTTTATTATGATAAGAACGGTAATGCTGCAGTGGGAGAGGTCGGCGCTTATGATATGCTGATTACAAATGCGGATAAAGGCTCCCTGTATTATCTGAATATTTCCGTTACCAGAGGAGAGAAGCCCACAAAGGCGGACTTTGAAGGCATAAAAGAGTATAATAAATATTTAAAGACCATAGGAGTGAACAAGAAAAATTATCGTGTGGTTTTCACCCTTGGCGGAGCCTTTACCAAGGACGGTACTGTGAAAAGATTTCAAGAGATTCTTCCGGCTTTGGCCAGATTCTTACAGGAAAGGGGATTTCAGAATTGTTCGGAAATCAGCGGAATTACCCAGGGAGTATCCACCTATTTTGCGCAGGGAGTAAAGATTATTACAAAATCGGAATATGCGGAGATTGAAAGAGGAATTCAGGAAAAGCAGGAGAAGATTGCTCTTAGAGGATCAAGCAGTATCTTATTGGGAATAGTAGGCGCACTTTTAGGCGCAGTGGTAGCAGGGGCAGTAGTTCTCGGCATTTCTCAGTTGGGCTATGTAAGCTGGTTTGGCGGTGTGCTTATGGGCGGTTTGGTTATGGGAGGATATAAAGTCTTTGCCGGTCGAATTCAAAAGATCGGTATTATCATCTCCGCCATTATTATGCTGGCAGCTATGTACTTGATTAATCGTTTGGATTGGGCATTGATGATTCAGCGATATTTTACACCGGATATGTTCGGCATGGAGGGAACAAAGCTCAGCCTATCTTTTACGTTTAAAAATGTAGTGGCTATTGTGGAAACTGCCAATTTACAAGCAGACTATTTTAAGAATCTCGGTTTACAGCTGTTTTTCACTTTTATTTGCGGATTAGTGACTTCCATCGGCGTAGTGAAGTGGGACAAGAACTCCTTCCTGGCTTATCCTATTGGAGAAGAAAAGCAGGATGTACAGGATGCAGGGCTTCCTTATATAGATAGCTTTGGAGATGCAGAGGAATAAGATTTTCGGATAGAATATTTTCTAAGAAGGGGATGTAAAAAATCATTTTAGTTTTTTACATCCCCTTCTTATATGAATTTGAAATAGGTCGATATACTATAAGGAAATGAGATAGGAACGAATATGGCATTGAAAAACATTGTAGGAAGCTGGGAACAAGGCTTTTTGTAGTGCGGGTTTTCTCTGCCCCTCTCCTGACTCAAGAGAAATTCCTTGTTTTTTTAAGAAAGTATTTGTATACTAAGCCAAGTGTTTTTACACTGGCTTTTTTTACGTTACAGGATTTCTCAGGAGGGAAGTCGGGTAGGTTATAGACTATAAGAAGAGCAGAAGGAAACGGTCTTTTTACGGGTCTAAAGAAAAGGGGAGAAAAGAGAATCATGGAATTCATCGGAAGCCTTTTTGGCTTAATTGGTGGTTTGGGAATGTTTCTATACGGTATGACGGTGATGAGTGACGGCATGCAAAAAGCCGCCAGCTCCCGTATGTCCAAGTTCCTGAATTTGGTAACGGGAAATCGTGTGATGGCCGTTGTTTTAGGAGCAGCCATAACAGCTCTTGTGCAATCCTCCTCTGCAACCACCGTTATGGTGGTAGGTTTTGTAAATGCCGGAATCTTGAATCTTAGTCAGTCTGTCGGCATTATCATGGGTGCCAATATCGGAACCACCATTACCGCTTGGATGGTTTCCTTAACCCAAGTGTCCAGCTCTTCCTTGGCTTTCTTGAAGCCGGAATTTTTTGCACCACTCTTAGTGGGCGTGGGTGCCTTCCGCCTTCTTTTCGGGAAAAAAGGTAAAGATGACCTTGTAGCTAATTTCTGTATTGGTGTAGGCTTTATCTTTATCGGCTTGGAATTCATGAGTGATTCCGTGTCTCCCTATGCGGATTCTCCTATTTTTGCGAAGGCCTTTCAGGTGATGGGAGGCAATCCTATCCTTGGTATCTTAACCGGTGCGGTGGTAACGGGAATTATTCAGTCCTCCGCAGCATCCGTATCCATCCTTCAGACATTGGCCTTATCCGGTGCGGTACCGAGAGCCGCGGGCTTCTATATCACTCTGGGACAAAACATCGGTACTTGTGTGACGGCTATGCTTTCCTCTACCGGAGCCTCCAGAACCGCGAAGAGAGCGGCGGTCATTCACCTTCTCTTTAACGTGACCGGTGCGATTTTGTTCGGAGCTATTATTTTCTTTTTAAGTCTTCCAATGAAGAGCTTTTTCCAGGGACAACTAAGCCCTGTGGAAATCTCTCTCTTCCATACCATATTTAACGTATCCTGTACCATTGTTTTATTCCCCTTTGGAGATCTACTGGTGAATCTTTCCGGAACCTTGGTTAGAGAGAGTAAGCAGGATAAAGAGGATGAAGAAAATCCGAACCACTACACGGAGGTGGAGAAGAATCTGATTCAGCACTTGGACAAGCGTATTTTGGAATCTCCCGCTATTGCCATTTCCGCTACTAAGGCAGAGGTTGTCAATATGGCCAGAATTACGGCGGTAAATATCTCCCATGCCATGGGCATCTTGTTGGAAGAAAAGGTGGAAGAAATTCAAGAGGTTTATGCCAGAGAGAAAATCATTGATAATATGCAGAAGCTTCTGACGGACTATCTGATTCACATCGGAAACCTTTCTTTAAATGAGAACCAGAAGCTGGAAGTGACCAATATGTTTAATACCATTACCGATGTGGAAAGAGCTGCGGATCATGCGGAAAATATTGCGGAGCAGGCTCAGTATGCTCAGGATCACGATATCTCTTTCTCGGAAATCGGTCAGGATGATTTAAAAAAGATTTCCAATAAGGTTATGGAGTCCTTTGAAGCCAGTATTGATGCTTTTGAGAACAATGACTTGGATGCTGTGGTAAGAACAGCTCATCTGGAGGATCAGGTGGATGAGATGGAAGAGGATATGAGAGAGACCCATATTCTAAGATTAAGCTCCGGGGATTGTGTGCCTCAGGCCGGTGTAATTTTCTTGGATGTCATTTCTGACTTGGAAAGAATTTCCGACCATGCGGATAATGTGGCGGGCTATGTAAAGACAATGATTTAAAAAAGGGCTGTAGAAATCAAAATAGTTTACTATACAATATAGGTCTAAAATCGGGGCACGCTCTCGCTAGCTTCGCCACGTATCGGTACTAACTTCAAGCTTCACTTCACTCGCTTTCAGTAAGTACCGACGGGCTCAGACTACCCCATATTTAGACCTATATTGTCGTAAACCTATATATATTTTGATTTTCACTGCCCTTTTTTATGCTTTGTCTTTCGGAGGGAGGAGGATATTAAGAACTTCAAGATAGTGGAATAAGATTTAAAAATAATTATTTTAATAATGATTTAATTTTTCTTTTTAGAAATCTGTAAACATTTGGTGAAAACTTGCGTTTTTTCGTCATTTGTACTTGCAAAAACACATTGCCTGCAATAGAATGAACGTGCTGTTTAAGAAATTAAAATGATTTATTTTGTAGGAGGAAAAGGATATGGCAGTAAAAGTAGCGATTAACGGATTTGGACGTATCGGACGTTTGGCATTCCGTCAGATGTTTGATCATGAAGGAACAGAGATTGTTGCCATCAACGATTTAACCGATCCTAAGATGCTTGCGCACCTTTTAAAGTATGATTCTTCTCAGGGAAGATATAAGTATGAAGATACAGTAGTTGCCGGAGAAGACTATATCGAAGTTAAGGGAAAGAAGATTAAGATTTACAAGGAGGCTGATGCTTCCAAGTTACCATGGGGACAGCTTGCTGTTGACGTAGTTCTTGAGTGTACCGGTTTCTACACCTCCAAGGATAAGGCAAATGCTCATATCCAGGCCGGTGCTAAGAAGGTAGTTATCTCTGCACCTGCAGGAAATGATCTTCCAACCATCGTATACAATGTTAACCACGAGCAGCTTAAGGCTGAGGACAACATCATTTCCGCAGCATCCTGCACCACCAACTGTCTTGCACCGATGGCTAAGGCTTTAAATGATTTCGCTCCAATTCAGTCCGGTATCATGGCAACTATCCATGCTTACACCGGAGACCAGATGATTCTTGACGGACCACAGAGAAAGGGAGATTTAAGAAGAGCTCGCGCAGGAGCTATCAACATCGTTCCAAACTCTACCGGTGCTGCTAAGGCTATCGGCCTGGTTATCCCTGAGTTAAACGGTAAGTTAATCGGTTCTGCACAGAGAGTTCCTGTTCCAACAGGTTCCACAACCCTCCTTTTTGCAGTTGTTAAGTCTTCTCAGGAAGTTACCAAGGAAGCTATCAATGCTGCTATGAAGAAGGCTTCCGATCCTGAGACCTTTGGCTACACAGAGGAAGAGTTGGTTTCCAGCGATATCATCGGAATGACCTATGGATCTCTTTTCGATGCTACTCAGACCATGGTATCCAAGGTGGCAGATGACCTTTATGAGGTTCAGGTTGTATCTTGGTATGACAACGAGAACTCCTACACTTCTCAGATGGTTCGTACCATTAAGTACTTCGAGAAGTTTGTAAAGTAATTTTATAGGCATAGATTTTTGCGGAAAGCCGCCGGAGTGGATCCGGTGGCTTTTTCCGAAGTAGAGAAGGAGATTAGCATGGCAGAATTAAACAAGAAATCCGTAGATGACATTTCCGTAAAAGGCAAGAGAGTTTTATGCCGTTGTGACTTTAATGTACCTTTAAAAGAAGGAAAGATTACCGATGAGAACCGCCTTGTGGCAGCGCTTCCTACCATTAAGAAGCTGATTGCAGACGGCGGCAAGGTGATTTTATGTTCTCACCTTGGAAAGCCAAAGGGAGAGCCCAAGCCTGAGCTTTCTTTAGCGCCTGTGGCAAAGCGTCTTTCCGAGCTTTTGGGACAGCCTGTGGTTTTCGCCAAAGATGATACTGTAGTAGGAGAAAATGCTAAAGCTGCAGTAGAAAAGATGAAGGACGGAGATGTAGTTCTTCTGGAGAATACTCGTTATCGTGCAGAGGAGACCAAGAACGGAGAGGCTTTCTCCAAGGAATTGGCTTCTTTAGCTGATGTTTTCGTAAATGATGCCTTCGGAACTGCACACAGAGCCCATTGTTCCAACGTTGGTGTTACCCAGTTTATTTCCGGACCTGCTGTAGTAGGCTACTTAATGCAGAAGGAAATTCAGTTCCTGGGACAGGCTGTAGAAAATCCTGTTCGTCCCTTCGTTGCCATTCTTGGCGGTGCTAAGGTGTCCGATAAGTTAAATGTAATCTCCAACCTTTTAGAGAAATGCAATACTCTGATTATCGGTGGAGGAATGGCATTTACCTTCGTAAAGGCTATGGGTTATGAAATTGGAAAGTCTTTAGTGGATGACGAGAAGCTTTCCTACTGTAAGGAAATGCTGGAGAAGGGAAAGAAATTAGGCTGTGAAATCCTGCTTCCTGTAGATGCGGTTTGTGCGGCAAGCTTTCCGGACCCAATTGATGATGCCAACTTAGCGGTAAAGACTGTGGATATTTCTGAAATTCCTGCAGATATGCTGGGCTTGGATATCGGACCGAAGTCTGCAGAGCTTTTTGCCAATGCGGTAAAGTCTGCAAAGACTGTGGTATGGAACGGACCTATGGGCGTATTTGAGAATCCTGTATTGGCTAAGGGAACCATTGCTGTAGCAAAGGCTTTGGCAGAGACAGAAGCAACTACCATTATCGGTGGAGGAGACAGTGCCGCTGCTGTAAATATCTTAGGCTTCGGAGACAAGATGACTCATATTTCCACCGGTGGCGGAGCTTCCTTAGAGTTCCTGGAGGGAAAAGAGCTTCCCGGCGTTGCAGCTGCAAATAATAAGTAAGAAGTTCTATAAACAGATAAATCCGTATGCATAGAAGTCAGTATATACAGAGGTCATTAAGGACAGTAGTCAGTAAGTACAGAAATCAGTATATAGAGTATTATGCATAAGATAGATAGAAATTGTAGAAAATAGGTGAGAAGATGAGAAAGAAAATTATTGCCGGAAACTGGAAGATGAATATGACCGTAACAGAGGCCAAGGCTTTATGCGATAAACTGCTTCCCTTGGTGAATACGGATGCGGTGGACGTGGTTTTCTGTGTACCGGCTATCGACATTGTACCTGTAGTGGAGAAGCTTCAGGGCTCCAAGATTTCCGTTGGAGCGGAGAATCTTTATTTTGAAGAGGCCGGCGCTTACACCGGAGAAATCTCCGCCAATATGCTGGTAGATGCAGGAGTGAAGTATGTTATCATGGGACACTCCGAGCGTAGAGGATATTTCCATGAGACAGATGAGGATATCAACAAGAAGGCTAAGAAGGCTTTGGAAAAGGGGCTTACCCCTATCATTTGCTGTGGAGAAAGCTTAGAGCAGAGAGAGATGGGCATTTACTTTGAGTGGATTTCCATGCAGATTAAGGCGGCTTTCCAGGGAATTTCCGCTGAGGATGCCGGAAAGTGTGTTATTGCTTATGAACCAATCTGGGCCATCGGAACCGGAAAGACTGCAAGTGCTGAGCAGGCGGAAGAGGTTTGTGCATACATCCGTAAGGTAATTTGCGAAATCTATTCCCAGGCGGTAGGAGAGAAGATTCGTATTCAGTACGGCGGCTCCATGAATGCCGGAAACTGCAAGGAACTTCTGTCCAAGCCCAATATTGATGGCGGATTAATCGGCGGTGCATCCCTGAAGGAAGAGTTTGCCAAGATTGTAAATTATCAGGATTAAGAAGAAGTATCAGGAAAGAGCAGGGGTGCCTTTTGAAACATCGAAAACAAGAAGAATACTTGCATACTTGCTCCCCTTTCTACATAGCGATTCTGAAATAGAGGCACGCTCCCGCTAACCTCGCCCTGCATCGGATACTAAGCGAAAAACTGCAGTTCCTTTGTTTTTCGCTAGTACCGGCGGGCTCAGATTGCCTCTTATTTCAGAATCACCATGTAGAAAGCTAGATTGTTTCCCTTTATCTATTATTTCATATAGGAAAATATGCAAAGAGCGATGCTTCCAAAAGGAAACACCGCTCTTTAAAATTAGAAGGATTATAAAGAGGCTTTAGCAATCGGAGATATTGGTTAGCCTGTTATGCAGTATAGGTCTGAAAAAGGGGCAATCTGAGCCCGCGGGTTCTTGGCTTTTGTTTTTTAAAAGCTTAGAACTCCTGCGAGGCGAGGTTAGCGGGAGCGTGCTCCGTTTTTAGACCTATACTGCATGAAGGCTATTTATAAAACTGATGGATGAAAGCCTCTTTTATAATCCTAAAATTTTCTCTTTGGGTTCTTCGGAAACCAGCCTTTTTCCACTCTCTTTTCCTGCTCATATAATTCATGAATACTCCAAAAGCAGGAGATGCCGAAGATGGCCAGACTTCCGGAGAAAAAAAGGGAAGGAAGAAAAAGACTGGCTATACAAGCGAATAAACCAATTAAGAAAAAAAGCCAAGCTATTTTCTTACTAAAGTAATATTCCGCATATACCACTATGGGGTGAAATATCCCTATGCAGAGAAAACACACCAAGCCTAAGAGTAAACCTTGAATGCTCATAGTTTAAAATACTTCCGAAGCTCTCGAAGCAGAGTATCCAAATCTACCTCTGCCCTTTCACTCATAATCTTCACTGTAGCTTTAGGCATCATAATCCGGGCAAGAGGAGTATTTAAGGCCTTAAAGCGGTCACTTAATCGGAAAAGGAGAGTCTTTACATTGGGATCTGCTTCCAAAATATCCTTTAATAGGGTGTCTTCGGTGATTTCCGTCAGCTTGCCGGCTGTCAAAGAACCTGTGCTTTCTCTATTTCCTTCGTTTCCCAAAGTCCCTGTGTTTTCTTTATTGCCTACATCTTCAGAAGTCTCTGAGCCTTCCCTCTTGTCTTCGTCTTTAGAAGTCTCCTTGCCTTCTCCTTTTTCCTGCTGCTCCCATGTCAAAAGAGTTTGAGAGCCCTGTAGGGAACGGATATGGGTGCAATCCTGCATCATTTCCAGCACACCCCTGAACTTTCCGTTTTCGTCTCGAACCGCATAGTATACGATGTAAATAAAGAGATCCGGTTTATTGATCCAAAACTCCGCCTTGTCCTGCTCTCCGGAACGGAACTTCTTGATAATTTCTTCAACGATATGGACAGAAGCCTTGGGATGACAGTTTTTCACGTCTCTTCCGATGACATTTTTACTTCTGGGGAAAACCCTGTGCTTGGTGTCAGTGTAGAAGCACACCAGTTCATTTTCGTCCACATAGGAAAGATCCACCGGCATATGCTGATAAATCAGATTAATCTGCTCCAGGGTAAGTTGACCGGTAGTAACATTCAATTTTTCTTCTTTATTGTTAAAGCCGTATTTTCCTAGAAGACCGGCAAGCTCTTCCGCAAAGCCGGGGGCAGAGGAAAGACCGGAGAGGGGAGAGGTACTCTGAGAAGCGGTATGGGAGATGTTTTGCTTTGGAGATTTATCCGGCTCAACGGTAATATAAGCAAAGCCGATTTCCCGGTCTCCCTCAGCCATATAGCGAAACTCTTCGTCATTTATCATTTCTAAGGAAGTGGGATAGAGGATATTTTCCTCCTTGTCCATCAAATCCCGAACATCCGCTACAAGCTCTGCCTGCTTTCCGATAAACTCCTCTTCCTTATCCTCTAAAAGAAGATTGTAGCACTCTGTAATCTCATCCCGGATAAAGTCATCCAAAGTCCACATGGTGGTGGTAGGGCGGGTAAAGCCTTTCTTCTCTAAAACCGGGTATAATTGGTTTTGCTTTCTGGACAAATGAATCTTGAATTTCAACAATTCCTCGTAAAGTTCCAGCCATTGATTTTTAATGACAGGATACTGTACCAAATCCTCTACAGAAAACAGTAATTCCTTCATTTTGGCATTTTCCCTACGGTAACAGGAGATGGGATGATTTTCCGGAAGCTCCTGATTCTTTGTGACTAAAACATCTTGGAAGACCTCCAGCATAGCTTGAATATCTTCCTTAATGCACTCATCTTCGGTTTCTTCCACCATTTCCTGCTCGATAATGGCAATTTCATAGGGAGCCAACTGTTGAACTCTATCCTTCAGCGCTATTCTGGCTTCTTCCAAGGAAATCTTTCCCTCATCATAGGCGGACTTTATTTCGTGAACAATTTCTAACTTCTTCCCATCAATATTTTGAAAATTCTCTCTCATCGTTTCCTCCTTATGTAGATTTTCCGATCTACTAAACAATTAAATCAGAATAAGACAGCTCTACCAGTCCATTGAGTTAGAATTATCTAACTAATATTATCATAACAAAAACGATGAGAGAATAACAATGAAAATTCCATATCAAATTCTAAAGAGATTTTCAGAGGATTTCTCTAACACATTGTCACTTTGTAAAGGGGATGAGCTCTTTTAAAAATATGGGGGAAAAATATAAAAATTATTAATGATATTCATAACGAAGAATTTATTTATTATTCTTAAAAACAGCAATATACTGATTGGGTAGATATGGCTAACCGATTTAAATAATAATAATTGAAAAAGGCAAGTTCGACTAACTTTTCTATATAAAATGATTTCCTATCATTTTTAGAGAATGCCGGCAGAGAAAAGCAAAGAACTAAGCTTTATTTTTGGATAAACCGGAAAGCATAGTAAGGGGCGTTAAAAAGAGGAAACCTGAACGTGAATCGTAAATCACAGTTTTAGAAAGAGGTTTAAAATGAAGAAGATGACGAAAGGGGTTATTCTATCCCTTGCTTTTGTCTTGCCTACAATTTTGGTGCAGGGAAAAGCATTTGCTGCAGAGACTGCAAATACCGGCGAGTGGAAAGCAATGAATGGAAAATGGTTCTATGAGAAAGAGGGTAAGCCGGTAAAGGAGTGGATAAAAGATAAGGGCAACTGGTTCTATCTTTCTCAGGATTCGGGAGAAATGCTGCTGGGAACACAGGAAATCAAGGGGGCTGACTATTATTTTCAAAATAAAAATGAGGCGGTAGAGGGTGCTATGGCAAGAGGCTGGTATCAAGACAGTAAGGGTGCCTATCGCTTTTACGATAACCGGGAGGGAAGCCCTACAGAGGGACAGGAGCTTAGAGGCTGGCAATGGATTGACGGATATTGCTATTATTTTGAAGAAGAAGGGGAGAAAAAGGGAATTCTCCTGCAAAACGGCATGAGCAAGGACGGTTATACCGTAAATGAAGAGGGACAATGGACGGTGAACGGTGTAGTGCAGTTTGTTGAGGGAAAAGGCTTTATCACAAAAAAATCCGATGTAAAGGGTGTTTCCAGAACGATTGAAAATGCAGCTGCCCGCCCGGAAAGAACAAGTTCCACCGGAAGGCGCTCCGGAAGTAGGAGAAGTAGTGAAGCCGGCAGTAACGAAAATGGTAATATAAACAAGAATGGAAGCAATGCCGGAGCAAGGGGAAATGCCGGATCTTCCTCTAGCGGAGTGAGTGAGCAAGATAAGAAAAATCCCAAGACCGAACTGCCACAGGAGAATCCTAAAGCGGAGACCGAAAAAGAAAATCCTAAAACAGAAACAGGAAAGGAAAATTCGGATAAGAAGGCAGAGTCCTTGCTGGCAGATGGTGTTTTCTACGGTACGGGAACTTGGTCAAGATATTATGAGCAAACCGGTCCGGATATCGTAAAAGTCAGCATTAAAGACGGCAAGATTGCAGAAGTTAGCAATGTGAAATACACGGAAGATGACAGCTATCAGGACAAGACCTTTAAGATCTTTGATTATCTCAAAGGCTTAGAGGATGTAAAAGAACTGGAGAAAAACCTGAAGGAGAAAAAGGGCGAAGCCTATGATGCGGTAGCTTCTGCAACCCAGTCCACATTGGGCGAGGTCAGTGCAGTGGACAATGCTCTTGCCCGTTCCAGAAAGCTGAAAAAAGACGGAAAAGAACAAAAAATTGCCTACTTTGATTTTACCAGAAAGCCAAATGCCAGAGCAGTAGGAGATAGCTTGGATCTTTCTGACACCATTCTTGACCTGCATTTTGCAGACGGAAGCAGACAGGATGTTCCTTATGCAGACTTTGCAAAGTATGGCATTACCGCGGATAAGGAACAGGGAAGCCCCTTACCGGAAATTGGAACAACTTTTCCGGTATATTTCCAAAACGATGAGTCTTTGATTAAGCTCCCAAGCTTCATTCAGGTGCAAAAGGATTATAGGTGGGCTTATGCGGATGAGATTCGTCTGACCTATGAAGATGGAGAGGTGAAAACCCTTCCAACAGATAAAGATCATTTTGTTTACCGTGCTGTAGAAATGGGAAAAGACATCACAAAGGCGGAGTTGCTTCGGGGAGGAAAGGTCCTGACGGAAGGGGTGTATGATGCCAATCGCTCTGTTTGGGATTTCCATTTAGATGATAAACAGCTTCCGAAAAACTATGATGCTTGGAGATATAAGGATATTCAATTAAAAGAAGTTATGGATGAAGGAAAAATCCCTGCTTCCTTAGAACTTCTTTATGATGGGGAGTATATTCTGGAAGACACAATCCATCTGGAAAAAGAAGCCATTCTTTCCGGAGAAGTTCTTGAAAAGGATGGGGATGTAAACATTGATTATTTTGAAGAGATAGAGAAAAATCCGTCTTTACTACTTGGAGAAGCGGAGAATGAAAATGAAAAGCCTGTAAAAGTGGAACTACGCTATATTCCCGATAAGACAGAGAAAAAAGTTTCCGGAGAGGGAAACTCTGAAAACGGGGACGGAGAAGAAGAGAAAAATGCTACCGTAGAACTAAGTTTTCCGGATTTAATCATTAAAGGGAAGACAACGAAGGTAATTCTTCATCTACACTATATTTCCATAGAAGATGAAGGAGAAGATGGAGCGGTGGAAACAGAGTAATGCGCATAGCAATCAGATAAACAAGATGTCTCAAGCTTCGCCTGAGCCACTTGTTAAGAATAAATAGTTTTCCGGCAGTATAGGCCTGAAAAAGGGGTAGTATGAGCCCGTGGGTACTTGCGAAAAACAAGAGAAACGCAGTTTTTCGCTTAGTATCCCTTATGTAAGGACAAACTTTTCATCAGAAAAGTTGTCCTGTACGAGAACAACTTCCGAAGGAATTTGCTTTGCGAAGCAAAGTGAGCAGTGGTTAACAAAACCACTGCTCAGTCAGGCGAAGCTAGCGGGAGCGTGCCCCACTTTTAGACCTATACTGTACGGAAAACGTTTTTGATTATTATAAATCTGTTTTAAAAAGTAAGATTGCTAAAGCTGAACTCTGTTTTTCCGTTTTTCTTATCGATGCTGATGTCAAAGAATAGTTCATTGGAGAGCCTTCCATTTCCATAGAATATATTCTCTTCCTCCACCTTTTGTTGAAAGTTCAGAGTGCTTTCCAAAAGCAGTATACTTTCCTTCACATCCTGAAGGGTAAAGAAGAACTGGTACTGGAATTGCTCTATATTTCCCTCTCCATAGTGGAAAAAGCTCATTTCATAAAGGGGAGTCTCCGGGAAAATACTAAGGGATTTTTCAATAGCTTCCCGGGAACTGTCGGGAAGACTTTCGCTATAAGGACGAAGAAAACTCGCCTCCTGAACATCTGCCTTGGATAGAAGAGCGGAAGTTCTTGAGCAGTAGAGGGGATGAAGAAAGAGAGGAAGGGAAGAGAGTAGCGAAAGAAGAAATATCACTATAGTCCCCTTACGAAACAGCTCAAATACTGCCAGTTTCTTGGCGTAAGAAGCCAAAAGTCCCAGCCCTCCATACAGTAAGGGAAGGACTGTGAAAAAGAAGCAAAGGGACAGTAGGGGCGAAGTGGGAAGCAAAAGCTTCGGATTTTTATAGCTGTAAAGCAAGACGGGAAGAAGAAACAGAAGGAATTGTAAGCCGATGCCAAAAAGAATCAATGGAATAAAATGATGAGAAAAAAGCAGTCTTTTGGGACTGCCTTTTTCATTTGATAGCGGTTTTTTCTTTAAGAGGGAGTCGAAAAAAGACTGCCTACTGTTTCTTTTATTTTCTGTGAAATGTAAATCCTTTGACATTTGCTTAGATTTCCCATGGCAGGTTTTCCTTACCGAAGTGTCCGTAAGAAGAAACCAGATTATAGTCTGTATTTAAAAGATTTAAGTTGGAAATAATACCCTTTGGCGTAAGGTCGTACTTTTCGATTACGGAACGCCAAAGGTCCCCAACATTTTCATGCTCGGTACCGAAGCAGTCCAGATAAACGGATACAGGCTCCGCCACACCGATGGCATAGGCCAACTGTACCTCACATCTGTCGGTCTTTCCGGCAGAAACCAAATCCTTTGCAATCTTTCTGGCCA
Source organism: uncultured Oribacterium sp. (assembly GCA_963542215.1). Classification (GTDB taxonomy): domain Bacteria; phylum Bacillota; class Clostridia; order Lachnospirales; family Lachnospiraceae; genus Oribacterium. The sequence goes on along the minus strand of CAUTXF010000029.1, from coordinate 2,325 downwards.
TATAGGCAGCAGAACGGTCTACCTTGGAAGGGTCCTTTCCGGAAAATGCTCCGCCGCCGTGGTGAGCGGCTCCGCCGTAGGTATCGGCAATGATTTTACGTCCTGTAAGACCGGAATCCGCAAAGGAGGAGCCGAGAACAAAACGTCCGGTAGGGTTTACCAAGATGCGGAAGTCGGTATTTAAATTCATTTCCGCAGCGGTTTCCACCATGATTTTCTGAATAATCTCCCGAACCTGAGACAGGGAAACGGATTCACTGTGCTGAGAAGAAATCAGGAAGGTATCAATGCGATTTTCCTTGTAATCATAGCTTACTTGAGCCTTAGCATCCGGCTTTAAAATAGAAAAGGCATTTTCCAGATTAAAGGCACGGAGCTTCTGCAAAGCTCTGGTGGATAAAACATAGGGGATGGGAAGCATTTCCTTGGTTTCGTTTGTAGCATATCCGAACATCATTCCCTGATCTCCGGCACCGTCATGGTCAACACCCATGGCAATATCGGGAGACTGTACGGAAATTAACTCCTGAATCTTATAGCGATCTAAGTCCTCTAAACCGATATTCTTTAACACGTTTCGGCAAAGAGTATCGTAGTCGGGAGTGTGGCTGCTGGTGATTTCTCCCAAAATCACGATATCATAGTCCTTAATGCAACATTCTGCAGCAATTCTTCCCTTGGGATCGTGCTTTAAAATGTCTGTAACAATGGCATCACTAATCTGATCGCAAATTTTATCCGGATGTCCGTTGGAAACCTGTTCTGATGAAAATAACATAAAAATAATCCTTTCTATTTTGCATACAGAGTGGGAGAAAGCTTCGAAAAGACATAAAAAAACCATTGGGCTCGCCAATGGTCGATAATCTTCTTATTGATCGAAACAAATGGTTCGCTCAGGTTAGCACCTTCCGTTTCCGGGGTTGCTGCGGCTTCTTAGCTCCTATGTAGCTCCACCGACTCTGAATAAGTTATGAAATTTTGTTCTGTTATACTAACAAAGAGAAGCGTAAAATGCAAGGAAAAGTTCGGGAGAAGAATATAAAAAAATAATAAATTTAAGTTTTCTTTACATTCCGGGAAGAATGAGATATAAGAGAGGACACGGCTTTGCCGATATAAGATAAAACGTAATAAGAAAAACAATAGTGTCAAAAAGAAAATGAACAGGAATAGAAGATAGAGGAAGGGATTAAAATGTTTAAAGCGATAGCCTTGGATTTGGATGGAACATTGACCAATTCGGAAAAGAAAGTTAGCGGAAGAAATAAAAGAGCCTTGCAGGAGGCTATCAAGAGAGGCGTCAGCATTATCCTGGCTTCCGGAAGACCTACCTATGGCATGTCCGAGGTGTGGGAGGCCTTAGAGCTGGAAAAATTGGGAGGCTATGTTCTTTCCTATAACGGAAGTCTTTGTATGGACTGTAAGACAAAGGAAGTTTTGTATGAACATACGATTCCAAGAAAGTATTATGAAGCTATTGCCAAGGCAGTAAGAGAGGCGGATTTAGGTCTCCTTTCCTATCAGGGGAAGGAGATTGTAACAGAACGACCGGAATTTCCCTATATGGACAGAGAAAGCACCATTAATAAGATGCCTTTTCGGAAGGTGCAGGATTTTCCCAATTCTTTAGAAGAGGAGGTTTGTAAGCTCTTGGCTTTGGGAGAGCATGAAGATTTGATTCCCTTAAAGGAAAGACTGGAAAAGGAATATGGGGAGGAACTAAGCATCTTTTTTTCCGAACCCTTTTTCCTGGAAATCTGCCCTTTAGGAGTAGACAAGGGAGAATCCTTAAAAAGACTTTTAGAGAAAAAGGGCTGGAAGAGAGAAGAGCTGATGGCCTTTGGAGATGGAGGGAATGACCTTACCATGTTAGAATATGCCGGAAAAGGCATTGCCATGGCCAATTCCCAAAAGCATGTTTTAGAAATAGCCAACGAAGTCACACTCAGCAATGATGAAGACGGAGTAGCGGTGATGGTGGAGAAATATATTCTTGGTACTATAAATTAATTTGTGTTCATATAGATAATTATATATCCTTTTAGATTAATGTTAGAGTAATTTTAATCTAGGAGGATATTTTTATTTAAGGAATTAATAGTTTTACTTAGAAGATAATACAATTTATCAAAAATATTATGAATACAGCAAGTTTGATGAGGATGCTAAGGAACTACAACAAAGGCTTAAGTTTTTCTTGGAGTTATTAAAAAGAATGTTGAGAAAAGCTTATTTAGAGAATTTAAGGAATATCTTGCGATTTAGATAATAGACAATATGTAATGACCTCCACTTTGTAAACTTCGTGGATTTACCTGTATA
>CAUTXF010000028.1:0-29132 GCA_963542215.1 uncultured Oribacterium sp. | reverse complement strand
AGTTCCCTGGAGATGACATCCCTGTAATCAAGGGTTCCGCATTAAAGGCTCTTGAAGATCCGAAGTCCGAGTGGGGCGATAAGATCATGGAACTTATGGATGCTGTAGACAGCTATATCCCAGAGCCAGCTCGTGAGACTGATAAGCCTTTCCTTATGCCTGTTGAGGATATCTTCACTATCACAGGACGTGGAACTGTTGCTACCGGTAGAGTAGAGCGTGGAGTTCTTCACGTATCTGATGAAGTTGAAATCGTTGGAATCAACGAGGAGACTCAGAAGTCCGTTATCACCGGTATCGAGATGTTCCGTAAGCAGCTTGATGAGGCTATGGCAGGAGATAACGTTGGTCTTCTTCTTCGTGGTATCAACCGTGACCAGATCGAAAGAGGACAGGTTATTTGTAAGCCGGGTTCTGTAAAGTGCCACAAGAAGTTTACCGCTCAGGTTTACGTATTAACAAAGGATGAAGGTGGACGTCATACTCCTTTCTTCACCAACTACCGTCCTCAGTTCTATTTCAGAACAACTGACGTAACCGGAATCTGCATGCTACCAGACGGCGTAGAGATGGTTATGCCCGGTGATAACACTGAGATGGAAGTAGATCTTATTCACCCAATCGCTATGGAAGAGGGACTTCGTTTCGCTATCCGTGAGGGTGGAAGAACTGTAGGATCCGGAAGAGTTGTTAAGATTCTTGAGTAATTAGAAAGAATCTCTAAACGAATCTTTAAGAAAAGCGTGTTTCGTAAGGAACACGCTTTTTTGCTGTATTTTTTACCTAAAGTGCGTTATGATAGAAAAGTTAAACTGAACAAAGATAGGACAAAAAATATGGGAAAAAATCTTGATACTTTAGATGATGTAAAGAAAATGTTGTCGAAAAAAAGTCGAGAAAAGATTATTTTAAAGAAAAGAAATCAACGACAGAGAAAACTGCATAAGATTCAGAAAAAGAGAAGGGATTTCCATGAGCAATCCTTTTTTCTGATACCGATCATTGTCTTGGTTTTGATTGTACTGATTAAAATATTGGAAGCTTTGGGCTTCGGTGCACCACCCTTTCAGGAGAAAGCAAAGCCGAAGGCCAGCACTTCTACCATTGTCAGTTCTTCAGATTTGAAAGAGGATACAGATCAGACTTTGGCGGAATACAATGATGATGTGCTGGTGAAATTTTTCCAGGAGTATTTTCAAGCAAAGCTTACTGCGGATGTGGATACGCTCTATCGTCTCAGCGGTGTGGAAAATCAAAGCAAGGAGCAAAGAGAAAGGTTACAAAAGCAGCTGAAAACCCAAGCCGGATATATAGAATCCTATGACAATATAAAAACCTACGCGGTACCCGGTATAGGAAAGAATGAAAAGCTTATTTTCTTGCAGTATCAGGTACATTTCCGAAGGGCGAAAACTCCGGCACCGGCTTTGATGTACTGCTATATGCGGGTAAATGAGCAGAATTCCTTTGAGTTGGTGGAAAATAAAACTCCGGAGCAAACAAAATTTGTTCATGCCTATATTGCCACTCATGCCAATGTGCAGGATTTAATCAATGCGGTGGATTCTCAGCTATTAGAGGCTCTGTCTTCAGATTCTCGTCTGGCTGTTCTTTATGATGCCTTTCAGACCGGAAGAATCTATACCCAGGATCAGGCCTCCATTGATTCTGAAGTGTCTCTTTTAGAGGTAAATGATGATGGTCCCGCTGCGGCTACAGAATCCGATGGCAGTGTTTCCCAGTCTCCCGGCGGAGAGGCAAGTTCTTCAGCTTCCGAAAACCCCGCATCGGTAGAAAATGCCGGTGGAGAAACTTTATCAGATGTGGGTACGGAAACAATAGCCACGACAGCCTCAGAAGGAGCTACAGAAAGTACGACTGCCGGTAACGGATAGACGATCTTGCAGATATAGTCTTTATCCAAAGAAAAAGTACAGCTAAAGCATTATCATCCGGTAACGGATAAAAGATAAGGTTATAGAAGGGACTTCCATGAATACCAAAGATTTTTATTATGACTTACCGGAGGAATTGATTGCCCAGGATCCCCTGCTAAATCGCTCCTCCTCCCGACTCATGCTTTTAAATAAGGAAACGGGAGAAATCGAGCATAAGCATTTTTATGATATCCTGGAGTATTTGCATCCGGGAGACTGTCTGGTTTTAAATGAAACCAAGGTGATTCCTGCCAGATTATACGGGGTGAAAGAAGATACCGGGGCCCAGGTGGAGGTGCTTTTATTACATCGAAAAGATAAGGAGCACTGGGAATGTCTGGTAAAGCCCGGAAAGAAATTAAAGCCCGGCGCAAGGATTTCCTTTGGGGATGGAAGACTGAAGGCGGAAATTATAGATATTTTAGAGGAGGGAAACCGGCTGATTCGCTTTGAATTCAGCGGAATTTTTGAAGAGGTATTGGACCAACTGGGAGAGATGCCTCTTCCTCCTTATATTACCCATAAATTAGAGGACAGAAGCCGTTATAATACCGTCTATGCTAAAGAAGAGGGCTCTGCAGCCGCCCCTACGGCAGGACTGCATTGGACAAAAGAGCTACTGGAGCAATGTGAGGCTAAGGGGGTTGAGATTCTTCGCATCACCCTTCATGTAGGCCTTGGTACCTTCCGGCCGGTGAAAATGGAGGAAGTGGAGAAGCATCACATGCATTCCGAATATTATTCCGTTTCCCAAGAGGTGGCGGAGAAGATAGAAGCCTGCAAGAAAAGAGGGGGAAGAGTCATCTGTACCGGAACGACTTCCTGCAGAGCCCTGGAGTCCGCCGCAAGAGAAAGTGGAAAAATAGAAGCCAAGTCCGGCTGGACAGATATTTTCATCTATCCGGGATTTTCTTTTAAGGTGATGGATGCCTTGATTACCAACTTCCATTTGCCGGAGTCCACCCTTCTTATGCTGGTTTCCGCATTGTCCAGCAGGGAGAAAATCTTGCATGCCTATGAAGAGGCGGTTAAGGAAAGGTATCGTTTCTTCAGTTTTGGGGATGCCATGTTTATTCATTAGGAATAAGGGGGAAGAATGCGTATCAATAAGTGGCTTAGTGCCATGGGGATTTGTTCCCGAAGAGAGGCGGACCGTTATATTTCTGAAGGCAAACTTTTGGTAAACGGAGAGAAAGCCAGCCTTGGCATGGAAATCATGGGAAAAGAGGAGATTCTCTTAGAGGGGAAGCTAATTTCCGGAAAAGGACATAAGAAGGAAAAACCAAAGCCTGTACTGCTGAAATATTATAAGCCAAGAGGCATTATTTGTACCACAGGAGAGAAGGACAGAGGGAAAAATGTCATTGAGGCCATCGGCTATAAGGAAAGAATCTACCCAATCGGTCGTCTGGATAAAGACTCTGAAGGCTTGTTGCTTTTGACCAATCAGGGAGATTTGGTGAATCAAATCAATAAAGCCAGCGGCTATAAGGAAAAAGAATACATCGTTTCCGTGGATAAGCCGGTGACCAAGGAATTTTTACAGGAAATGTCCTCAGGTGTTTACCTTCCGGAACTGGAGAGAACTACCAGACGGGCAGTGCTTTGGCAGGATTCGAAGCTGCCCAAGGAGATTCAGCGGAAGCAGTTTCACATTGTTTTAACGGAAGGCTTAAATCGCCAGATTCGTAGAATGTGCGAAGCCCTTGGCTATGAAGTGACTCGCTTAAAGCGGATTCGGGTGATGAATATAGAACTGGGGAAAATGAAACCCGGAGAATATTTCGAGATAAAAAGAGAAGAGTTAGAGCTTTTTTGAGGGATAGCCCGAAGCGAAAGGATGATAGCTTAGGAAGTAAGAGGATAGTATGGGGAGTCAAGAAAATAGCAAAATAGAAGAAAATAGCGGATTGCAAGAATCCGATAAGCAGGATAGGATTGCCCGAATGAAGGAGTTGATTTCCTTTTTGAATGAGGCGGCGAAGGCCTATTATCAGGAGGGAAGAGAGATTGTCTCCAATTTAGAGTATGACAAGGCCTATGATACCTTGCTGAGTCTGGAAAAGGAGAGTGGCGTGGTACTTTCCGGAAGCCCCAGCCAAAATGTAGGCTATGCGGTAGCTACCGCTCTACCCAAGGAAACCCATGAAACACCGATGCTTTCGTTGGATAAAACCAAGTCAGTAGAGGATCTGCAAAGCTTTTTGCAGGGACAGGAGGGAATCCTTTCCTGGAAATTGGACGGATTAACTATCGTTTTGCATTATCAGGAGGGAAAGCTTGTAAAGGCGGTAACCAGAGGAAACGGTATCATAGGAGAATTGGTTACGGAAAATGCCAAGACCTTTCAAAATTTACCATTACAGATTCCTTTTAAGGGGCATCTTGTGGTGCGAGGAGAGGCCTTTATTTCCTATTCCGATTTTGAAAGAATCAATGAAGAGCTTCCGGAAGAGGGCGCCAAATACAAAAATCCCAGAAATCTTTGCTCCGGTTCCGTTCGTCAGCTGGATCCGAAGGTGACGAAGGAAAGAAGGGTGCAGATTTCGTTGTTTAGCCTGGTGCTTGCGGAGGAAGAGGGAAAAGCTCCGGATTTTCATAACCAACATGAGGAAGAGTTCCGCTTTCTGGAAAAGCAGGGATTTTCCGTGGTACATCGAAAAATGGTGAACGCTGAAAATATCCAAGAAGCGGTAGCGGAGTTTTCCAAGCTGATGCCGAAAAATGACTTCCCCTCCGATGGGTTGGTGCTTTTATATAACGATATCGCCTATGGAGAAAGTTTGGGAAGAACCGCGAAATTCCCCCGGAATGCCATTGCCTTTAAGTGGCAGGATGAGGAGGAGACTACAAAGCTTCTTTCCGTGGAATGGTCTCCCAGCAGAACAGGCTTGATTAATCCGGTGGCGATTTTTACTCCGGTGGAGCTGGAGGGCACCCTGGTCAGCAGAGCCAGTCTTCACAATATCACCTATTGCGAGGATTTGGCTCTTGGTATCGGAGATGAAATCACGGTTTATAAGGCAAATATGATTATTCCCCAGATTGGGGAAAATAAAACAAAGTCAGGGAATTTGGAGATTCCCAAGCATTGTCCCGCCTGTCAGGGAGAAACCAAGATTGTTAAGGACAAAGAAACCAAGATGCTCTATTGCACAAATCCCCATTGTCCGGCAAAGCGGATTAAGCAGTTTGCTCTATTTGTCAGTCGAGATGCCCTGAATATCGAGGGGCTTTCCGAGATGACCTTGGAAAAATGGCTAGGCAGAGGCTTTATCAAGGAGTTTCCGGATCTCTTTTCCTTGGAAAAGTATAGAGAAGAAATTATCGGTATGGAGGGCTTTGGCCTAAAGTCCTTTGAGAAAATTCAGGAAAATATCGAAAAGGCTAAAACTTCCAATTTGGGTAGACTTCTTTATGGTCTGGGAATAGAGGGAATCGGCGTCAGCAACGGTAGAATGTTGGCAGAGGCATTTTCTCAGGATCCATACAAGCTGATGGACGCTACAAAAGAAGAAATCCTTCAGGTGAAGGGCATTGGGCAGGTCTTGGCAGATAGTATTGCAGAGTATTTTCAAAAGGAAGAAAATCGGCGCATAGTTTTGGAGCTTCTCTCTATTTTGCATTTGGAAAAGGAAGAGAAAGAGGAAAAAACTGGAATCAGCGGAAAGCATTTCGTGATTACCGGAGCGGTTCATCATTTTCCCAATCGAAAGGCTTTAGAGGAGGAAATCCGAAAGGCCGGGGGGCAGAGTAGCTCTTCCGTGTCTCAAAACACGGACTACTTAATCAACAATGACAGTACTTCCGGAAGCAGTAAGAACAAGAAGGCCAAGGAGCTGGGAGTTCCGATTATAACGGAGGAAGAGTTCTTAAAGCTTTTGGAGGCTTAGGTTTTGCCGTTCAAGAAAGGCAAGGGATAGTGAAGGCTTGCAGAGATAGCGCTGAGCTTCTGCGCTGCTATATTTGAGACTTAAAGTGTCGGAAGATAGGGCACGTATCATAAAAGGGAAGGACAGAGAATGGAAAACTATGATTTATATTTTCCCCATCTGGGAATCGGTATTGAAAAATTACAGAACAGTATCTCGGTTTTTGGTTTTTCTATAGCTTTCTACGGCATTATTATCGGAATCGGAATGCTTCTGGGCATGTCGGTGGCTTCAAGGGATTATGCCAAGCATGGCCACAAGGTGGATGATATTCAGGACTTTGCCTTGATTGTGATTGTTCTGGGAGTCATCGGCGCCAGGCTCTACTATGTAATTTTCGAGTGGGAATACTATTCCCAGCATTTGTTGGAGATTCCCAATATTCGTCAGGGAGGATTGGCAATTTACGGCGGCGTATTGGCGGCCATTGCCACCTGTATAGGCTTTTGTAAGAAGAGAAAGCTGAACTTTCTGCCGATGGCGGATTCCGGTGCCATCGGATTGATTTTGGGGCAGGCTATCGGCCGTTGGGGGAATTTCTTCAATGCGGAAGCCTTTGGGGGATATACGAATTCCTTACTGGCCATGCGGATTAAGGAAAGTATTGTGAATCCGGGGATGCTGAACAGTGATGTGCTCTCGAATTTGCAATATATTTCCGGCGTATCCTATATTCAGGTGCATCCCACATTTTTCTATGAGAGTATGTGGAATCTCTGTGTTTTTGCCTTTCTTTATTTTTACTCTAAAAGAAAGAATTATGACGGACAGATTTTTCTCTTTTATTTAATGCTATACGGCTTTGGACGCTTCTTTATTGAAGGACTTCGTGCGGACTCCCTGATGTTCTTCGGAACCGGCATTGCGGTTAGTCAGATGCTTTCTTTGCTTTTGTTTGTGATCAGTATCATCGCCCAGGTCATCCTTTATGCCAAAAAGAAGGGGAGCCTGTAAATACTTGCTTTGGAGGACTTCATGAAACATATCATTATCGGAACTGCCGGACACATTGACCATGGCAAAACTTCTCTTATTCGTGCTTTAACCGGAAGAGAGACGGATCGCTTAAAGGAAGAACAGGATCGGGGAATTACCATTGAGCTGGGCTTTACCTGGTTTGACTTAAAGGACGGCACCCGCTGCGGTGTCATCGATGTACCTGGGCATGAGAAATTTATTCAGCAGATGGTTTCCGGAGTTTGCGGTATGGATATGGTGCTCCTGGTGGTGGCGGCGGATGAGGGAATCATGCCCCAGACCAGAGAGCATTTGGACATCCTTTCTCTGCTTGGCATTGAGAATTGCATTGTGGTACTGACCAAATGTGATTTGGTGGATGAGGACTGGATTTCCATGGTAAAAGAGGATATTCGGGAGGAATTCCAGGGAACCATGCTGGAGAAGGCTAAGATTGTGGAGGTATCCACGAAAACCGGAGCGGGAATCGATGGCTGCAAGGATGCTATTTTGGAAATGGTGAAAACTCTTCCGGAAAAAAGCCCCAGCGGTCTACCCAGACTCCCCATTGACAGGATCTTCAGCCTGCAGGGCTTGGGAACCATTATTACCGGTACCTTGATTTCCGGAACTTTGACAAAGGGGGATGGGGTGGAGATTTATCCCAAGCGTCTTCCGGTGCGTATCCGAAATATCCAGGTTCATGAACAGGATGCGGAGCAGGCGGTGGCAGGACAGAGAGTGGCCTTGAACTTAACAGGATTAAAGAAGGGCGATATTAAGAAGGGCGCTGTACTGGCTCGGGAAAACAGCTTTGAAAATACCAAACTTTTGGATGCTAAGGTACGCATTCTTCCCTCTTCCCAAAGAACCGTTAAAAACAGAGAGAGACTGCATTTTCTGACCGGTACCGCAGAACTGCTTTGTCGTATTATTCTTCTGGACAAAGAGGAGCTTAAGGCAGGGGAAGAGGGATATTGTCAGATTCTTTTAGAGCAGGAAATGGTTTTTGCCAAAGGGGATCCCTTCCTTCTTCGGTTTTACAGTCCTGTGGAAACCATTGGCGGAGGAACTGTTCTGGAGGCCAATGCCAAGAAGAAAAAACGTTTCCGGGAAGAGGAAATTGATGCTTTAAGACGAAAGGAAGAGGGCTCTTTAGAGGAGACTTTGGAAAGTTATTTCCTGGAGGCAAAATTTGGTGCCGGCCTAAAGGAGGCGGGAAAAGACCTTTCTTTGGACAAGGAGGAGTTGCTTCCCCTTGTGGAGGAGCTACGCGGTAACGGAAAGCTTTGTGAGCTTCCTTTGCAGCAGGGAACAGTTTATCTTCATGGAGACAATAAATTTTATTGGGAGAGTAAATGCAAGGAAGAGTTGGAAAAATTCCGAAAAGCCCATCCCTATCGCATCGGTATGGCAAAGGCGGAATTACGGGAAAAGTTATGGAAAAAGGGCAATGCCAAGGTCTTTGATGCCCTGCTTTCTCTCCTTCCCGAGCTGCAAACTAAGGGGGATCTGATTTATCTTTCTTCCCAAGAGAATTTTAAAGACGCAAATTATCAAGGTATAGAAAAGAACATTCTAACAACCCTGGAAAATGCCGGCTATCAGCTCTTGAAATTGGAAGAGCTGGAAAGAGGAAAGGCCAAGGAAGAAGATTTTCAGGATATTTTGCAAAATACCGTAGTGGAAGGAAGAGTGGTGAAAGTAGGAGAGGATCCTGAACTTTTGATTCTTGCACAGGATTTGGAGAAGGTTAAGCTTTGGGTATTGGAATATTTTCAAAAGGAAGAAGTCCTGGGCATTGCCACCCTTAAGGATGCATTTTCTACCAGTAGAAAATGTGCAAAAGCCATGATTCAGTATTTTGACCGGGAAAAAATCACGAAAAAGGTTTCCGGAGAATCGGAGCGTGTGGCGGGACCCGCTGCAAAATAAGAAGGGAGTGCAAGGTGAAAAAACTACTGATTTACGGAGACTCTATCAGTTATGGCTATCTTCCCAATGAAAAGCATCAGGATCTGCGCTTACCCTTGGAAGAACGGTATTATTATGCCTTGGAACAGGCATTTCCTGACTATTCCCTTCTGGTAGAAGCGAAGGTGGGGAGATGCATTCCGGAGCTTCCCTTTGAGTGGGAGGATCTGCAAAAGGCCTGTAAGGACTTTGAACCTGAGGATAGAATGATTCTTTTTTTGGGCATCAACGATTACCTAAGCTTTGGAAGGCCTGACGGAGAAAGAGTCATTAAAAGGCTGGCGGAATTTTTGGAGGACTGTCCTCGCTACGGAATTCCCTTCCCGAAGAAACATATCCTTTATATTGCGCCTCCCTCTCTGTCCTTTCCGGGAGATCGTTCTTATGAAGTCTTTTCTACCTTGGATGGAAAATGGGATGCTTCCCTAAAGGCATTTTGCAAGGAAAAAGGAATTCTGTGCTTTAGCCCCTTTGCTTTAGCCCTTCCCCGCTTTCCGGACCGGGTGCATCTTCTTCCTGAAGGGCAGATTCTTCTGGGTGAGATGCTTTTACAATTTATCAATAAAAACCAATTCCTAGAGTGATGAGGGAGAACAAAAAAACTATACAAAATAGCAAGAAAAATTCAGCAAAATGGACTATGTATATAGAAATTTACTATATAAAGTCAAAAAAAATTGCTATAGAGAACAATTCTGGATAAAATATTCACAATCAAACATTTTTCTTTAATGAAAAGGAGAAAAGCCATGAATGTTTTACAGGATTTTATTGGAAAAGGAAATACGTTCCTTTGGAGCTTTCTGCTGATCTTCTTGCTGTGTGGAACCGGAATCTATTACACGATTCGCCTGCGTTTTATTCAGCTAAGACGCCTTGGAGAAGGATTTAAGTTGGTTTTCGGACACTTTTCCTTAAAGGGTGAGAAGCATGAAAAAGGAGAGATGTCACCCTTCCAGGCCATTGCGACTGCGATTGCGGCCCAGGTAGGAACCGGTAATCTGGCAGGTGCTGCAACGGCGATTGTCAGTGGAGGCCCGGGCGCAATTTTTTGGATGTGGGTTTCCGCATTTTTTGGAATGGCAACCATCTATGGCGAGGCCGTTTTGGCTCAGGTGTATAAAGAAGAGAAGGATGGCGATGTAACCGGAGGTCCTGTATATTATATTAAGGCTGCATTTTCCGGTACACTGGGTAAGGTTTTGGCCGGACTCTTTGCGGTATTCATCATCTTGGCTTTAGGCTTTATGGGAAATATGGTGCAGTCCAACTCTATCGGTGCAGCATTCCAGGAAGTCTTCCATATTATGAACTTTGAAATTCCTCCTATAGCCATCGGTGTCTTTGTTGCAGCGATTGCAGCCTTCATCTTCCTTGGCGGAACCAAGAGACTGGCAGCTGTACTGGAGAAAATTGTTCCGATTATGGCAGGTGTATATATTCTGGGCGCGGTAGTCTTTATCCTTATGCATATCACCGCTTTGCCGGGAGCATTGGCATCTATTTTTATCGGTGCTTTTAATCCTCAGGCAGTAACCGGTGCGGCACTTGGTATCACCATTCGTCAAGCTATTCGTTTCGGTGTTGCAAGAGGACTCTTCTCTAACGAAGCTGGAATGGGTTCCACTCCTCATGCTCATGCCAGAGCAAAGGCGAAGTGCCCGGATGATCAGGGACTTTGCGCAATGGTTTCCGTATTTATTGATACCTTTGTTGTTTTGAATTTTACGGTATTCGTAATTTTAACCAGCGGTATCTATGGACAGTTGGATCCTGCAACCCAGAAGCCTCTATATACCGGTATTGCTTTAACCCAGAGAGCCTTTGTAGCGGGCTTCGGTAATTTTGGACATTTCTTTGTAGCCATTTGTCTGTTCTTCTTCGCTTTCTCCACTGTTTTGGGATGGCATTTCTTCGGAGCGGTAAACGTACAGTATCTCTTCGGAAAGAAGGCAGTAACTCTTTATTCCCTGATTGTTGTAGCTTGTATTATTGTAGGAACAACATTAAGGGTAGACTTGGTTTGGGATATGGCGGACTTCTTTAACGGTCTGATGGTTATTCCGAATGTATTGGCTCTGCTTGCTCTATTCCGTGTAGTGAAAGAGCATGTGAAAAAATAAAAGAAATATAGGATGAATAATCCTTTTTTCTAATTCTATTCCTTAAATAGTTGTATTAAAAAGAAAAAAGTGCTGCCCGGCAGCACTTTTTTCTTTCGTATTTGTTATGGCTATTTCAGACTTTCGTCTAGGGTAATTTGATTATACCTTGGAGGTCTTCTTTTGTGAAATTGGACAATTCCATAAAGCTTTGGACTTATAGAAACTTACTATGGATAAAACCGTAATTTTTATAGATGTTTTGTAAAAATGTGATAAAGCAATATTTTGAAATACGAATTCATCAATATAAAAATTTTTTTGATAATATAAAAAATATTTTGTAGAAAATACTTATAGAATAAAACAATATATAAAACAATTTTGTTGAAAAACTCTACAAGTGTTGTTAAAATGCTGACAAGCACCATAAATAAGGCATGTTCAGAGAGCGCGAAAGCCACCGAAGAGGCAAGTTGTTGAAAAACGATGAATCTTTCAGGTAAAAGGATGAATATGTTGGGGACTCTGAATCTAATGAAACAGGGGATGCGAGAAATTTCTCGTTCCCCTGTTTTGTGTTCTTAGAAAGGAGAAGTGTAATGAGAACCTTAGTGATTGTTACCAATAACCCTTTGGTGAAGGAAAATGTACCGAAGAAATATCCAAGCGTGAAGATAGAGATTGACTACAAGGAGATTTCCTTCATGGATACCCTTAAGGCGGTACGGGATATGGTACATATGGGAGGAAAGATTCTGACCCATCCTTTGGATGGCTCCATTAAACCCAATGAAACGCCGTACGAATCCGTACTTCTGGACAAGACACCGGAAGAAGGATTTGATATGAAGTCCCTGGATTTGATCGAGTATGCCTTGAATACCTGTGAGAAGTTCGAAGAAAATGAACGAATTCACGAGGAAAAGGTACAGAAGGATTTCCAGACTTTGGACTGGACCCTGCTGGACAGCGGGTTAGAGTCTTTAGTGTTACATTAAGGACATAAAGGAGCAGTTAGGCATTGTGCTTGGCGCTTTTTATGAATCATACTTAAAAGGAGGAAATGAAAGTGAAGCTGGAATTAGGTAAGATTTTCATTAATGACATCCAGTTTGCCGAGAAAACAGAAATCAAAGACCACGTTCTCTATGTATCCAAGAAAGAACTGAGCGAAGTTTTTCTGTCAGAAGAGAAGATTAAAGAAGTGGAATTTGATGTGGCAAGACCTGGTGAATCCGTTCGTATCACACCGGTTAAGGATGTGATTGAGCCAAGAGTAAAGGTAGAAGGAAAGGGCGGCGTATTCCCCGGAGTGGTTGCTCCTGTAGACACCGTAGGATCCGGAAAGACCTATTGCTTAAAGGGAATGGCGGTAATTACTGCAGGGCCTATCGTTGGTTTCCAGGAGGGTGTTATCGATATGTGCGGACTTGGAGCAGAGTATACTCCATTCTCCAAGACTGTAAACCTCACCTGTGTATGCAAGCCGATAGAGGGAACAGAGTCCCATGACTACGAGCAGGCTGTTCGTTTGGCAGGCTTGAAGACCGCTGCATTTATTGCTGAGAAGGCTAAAGAGCTTACTCCTGATGAGACTAAGGTATATGAGACCTTGGATCTTATGGAAGGCGCAAAGGCATTTCCGGATCTTCCAAGAGTTGGATATGTTCAGATGCTTCAGTCTCAGGGATTACTGCATGACACCTATGTTTACGGCGTAGATGCAAAGAAGATTCTTCCCACCATTCTGTATCCGACAGAGTCTATGGACGGCGCTATCATTTCCGGAAACTGCGTATCCGCTTGTGATAAGAACCCAAGCTATGTTCACGAGAACAACCCTGTTATAGAGGATCTTTTCGAAGAGCACGGTAAGACCATTAACTTTGTGGCTCATATCATTACCAACGAGAACGTTTACCTTGCTGATAAAGAGCGTTCCTCCAACCAGACCGCTAAGCTCTGCAAGATGCTTCACTTAGATGCGGTAATCATCACTGAGGAAGGATTCGGAAACCCGGATACCGACTTAATCATGAACTGTAAGAAGATTGAGGCTGAGGGAATCAAGACCGTAATTATCACGGATGAGTATGCAGGAAGAGACGGAAAGTCTCAGTCCTTGGCAGATGCGGATGTGGCAGCCAATGCTTTAGTTACCGGTGGAAATGCTAACCAGCTTATCACCCTTCCAAAGTTGGATAAGGTAATCGGAACTCTGGATTACATGACCAAGATTGCGGGAGCTAGTGATACTACAGTGAAGGCTGACGGTTCCTTGGAAGTAGAAATTCAGGTTATTACCGGTGCTACCTCTGAGGTTGGCTTTAACAAGCTGAGTGCAAGATAAGGAGAAGAAAATGGGAAAATTAAAGGTTGTTCAATATATTAACCAGTTCTTCGCTCAGGTCGGTGGAGAGGATAAGGCAGACTATCCTATGGAGTACCATGAGGGCGCTATGGGACCGGGTCTTGCTTTCCAGCAGGCTTTCGGTGATGAGGCTGAAATCGTTGGAACCATCGTTTGCGGAGATAGCTACTTCGGTGAGAATACCGATAAGGTAAAGCCGGAGATTTTAAAGAAGGTTGCTGAGCTTAAGCCGGATTTATTCATTGCAGGTCCTGCATTCAATGCCGGCCGTTACGGATTTGCCTGCGCAACCATTGCGGCAGCAGTTCAGGAAGAGCTTCACATTCCTGTTATTACAGGTATGTATGTTGAGAACCCGGGAGCTGACGAGGCAAAGAGCAAGATTTATATCGTTTCTACCAAAAACAGTGCAGCTGGAATGAGAGATGCTGTGAAGAAGATGGCGCCTCTTGGCTTGAAGCTTGCCAGAGGAGAGAAGATCGGTTCCTCCAAGGAAGAAGGATATATCCCACAGGGAATCCGTGTAAACTTCTTCGAGGAGAAGAGAGGATCAAAGCGTGCAGTAGAGATGCTTTTGGCTAAGATTTCCGGTAAGGAATTTACCACAGAGTATCCAATGCCTTCCTTCGACCGTGTGGCTCCAATGCCCGCTATCAAGGATATGTCTAAGGCTACCATCGCTTTAGTAACTTCCGGCGGTATTGTTCCAAAGGGCAATCCGGACCATATCGAGTCTTCCAATGCTACACGTTACGGCGAGTACAGCTTAAAGGGCGTAAATGACTTAACCGCAGAGACTTATGAGACTGCTCACGGCGGATATGACCCCAGCTATGCAAATCAGGATGCTGACAGAGTATTACCTGTTGACGTTCTTAGAGATTTAGAGAAGGAAGGAAAGATCGGAAAGCTTTACGATTACTTCTATACCACAGTAGGTAACGGAACTGCAGTAGCTTCTGCTAAGAAGTTTGCTGAGGAAATCGGTGCAAAACTTAAGAAGGACCATGTAGATGCGGTCATTCTTACCAGCACGTGAGGAACCTGTACACGTTGCGGTGCAACAATGGTAAAAGGTATCGAAGCAACAGGAATTCCTGTAGTACACATTTGTACAGTTACACCTATCTCTATGACAGTAGGTGCTAACCGTATCGTTCCGGCAATCGCTATTCCTCACCCACTGGGAAATCCGGCTATGAAACCGGAAGAGGAGAAGGCTCTGAGAAGAAAGATTGTAGAGAAGTCCTTAAAGGCTCTTTGCACAGAAGTTTCCGATCAGACTATTTTCAAGTAAGCTTGTGTTTTGTAAAAACACTGCGTAATACGCATTCTTCAGGGCAGAGACCCTGCCCTGAAGAAATTTTTTTAAGGAAGATAAACCGAACACTATAACAATTATTTATTATACTTTGAATTTTTTTATCTCTAAAAAGAGAGAAAGCTATTGAGAAAGAAAAGCTGTCTTTGTTACCATAACAAAGACCATCCATATCGGCTACACACAAGATAGACGTAGTCTGTTTTGTATCATCATATATTATTAATATCTAAAGGAGAGAAAAACCATGTCCAAGATTTATGACGTGCTTATTCTGGGAGCAGGCCCCGGAGGATTGGCTGCAGGTCTTTATGCAGGAAGAGCCAGACTTTCCACCTTGATTGTGGAGAAGGGACAGGATGGCGGACAGATTGCCATTACCGATTCTATCGAGAACTATCCCGGACAGATTGTGGAAGGGGAATCCGGTCCTTCTCTGATTAAAAGAATGACTGAGCAGGCAGAGCGTTTTGGCTGTGAAAGAGCTCATGATACCATCAAGGCTGTAGAATTGGACGGAGATGTAAAAAGACTCATCGGTACCAAGGAGACCTACGAGGGCAAGACTCTGATTATTGCCACAGGAGCTAATCCACGTCCTATCGGATGTAAGGGAGAGAAGGAGTTCTTAGGAAAAGGCGTTTCCTACTGTGCAACCTGTGATGCCAACTTCTTCGAGGATCTTCCCGTATTTGTAGTAGGCGGTGGAGACTCTGCGGTGGAAGAGGCTATGTATTTGACAAAGTTTGCAAGCTCCGTTACGCTTATCCACAGAAGACATGAGCTGAGAGCGGCAAAGTCTATTCAGGAGAGAGCTTTTCAGAATGAGAAGTTGCATATTATGTGGGATACCGTAGTAGAAGAGCTGTCCGGAGATGATATTCTTCAGAAGATTAAGGTGAAGAATGTAGTTACCGGAGAAGAGCAGGTATTGGAAGCCAGTGAAGAGGACGGAATGTTCGGAATTTTCGGATTTATCGGCAGAATTCCTACTACAGAGATTTTTCAGGAAACCAATCTGGAAATGGATGACAGAGGATATATCCCTACAGACGAAGATATGCACACCAATATTCCCGGCGTTTTCACCGTTGGAGATGTACGTGTAAAGAGTCTTAGACAAGTGGTTACTGCTGCTGCGGATGGTGCTATTGCAGCCACCCAGGCAGAGAAATATATTAACGAACACAAATAAAGGAGGACAAGATGTTAGAGGTTGATAAGAATACCTTCGAAGAGGAAGTGCTGAAGGCATCCGGCTATGTATTTGTAGATTTCTTCGGAGATGGATGTGTTCCCTGTGCTGCACTTATGCCATTCGTACATTCTTTGGCTGACAAGTATGAGGGTAAGTTAAAGTTCACTTCTCTGAATACTACAAAGGCTAGAAGATTGGCTATCGGCCAGAAGATTTTAGGACTTCCCGTTATGGCTATCTATAAGGATGGACAGAAGGTGGAAGAGCTGGTTAAGGATGATGCAACAGAAGAGTCCATCCAGAAGATGGTTGAAAAGTATGTTGCTTTAAACCAGTAAGCAATCATTTAATTTGCGTATTTGACGAAAGTCATTACGATACATATCTTTAAAGAAAGGAGAGAAAAGATGGCTATTTTAAAGGGTAAAAAAGTTATCATCATCGGTGACCGTGACGGTGTACCAGGACCTGCTATTCAGGCTTGTGTAGAGACCGCCGGCGGAGAAGTAGTATTTGCTTCTACCGAGTGCTTCGTTTGAACAAGCGCAGGCGCAATGGACTTGGAAAATCAAAAGAGAGTAAAGGATTTTGCTGATAAGTTCGGACCAGAGAATCTGGTTGTTGTACTTGGCGCTGCTGAGGGGGAGGCTGCAGGACTTGCAGCTGAGACCGTTACAGCAGGAGATCCTACTTTTGCCGGCCCATTGACTGGGGTCCAGCTTGGACTCACGGTATATCATGTTTGCGAACCAGAGTTGAAGGAAGAGTTTGACGAATCTGTTTATGAAGACCAGGTTAGTATGATGGAAATGGTTTTAGATGTAGACGATATTGTCAACGAAATGAATAGTATTCGCTCTGAATATTGCAAGTACCTTTAAAACCGAGGGAGCTTTTTACGGGCTCCCTTTTTTCTCAAAATTCTTTTCAAAAAAAGTACTAAAAATGGAAAAAGAACTATCTTTTCTTTGGTAAATTTGTAAAATTTAACAATAAAATATGAGGTGATCAAAATGAATAGTGTCATTAAAGGTTCCGGATATTGTTTGGCATATACTCCCGGCTTGATGTTGCAGCACGGCTCCACCATTGTGCAGGAAAGACTGGTAAATCCTGATGGTGAGTTCTTAAAGGAAATGGGAAAGCACGTTCGTAGTTTTGAGGATTGTGTAGCTTACTGGCCAAACCAGGTATATATCGGAAACAAGACCCCCGAGGAGTTTGCCAAGGTGGAGTTCCCCTATTTCGATAAGAAGGTAGAAAATGCCAACCGCTATGGCCATTTTGGAGAGATTATGCCGGAGAATGAGTTCCTTCTTTTGGCACAGGCTTGTGACTGCTTCGAGGTTTTCTATCTGGATAAGGACTTCGTAGCAGCAAACAAGGGAGAGCTTGCTAAGGATCCTGTAATCACAGAAGCAATCCTTGCCAGAGTACAAGAGGGCGTAGAGAATTCCGTGATTAAGGGATTTGTGGACGCTCACGAGGCAGAGCCTCTTTTCTACGAAGGAAAGCTGGTAGGATGCGTAAAGAGAGCACATGATATTGATGTAAACCTTTCCGCAGAAGTAATGCTGGAGAATTTGATGAATAAAGCAAGCTCCGTTTTGGCTGTTCTTCACTCCTTAAAGTCCTCCAATGTAGACCCGCTTTCCATTGAATATGTTATTGACTGTTCCGAGGAAGCCTGCGGAGACGTAAACCAGAGAGGTGGCGGAAACTTTGCGAAGGCTGTAGCTGAGATTGCCGGACTGGAGAACGCTACCGGTTCCGATGCAAGAGGCTTCTGTGCAGGCCCCTCCCACGCTATGATTGAGGCGGCTTCTTTGGTAAAGGCAGGAGCTTTCCATACCGTTCTTGTTATCGGTGGAGGTTGCGTACCTAAGCTTGCCATGAACGGAAAAGACCATGTAAAGAAAGAGCTCCCCATGCTGGAGGATTGCTTAGGCTCTTTCTCCGTAGTAGTTTCTGAAAATGACGGTGTTTCTGCTGAAATTAACCTGGATGTTATCGGTAGACATACCGTTGGAACAGGTGCTGCACCACAGAACGTTATCGGTTCCTTAGTAGCGGATCCTTTGGAGAAGGCGGGACTTACCGTAAATGATGTGGATAAGTTCTCTCCTGAGATGCAGAATGCGGATATTACCAAGCCTGCCGGAGCCGGAGATGTTCCTATGGCAAACTATAAGATGATCGCTGCTCTTGCTGTTAAGAAGGGATGGCTTGAGAAGGCTGATTTGGCAAAGTTCTGTGAGGAGAAGGGCTTAGTAGGATATGCACCGACTCAGGGTCATATTCCTTCCGGTGTTCCTTATGTGGGATTTGCCAAGGAAAGCATTGAAAAGGGAGATATGGAGAGAGTTATGATTATCGGAAAGGGATCTCTCTTCCTTGGCCGTATGACAAACCTCTTTGACGGCGTTTCCTTCCTGATTCAGAAAAATACCGGAAAGGGTCAGGGCGGAGCAGTATCTGAAGAAGAAATCCGCTCCTTAATTGCGAAGTCCATGAAGGAATTTGCACAGTCTATTTTGGGCGCATAGAAGAAAGGGTGAGAATTATGGCAAAAGAAATAAAAGAGCTCATTGCGGATACCTTTTTGGCTATGGCGGAAGGTTTGGAAACAGGCTCTTTTTCGAAGAAACCGAGAATTGCTTTAACAGGTATGGGCTCGGAGCACGGAGAGGAAAATTCCATGAAGGCTGCAGTGGATGCGGCTAAGGATGGTGTGGACGTACTCTATATCGGTTCTTTGAAAAATGATGCGGTAGAAACCCTTGTGGTGGACAATGATGAAGAGGGACATGACAAGATGGATGCTCTTTTAAAGGAGCATAAGATTGACGGTGCGGTAACCATGCACTATCCCTTCCCCATCGGTGTATCCACTGTGGGAAGAGCCATTACTCCTGCATTCGGCAAGGAGATGTTCATTGCCAATACCACAGGAACCTCCAGTACAGATCGTATTGAAGGAATGGTGAAGAATGCCCTTTACGGAATCATCACAGCAAAGGCTTGCGGCATCCAGGAGCCTACTGTAGGTATTTTGAATGTGGATGGTGCAAGACAGACAGAGAAGGCCTTAAAGAAATTACAGTCCAACGGTTATCCTCTTCACTTTGCAGAGTCCTCCAGATCCGACGGCGGTGCGGTTCTTCGTGGAAATGATGTTCTTCGGGGAACACCAGATGTATTGGTATGCGATTCCTTAACCGGAAACGTATTGTCCAAGATGCTTTCTTCCTTCAATACAGGAGGATCTTTTGAGGCCCAGGGCTTTGGCTATGGTCCGGGAATCGGAGAGAACTATAATCAGCTGGTGATGATTGTATCCAGAGCTTCCGGAGCACCGGTTTTGGCGAATGCTCTTCGCTTTGCAAGAGACCTGATTAAGGGCAATGTCTTTGCGGTAGCTAAGGAAGAGTTTGCATTGGCAAAGAAAGCAGGCTTAGATAGCATTCTTGCAGAAATCAGAGAGGCAAATAAGCCAAAGGAGCAGGGAGAATCTGTTCCCATGCCGGCAAAGGAGATTGTTACCGCAGCTGTATACGGCATCGAAGTAACAGATTTGGATGATGCGGTATTGGAGCTTTGGAAAGAAAAGATTTATGCGGAATCCGGAATGGGCTGTACAGGGCCGATTATCCGCGTTTCTGAAAGCAATTTAGCAAAGTCTGAAGAGATTTTAAGAGCAAAGGGATACATTTCCTAATCTCTCTCGGAGAAAGTATATAACTTTCGGGCTGTTCTCCTTACTTTGGAGAAGGTGTCTTAAAGAAAGTCCGGAAAGAAAACAAAAGGCAGGGGTTGCCTATACAATTTGTGCACAATGCAGTTGTTTTGCGTACAATTTAGTTGTTATAGGCAAGCCCCGGGCCGATTGTATAAGAAGTGCAGCTGTGGGTAGACATACATTCTTGCAGTTACGCTTATTTTTGTACCCAAAAATGAAGAAAAAAGGGACAAAATCTTCTTATACATGAATGGGTTTGTTAAAATATAAACAAAAAAGCTCGCGACTGGAAACGAAAAATAGTAAGAAATAACTAAAAAAATTTCTCTAATATCCGAAAAATGGATTGAATAGTATTCAATTATCGGATATAATGTGGAAACAATATAGAGGACAGTAACAATTAAACATTAGGGGAAAGGAGGAAGAACAAAACTATCAATTTGCTTCACATTCATCTTAAAAAATGAATGAATTAAAAGAAAAATAAGGAGTAGAATAATGGAAAAAAAGAGTTTGCAGTTCATGAAAGTGGTTAGCTTCTGTGGAGCTTGCATCGCTTTCTACATTGGGGCCGGATTTGCCACCATGCAAGAGATTATTCAGTACGTGGCTTCTTACGGATCAAAGCTATGGATTGTCATCGCTGTGAATGCAGCAATCTATATCTATACCGATCTTTCCTTCGCAACAAACGGAAATCGTTTGAAGCTAAAGAGAGGTGGAGATATTTACACCCACTATTGTGGAAAGTATATTGGAAACTTCTTCGACTACTTTTCAGCACTGTTCTGCTATGCCTGCTTTATCGTAATGTGTGGCGGAGCCAATGCTACAGCTGCACAGCAATGGGGACTTCCCAATGGTGTAGGAGCCGTAATCCTTACCGTGTTTGTTATTGCGACCGTAATTTTCGGATTGGACGGTGTTATCGAAGCCTTAGGAAAGATTGGACCCATCATCGTATTTTTCATCCTTGTGGTTTCCGTAATCAGTATTTTTAACGGTGCAGGCAATTTCTGGGAGAATTTAAAGGCAGTAGATACCGGAACGCATAAAATTGTTCAGGTAGGTAACGGTAATCCGTTCCTCTCCGGAGCTTCCTATGCAGGCTTCATGCTTCTGTGGTTCGCCAGCTTCCTGGCAGAAATTGGTTCTAAGAACCGGGTAAAGGAAGTAAATATCGGAATGCTTTTTTCTGCAGCGTTCATTATGGGAACCATGGTGATTGCCAGCGTTGCATTGATTTCTCATATTGATGTAACCAGCCAGGCGGATATTCCCGCTTTAATCTTGGCAAATACCATTTCTCCTGCTTTGGCAAGTATTTTTGCGGTAATTATCTTCTGCGGAATTTATACTACCTCCGTTCCTCTTCTTTGGACCAGTATCGGAAGAATTGAGAAAGAAGGAACCAAGAAGTATAAGCTTTATACCGTAGTATTAGGAATTATCGGTTGCGTTATCGCTTGCTTCTTGCCCTATCGTTCTTTGGTAAATGTGCTTTACGGATTGAACGGATACCTTGGATTTATTCTTGTAGCTTTCATGCTGGTATATGATATCCGTACAAGAATGAGTAAGAAGGTAAAAGTGGCAGAGGAAGAAGTGGCTCCTGCAGTAGTTTAATATAGCCGAAAGAGGAAGAAACAGCTCCGGTAGTAGTTTGAAAAAGCTGAAAGCAGTAACTTCCTCCCTGACGGCAGAATCAGGATTTTAAATCAGCTGTCCCGCGTATATCACGGGGCAGTTTTTCTTTTCCGGGAAATATAATTATTATTTAAGAAAATGTCGGAAATATACTAGCCTTTCCTGGCGATTTTCGATAGAATAAGAAAAATATTTTCAGTATAAGGAGTAGAGTATGAAAAGAAAAACATGGATTCCCCTTTTGGCGTCGGCTATGGCTTTAGGAATGAGTCTGACAGCATTTGCAGGAACATGGAAAAGTAATGGTACCGGATGGTGGTATGAAAATGCGGATGGAAGCTATCTTACCGGCTGGAACTGGGTGGATGGAAATGGCGACGGTATTGCCGAGTCCTATTATTTTCAAAATGACGGATATCTCTTAACAAATACAACGGTGGAGGGGTATCAGGTAAACGGCGACGGTGCCTGGGTGGTAAATGGAGCTGTGCAAACCAAGGGCGTAGGAGCCTCCGCAGGGAATGCAGCGGCGCAGAATGATACGGTATTTTCCAGATCCGGTTCCAAGAAGGGCCTGGCAACAAGAGATACCCTTTTTGATGCCACTTCCGTGAGAGATTTAGGGGTAAAGCATATCATTTACAACTTTACCAACTATGAGCAAAACTTCATGGATAACTTCCGGAATACCAAGGCAAACGGGGTAAGCGTTACCGCCATTATGCTCAATACTCCGAGAAATAATCCGGAGCCCCAGTCTCTTCCTGACGGTATCACAGGCCAAGAAGCCCATTACTACGGCTATAATGTGGCCACACAGGCCGGAATCGATGCAACCACCAGGCTTGCCAATCGTTTTGCTTCCTTATATAAGGATTCCGTGGATAACTGGGTCATCGGGAATGAGGTAAACTATCCCAATGTTTGGAACTTCACTCCTCACAGCAGTATAGAGAACTATGCAGACCAGTGTGCCCATGCTTTCCGCATTTGGTACACAGCCATTAAGCAGAATAATCCCTCTGCCAATGTATACATTCCCTTTGACTATGTTTGGACAGAGCATTCTCCTTCCGCAGGTTATTACAAGGCAAAGGACTTACTGCGTTTGTTAAACGACAGATTGCGAGATTTGGATTACGGTATTGCTTGGCATCCCTATCCGGAAGGACTTTCCGACCCGAACTTTGAGGATGACGGAAAGGCAACAAACGATGAGAATTCTCTGATTATCAATATGAAGAACTTAAATGTTCTTACGGATTATCTGCAAAAACCGGAATACCTTTCTCCAAGCGGTAAGGTAAGACACCTGATTCTTTCCGAGCAGGGCTTTAATGCCACCAACGAGGATGTGCAGGCAGACCAGATTGCCAAGGCTTATGACATTGCCAAGAACAATCCCTATGTGGAAGCCTTCTTCCTGGCCAGGGAGTATGACCAGCCGGGAGAGATGCACAATGTAAACGGAGCATTACAGGAAATGCACTTCGGATTAAAGGATGCCTATGAAAGAGGCGGAAGACCCAGAAAGGCTTATTCCGTGTATAAGAGTTTGCAGTAAAATAGTATCCATGTAGACCTTCTCATTATGGGAATAAGGAGGCTTTAAGATGAGTACAATGAAAGAAAAATTACATAGTGGAGAATTGTATTTACCTATGGATGAAAGCATTGTAGAGGAACAGCTGTATTATCAGGATTTGCTCTGTGAATACAATGCTACCAAGCCTTCGGAAGTAAAGAAGCGATCTGCCCTTTTAAAGAAGATGCTGGGAGATTGCGGGGAGAATGTCTATATAGAGGCGCCTTTTTATGCCA
This sequence comes from uncultured Oribacterium sp., assembly GCA_963542215.1. Taxonomy (GTDB): domain Bacteria; phylum Bacillota; class Clostridia; order Lachnospirales; family Lachnospiraceae; genus Oribacterium. The sequence continues at coordinate 6,127 of CAUTXF010000028.1, read as the reverse complement.
ATTTTGGAGGGCATCATTGCCACTTCGGAAAGAATGTTTATGTAAATTATCACCTGACCTGTGTAGATGATACCCATATTTACGTAGGAGATTACACCATGATTGGCTCTAATGTTACCATTGCCACAGGGGGGCATCCCATTCTTCCGGAGCTGCGGGAGCAGGGTTATCAGTTCAATATGCCGGTACATATCGGAAGAAACTGTTGGATTGGTGCAGGGGCGATTCTTATGCCGGGGGTTAGGATTGGAGATAATACGGTAATCGGAGCAGGTAGCGTTGTAACGAAGGATATCCCGGAAAATGTTGTGGCTGTGGGAAATCCTTGTAAGGTAATGCGGCAGATTAACGCACATGATCGGGAGTTTTACTATAAAGACAGAAAAATAGAAAATCTTGCGGACTAAAGTACTGAAATACGGAACATGAATCTCGGACTACGTAAGGAGTAGATATTGGAATTCAAAAAATAGCCAGGCGGTATATACCGGCTGGCTATTTTTTTCTTGAAAGAGTATAGTGAAAGCGTAAGAAGTTTCTGAAGTAATACCAATCCCTTAAATAGAAAATGGACAAAACAGGAGGTAATGCCATGCAAAACTTTGACTATCAAACCCCGACAAGATTGATTTTCGGAAAAGACGTTATCGAAGAACTTCCGGAAGTCATGAAGCAGTTCGGAAAAAAAGTGCTACTGAGCTATGGCGGTGGAAGCATCAAAAAGATTGGCCTTTATGACAAGGTAAAGGAGCTTTTGAAGGACTATGAGATTTATGAGCTTCCCGATATTCAACCCAATCCCAAGTATGATCCCAGCGTTCTTGATGGCGTGAAAATCTGTAAGGAAAAGCAGATCGACGTGATTCTTGCAGTGGGAGGGGGCAGTGTACTGGACTGCACTAAAGCCATTGCCGCAGGGGCGAAGTATGAGGGAGATCCTTGGGATTTGATTACTTATAAGGTAAAGGCCAAGGAAGCACTTCCGATTGTGGATATTATTACTCTTGCTGCGACAGGCAGTGAATATGATGCAGGGGGAGTGATTTCCAGAACGGAGACTAATGATAAGACGGGCTATAGTGATCCGCTTCTTTATCCGGCTGTTTCTTTCCTGGATCCGACCTATACCTTCAGTGTATCCAAGAAGCAGACTGCAGCAGGCTGTGCGGATGCCATGAACCATATTTTCGAGCAGTATTTTTGTGAGGAATCTACCCTTCTAAACGACGGTTTTATGGAGTCTGCTTTAAAGAGCCTGATGATTAACACCAAGAAATGTCTGGAGAATCCGGAAGACTATACGGCAAGGGCAGAGATGATGCTTTGCTGTACATACGGCTGTAACGGCATTTATTCCCTTGGGAACAGCCAGTCCGGCTGGCCCTGCCATGGTATGGAACACGCTCTTTCCGCCTACTATGATATTACCCATGGAGAGGGTTTGGCCATTATCACGCCAAGATGGATGAAGCATATTTTAAATGACAAGACAGTGGACCGCTTCGTAAAGTATGGCATTAATGTATTTGGCATAGATGCTTCTCTTGATAAATTTGAGATTGCCAATAAGGCGATTGACGAAACCTACCGTTTTTTCGAGTCCATCAATATTCCTATGCATCTTAAAGATGTGGGAATTGATGAGAAGAGAATTGACGAGATGGCAAAGCATGTTGCGGAAAATGAGGGGCTGGAAGAGGCTTGGGCTCCTCTTTTAGAGAAGGATATTGCGGAGATTTTCAGGGAATCACTATAAAAACGAAATGCTTTGAAGGACGGAATGCAATTTAATTAATTTCTACAGAATATAATGTAGTAACAATATATGGCTAAGTGCAGTAGTGATAAACTTATATATTCTTGGCTTTAGAGTATTGATTGAGACTTTGACAGGTTGCACACTTCTATTAGACAAAAATGCGGAATCCGCATTTTTGTCTAATTTCCATATATAATGGAGAAAATGTCGGATGAAAGAATGTATTATGTTCTGTTAGATGAAGTCCAGATGCTTGATGATTTTGAATCAGTTCTTAATAGCCTCGGAAGAAAGCAAAATGTAGATGTATATGTAACGGGAAGTAATGCAAAATTCTTATCAAAGGATATTATTACAGAATTTCGTGGACGTAGGGGTTGTTGTGATGAATGAAGTAGATAAAAAAGGTAAGAAAATTAGAAAACAGTTGGAAGTGGACTTCGTTTGCAATAAAGGCTCAAAGAGATTTTATATTCAATCGGCCTATGCATTACCTGATAAAGAAAAGATGGAACAGGAGCAACGCTCGTTGGTGAATACAGGCGATGGATTTAAAAAGATTATTATTACAAAGGATGCTGTGGCACCACTCTATAATGAAGAAGGCATATTGGTGATGAGCGTTTATGATTTTCTTCTTAATCCGGATAGTATGGAAATCTAAAAACAGGAGGAAACTATGCAAAACTTTGACTATCAAACCCCGACAAGACTCATTTTCGGAAAAGATGTTATCGTAGAACTTCCGGAAGTAATGAAGCAGTTCGGAAAAAGGATTCTGCTGAGCTACGGAAGCGGAAGTGTCTTGGACTGTAGCAAGGCCATTGCTGCAGGGGCGAAGTATGAGGGAGATCCTTGGGATTTGATTACTTATAAGGTAAAAGCCAAGGCAGCCCTGTCACAGCATGGAGCATGCGCTTTCGGCATACTATGACATCACCCATGGAGAAGGACTCGCCATTATCACCCCGAGAAGGAAAGTTAGAGGAGATACACAACAGGAGTTGCACAAAAAAGTCAGGAGAACAATTTATGAAGACATTGATAATTAACGGAAGTCCACGCATCGGAGGCAATACAAGCATTGCCCTCGCGGAGATGATTAAGGTCTTTGAGCAGGAAGAGATAGAAGTAGAAGTGGTACAGATTGGCAACAAAGATATACGAGGCTGTATTTCCTGTGGCTATTGTTATAAGAATGGAAAATGCGTCTTTAATGATCAGGTAAATGAACTGGCAGAGAAGTTTGAAGCGGCTGATGCTTTAGTAGTGGCATCCCCGGTTTATTATGCTTCCGCCAATGCTACTCTGATTGCCTGCCTGGACAGACTGTTTTACAGCACGCATTTTGATAAGACCATGAAGGTGGGCGCCAGTGTGGTTGTGGCAAGACGAGGCGGCTTATCCGCTACCTTTGATGAATTAAATAAGTATTTTACCATCTCCGGAATGCCGGTAGCCTCCAGTCAATACTGGAACAGTGTGCATGGATGCGAAAAAGGAGAGGCGAAAGAAGACTTGGAAGGCTTGCAGACCATGAGAACTTTGGCTAGAAATATGGCCTTTTTGATGAAGAGCATTGCCCTTGGGAAAGAAAAATACGGTTTGCCGGAGCAAGAAGAGGGGATAGCTACAAATTTTGTCCGATAAGGGAAGACTATGCCATTTCAAATCATCAGAAACGATATTACAAAAATGCAGCTTGATGCCATAGTGAATCCGGCTAATCCTATGCCGGGATATGCTGCGGGAATAGACAGTGCTGTCTATAAAGCTGCCGGTGAAGAAAAGCTTTTACGTAGGCGACAGGAAATAGGGGCTATTACTCCCGGAAGCTCCTTTATTACTGATGGATACAATCTGCCTGCAAAGTATATTATCCATACTGTAGGAACAGTTTGGCAGGGGGGCAATTCCGATGAAGAAACGATTATCAGAAAATGTTACCGTAGTATTTTCAGACTTGCCCTTGAACATCATATTTTCGGTCTTGCCATCCCTCTTTTGGCGTCAGGAAGCTATGGTTTTCCCAAGGGAATTGCCCTTAGAATTGCTCTGTCGGAGATAGAAAGCTTTATGTCGGAAAATGACATAGAGCTTTATCTTGTGGTTTTTGATGAAAAATCATATTCCTTATCAACGGAACTATACGGTGATATTGATGAATATATCAATAAGCATTATGTAGAAGAAAAGATTTCGGAAGAGTATTCGGCTTCATACGGTAGAGGAAAAAGTTCGAATGATCCCGTTAGAGTGAGCTCTGTTTACGGGGCACCTATCGGCTTCGGATTTTCTGAATCAAATAGACGGAAGACATATGATTCGGAAAATGAGACATTGGATGATAAAGCGGATAATGGAAGAGAAGAGCTTATACTCGCCTATATCAGTCCGGAAAAGTGCCTGGTTTCCGAAGTTCGAAGCTTGGAGGATGCGGTTAAGAATCTTGACAAAAGCTTTATGGAGCTTGTTTTCTCTTTCGCTGATCAAAAAGGGCTTACCGATGTTGAAGTGCAGAAGAAAGCAAACCTGGACAGAAAGGCGTTTTCCAAACTGAAATGCGGAACCACCAAGAACCCGAGTAAATCCACAGCCCTTGCTCTGGCCATAGCCTTGGAATTGAATCTGGATGAGACAAAGGATTTGCTTTCAAGGGCAGGATGGGCCTTATCCCCCTGTAGTAAGCAAGACCTCATCGTGCAATATTTTATAGAGCGGAAGGCCTATGATATCTATGAAATCAATCTGGCTCTTTTTGAACATGGTGAACAGCTCCTGGGAATGCAAGCAGTTTAAATGTCGCCTGACAAGTGACCAAAACGAAAGCAAGAAGCGATAGGATACCCTCGTAAACATGCAAACAAGCGAATGATGGAGGGAATCACTATGAGAGAAAATTTAACGGAACTTGTATTTATCCTGGACAGAAGCGGTTCTATGGCAGGGCTTGAATCCGATACTATCGGCGGATTTAATGCCATGATAGAAAAGCAACAAAAGGAAGCCGGAGAGGTATTTGTATCTACTGTTTTGTTTGACGATGAGGCGGAAGTAATTCACGACAGAATCCCTATTGGAAATGTAAAAAAGCTTACGGAAGCAAACTATTATGTTCGCGGTTGTACGGCACTCTTGGATGCCGTGGGGGGAGCAATCCGTCATATTGCCAATGTTCATAAGTATGCCAGAGAGGAAGATAGGCCGGCTAAGACCTTATTTGTAATCACAACGGACGGTCTTGAAAATGCCAGCAGAAAGTATTCCTTTACGGATGTAAAGAAGCTTATCCAAAATCAGCAAGAGAAGTATCATTGGGAATTTCTTTTTCTGGGAGCAAACATAGATGCGATAAAAGTTGCCGGATGTATGGGAATCAAACAGGATAGGGCGGCAAACTACCACTGTGATGAGGTGGGAACAGCGCTTAATTACCGGATTATTGATGAAGCTGTAACACGTATTAGAGAATGCAAGGTTTCGGATATGGAGACGATATTTGTTGGTGGTGCCTGGAAAGAGGATATTGATCGGGATTTTGAGAAGAGAGGCGAGAAGCATGAACCTACTGGAGTATATGAGGCGTAGAAATAAAATGACGCTTTCAGAATGGGATGTGGACCTTCGGGCATAGTATCGTAGTTAGCAGCAGTCTTAAGAAAGGAATGATCTCGACAAAAATTGAAGGATAAGAGAATACAGATGGTCTGAGCAGATATTTACCTTCTCGCTACATTAATATGATATTGTAGCGAGAAGGTATTGACCTTTTCGCTACTAAATTTTAAAATTATAGCGAATGGGGGGTGCTCATATGAACGAAGTAAATATCTTTGATCAATTACTTGAAGAACAGAATGGGTATATTCGATTAATTGATGCTCAAAATGAAGGTGTATCGAAGTATGCAGTTCTGGATTATGTCCGTAAGAAGGAAATGGAAAAGGTAGCTCCCGGCATATATATTTCGCCTGATGTATGGGAAGATAGACTATATTTGATTCAACTTAGAAATAGAAAAATTATTTTTTCTCATGAGACAGCTTTGTATCTTCATAATCTTTCCGATAGAGAGCCTTTTGTGCCGGTGATTACTGTTGGACGCGGATATAATGCGAAACATTTAAAAGATAAAGGCATTATAGTCCATACGGTAAGACCGGATTGGGTAGAGCTTGGCATGACAGAGGAGAAGACCTTTACCGGTAATAAAGTGCGAATCTATGATAGAGAGCGCTGTATCTGTGATATTATCAAGAATAAAAATAGAATGGATATTCAAGTATTCCAGATGGCTTTGAGGTCTTATTTTTCAGGTAGTGATAAAAATATCCATAAGCTCATGGAATATGCTCGCATCATGGGAAT
>CAUTXF010000027.1:0-29763 GCA_963542215.1 uncultured Oribacterium sp. | reverse complement strand
TGTGGGTCTATAATAGGGGCAATCTGAGCCCGTCAGTACTTACTGAAAGCAAGCAGAGCGAAGCTTGAAGTTAGTACTGTTACGAAGGCGAGGTTAGCGAGAGCGTGCCCCATTTATAGACCCACACTGTATCAGAGCGCCTTCTCATAACGAGTGTAGTTCTTCACTGCGCAGGGCGAAGCTAGCGAGAGCGTGCCCCAAATTTAGACCTATATTGCTTAGAAAACTATTTTGATTTTTTACAGCCCCTTCTTCCTCTTATGCTTTATTAGCACAACCGAATAACTCAATCTTTGCCTTACATTCTTCAATGATTGCATCTGCACCCGGCTTTAAGAGCTTTCTCGGGTCAAAGCCCTTGCTCTTCTGATCGGAACCTGCTTCAATATATTTTCTGGTAGCTGCAGCAAATACAAGCTGAAGCTCTGTATTTACATTAATCTTTGCAACACCGAGAGAAATTGCCTTCTGAATCATCTCCTTAGGAATTCCGGAACCGCCATGAAGTACCAATGGCATCTTCTCTCCGATTTGCTCCTTGATTGCTGCCAAGGTATCGAAGGAAAGTCCCTTCCAATCAGGTGGATAAACACCGTGGATATTTCCGATACCTGCAGCCAGGAAGTCGATGCCTAAATCTGCAATCTTCTTACATTCAGCAGGATCTGCACACTCTCCCATACCTACAACACCGTCTTCTTCTCCGCCGATGGAACCTACCTCAGCTTCAATGGAAAGACCTGCCTTATGAGCAGCCGCTACCAATTCCTTGGTCTTTTCAACATTTTCCTCAATATTGAAATGAGAACCGTCAAACATGATGGAAGTGAAGCCTGCCTTGATGCAGGAATAGCATCCGTCATAGGAGCCGTGATCCAAATGAAGAGCCACCGGAACAGTAATGCCAAGGCTCTTGTCCATAGCCTTAACCATAGCAGCTACCGTTTCAAAACCGGTCATGTACTTTCCTGCACCCTCGGATACACCAAGGATTACGGGAGACTTGGTCTCTTCACAAGCCAGGAGAATGGACTTGGTCCACTCCAGGTTATTGATATTAAACTGAGGAACGGCGTAATGGGAAGCCAGCGCTTTATCCAACATTTCCTTTGCATTAACTAACATATTGATATCCTCCTTTTTTGTAAAGAACATTCATAATCATAAATCTCACCCTAAACTACGGGGAGAGTGTAACACATTTTTAAAGCCTAGGAAAGCAAGAAATGTGAAACCGTTGCCTCCATATCCCCTACTGAGCATACGGTGCTGTGGCGAATTTCTCCCTCCTCCACTTCTTTGACCGGAGCGGGAATAGGCTCCTTCCAAAGCTTTTCCAAAGCTTCGATGCCTTCAAAAACATCCTTCGGTACCGGCTCCTTTAAAGCCTTTAATACGGTCTGGGAGAACTTATAAGGGCTGGCCGTAGAAACTACAAGGCACTTGTCCCGTCTTCCCTGCTCATAGGCGTAGTGGTCTGCAACCACCTTGGCTACTGCGGTATGGGGATCCAGAACATAGCCTGTTTCCTTATAGGTCTGGAAAATGCTGTGACTACCCTCCGCTTCTTTTCCGTAGCCGCTGTAAAAGTCCTTCAGTTCCCTTGCTATCGTCTCAGAAATACGATATTTTCCCTTATCCTTCAGCTCTTCCATCAGCTTCTTACATTCTTCGGTATTTTCTCCGGCAAAATACAGGAGTCTTTCCAGGTTGGAGGAAATCAAAATATCCATAGAAGGAGAGGTAGTTACATGGAAGGGACGGTTCTTATCGTAAATTCCCGTACGGAAAAAGTCTGTTAAAACCTTATTGTCGTTGGAAGCACAAAGAAGCTTTCCTAAGGGAAGTCCCATACGCTTTGCACAATAAGCTGCCAAAATATTTCCGAAATTTCCGGTAGGTACGGACACGTTCAAGCTCTCTCCTGCCTTCAGCTCCCCACTTTTCATCAAACGGCAGTAGGCATAAACATAGTAAACAATCTGAGGGACCAAACGTCCGATGTTAATGGAATTTGCGGAAGAAAGTCTATAACCCTTTTCCAGCAGCTTCTCTTGATAGGCTTTATCGGAGAAAATCTTCTTTACTCCGCTCTGGGCATCATCAAAGTTTCCGAGAATAGCCGCCACATGAGTATTCTGTCCCTTCTGAGCCCGCATCTGCCGCTCCTGGAAAGGGGAAACTCCGTCCTTAGGGTAGAAGACAATAATTTCACAGCCATCCACATCACAAAAGCCTTCCATAGCAGCCTTTCCGGTATCTCCGGAGGTAGCGGTTAGAATCACAATCTTCTCCTGAATCTGATTCTTTTTACAACTTACCTTCATCAGGTATGGAAGAATGGACAATGCCATGTCCTTGAAGGCCAGTGTTCTTCCGTGGAAAAGCTCAAGGTAATAGCTATCTCCTTTTTTTACCACGGGAGCGATTTCCTTTGTGGAAAACTTATCGTCATAGGCAGAATTAATGCAGTAGCGTAATTCCTCCTCGGTGAAATCCGTAAGATAAAGCTTCATGATTTCATAAGCCAAATCCTGATAGGATAACTCAGCATAGTCCTCAAGAGACTTTTCCAGTTTAGGCATTTCCTTTGGTACAAAAAGTCCCCCGTCCTTTGCCAGTCCCTGCACAATTGCTAAAGACGGACTTACATTTTCTTCTCCTCCGCGAGTGGATTGATAAACCATTTTTTCTCCTTTACTACTCATTCTGCAATAAGCTTTCAATCTTTGTCTTCATTAAATCAAATGCAACATCATTCATTCCTGAATTCATCACAATATCCGCCTTGGCTCTGGTCGGCTCAACATACAGGTAATGCATAGGCTTAACCGTGTTTAAATACTGTTCGGAAATATCCTCCACCTGACGGCCTCTTTCCTTCACATCCCGAATAATTCGCCTAATAATTCTTTCGTCCGCATCCGCTTCCACATAAATCTTAATATCAAAAAGGGAGCGCAACTCCGGATTCTCCAGCACCAAAATGCCCTCCACCAGAATAATTCTCTTCGGTTCTACAACAAAGTACTGGTCGGTTCTGTTGTGGGTGCTAAAATCATAGGTGGGAGAGGAAATACTTTCTCCCCTTCTTAATGCCTTCAAATGCTTAATCAAAAGATCCGTTTCAAAGGCATCCGGATGGTCATAATTGGCCTTTTGCCGTAGGGCAAAGGGCACTCCGTCATTGGACTTATAGTAATTGTCGTGATAGAGAACTGCCACTTCCTCCGGAAAGCATTCTTTGATTCTCTTGGTAAAGGTGGATTTTCCCGAACCGGAACCTCCCGCTATACCAATCATTACCGTTGAAAACATAGTTTCCCCTCTTCCTTTTAAACTTCCTACAGAATATCCTAGTTCAATTTGTTTGTAAACCTCTTAGATATTTTTTCCCTATTCCTAAAAAACTCAAACTAAAGAGGATAAAAAACAGAAATGCCAGGATCAGACCGTAGAAAAAATATCCCTGCGTTCTACACCAGTAAAGTCCATAGAAAACAAACAAAAAGCTGATAAATTCCAGCACATAGCTCAGTGCCGTGGAATAAGCCGTATTCTTTCCCAGACAACTGCAAAAAATACCGAGAGCCGTGCAATACAGGGCGGAAAAAATATAAAAGAAAAAATATAAAAGTACCAAACTGCCGGAAATTCCGCCATAGATATATAAGGTAGCCAAAAAAGGAACAGTGGAGGAAAGTAGAGTCAGATGGGTGGACATATAGGCTATGAGCTTTCCCTGTAGTATGGTCTTTTCCGTACAATCCGTACACAAAAGCAGAGCTAAGTTATTTTGCTCTCTTTCCTGGGTAATACTGGAAGCACTTAGGGCAGGAGCCAAAAGCAGAAGAAAAACAAAAAGACCGCCGCCTACATAATAATAAAAACGATTAAACATGGCGTAACGAATTTCTCCCGTCTGCTGTGCATTCAAGGAAATATAATAGAGATTTCCGAATAAAAGCACAAAGAGCAAAAGATTGGTAAAGAAAATCAGCATAGGAAGAAACAAACTTCGGTTTCCCAGCAAACTGTCCTTACTCCATATCGGATTCTCTTTCATAGGACAAAAGACTCCTTTCCTCTTGAGATTTTTGAAACAAAACGCCCTCGATACTGCCCTGTTCTCTATAGAAGGAATAAAGCTTGATTCCGCTTTCCACTATATTTTGTAAAAGCCCGGCCTCTTCCTCCCGGGTTCCCGAAAAGCCTACCCGAATTTCATTTTCCCGAAGACTTATAGACTTGACTTTCGGCTCATTTTTTAAAGCCTGCATAAGTCCTGTACTCTTCCCCTGCACTTGAATAATAATAGGGTTTTGCATGCTGAGCTCCCGGGTAATCTGTGACACCGATCCGCTCCGAATCATTTTCCCCTGATGCAAAAATCCCAGATGGGTGCAAAAGTCCGACACCTCTCCTAAGGAAGAGCCTGTCATGAAAATGCTTTTTCCTTGACTTTGATAATCCAATAGCATGGTTTTGATTTCTTCCAGTGTTCTCGGATCCAAGCCCGCCAAAGCCTCATCAATAATCAGAATCTTGGGATCGTGCAGAATTGCTCGAACGAAGGAGAGCTTTTGTAAAGCCGCCTTGGGCAAAAGCTCCATAGCACTGTCCTCCCAAGCCAAAAGCCCGGACATTTCCAGAAGCAGTCGAATCCTTCCCCGAATACGGCTTTCCTCCATAGAGTAACAGGAGGCAAAAAACGTAAGATACTCTCCCACCCTCATCTGGGGATAGACTCCCGGAATATTGGGCACATAGCCCAGTCTTCGCTTGAGTCTCCTCAGTCCGGAACCTGCCTCCATATCATCAATAAAAATATGACCGCTATCCAAGGGATAAAGCCCCATAAGCAGATTCACAAGAGTGGATTTTCCGGTATCCGGAAGTCCCAGCAGGCCAAAAATCTGATCATCGGAAACCTCTAAGGAGAAGTCTTCAATCACCTTTATGCCGCCATAGCTTTTTTTTACATTTTGGAATTGAATCATGCTTCCTCCTTTGCCACAACATAAATCTGAGGCAGGTACTGCCTGATTTGAGGAGAAACATTGCTTTCCTTCGGTACGAAGCGGATATTCAGCTCCTTTTTCTCACTTAAATAGGGAGTGAGCTTCTCTCCTTCCAGAGTTCCGTCCTTGGAGGGAAGCAGGTCATAGCCTCCTGTCTGATAATTGTAAAGAGCCATATTTCCCTGAAAATTCTGCAAAAGTTTTCCGTCCTCCAGCTCTATCTTTTCAAAACGAATACCTTCAATATTTTGCTCCTCCCCCAGGGGATAATGAATTTCCAAAGGAATCATGGGATTCATGGTATTGGTCTGTAAATCGTATTCTCCGCTGGAAACAACAGGGTCTCTGGAAAGAGCACAGTACTCTATGTTGTCGCCTTCCTTCCGGTCCAAAGCCACTGACTGGGTAAGAATGTGTACGCCGTATTTTTCAATATTCTTCTCTTCAGTAAAGCCCAACTGCTCCTCTCGAATGAAGCCGAAGAATCGAGCATCAGAAAAATAGCCGTGCAATCTTTCACTTAAGATATAACGAAGAAAATTCTTTCCGTTTCCGCTACTGATCAGATTGCTGCTGTACTCGTAATCTCCCACAGGTATGGCTATGCTCTCCATGGTAGACAGGTCTATTTCCGCCCCGCTCTCCCATTTTCCGCACTTCACCATCCTGCCGAAAATATAAAAAAAACTGTCATAAAAGGTATATTCCGTAGTATTTTTCAGTTTTCCGCTAATCTTTCCCTGATAATAATGGATGGTCCCCTGAATATCCCCCTTGGCATTGGCGGATTTTTTGTTGATATTAAAATAATGAGGGGCAAAAGCATCACTCTTAATGATATGAATCAGAGACTCTTCTCTGTCCCTTCGAATATCCATTCGATGCAAATCTTCCTTTTGCAAAAGCTCCGTAAGATCTCCTGTAAAATCCATTCCCTTTACAATAGGATTCACGGTATATTCAGGCTTTACGGAAAGGCTGATATTGTTTTCATTGGGAGAACGCAAATTAATGTAATTCTGTTCCTCCACCGTATCTTCCGTGATTTGAGAAAGCTCAAGGTAGGAAAGAAAGCTTCCGTTAAAACGAGTTCCCATACCCAGGGACCAAACAATTACCCCCAAAAAAAGCGAAAACAACAGAATGCCCAATCGATAATATTTTAAATTTCCCTGGGAGCGCATCAAAAGATAAAGCCCCGGTCCCAAAAAAATCAGGCTGGGAAAGAGAATGGCAAAATATAAGGCCAGGGAAGGAAGCTTACTCAAATCGGAAAGGTTCATCAGCTCCTCTAAATCCCAGTACTGCTTTAAGCTTTTTTCCGATGCGGATATAGACAGGTTATCCAAACGATTTTGCCCATAGAGGCTAAGGAGCAGCCTGCCTACATAAGAGCTGTCCTCCGTAGCATAGCGTTCCACTTCGGATAAGTCATAGCCTAAAACAGCCAGCAAACCGTTTCCCTTGGGAAGAACGGAAAGATAGGGCTGATTTTCCGAAAAAAGTTCCTCTCTTCCTCCTCTAAAATGTACGGGAGAGCTGAAAACCGATACGGTACTCTCTTGAGCCAAGTCCCCCTCTGTGCCAAGATGCAAAGCTCTTTCCTGAAAATCCAATTCCTTTTCCAATAAGGCGGAATAATTGTCCCCTAAGATTTCTCTCCCTCTTGCCCCGGAAAGAGAAAATAAAACTACGCCCCCCTGTTCAATATAGGAATTGATGAAATTTTCCTGTTCCTTGGACAGGGCGGAAAAGGAAATGTCCCGAATAATCAATAAATCTAAAAGAGAAAGCACCGACTCTTCCTTGGGAAAGGACTCCGGTTGAAATGCAAAAGTTCTGCTTTCCAGAAGTCCGTTATTGATTCTGGCATTGTGCAGATAACCGATGCCCTCTCCCTTTTCGGAAAGAATTCCCACAAAAAGCTCCGCATCGGTTCCTGAAATATCCAATCCCACTCTTTGGCTGTTGATTTGCTCTCCCTGCTTATTCTCAATACTGATAAGCATCTGATTCACACCGGTGGGAAGACTCAGGTTCTTTACAAGCTCCTTTTTATTGTTGCCTTCCACCACAATGGGATAAGAATATTCCACGATACTTTGGTTGGATTCCGCAAATAAAACCTTTAAATTACCGGAAAAAACCTGTTCCTCCGTATTTTCAACTGTAAGAAAAAGGGGCAGACTTCTCCCGGACTTCGCCGTATTTTGTATTCCGTACTGGTAGCTTAAATTCAGATTTTCCGCTCTTCCCTCTTTTCCCATGAGGAAAAGGAAGAAGAGAAATACAAAAATCAACGCCTTCTTTCCCATTTCTCCCTACTTTCTATCCTTCTTTCGATTCTTCTTTTCCGGCCTTCTCTCAGGCTTTTTCTCTACTCTTCTTTCAGACCTTCCCTCATTTTTCTTCTCTCCGCTCTCAGTTCCTCTACTGTTTCGTTCTTCCCGGGCAGGTCTCTCCGCAAAGCTTTTTGCCTCCTCCGTATATTTTAGGGGAAGAGTTACGTTAAATCGGGTTCCTCCCATATCCGACTGCACCGTAATATTTCCATGATGCATATCCACGATATTCTTTACAATAGCAAGTCCTAAGCCGGTTCCTCCCGTGCTTAGAGAACGGGAATGCTCCACACGGTAAAATTTATCAAAAATCAACGGCAGTTCCTTTTCCGGAATCACATAGCCGAAGTTTAAGACCTGCACCATCACCTCTTCCTTTTCCTTACGAAGACGAATCAGAACTCGCTTTCCTTCGGCTCCGTATTTGATGGCATTGCTGATTAAGTTATCAAAAAGTCTGGCCAAAAGATCCCCATCTCCTTCGATAAAAAGAGATTTTACATTGGCGGAAAAGTCATAGGAGAGATTGTTCTTCTCAAAATTCGGATAGCTTTCCTCCACCAGCTGGGACAAAAGCTGAACCAAATCCAGGGTGCTGATATTCATATTTAGCTTGCCATAGGATAATTTTGTAAAGCCAAAAAGCTCTTCGATTAGTTTTTGTAAACGGAGAGCTTTGTTATATACGATTTCAATATAATGTTTTTTCATTTCCTCCGGAACCATCTGGCTGTTTTGAAGCAAGTCCAGGTAGCCCAAAATAGAGGTTAAGGGCGTTCTTAAATCATGGGCGATATTGGTAATCAAATCCGTTTTAGACTGTTCATTCTCCCTTTCCTTTTCGATATGGGCAGACAACTCCTCTTCCATCAAACGGATACTTTCCGCAATATGGGCCAACTCTCCTTCGCCGGAAATCGCAATTTCCGTATGAAGATCTCCTGCGGAAATCTGCTTTACTCCTCGGGCAAGGGTTTCTATATCTTTAGCGGTTTTCCTTTGCAGGAATAGGAAAATAATGGTGAAAATCAAAATTCCCACCAAAACAAAAAGAAGAATACTGACGGTACTGACAAAGGCAAAACGCTGCACCAAGGGGTTATCGTTTCCCATTTGTACCAAATAGTTGGTATAGGAGCCAATGTTTAAAACCAGGAAGCACTCAATCACCGCCGTAAAAAGAGCGGAAATTCCCACGTGAATCAGTACCTGCATTAAATAGCCCCTACCAAAATGGTGGGGTAAGCTAGCTTTCTTCAACAGTAAAACCCCTACTTTTCAATCTTATAGCCAACGCCCCAAACTGTGGTGATAATCTTGTCCTCTCTCTGATCCTCTTTCATCTTTCCTCTGAGACGACGGATATGTACCATTACCGTATTGTTGGCCTCATACACCTTTTCATTCCAAACCTTTTCAAAAATTTCATCCGTAGAAAATACCTTTCCCGGATGAGAAGCCAAGAGGAAAAGGATGTCAAACTCGATGGGAGTAAGCTTAATATCCTCATCGTCAATCAATACCTTATGATTGTCCTTATTAATCAGCATATTCCGAATGTGAATCTCATTATTCACATAATTGGGACCTGCATTGGGGTTTAACTGGGTATAGCGTCTTAACTGAGACTTTACTCTGGCGGTAAGCTCCAGTGGATTAAAGGGCTTTGTCACATAGTCATCCGCCCCGCCGGTTAATCCTACAATCTTGTCCAGATCCTCAGACTTTGCGGAAAGCATAATCACAGGAATATTGGAGCTTTCCCGGATCTTTCGGCACATTTCCAGTCCGTTCATTCCCGGCATCATCACATCCAAAAGCACCAGATGAATCTCTTCCTGAGACAGAATCTGTAAGCCTTCCTCCGCATTATATGCCTTAAATACCTTATATCCGTCAGACACCAAGTAAATTTCTACTAACTCGGCAATCTCTTTCTCATCATCTACTACCAATATATTAATTTGCTGCATACTACCTCCTTAGCACAATATGTCATAGTGTACTGGATAATTGTGAAAAAAGAAAGACTATCTATTTTCTAAGTTCTTGCATTTTCGTTCCAAAAAACTTAATTTTTATCTTTTAAACTCTTTAGAAGGATAATTTCCTAAAACCCTAAAATCAACACCCTCTTCCTGTAAACAGGTCAAGGCATTCAACACTTCCTTTTGCTCTAAGTTCCCAAGAAAATCTACATAGAAGCAGTAAGAAAACTCCCCGTCCCCCACGGGTCTGGACTGAATCATGGTGAGGGTCAGTCCGTTAAACAAAAAGTTCCCTAAGATATGATAGAGGCTTCCTACTGCATGAGGCAGAGAAAAGGAGATGCTGAGCTTTCCTGCATCCTTTGAATACACCGCTTCTTTTCCTAAAATGAAAAAGCGAGTGCTGTTCTCCTTTTTACTGAGATTTTCCTCTAAAATCGAAAGGCCGTACTCTAAGGCTGCTTCCCTGCTGCACAGAACCCCGGCTCCCTTTTCCCCTGTCTCCATAAGACTCTTAGCGGCAATCGCTGTATTTAAACTGGGGATTCCCAGTATCTTCGGATACTTCTGAAAGAAGTCTGCGCACTGAGACAGAGCCTGGGGATGGGAATAGACTCTTTTTATGTCGGAGAATGACTGTCCGGGAAGTGTTGCCAGGCAATGGGACACCGGAAATTCGATTTCCTGCACCACATAAAGCTTAGGATGCTTTGCAAGAAGATCGAAATTGTCCTGTACCATACCGTAGGTGGAGTTTTCCATGGGAAGAATGGCATAGTCCGCCCTTCCTTCTTCCAAAGCCGAAAGCACCTCCTGAAAATGTGTGCAGGCTATCATATTTTCCTTTTGGAAAAAAGTTCTACCCGCAAGATAGGAGTAGGCTCCCTCCGCGCCCTGATACGCCAAGCTTTTTCCGGAAAAAGGAAGACAATCCAGCTTTCGAAAACCGGAGAAAAAGCCTCTTCCCCGTTCCAAAAGCATACCGATTTGCTTTCTCCTGGACATGCTCATCATTTCTTGAAAAAGCTCGGTAATGGATTCCTGAAGCTTTGGGTCCTCCACGTAGCTTCTTGCCACCTGAAGCTTTTCTTTTTCCCTCTTACTGTCCAGAACAGCCTTTCCGGTATCCAGCTTGAATCGTGCCACATCCTCCACAAGACTCATTCTTTTTTCGAAAAGATGAACAATCTCCCGATCCAATATATCCAATTCCTTTCGAATCTCCAAAAGATCCATGCACCCTTCCTCCTCTTTATTCCGTAGCTTTCGCCTTGTGATATTCGGAACTGTTCTACTATTCCGATTATACCGTTCCGGAAAGCTCCTTGGCTTCCTTCTCTTTCAATTCCGCCAGCATTTCCCGAATTCGCTCCTTGGTATACTCCGCAATATTCTTTCTATCCTCTTCGGAAAGCTCCGCCAAATCTATGGGCTTTCCAAATTGCACATAGACCTTGGCACTATGTAGTCTGGGAAAATCCTCTTCCATAATCCTTCTGGTATTAATCATAGCCACCGGAACAATCTTACAGCCGCTCTTTTCCGCAATCTTAAAGGAGCCTGCCTTAAACTCTCCCAGATCCAGCTCCGACTCCCCCCTCGTTCTGGTACCTTCCGGGTAAATCCACATGGAAATGCCGGCCTTCACCTGCTTAATGGCCTCAATAATCACTTGGAGGTTTTGCTTCAAGTTTTCTCTATCCAAAAAGAGACAATGCAGCTCTCTCATCCATAACTCTATGTTGGGAATTTTTGCAATTTCCTTCTTGGAAATAAAGCCGGTAGGACGGGGCAAAATGCTGTAAGCCACCACAATATCAAAGTAAGAGCGATGATTTCCGATAAACAGTACCGCTTCCTTCTCCGGAATTCTATCTAAACCATCCACGGAAAGCTCCACCTTGCAGATTTTTAAAATCTGCCGTAATTTTCCCCCCACAATGGAGAGGACTAAAGCATCCCGTTTTTCACCTTTTTCCATCTTTCGGATAGAAAAAAGACGCAGGCTGCCAAAGCTTAGGAAAACAGCCAAAACCACTACTACCAAAACCATTGAAAGCATAAACTCTCCTTTATTTCTATAAAGACTTTGTGCTCCTCTTACAGGAACAGACCGTAAAAAATAAGTTTCGTTACAGACTTTACAGTACATCGGAAAAATGAGGCCGTAAAGAGCGGAAAAATCTTAGAGAGAATAAAAACATAAGCGTGGTCACTCCCCAGAAATACAGGCTTAAGCCCGGTCTTTCGAAGAACCAGTGGCCGGTAAGCATGGAATCCCTGTAGCCTGCCACAATATAGTACATAGGGTTTATCTTCAAAATCCACTTAACAATGGGCGCCTTCCCGGTAAAGAGGGTTTCATCATACATAATCGGGGTCATCCAAATACCGAACTGCAAGACAATTCCCACAATCTGCTGCATGTCCTTAAAAAAGACGGAAACTGCAGAGGTAAAGAAGGATAAAGCCAAGGCGTAAAAGGCCGTGGCAAAGGAATAAAAGAATACCTGGGGCCAGGTAATCAAAATAGGCTCTCTACTAAACAGGGCAAACAAGAACATCACCAGTAGGAAGAAAAGATGCACCAGAGAACAGCTGATTAACTTAATAATCGGCAAAAGCTCAATGGGGAAAACCACCTTTTTTACCAGATACTGATATTCCTGTAAGATTCCCGTGTTCATATTCATCACTTCCGAAAAGAAAAACCAGGGAACCATTCCGGGAATCAACCAGGTAGTATAAGAAACATTGGGCACCGGAGGGCTGGATTTAAAGCCGTAGGGTCCAAAGATAAAAGCATAAATCGCAATGGTCACCAAGGGCTGAATCAACATCCAAACCGCCCCGAAGTAAGAGCCTACAAAGCGCTTCCGAAAATCTGCAAAGGCCAGGCTCATAATCATCTTTCTTTTTTCTTTACAAATCTTGATAAGGGTTAAAAATCCCCGCATGCTATTCCCTTTCCGTGTATCTTGAATACGCCAAAGGAAGGTTCACAGACTTCCCCCGGGATACTCGATATCCATCAAAGTTCGAGTTTAGTGTAAAAACAAACTGATATAAGTGTATAAAAGAAATGAAAGATTCGCAAGAATCTGGAAGAAAAGGACGAAAGAAACAATCCTTTCTCCCTGCTTTCCCACCCTTTTGCTTGGCATAAAGCAAAGGATAAATAGGGGAAGCACCGGTAAAAAGTATCTTCCCTGAACCCCTAAGACATAGTCCGTCCGCTTTGGCGTATAGGCAAAGAGCATGGAGGACAAAATCAATACGATTAATCCTAAGGGAATCAGGAAAAGAACGATTCTTTGCAAAATATGAAGTCTCTTTCCCTGCATTTCCTCCCGTTCTCCAAAAATTCCTGCCAGGAAGGGACAAATACTGAAAAGCACCACCAAGGGAAGCGGGAAGGACAGACGATTGTCAAACTGCCCCAAGGGGCGGCCAATCAAAGTATACCAGTACTCCTTTCCCTTGATAAAGAAAGTATTTCTCAGAATCTTTAAATACACATCCGGCTGAGCCAGAATTTCTCTTCGATTATAGGTTTCCATACCTCCGTCCTGTCCCACAATATTGGAAAGATTCACCGTATCCTCCTGCGGACGGACATAGCGGCTGAAGGCATCCAGATTCACCAGCAGTAAGGGTAGAACAATGGATAAGCCTATAGCAAAAATACCGATAAAATAAAGCCATGGGGAGGAAAACCGTTTAAAGGAAACCATAACGCAAAGCAAAAACAGAAGGGAATATACCATTTTACAGGGCGAAAGAGCTATGGCAATCAAACAAATCCATAGAATTTCCTTAAGGCCCAGCTTTTCCTCTCGAAACTGGTATTGAAAGACCAAGGATAAAAGAAGAAAGCTTAAGGCCAGGATATAGGCGTCATAGGACAAGGAAGAAATCAGCTCTAAGGTCATGGGAAAAAGACTGACGGAAAAAAGGATTTCCTTCCCCATAGGTATCTTTTCTATAGCCAGACTTCCTAAAATGCTGAAAAACAGAAGGTTAAAGAATCTCCCGAAATATAAAAGAGTAAAGCGTGAGCCATATAGGATTCTTGCAAAGGAAAATCCCAGCGCCGGAAAAAAGTAGGCTAATGGAGTGGTCTTTACCGGTTTTTGCAAAGTAAATCCATAGCCCTTTTCTTTGGCAAAAAAAGAGGCCTTCTGTCTTTCCTCTACCTGTTTTCGATTAATATGCATGCCGAAAACCGTAGCCTCCTCCGGCTTCCCGTCTCCGGTCCAATCATCAATCTCCTCATCCTCCTTCCGGATTCGAAGATTTCCATCCTTATCATACAGCTTTCCTCCCTGTCCCAGCATTTCCGAAGACAGGGCATAGGCACTAACATAATGCAGAACTTCATCCGGGGCGGAAAGAGGCATTAAAACAAAGGAATACAGGGAACCCAGAATCATCATGCTCAGAAAATAAATCTGGGCAAGCTTCATTTTCCTACGAAAAAGAAAGAAGAAAAAGCCTGCTGCAAAGGCAAGGGAAATCAAACCAAGGAAAATGCACTCCCGCAAAAATACGGGATGCTCCTTCCACAAGCTTAGTAGATTGTTCATTGACCCTCCTCCTGCTCTCTTACTGCTTCCTTAATTTTATTGTTCTCTTCCTTTTCTCGTTCTCTTCTCTCTTGTAGAGCCATATCCTGCACGATTCGATTCACCTTTTCTTCCAACTTTCCCAGTTCTACATGGGTATGGAAAAGCCGTAAAAGCAGAATAAAAATCACCAGTAAAAAGAGAAAGTTCGGGGTAGAATAAATTCCAAGGCTCCTTGCCATAATATCCGGCACAAAGGGAAAGATGGCAAAAACAAGCAAAAGAATGGAAAAGAGTAGCCAAAAGATACTCTCCTCAATCCGCATTTTCGCCTTTTTGATGGAACGGTGTAAAAACAAAGTGGTTCCCAGGCAAACCAAGATGATAATTACTCTAAACAAAGGACTCATAGCTTACTGTTCTTCCCTTTCTTTGGAAAACTTCTTCCGAAAATACTGTGGATTCACGGTGAAGGCATACACCCAGCTTTTCGGAAGCTTATAATAACGCTTTCCCAGTTGATATCCAAGGAAACGAAAGGCGGTTTTATAGAAAAAAGGAAGAATCCAAAGAGCCTTCTTCTCCTTCCAAAGCTTTCCTATACTCTTTTTAAGGTACTTCATCCCTTCCTTTTCCGCAGGAATTTTTGAGAATATCTCCCTATAGTCTCTGTGAGATACCCCTAAGTCGAAGTTTCTGTGGAATTGATCCATGGCGGAAAAATGATGGGAATGCCAAACTTCAGCCTTTGGACAATAGGCGGTTTTTCCCCCCGCCTCCTGCATTCTTGCGGCGTAAATCATATCCTCATTAAAAATGCTGGGCTCAGAAAAGCCTCCAAGGCTTTGAAACAAATCTTTTTTATACATACAACAGACATTGGACTGGAAAAAACATTTGATGCCAAGCTTCGCTAACTGCTCTATCCCGCAAATCTTCGGCTCTGTCCCGTAGTTAAAGCTCCGGGAAAGCACCTCGTCAAAGGAGCTTTTCTCGTCGGTAAGCTGTCTTGCGTAAACCGCCCCAATCCTCTCCTCCCAAGAAAAGGCTTCCAGCAATTCCTTTGTGCAAGAGCTGTCTTTGGGAACCGCATCCTCTGTCATACAAAGAAAAAAAGGTGCATCCGAAAAAGATACCCCCAGATTTCTGGCGTAAGCATGGTCAAATTCTTCTTTCTGAATATGTTTTAAAAGGTAAAGCTCGGGATTCCTTCCCTCCAGTAAGGACTTGGGAAAAAGAGCTTCTTCCGTATTAATCAAAATGATTTTTCGTGGAGGAACTTCCTGATTTTCCAGGGCATCCAACAATCTTTTGCATTTCTCATCCGGCTTATAGGTGGGGATGATAACGTCATAGTTTTGCTTCTGACTTTGGGCATTTTCCTGCATTTCCTACCTCCTTTTGGCATTTTAACATGGGCTCTTTAGAAAAGAAAGGCTATAGTTTTCGCTTCTACTTATACTCTGCTATAGCTCTTCGCCTCATGAGGAAGAAACGGTCAATGAACTGTCTTTAAATTCTCCCTTCCCATGTCCCGTAACAAAGAAGAAAAGGAACAAAAAGACCATCATGAAGAGAAAATGAAGACTGCCGTAAAAAAATCCTCCCATGCCAACTACTTGATTTACCGTAAAAAAAGAAAGTAGACTGGCAATGCCATAGCCGATAAAAACCCATTTTTGCTTTCGCTTTAAAATCAAAAGATAGTACTCCGTATTGGCTAAGGCATAAAAGGCTCCGCCCAAAATCAAAATGCAGAAGGTCCATCTTTCTCCCGTAAACTTTCCGGAAAAGCTGCTGCCAAGGATCCACTCTAAAATCCTGAGGGCCAAGCCGGAAAAAATAAGGGCCAAAAGGAAAAGAACTAAGGACAACAAGGCGACCTTTTTAAACAAGGACTTTTCCTGCTTTCGAAAGGCTTTTTCCTTTCCTTCCTGAAAAAGCACCGCAAGATGGGGAAGAGCCGGACGGATAATAAAGTTTGCCAAAAGATAAATGAAATTCCCGGGCATAAACAAGAGATTAAAAATACCGGAACGGGAAGAGCCGTAAACCTGATCCACCGCATATTTACTGGAAGAAAACACATAAAAATCTAAAAATACGGATAGAAAGAGGGTGAAAACCTCCTTCAAAAGCTTTGCTAAGTCCGACCTGCTAAGGCACTTTTCTTCCCCCAGGGGCATTGTAGCTTTTAAGGGGAGGAAGGAGAAGAAAAAGAAGGAGACAAGCTGTGCCAGATTCATAGCAATAGCTCCTAAGAAAAGATTTTTAGTGATACCGAGAAAAATCAACAAAGCCAAAACGGAAAAAACCGTGCGAAGAAACATGGACTGTCCGGCCTTATACAGCACTCCTCTCCTTTGCAGCTCCGACTCATACACATCGCAAAAGGCATCTCCTATTTTAAAGAGACACAGGAAAAATAAAATCAACGCCTTCTCTCCGGTATAAGAGCCGGTGCAATACTGAAAAAGAAGAAAAGCAAGAGCAAAAATCAGAGCCAAGCCACCGGTAAGACTGCGAAACTGCCTATACTGCCGAAAAGAAAACTCTCCCTTCATATCCGTGATATGAAAGGGTCGAAGCCCAAAGTAAGCCACAATGAAAAACTGTTGTCCTAAAGTAGAGTACCCGAAGCCGAAGATTCCTCCCTGCTCCTCTCCCCCTAAACGAAGGACAAAGAAAGCCAGAATCATGGAGGCCAAGGCATAGCACATACTGCCTATGCCGTTCCAAAGCACATCATTTTTCATAAAGGAAGGCTTCTGCCCTCCATGTTTTCCTACTGACTCTACACTCATTACGCTTTTCTACACTACTTTCTATTCTTTAAAGTATCGCTATAAACCCTCTCCGCTTCCACAGAAATTCCCGGTTTAAAACTTAGCTCTTCTCCACTTTCTTTCTATCCCTTTATATTTTTGTATTCCCAAAAAATAAGATGGACAAAAGCACTCTCGTCATATATTTTGCCGCATTCCAGGGTTTTAAATAGGACTCTCCCTCCCGTCTTTCCCGAATCTTTACCGGCACCTCGGAAACCGTCATTCCCGCCAAAAGTAAATGGGCCAGAGTATCCGGCTCCGGAGAGAAATTCCGTTCTCTGGAAAAGCGAAGAATGGCTTCCCGTCCGTAAATCCGAAGTCCACAGGTGGGGTCAGTCAGTTTTGTTCCGGTTCTTAAAAGAATAGCCAAGCTGATTAAGGCAGAACCGAAGTCTCGTAAAGAGCCTCCTTTTTTCTTTTCCAAAAAACGGGAACCGCAAACAATGTCCACGTCATTTTCCGCTTCTTCCAGCAAAGCTTCCACATCCTCCGCCCGGTGTTGTCCGTCACCGTCAAACTGCAAGGCAAAGGCAAAGCCCCTTTGATCTGCATAACGCATACCGGTTTGAAAACAGGCTGTTAAACCGAGATTTTCCGGAAGGGCAAGGTAGGAATAGCCCTTTTTTTGGCAAAGCTCCACAGTTCCGTCTGTGGAACCGTCGGAAACAATAATATAGTCCGCTTTAGGGTCTACGGACAAAATGTCTTCCACCACCGCGTCCAGACTCTTCGCCTCATTATAGGCGGGAATAATCCAGAGTAATTTCTTTTCTTCCAACATATCCTCCTTAGAAGAATTTTTTAACTTTTTATCTTCTTAGCTAGGAAAGATAAAAATCATCATAATACTTTCCGTAAAAACCATAACGAATACCGGCTTCCGGCTTTTGAGAAACAAAATCCGCCATCGCCTTTGTTTCCGACAGCCTTCCTGCAGCCTTCTCTCCTTCGGCATCCGGTTCCGATGTCTCAGAAAGATAGAATGCCACCGCCTCTTCCACAAAGGGCGCTCCCGCCAGCACGGAAAATCCTATTCCGCCGGAAGGTCGGGGATTGATTTCCAGAAAATAAAAGCAGCCCTCCTGCTCCTGGTAAATCCACTCAAAATTCACAAGACCATATAGATTTAAAGCTTCTGCAATCCGCTTGCACTGCCTTTCAATGCCCTTCTCCGGCAAAATTTCCACACTGACTCCGGCTCCATTTTTCGTCCGAAGATTTTCTTTCCGTACCAGTGCTCTATCCACTCCCCCATGACCTCGAAAGTAATCTACGGTATAGACCTTCCCTTCGATTTTTCTTTGGAAAATGTAATTCTTCTCCTCTTCTCTCCACATCTTATTGCAGAAAAATCCCAACTGATCCTCATCTTCAATCTCACACAAGCCCTCTGAGGAACGGCCGTTTCTTTTCTTGGCAATCATGGGAAAAGATAGATTCTCAAAATCCAAATCTTCATACTCTTCTCCGGGAATCACGGAAAATCCCTCTTCCAGCTTGTCGGAAAGAAATTTACTTAAAAGGTATTTGTCCCGAATCAGACTTAGATCCCCCTTGGGAATACAAAGGGTAATTCCCTCCTTTTGAAAGCGTTCCCTATGTTTTTCATAAAAATCCACTTCCAAATCAATCAGCGGAAAAATAGCGGAAAGCTCCCACTCCTTACATAAGGAAAGAATTCTATCCAAATATATCTCTTCCTCCCGTACTAAGGGAATTTGCGCAAAGTCCTTTACCCTTTTTGCCATGGGAATCCACTCTTTCGGGTAGCAGTCCGCCCCATAAACGGTATAGCCCTTCTTTTCCAACCCCTCTATCACTATCTTGGTGGAAAAGGAGCCTATGGCAGTGCAAAGTATATTTTTCATGAACACTCCTTTTGTAAAATGGCGGAAATCCTCTCCACTTCAGAGAAATCCAAATCCGGATAGATGGGCAAGGTCAGTATTTCCTCGGCAATTCTCTTAGCTATCAGCGTGCCATCCCCCGGAAACTTCCCTTTATAACAGTCATAGTCGGAAATCAAGGGATAGAAATATTTTCTGGGATGAATGCCTTCCTTTTCCATAATGGAGAAAATCTGATTTCTTCTTCCCTCTCCTAAAATCCGTACAGGAAGGTAGGCATAGTTTTTCTCCACGCCCTCCTGCTCCTTAGGGAAAATAAGACCGGGGAGGTCCTTTAACAGGCTTTCGTAGTGCCGGTACCGCTTTTCTCTTTCTTTGATATATTCTCCTATATGCCGTAAATTGCAAAGTCCCATGGCGGCGGAAAATTCATTCATTTTCCCGTTACAGCCCACCAACTCCACGCTTTCCTGCCCCATAATACCGAAATTTTTCAAGGCATAAAGCTTATGCAGCAGCTTAGGATTTTTCTCTCCAATGCAAACCGCACCGCCCTCTATACTGTGAAAAACCTTGGTCGCATGAAAGGAAAACATGGAGGCATAGCCAAAGCTCCCTACCCCTCTTCCATGGTAGCGTTCTCCAAAGGCATGAGCCGCATCATAGAGTACCGGAATATCAAATTCCTTGGAAATCTTATCCAGCTCTTCTACAGCACAAAGGTGTCCATAGACATGCACCGGAAGAATCGCCACCGTATCCTTGCTAATCAAGGAGCGAAGTTTTTTTACATCGATGGTATAAAAATCCTCTTCAATATCGCAAAACACCGGAGTACAGCCATTTCTGACGATGGCATGGGTGGTGCTGGCAAAGGAAAAAGGGGTGGTGATAATTTCTCCCTTCTTTCCCAGGCTTTCAATCAAAAGCTCTAAAGCGACATGACCATTCACAAAAAGCTCCGTATTTTCCACGGAAAGAAAGCCGGAAAGCTCTTTTTTAAATTGTTCATGAAATTCTCCCATATTGGTTAAAAGGCGAGTTTCCCATAACTTTTCCAAATAGGGAAGAAATTCCTCCAAAGGAGGAAGACTTGATTTTGTAACGTAGAGCTCTTCTTTCTTTTTCATTACTTCCTCCTTAAATTCTGTCGAGATTTTTACAATTCTATAGTAATCCCATGAAAATGTAAATGCTCCCTAGTTCTTTTTGCATTTTTGTGTTAAGGTTCATAGGTATATTAGAATTTAAGGAGGTTGACTATGAATCAAGCGAA
The DNA here is from genome assembly GCA_963542215.1 of uncultured Oribacterium sp. Lineage (GTDB taxonomy): Bacteria > Bacillota > Clostridia > Lachnospirales > Lachnospiraceae > Oribacterium. The sequence continues at coordinate 9,896 of CAUTXF010000027.1, read as the reverse complement.
AAAGTTCGCTGCCATTCTTACGCTAATGAGTATCTCTGCATCCCAGCCCTTTCTTGCCATGGCAAATCCGGTAGAGAGCACAGAGAATACTGCCATTGTATATACAGAGGAAAATGCCCCCTCAATTTCTCAGGGTCCTGTAGACGGAAGTAATAATGCAGTGCTAAGCCCCGGAAATACAAGTTCCGGAAGCGGCAATGCCGGAGAGAATACAAACAGTAGTTCCCAGAATAACGGCGGAGAGAACAATGCCACCGTACAGGAATCCGCTCCCTTGGAAAAAACAGAGCTTACCGTAGATGCCATTCGTCCCTTTATGACCACCGATCATGCGGGAGACATGACCCCAGACCCGGTTTTAAATCTGGTTCCTTTGGCGACCTACTATATATATAATTCCGCCGGAGAACGAATCGACTACGGTTACAGTCAGGACAACCAGTCCTTTACCTTCAGCCCCAACGGCTTCCAAAGAATCATGCTGGAGCATCAGAACGTTGGAAGATGGTATTATCGTACCTATTCTCCCGCAAGCTCCTGGGGTCCCTGGGCAGCTTCCGGAGAAACCACCCCGGACAAGGGAACCGTTACCGCTATCATGTTGAGAGTCAAGGGTTATACCCATACCATGGGAGAAATCTACTACCGTGCGGTATTAAGTGACGGTACCGTAACCGATTGGGCGAAAAGCGGAGAAGCCTGTGGAAGCTTTTCCGGAGATAAGTACATTGTGGGCTTAAAGATTGCCCTTTGGAAAAACGGTGTGGAGTTTAGCGGAAAGCGCGGAAAAGCATTAGACAGTGCCTATCAGGAGGGACTCTATTTTGAAAATGGAGAACCTAAGTACCAAACTGCCGACAACAGCCCCTATACCGGCTATGCCTTTGACCCGGATTCCAACCAGTACTACTTTGAAAACGGTGTTGCCCAGAGAGGCTGGAAGGTCGTAAACGGCTATCGCATTTACCTAAACGAACAGGGTATTGCTTTAAAGGACTTAGAGCCGATTATGGGTAAGCAGGCAGCCTACAGCATTCGTATTAATAAGGAAACCAGAACCCTCTATGTCATGACCAAGGACGAAGAAGGAAAGTTCACTATTCCTTATAAGACCATGATGTGCAGTGTGGGACCGGATACTCCCCTTGGAAATTTCAAGATTTACGAAAAATATCGTTGGCACTTTATGCATAAGGATTGCTATACCCAGTTCCTCTCCCGTTTCTATAAGGGATTTTTGATTCATTCCTTATTGTATGAAAAGGCAGATCCCCACAGCTTTGATGCCATCAACTACAACTTTATCGACCAGGCCATCTCCGGCGGATGTATCCGTTTAAGAGCCATCGATTCCCAGTGGGTCTATGAAAACTGTAAGAACGGAACTCCCGTAAATGTATATTCCGATGCCTGGGACAAGGGTCCAATCGAAAAGGATGCCATCATGCAGGCTATCCCCAGAGAGCAGAACTACGATCCTACCGATCCTGTTGTTGCCGGTAAGCAAAGTGCAGAGGATGCCAAGAGTGTAGCCGATTCCAAGAAGGAAGTGGCTAAGGAAGCGGAAGAAAATATCATTGAACCCAATGCCTAAGGGACAAACAAATGAAAACAACCATCGTTATACCAAACTATAATGGAGCTCATTTTTTAGAAAAGTGCATGCCTGCTTTGATTTCTCAAAGCAGGCAGGACTTTTCTATTCTTTTTGTGGACAATGCCTCCAAGGACGACAGTGAAAAACAAATCAAATATTGGATGGAGCAGGATCCGGAGAGGATTTTCCTGATTCAAAATACGGAAAATACCGGCTTTGCCACTGCGGTGAACCAGGGAATTCTCTGGGCCAAGGAACAGGGGTCAAGCTATGCCCTGCTTTTAAACAACGATACGGAGGTGGCTCCGGATTTTGTGGAGCAGCTTCTGCTTTTTATGGAAGAAAAAGAGAAAAAAGGAGAAAAGGTATTTGCCCTTTCCTCCAAAATGGTAAAGATGCATGACCCCAGCCTTATGGATGACGCCGGGGATGAGCTTTGCCTCTTAGGTTTTCCCTTCCAAAGAGGTTTAGAGGATGAAGCTTCCCGATGGAATAAGACCGAAAAGGTATTTTCCGCCTGTGGCGGAGCTTCTCTCTACAGCATTCCGCTCTTGGAAGAAACCGGGATTTTTGACGAAAAGCACTTTGCCTATCTGGAGGATGTGGACCTGTCCTTTCGGGCCCAATGGAAGGGCTATTCCGTATACTACTGTTCCACTGCCCTCTGTAAGCATGTGGGCTCCGGAACCAGCGGCGGTAAATACAGTGATTTCAAAGTAGAGCTTTCAGCCAGAAACTCTATCTTCCTTCTCTACAAAAACTTTCCTCTAGGGCTGAAAATCCTGAACTTCCTACCCTTCTTACTGGGAATTTTGATTAAGGCTCTTTACTTCCAAAAGAAGGGCTACGGAAAGGCTTATCGGAAGGGTATCTTTAGAGGCTTAAAGGAAAGAAAGGAAATGAAGAAGGTGGATTTCCGGGAAGTGCCTCTTGGAAGAATGATCGCTATTGAATCAAGACTTTTTAAAAATTGCTTTGTATATCTTTCGGAGAGAAAGAGGAGAAGAAAAGGGCTACGCTCCGATGCTGTGTAGGCAGGAAAGCGGGCACGCTTGCGCCAACCTCGCTCTACGTAATTAAAAAGCTGTAGAAAAATCAAGGGCTACGCTCCGAAGCTGTATGGATATGAAAGCGGGCACGCTTCCGCTAACCTCGCCACGTAGCGGATACTAAGCGAAAAACATAGTACCTATGTTTTTCGCAAGTACCGACGGGCTCAGATTACCCTCTTTCATATCCATACAGCTTCATTCGCTTTGGCTTTGGATTTCTACAGTTCTTCTCTTCGAAGGCTTTCTACAAGTACCGACGGGCTCAGATTGCCCTCTTTCCTGTGCCTATACAGCATCGTTCGCTTCGATTTTGGATTTCTACAGTGCTTCTCTACAACGGCTTTCTACAAGTTCTAACGGGCGCAGTTTGCCCTCTTTCATACCTATACAGCTTCATTCGCTTCGGCTTTGAATTTCTAGAGTTTATTTCATTTGTTTCCTGCAAGTAACTACTAGCTTAGAACACCCCGGTTTTAGTCCTATTATACAACTACACTATTCTTTGATTTACAAACTCTTTTGTATTTCTTAGCGTAAAACTATTGCGTATGAAAAAAAGGAGCTGTAAAAAGCCCAGATGAAGAAATTTTCGGCAATATAGGTCTGAATACGGGGTAGTCTGAGCCCGTCGGTACTTGCGAAAAACAAGAGAATCGCAGTTTTTCGCTTAGTATCCGCTACGTGGCGAAGCTAGCGGGAGCGTGCCCCTTTATCAGACCTATATTGCTTAGAAAATTTTTTTGATTTTTCTAATTCCTACAGTTCTTCTTTTCGCAGGATTTCTACATTCCTTTTCTTTTCAAAGGATTTAGTTCCAACAGTGTTTTGATATCTTTTCTGTTCAGCAGCAAAGAAAATAGTATATAGCAGATTGCTCCTAGGGGGATGAGGACTATGAGTTGCCATAGTTCTGTCATTCCTCTTTTTTCTAAGAATCCTTGCACAAGGTAAACGATTCCCCCCATTAGGAAAGATGCGATAAAGGAAGCATGGCAGTCTTTTAATTGGGAGAAGAAGCCGTATTGGATCAGCTTTTCATTGGGTTTTGCGTTTAAATACAGGCAGAGAACTTCTCCTACATTTTTCCCAAAGAGCATGACGAAGATCCCAAAGGGGAAGGTGAGGAGGAGAATGCCTATGCCTAAAATCTTCTTGATGATCTCCAGCTTCAAAAATAAATCCGAGCGTCCCTGACTGTTCATGAGCTGGAGATTACACATGTGAAGGGGCAGGAATAGATAAGTCACGGAAAGAAAACGAAGATATGGAAGCATGCCTATCCATTTCTTTGTGAGCAGTAAGATGATAAAGGGCTTTGCCACTGCCATCAGGCCAAAGAGTATGGGAAACAGGAGGAAGGCGGAAAAACGAATGGTTTTCCTGGCCATTTCCTGTAAGGCATTCTTTTCCTCCTGCATCTTGGAAAAGGCGGGAAACATTACTCCGGAAATCATGGTAGAAAGGGTGGAAGACAGAAGTTTTGGAAACATTTCTCCTCGATTGTAAAGTGCCAGCTCCTCTACCTTGTAGCGTTTTCCGATGACAAGGCCATAGATATTTTGCCAAATCTGATCTAAAAGTCCGGAAAAAAGGATTTTCCATCCAAAATGAAAAAGAGCTGATAGGGAGGAAAGTCGAAACAGAAGCTTCGGTCTCCAAGGAAGGCATAGAAATAAAATCAGCATGGTGAAAAAATAGTAGGAAATCTGCTGATAGGCCATGGCAAAGGAGCCATAGCCCTGATAGGCTAAAAATACTGCCAGCACTCCGGAAAAGAGGGAGGAAAAAAAGCTGGCTAAAAAAATGGGGCGAAATTGCAAAGCCCTACCGGCATAAGCCATTTGGATGGAAATGACTGCACCGGGAAAGAGCAAAATGCTCATTTGTCGTAAAAGGGACTCTAAAATCGGGAGATGATAAAACTCCGCCACAAAGGGACTGATGCCATAGAACAAAAGATAGATTCCTCCGGATAAGGCCAAGGTCAGATAAAACACCGAGGAATAATCTTCCTCTTTGATTTCTTTTTTCTGCATCAGCGCCTGAGAAAAACCGGATTGAATAAAGGTATTGGCAATAGTGATAAAGATGCTGATAACACTTACCGCCCCAACCTCTTCCGTATCCAAAATCCGAAGGAGAAACAGGGAGAAAATCAGTTGTATACCCTGGTAAGAAATCTGCTCCAAGAAACGCCAAAAAAGGCCGGAAAGGATCTTCCCCTTCCACCCCTCTTTGTTTTGCGTGATTTCTCCCATAGTTGCCCTCCTTTTTAACGCTTCCGCTCCATACCGAAGCTTTTCTGTAGAAAATGATAAAGCTTAGGACAAAACTGTTCCAATCGAAGCAGAGCTCTCTCCGGAAAAGGCATCTCTTGTAAATAGGCTCTATAGTCCTTCCGGTAAATTTCAGAAAAATCCCTAAGGTTTAGCGCTATAGAAAAGCTAAGTCTCTTGATAGCCTCTTCTACTTCCAAGCGATATTTTCCCCGGGACTCCTCTAAGAAAAGCTTGTAGCAATGCTTCATATCCGAAAGATATTTTTCCTGCTGCTGCCGTCCTTTTTCCCTTTCCGTCCAGGAGCTTTGCAAATGAAAGCGATAGGCAGTGTATTCCTCCGGCAAGTACACGGCCTTTCCTGCCAATGCAGCCATCAATTCTATGGGTCTATCTCCCACAGGGCAGGCATAGTAAAAGTCCGGAAGCTTTTCAATTAAACATCTTCTAAAAAACATAGAGGAAAAGGCAATCCCCTTAGGATGATTGATAAGTTCTTTACCCTCCAGAATTTTTCCCTCCGAATAGGGACGAAGTAAGTCCTTAGGGCCTTCACTACCATCGGAGAGCAAAACCTTTGCCGGATGGAAGCAAAGAACAGCCTCTTCTTCTCTTTGCAAGGCTTCCATCTGTTGTTCCAACTTATCTTCCCGAAGGTAAAAATCATCCCCGTCAATCACGGTAATAAATTCCCCCTTGGCTCTGGGGAAATTAAAAATTCCGGTAATATTTCTTTTTCCCTGGGAATACTGATTTTCTGTCTGTAAGATAGGAAAAAGTATCTCCGGATATTTCTCCTGATAAGAACGGATAATCTCCTGACTTCCGTCTGTTGAGGCATCATCATGAAGAAGGATTTCCAAAGAAAAATTCCCTTTTTGAGAAAGAATACTGTCTAAACACTTTCCGATATAGTCCTTATGTCTGTAAGTCACGATACATACGGAAATTAACGGTTTTTCCTCCATTACCCCTCCTTTCTCCATAATCTAAGCCATTTATTTATTGATTCATTAAGCCACAAAAGCTCTTGACTAATATGACTCTAAGCTCTTAGCTATCCAAAAACAACATTGCCCCAATTCCTCTATATAGCGGATAGGGGTAAATGCCGAAAAGTGCCATGGTGGTAATTTTCCCCAGTCGATTTTTCCCCTCTAAGGATAAGAACGCCTCTAAAACCTTCCTTTTGATTTCCGGAAGCCGGTCTCCGAATAAGCGCTTCAATTCCCTTCCCTGGGCAAACAATGCCCGGTAAGAAGAATGAATGGTATCTTCCTTATCCTTTTCTTTAGAAGCGGCCAGTCTTTCTTCACATTCCTTCAACACACTTGCTTTTTTCGCCCCTAAGACATTTTCTCCATGCTGCCGGTAGGCATAGCTGGCATAGGGCAAATATTGAATTTCCCCAAAGCAGTTTGCCAACAAAGCCAGCCAATGGTCATGCATCTTTACTTCCGCAGGAATTTCCTTGCAGTATTGCAGCAAAGCTTTGTTGATTCCCACAGAGGCTCCTGTCACATGGTTTTGCAAAAGCAGGCGAGAAAAACGGTAGGAGGCACCCGGTAATTTCTGATACCTTCTATAGGACTTGGCAAGAAGCTCTCCTCTTGAATTCACCAAAGAGCAGTCTGTGTGACAAAGGATAGGAAGGCTTTCCCCAAACTTTCTTTCTTCCTCCTTTATGACAGAAATCGTCTTAGATAGCTTGTCCGGAAACCATTCATCATCCTGATCCGCAAGGAAAATATATTCTAAATTATCTGTCTCCACCTCCCCCTTAGCCAAGGCGGAGAGAATAGAGAGAAAATGCTTTGCCGGACTTCCACTATGCATAGATCTCGGGAAAGCCGTCATCCTCCTTCCATACTTTTCCTGCAAGTTTTGCAGAATTGCTTTTGTACTATCGGTGGAGCCGTCATCAGAATAAAGGAGGCAAAAATCCTCCCTATCCTGCTCCATAATGGATTTGATCTGCTTTTCCAGATATTTCTCCCCATTATAAGTACATAAAATAACACAATGCATTTCAGCAATTCCTCTCTTTGACTAAGTAATTCCTCTCTTTGACTAAGTAATTCCTCTCTTTGACTAAGGAATTCCGGCTCCGCATAAGTTTTTTTTCTACACAAGTTCCACCCATAAAATAGGACTTTAGCATTCTTGATTTCGGCTTATTTAGAAAGCAAAAGAGAATAAAAAAGGGTTTCTCCCAAAATCACTGCCTGCACAAGCCTTAAGAAAAGCATTTGTAAGAAATTGGCATGAAGATATTTTCGGGCATACAATGCCTCGGACTGCTGCCGAAGCTTTTGTCTTTGCACCAAGGATTTTAAGGATTTCTTGGTGCTACCGCTGTCCTCATGAAGGTAAGAGCAAATCGTACAAAGATAGGATTTGTAGCCTGCCCTTCTCAGCTTTTGACCAATTACCTTTTCCTCCTCATAAAGGAAGAACTCCTCGTCATAGCCCCCGGTCTTCAGGAATGCCTCTTTAGAAATACAAAGGGAGGAGCCATGCAGCACATCCACCTCCACATAGGGCTTTTGTTCCAAATAGGCTTTAGGATAAAAGAGCAGGGAAGAAAAAATTCTCTTGCTAAAGGGCCCCATGCTCAGAAGGTTTTTAGAAAAGCTTTGTAAAGGCCAGGCTGTAGCCTGTTTTCCGTAAGGGTCCTTCATTCTGCCGGAGACCAATCCCACCTGCTTCTCCTTTGCAAAAACTGACAGAACATTTTCAAAGTAAGCTTCCTGAAAACGGGTATCGGGATTGGCCAAAAAGCAGTAGTCCATCCCTTCCAAAAAGGCGGCCCGAAAGCCCAGATTGTTTCCTGCCCCATAGCCCTTATTTTCCTTGGCAAAAATCAGTTTACACTTATGGTCTTGAAGCTTCTCTAAAGTCTGCCTGCTACTATCCGTGGAGGCATTATCCACGATATAAATTCTCGTTAACACGGAAAAATCCTTCAGCTCTTTATATAGCCGAAGGGTATTTTCCAAATCATTATAATTTAAAATCACTATAGCACAGGACATTAGTTTTCCTTCCCCATAGAACGATAATAAAGCTCTCCCACCTTCTCCCGAAGCTTAGGGAATACAAAAGTCAGGAGATTTAGGACATGGTAGCAAAATAAATAGCCCTGCTTTCCCTTTTCCTTTTCCAACGGAAGGGGACTTTCTTCCGCATAATAGTCAAAGGCTCTGCGATAATAATTGTGATTGCCTTCTCTCCAGGGTCTTTCATCTCCGGCAAAATGGACAATCACCGGATGGGCCTTTGCCTGCAAATAGCTCTTTTTGCTTTCCAGCTCCTGATACCAGGGAGAAAAACGACACAAGGCACTATACCTTGCATAAGCATAGTTGGAAAAGAAGTTAAAACGCTGGGGCAAGGAGCGAATCCGTCCCTTACAAACCATATTCAAAATGTCCTGGTCATTAAAAGGAAGCTGACCTTCCTTCATTTGATAATAGCGAAGACATTTTTCTTCCATCCCTTCCTCCCGAAGCGAGGAAAGATTCATAAGCATCACTCCCGCATTATAGTAGGGACTTTCCTCCGCTAAGGATAAAAATTCCTTATGCTTTTTATAAATACTGGGCTCCGGAGCCATGCCCAAAAGCTTATCTCCAAGCTTTAGATGATAAAGGGGCAAAATGGATTGGAGCACCACTGTATCCGCATCCAAGTATAAAGCCTTGGTAATCGTTTCCGGAAGTGTGGAAGGGATAAAGAGTCGAAGCAGGGTAGCTTTGGAAAATTTCCCGGTGAAAAGGGTGGGAAGCTTTTCCTTCCATTCGGATAATTTCTCTTCCAAATCATAAAAGCTAATTTTCTGTCCTTCCGTCTCCACATATTGCCGAAGTTTTTCCTTACTTTCCTCTTCTATCCCCAAGGATAGGATATGAAAATGAAGAGCTTCTCCCTCCGCATGCAAAAGAAGAGAGGAAAGTGACACCGCAAGAATCGGCATAAAGGCCTCATTGACTCCGTAAACGATGTGCATACTTTTCTCCCTTCTTTTTTCTTCTTTGTTTAAGCTTATGCGCCGCTTTCTTATTCCTCTGACTTGATGGGCTGCTTTCTTATTGCTCTTTTAGCTTTGCTTCCGCCACTCTCTTCTTTCCTTCCGCCTCAGCCTCTTCCGGGAAAAGCAGACGATTCATCGCACTGAAAATCGCTCTAACGGAGGAACGGGTAATGTTGGAGGAAACTCCCACACCGAAGCCGGACTTTCCGCTATTTTCCTCAGCCAAATGAATGTAGGACACCGCCTTTGCAGAGGAACCTGCACTTAGAGCATGCTCTGTATAATCCACAACCTTTAAGGCCAGCTTAAATTCCTTATTCAAGGCACTGATGACCGCCTCGATAGGACCGGAACCCTGACCGGAAACCTCACGCAGTACACCGCGATTCTCAAAGGTCAGGTTAATAAAGCTGATGTAAGAATCTCCCTCTCCCTCCACATCGGTGGTACGAAGGTTTTTAAAGAATAACGGAGCCTTGGCTTCCACATATTCTTCCCGGAATACCTCTAAAATTCTCTTCGGATTTACCTCGCCCTCCAGCTCGGAAATCTTCTGGATATAATCTGCAAACTCTCTCTGCATTGCCTTGGGCAGCTTATAGCCATAGTCAAAGTCCAGAATAAAGGCAACACCGCCCTTACCGGACTGGGAATTGATTCGAACCACCGGCTCATACTGTCTTCCGATATCCGCCGGGTCGATGGGAAGATAGGGCACCTCCCAGAAGGGATTCTTACGCTCCCGCATGGCCAATACACCCTTATTGATGGCATCCTGATGGGATCCGGAAAAGGCGGTAAATACCAGCTTTCCCGCATAGGGATGACGATCCGGCACACTCATCTTGGTGCAACGCTCGTATACCTCCTGAATTTCCCGGACATTTTCCAGATTCAGCTTGGGGTCGATGCCGTGGGAGAAAAGGTTATAAGCCAGG
>CAUTXF010000026.1:0-29775 GCA_963542215.1 uncultured Oribacterium sp. | reverse complement strand
CGGATTGCTTTGGGTTGTTGCTGTATAGCCGGCAACGCTATCCTCAGTAACGGTATAACGGATTTCTTTACCGTTTGCGTCAAGCTTTGGCATATCAAAGCTATGCTGCCAACCGTTATCCTTATTTAAGGTATAGGTAGCTACCTTTTCTCCGTTAGCAAACAGCTGTACATTCAAATGGTCGGGGTGAGGTCCCTTACCCTGCCAAATCTTGGTTACCGGAATTACCACTCTGGAACCGTTATAGTTGCTGATGGTGAATCCTGTCTTTTCTGATCCGGAAATAGCCGCCTTAAAGCCTGCTACTTCCTCTTCGGAAACGGTATAAACAATTTCCTTTCCGTTGGCATCCTGCTTGGGAAGATTGGAGAAGCTTGCCTTCCAGCCGTTTGCTGCGGATAACTCCACTGTAAGATTCTCATCCTTCACACCGTTCTTTAAAACGGATACCACTACCTTTTCAGGCTTATTTGTTGCAAGAGCCGGATCCAATACCCATTCCTTCTTCACGGAAAGGTTGGTTTCCTTGGCAACAACATCCTTCTTCTTATTCAGCATTTCCACTTCCACGGTTGCCCCGTTTGCAATGGAATTCTCAAAATCCTCTTTGCTAATGGTGCGAGGGGTGGAATCCAACTCGTAGCCTTCCGGAGCCTCCACCTCAGTCAAGACATAGTCGGCCTTGAAAACATTTTCTAACTTTGCAATACCGTTCTCATCGGTCACAATGGTTTTTGTATATTTAGTCTTAGGATTAACTAAAGTAAACTTAGCTCCCTGAAGAGCCTCGCCCTCATCTCCGATTTTCTTAACCTGGAGGCTGAAGGTTTTTCCATTTAAGAAACCGCCGGCTTCACTGACTTCAAAATCTCTGATTTGCTCTCTGCTGACAATTCCGTCACCGGTAAGCTTTGCCTGATTTTTATAAATAGTACCATTTTTAAATGCTTCATTGACCTCAACATAATAGCTGAAGAAGAAGCCGTCATCCGGATTCAGCTTTCCAATAGTATAGGTAAAGCTTCGTCCATCTGCAGAGTAATTCGGTGTAAAAAAGTCTTTGGAAGACTCTGCGGTGTAATTCTGCTTGTTACGAAGACTCCAAAACGGTCCGCGATTTTCATCCGTATCATCCAGAGCGCTAACCCAAACACCGTTCTGCCACTGTCCGGAACGCCAGATTCCTGTTCTTAAGACAGGAGCATAAGTATCAATATCGGACTGCTTCAGATTTACATCTGTAAAATGATGCTTTACGTCAAAGTAGCTAAGCGCATCACTTTGCAGGGTATCGGTAAAAATAACATTCTCATAATCCGTAGCCCCCTGTACCTTCTCGATATGGCGAGCATCCAGGGAAACCGTGTAATGAATTAAGTAATGGGTATTTCCGTCCTGGTCTACCAATTCAACCAGCTTTCTGTCACGGCTCTTCCAAAAGCTTACAGGATTCTCTTTTCCGATAATCTGGTAGCCAACATTATAGTTAATTACGGTCTTTCCGTTCACCTTAAGCTCCAGTGGAGTTTTGGTATTTTCTTTCACGACTTCCTTGTCGATTTCCGTATTAAAAAATACGCTTCCGTCTGTACCGCTGTAATGTTCAGCATCCTTGGTAAATACAATACGCATTTCCTTGGTAGCCTGATTATACTCTCCCTTGGCCAGAATCTTTCCGTTATCTCCCGGGATATTAAAGCTCAAGTCGGAGGACTTTAATTCTTTGGGAAGCTGAATAGAGATATAGTCTCCCTCCTGAATATTTAAACCCTGAACCTTGATGGTAGCATTAAATCGCATACTTTGATAGTCTGCAAAACTGCTATTCTCTTTCAGAGCTTTTCCATCTACAGTCAGCTCTACATCGGATAACGCATTTTCAATAGCCTTTCCGCTTGCACTTCCGGTGCCTGCTCCGGAAATTGTGCTGCTACTTGCTGCTGAAGCTTCTGTACCAGTCCCTGTACTTCCGCTTGTCACTACAGCTGTTCCCCCACTAGTACCGGTTTCGGCATTGGCATAGGAAAATCCCTGCCATACCATTAAAAGAACCAGCAATAGGGACAAAATCTGTCTCTTAGCCTTCATATTTCTTCTCCTTAAAAAATACTTAAATTAGCGTCATCGGCTATTCTATCATATTTTCTTAAAATTTCAATATGAAAAAATAAGTTTTTTTAAAGAATTAATACAGAGATTTTAAATGATTATTTGCACCATGAAAAAACCGCCTAAGAAATCTTAGACGGTTTTTTCTTTATGCTTCCTGCATAGTAATTATGCTTCCTGCCATTTCATGGGGCGAAAACTGATTTTTTACTTCTCAGATTTCCTTCTTTTCTTCTCGGCAAGTACCCAAGCGAAAAGTCCTACTCCTGTAGTTGCAAATAATGCAAGATACTGAAGAGCTCTGCTGTTATCGCCGGTAGAGGTGGAACGAGAGGCATCCAATACGGAACCGTCAGCCTTTTTGTTTCTGCTGGCATTTAATACGGAACCGTTCTTGCCCTGTGCCTTATCCTGGCTGTTGCCCGGCTCTCTGGAAGCATCCAATACAGATCCGGGAGTGTTGGATTTATTATTTCCTCCACGATTATTGCTTCTGCTTGGTGTGGCGCTTCCACCGCTTCCGCCGTTTCCGCCACCCTTGTTTCCCGGGTCGTTAGGATTCTGGCTGTTCTTTGTATTGGTAATGATATTGATATAGCCTGTAGCGGCATCTCCACTAATCTTAGTGGTATAGCCTGCTACTGCATCCTCTGTAACGGTATATTGAATCTCCTTACCATTCTTGCTTCTCTCCAGATTGGTAAAGGTGTACTGCCAGTTATTGTTGGCATAAAGATCCTGTTTAGCAATTTCCTTTCCATCTGCTAAAAGACGAACAGTTACGGATGTAGGATGATCGCCCTTACCGCTCCATACCTTGGTAACAGGAATGGAAATCTTATTGCTGACGGTATTGGTTAAGGTAAAGCCAAGTTCCTGTGTTCCGGAAATAGCCGGAGCATATCCCTCTACTGCTTTTTCACGAATGGTATAGCTGTAAGCCTTACTGTTTTCATCATACTTTGGAAGGTTGGAGAAGGAAGTCTTCCATGCATTTGCCTGACTTAACTCCTGTGTTACTCCGATAACCTCTCCGTTACGAAGAAGCTCTACGGTGACCTGCTTCGGTCTGCTTTGTGCCTTATCTCCTGCATCTACCCACTTCTTGGTCACATAGAGATTTCTCTTTGCCTCCGCCTTATTGTTTACAACGGTAAGAGTAGCAACCTTAGCCACGTCGAACATATCCGCTTTTACACTATAGCTGTCATCAGATAAAAGATAACCTTCAGGAGCCTGAACCTCCTTAACAGTATAATCTCCTCTTAACAAACCGGAAAGAATAGCCTCTCCGTTTGCATCAGTGGTTAATCTTCCCACCTCAGCTCCATCACTGTTGCTTACGGCGAAGACAGCACCGGCCAAAGCCTTCTGATCTTCATTCACCTTCTTTAACTTAATCTTGAAGGTATCTCCGGAAGCTTCGCCTCCTGCGCTCTGTACGTTGACATTGTACTCTTTCTTCAGCGGCTTACCACCGGCTCCATCAGAATTCAACTCAACCTCATTATGATAATTAAAGTTTGTTACAGGCTTGCCATCCACCTTAGCATAGTAAACGATTTCAAAGCCTTCATTAGCAGCTGTATTTCCAAGGTTTAAAGTAAATGTCTTCTTGCCTACAGCAGCCTTATACTGTGCTTCCAGTGCTGTGTTCTGGGTAGCAGGTCCTGTTTTCTGAGAATTACGAATGTCAAAGTTCTTACCGTTTACTTCATCAGCAACCCAGTTTCCGTTAACATACTGTCCTCTTTGCCATACACCCTTACGAATGGATACGGGATGTTCATCACTGCTGTAGTAGGAAAATGCACCCTCTCCCAAAGTGTCCTTCAAGGTAATATTGGTTCTTGCTCCAACGTTTACCAAAACACGATAACGAATCAGATAAACCTTATTTCCTGCTGCATCGGTTTCCTCTACAAAATTAGTCCAGGAATCCTTTACCAAATCAAAATCTTTATCCTTTGTGATACCGGTATAATTGATGGTACCGGCAATCGCCAAATTGGAAGTATTGTTCACCTTGATAGAATTGCTAAGCTGCTTTGCTTCTGTCTCCTTATCGGAATTAACCTGAAGAGAAAGCCAGAACTTTCCTTTAATATCACTTCTCTGCTCTACATAATTTGTATAAGTCAAGGTAACGGTTCTATTTGCCGCATCAATAACTGCATTGGCTACCACCTGATCCCCATCCTTAATCTGGAAGCTGTCGGATTTTTGAATCTTTAAAGAATCGGACAACTGGAAGGTTGTAGAATCTCCCGCCTTTGGTGTCTGTCCCTCCGGTACAGTAAAATCTACGCTCACACCGAACTGCGCATAGTTGTCAATTTCTTCATTATTATATGCTGCAGTGTTATCCTTATTCACATAAACGGCATTAGCGTTTACGTTGATAGCTTTCCCGGTAGTTGCATTCATTGCACTGGCAGCGGCCTGTCTTGCTGCTTCCTGTTTCGCCTGTTCAGCTCGGATATCTTCTTCCGAGGGGCTACCCTGACTGCCGGTTTCTGTACCGCTTATCACCGTACTAGCGGATGCCGGGGAAGTAAGCTCATCTGCATTTGCAAAAGATACTCCCTGCCAAGCCATAGCCACGGCCATCAAGATCGCTAACAGCTTTCTTTTACGCTTCATGTCTTCTACTCCTTCATAGTGTTTTAAAAATTAATACTTAAACAATAGCTAATGTATTCTACCACAGCTTTTCAAAAAAACAAGCCATCCTATATATGACTTAGGTTCCGTCATTATCCTGCTGTAAAGAGGCGAAAATAGAAAAACCGTATAAAGAAGATTAGAAATTTCATTCTTAAGTTTTTTCCTCTTCTTTTTTACTTCTTTATTCTTCTTCCCTTTCCAAAAATGAACAATTTTCTCACATTCTTCTTACTTTGTATGGATTTTAATTTATATTTTTTTTAGAATTTTGTTTTTCTTTCTTCTGCTTTTCTTCATTTCATAACGTATTACAGTTTTACCTTAACAACAACCTTCCTGCACGGCATGGGCTTCTGTACAGCAACAGCAGGTCTGTGAGCCTCTTCAGGAGAAAGAATGAGGTAATCTCCTGTTTTTAAGAGCATTTGAGAAAATGCCGACTTCGGCTCTAAAAAACAGATATCCTTTCCCTCAGGATTCTCTATAAGCTCACAGGAAGAGCGGTCAATCACATCGATTCTTTCCTCTCCTTCCAAAAGATTCTGGATATCGAAGTAAAGATCATGGGCTTCAAAGCGCCGATTTTTTTCCAAATCCGTTTCAAAGCTTTGTACCATGGCAAAGACCTCTTCTCCCAAAATAGGATAGCTTCCGTCTTCAAGTTGCTTTAAATCTTCTCTTTTTAAAAACTGAAATGCCGATTGAAATCGTTCATTGGATAAATCGTACTTGTCATGATTCTTTAGATTCTGAAATACCATTTTACATTCTCCTCCTTAAGGAATTTCTCCCGCCTGCAAAGGTCCGCCAAAAAGATAGCCTTGAATAATATCACATTGATACTCCAAGAGTTTTTCATACTGCCACTCATCTTCTACGCCTTCTACGATAACAACCTTTCCCAAGTCATGAACAATGTCAATCAAGTTTCGAATAACGTCTCCATTGTTCGGCAGGAAATGATCGATTAAGGACTTATCCATTTTCACCGTATTCAAGGGAATATAGGGCAGGTAGCTAAAGCTACTGTAGCCGGTTCCAAAATCATCCAAATGGAGTTGAATTCCGGCTTCCACCAGACGATTAAAGATTTTCTTGGTCTGTTTACTTTCTTCAAAAAGAATTCCCTCAGTGATTTCCAAAACCACATATTCATGAGGAATTTCATAACGATCCAGCTGGTAAAAAAGATATTCCACAAAATCATCATCATAAATCTGATAACTGCTGAAGTTAATGGAGATAGGGCATAGAGCATGACCCACTTCCTTCCACTTGGCCAGCTGCCTTATAACCTGTTCCACCGCAATCTTACCCAACTTTACAATATAGCCATAGCTTTCCGCAACGGGAATAAATTGATCCGGAGAGCAATCCTCATTTCGAATACGCATAAGAGATTCAAAGCCTACAACTTTTCTGGTCTTACAGTCCACCTGAGGCTGATATACCATATAGAAGGAATTCTCCTGGATGGCATCCTCCACGATTTTCAATATTTGACTTATTTTTTCCTTTTTATATCGAAGCTCCTCACTGTAGAATACCAAACGGTTTTTTCCCTTCCGTTTTGCAAAGCTCATGGCCAGTCCGGCGTACATGACAATCGTTCGGGGGCTCTCACCGCCTATAGAGGAAGCGACGCCTCCGGAGGCATTCATATACACCGTCTCTTCTCCTACGGTAATTGCCCTTCGGAAGATTGAAAGGATTTCCGCCAGCTCCGGAGAATCCTCCTGCAAACATTTTCTGGGGAAAATAATCATAAACTCATCTCCACCGTAACGGGAAAGAATGACGCCATGATCCTTTTCAAAACGACGAAGTCGATTGGCTACAGCCACCAGATATAAGTCTCCCGTATCATAGCCTCTGGATTCATTTAACTCTTTTAAATTATCAATGTCCACTAAAACACAGGAGTAATCTTTGCTGTCTCCAATATAATCCGTAAGCCTTGACAATGCGGTTTGTCGGTTCAAAAGCTCCGTCAATAAGTCGTAGCTTAATTTATGTTCCAAATCATCCTTTGCCAGCAAGAGGCTCTCATTCTTCTCTTCCAATTCCTGCAGAACCTTCTTACTGTGTAAACGGCTCATAATGAAGTAAACGGCAATCATGCATACCGCCATTAAAGGAAAGGCTGCTATAAATAAGTAACGGGCATAGCGCATCATCCATTGCTGAGGAGTATCCTCCAACACAATATTCTTCGGAAGCCGTGCTTTGGAAAGATGGTAAGCACTGAGGACACGATTATCCACTGTCAGTTTTCCCGGACTATCCTCTTCCTCTGCGGTTTTCTCCACATCCTTCTTGCCCGATAGCACATCCAGCATCAGCAGACTGGCATCCTTGGCCATTTGTTTTATATCCGGTGCTCTACCCGCCAAAAATCCCCTGATATTATCCAGCATAACATAGCTATAAACCGGTACATTGGCTCTGGACAAAATCATTTTCCTAGCCTGATTGCCGGGGTAGTAATTGCCGTCCTCATCCAATGTGGTAGAAATGTAAAGCACAATACTCTTTTCATCCAGCTTCTCAATCTCTTCCAGAAACTCCTCTTTTTTCATCTGCGAAAAATTAAGGCCGGCAAAACGATAGGAAGAAAAGCTTCTTTGCAGGGAGAAAAACTCTTCCTTAGCTTGATTTCCCCAATAAGTATTATCATAAAGCACCATAATGGTGTCCGCTCCCATTTGCAGGGAAGCAGCCAAGCTTAAAGTATCTTTTAAAAAGGAAGGACTGTAATATCCTGAAATCTTGGGATTTTTAGCCGCATTCTTTGCCAGTTCCTGATTGTTGATGCTGAAAAAAATAATGGGAATATCCGGAAAAAGCTCCTCCTGCTTTTCCAAAACGAATTCCAAAGCTCTATCATCCCCCACCAAAACGCCATCATAGGGCTTTTCTCTATTCTCCAAACGGGTTTGTACAAAGGTATAAATTGCCTCGATATCCTTATCATGTCCAAAGTGCTGAAAATCCATGTTGATGGTATCCAGGTGAATATTGGATTGATTAATGATGGATTCTATTCCCTCCAGCTCACTGGCAAAAAGCGGAGAAGATGTATCGTAGGAGCTCAGAAAAAGAATGTTCTTTTTCTCCGGGAGCATATAGCTCTCATCACTCTCCTTCCATTCCTTCCATTCCTTCGGCTTCTGACTGAAAAAGTTCTGCCATGCAAAAAAAGTTAAGAACACAAAAAGAAGCAGACAAAGAAAGCTTGCCAAAAGCAAAGCAAAACGAATAATTTTATTTCGCTCCTTATCTCCCATCTGTGCCACCGGTCCTCCTTACTGGCTCATCGTTTCCTTACAAAATTCTTAATCTCATTATTTTAACGTAAAATGATTCCTCTGGCTACGTAAAATCTATAATACTTCCTATTTATTTGATTTTTTAGGAAAGCTCCATAAAAAACATTTTGTATTATTGTAAAAAGTATTTATTCTTACTTGCTATTTTTAGACTAAGCCCCCAAAAAAAGAAAAGAAATAGGGTTTACCTTAGAGAAAAGGTAAACCCTACTTATTTTACTCAAAAATTTCAATATTACAATCCATGGAAAGGAATTTTAGAGGAATCGTATTTATAAAATACAATTTTCAGCAGATTCCTTAAAACTTATTTTTTTCAAAGCAAGGTCTTTATTCCCAGTCCTTAGGAAGCTCTAAAATTGCCCCGCGGTTTCCGCTGGTAACCAGTGCACGGTAGCGAACAAGATAACCGTCCAAATCCGGTCTCTTCTTCGGCTTCCAAGCCTTTCTTCTCTTCTCCAACTCCTCATCACTTAGCTTTACATTTAAGCTATAGTTAGGAATATCGATAGAAATGATATCTCCTTCTTCAATCAGAGCAATCGGTCCACCCACAGCTGCCTCAGGAGAAACGTGTCCGATAGCAGCGCCACGGGAAGCGCCGGAGAAACGACCGTCTGTAATCAGGGCCACCGTGCTTCCTAAGCCCATACCTACAATGGCAGAGGTAGGATTCAGCATCTCTCTCATTCCGGGACCGCCCTTAGGACCTTCGTAGCGGATGACCACCACATCTCCGGGATTAATCTTTCCACCCTTGATGGCAGCAATCGCATCCTCTTCACAATCAAATACTCTGGCAGGTCCTTCATGCACCATCATTTCCGGAGCCACTGCGGAACGCTTTACCACACCGGTATCCGGAGCCAGATTTCCCTTCAACACTGCAATTCCGCCGATAGGCATAAAGGGCTTATCAATGGGGCGAATAATCTCCTCATCCTTATTTCTGGCATGGGCAATATTTTCCTCCATAGTCTTTCCGGTAACAGTAATGCCGGAAAGATCCAAAAGATTCTTCTTAGACAGCTCCTTCATCACCGCATACACTCCGCCGGCTTCGTTCAAGTCCTCCATATAGGCATAGCCTGCGGGAGCCAAATGACAAAGATTCGGAGTCTTTGCAGAGATTTCATTGGCATTTTCCACCTTTAACTCAATGCCGCATTCATGGGCAATGGCAGGCAGGTGAAGCATAGTGTTGGTGGAGCATCCCAAAGCCATATCTACCGTTAAGGCATTTCGGAAGGCAGCCTCTGTCATAATATGTCTTGGACGGATATTTTTCTCAATCATCTCCATAATGGCATAGCCCGCCATCTTTGCCAAACGAATACGAGCAGAGTAAACCGCAGGAATGGTTCCGTTTCCGGGAAGTCCCATACCGATAACCTCTGTTAAGCAGTTCATGGAGTTTGCGGTATACATACCGGAGCAGGAACCGCAGGTAGGACAAACATTTTCCTCGTAGAGCTTTAACTCCTCCATACCAATCTTTCCTGCCTCATACTCTCCCACAGCTTCAAACATGGAAGAAAGAGAACGCTTCTCTCCCCTTACCTTTCCTGCAAGCATAGGGCCGCCGGAGACAAAGACAGTTGGGATATTCACTCTGGCTGCTGCCATCAAAAGACCGGGCACATTCTTATCACAGTTTGGAATCATCACCAAACCGTCAAACTGGTGTGCCCTGGCCATACATTCCGTGGAATCTGCAATTAAGTCTCTGGTTACCAGAGAATATTTCATTCCGGTATGTCCCATGGCAATACCGTCACAAACCGCAATAGCCGGGAACTCCACCGGCATACCGCCGGCTTCCGCAATACCCATCTTTACAGCATCCGCAATTTTATCCAAGTTAATATGCCCCGGTACGATTTCATTGTAGGAACAAACCACACCAATCATGGGCTTCTTCATCTCTTCCTTGGTATAACCTAAGGCATTAAATAAACTTCTATGAGGCGCAGACTGTACCCCTTCTCTCACATGCTCACTATTCATAGACTCTCCTTACTCTAAACGCATTTGATTCCGGTAATAAAATAAGCATTCTACAACAAATTATTTCTTTAAAAAGAAGATAGATATCCTTTCCTATCCCTTACATATAATCTTCTTGCCAAATAGAAACCTTGTAAAATAACACTTTTCCATACCGCTGCTATAAAAACCTTTTTATTATACCTTATTATGAGCTTTGAACTGATATTTTTTTTGAGTTTTCCATGAATTTTTTCTAAAAATACAGAACTAAAAAAGAGACAGAAGAGGAAAACATCACCTAGCTTTTTCGCAGTATAGCTTGAGAATAAGGGGCAATCTGAGCCCGTCGGTTCTTAGCTTTTGTCTTATAAAAGCTTAGAACCGCTACGAGGCGAAGTTAGCGAGAGCGTGCCCCTGTTCCAAGCTATACTGCAAAAAGCGATAAATCATTCTTCTATCTCTGTCTCTACTTTTCTATTGTATTTAGAACAAATTCATTAAAACTCATCCATCAGCTCTAAGCTGTGTTCCTTCTGCATTCTTTCACAGGCTTTTAAGAAAGCGTCCAGTGGAACGTTATTAATCTGCTTATTGGAACCCCGCATATTGATGGATACGGTTCTTTCTTCCTTTTCTCTATCTCCCAGCACAAGAATATAAGGATTCTTATAGTTCTTATAGCCTTTAATCTTCTCCTTCATGTTCTTGTCACTGTAGTCAGCTTCAGCTCGAATTCCGATTTCCGTCAGAGCATCATAAACTTCTTTTCCGTAGTCGTTATGCTCTTCTCGAATCGGTACGATGCCTACCTGCTCGGGGCTTAACCAGAAGGGGAAGCTTCCCTTGAAGTTCTCGATAATAATACCGATAAAGCGCTCCAAGGATCCGTAAATTGCTCTATGGATTACCACCGGCATAGCGGTGCTTCCTTCAGCAGTCTGGTAAGTTAAGCCAAAGTTGTGAGGAAGCTGGAAGTCCAGCTGGATAGTTCCACACTGCCACTCTCTTCCCAAAGCATCCTTAATTTGTAAGTCAATCTTTGGTCCGTAAAAGGCACCGTCTCCTTCATTGATTTCAAAACCGCCCTCTCCGTACTTGTCGGTGAGAATCTTCTTTAAAGCAGCCTCCGCTCTATCCCAAACCTCGATATCTCCCATGAAATCATCAGGTCTTGTGGAGAGCTCTGCACGATAAGTAACACCGAAGGTCTTGTATACTTCATCCGCAATGGAGATGATGTCCGCAATTTCCGCCTCAATCTGAGATTCCATTACGAAGGTATGGTCATCATCCTGACGGAACTCCTGTACACGGAAAAGTCCGTTCATTTGTCCAGATTTTTCCTTTCTATGGAGTACATCATACTCGGAATAACGGATGGGAAGCTCCTTATAGGAACGATTTCTTCTCTTGTAGGTAATCATGGCATTAGGACAGTTCATGGGCTTTGCCGCCATGGTATCAATATTCTCACGATTGTAGATTACAGAGCCTGCCTGAATCTTTACAATCTTCTCTCCAAGGCTGGCATCGGTAGGATGCTCCAGTACACCGGATAGGTCAGCATCGGCCTTTAACCAGCCGGAAATACCGGGAACCATAAACATATTGTTAATGTAATGTGCCCAGTGTCCGGAAATCAACCATAATTTCTTATTATTGATAAGGGGTGCGGAAATCTCCGTGTAACCGTGCTTTGCTTGCACACTTCTGGAATAGGCTAAAAGCGCCTGATACATCTTCCAACCTCTGGGAAGCCAATATGGCATTCCGGGAGCAGTCTCATCAAACATGAAGAGGTCAAGCTGGCTACCCAGCTTCTTATGGTCTCTCTCCTGGGCTTCCTGTAACCACTTCAAATGCTCCTTTAAGGCATTCTTATCCGGGAAGGCAAAAAGATAAACACGCTGTAACTGATCTCTGTGCTCATCTCCACGCCAGTAAGCTCCAGAAATGGATTTAATCTGGAAGGCCACATTCATGAGTTCCTGAGAATTCTCCACATGAGGTCCCCGGCAAAGATCCACGAAATCATCACCGGTACGATAAATACTGATGACTTCATCGGCAGGAAGATCCTGAATCAGCTCCTTTTTGAACTTTTGCTTATCAAAGAGAGCCAAGGCCGCCTCACGGGACAGCTCCTCTCTGGTCCAGTTCTCTCTTCTTTTGATAATTTCTCTCATCTTGTCCTCAATAGTCTTAAAATCCTCCTCGGACAAGGACTTGGGCAGAGCAAAGTCATAATAACAGCCATCTTCAATCTGGGGTCCGATCGCATACTGTACCTCAGGACCATACAGCTCTACCATGGCTTTTGCCAAAATATGTGCAAGAGAATGTCTGTATCTCTCTAAAAATTCCTGCTTATCCAATGCCATTACCTCTTTTCTTTTAATCTCTCTATTGCTTTTTCAATTCTCTTTAAGGACTCTTCCTTACCCAGTACGGAAAGAATCTCGGTAGCTCCTGCAGGAGTCATTTGCTTTCCGGAAAGGGCAATGCGGATGGGCCACATCATAAAGCCTGTCTTGTAGCCCTTTTCCTGACCGAAGGCCTGTAATTTCTCATACAAATGATCGTTACTGTAGTCATTTTCCTCCTGTAATAAAGGAAGAACCTCTTCCAGAAGACTCAAAGAATTCTCTAAATTACACTTTGCCTTTTTGTTTTCATAAAGAGACAGCTCATATTCCGGTACTTCCTTAAAGAAGGAAACCTGCTCGGGAATGTCCGGGAAGATTTCGATTCTGCTCTTTACCATCTCGGCAATCTTCTTATGATCCAATCCCTCACCTACAGCTTCTTTCACGAAGGGGAGAGCTCTCTCATAGAACTTGTCGAAGTCCATTTTCTTGATGTACTCTCCGTTCATCCAACGAAGCTTACCCATATCGAAAACCGCAGGACTCTTGGAAATTCTACGGTAATCAAACAAACGAACCAAGTCCTCTAAAGAAAGAATCTCTTCATTTTCTTCAGGGCTCCAGCCTAAAAGAGCCACAAAGTTTACCACCGCTTCAGCCACAAAGCCCTGGTCAATCAAATCCTCAAAGGAGGAGTGTCCGGATCTCTTGGATAACTTCTTATGATTCTCATCCGTAATCAAAGGACAATGAATCAGCTTCGGAGACTCCCAACCGAAGGCATCATAGAGTCTTTGGTACTTAGGGCTGGAGGAGAGATATTCGTTTCCACGAACCACATGGGTAATCCCCATCAAATGGTCATCTATAACATTGGCAAAGTTATAGGTAGGATAGCCGTCGGACTTAATCAGCACCATGTCGTCCAGTTCGCTGTTCTCCACGGTAACATCCCCGTAAAGCTCATCATGGAAGGTGGTACTTCCTTCCGTAGGATTGTTCTGACGAATTACAAAGGGCAGGCCCTGCTTTAACTTCTCTTCCACCTCTTCTTTAGTAAGAGAAAGACAATGCTTGTCATAATGGAAAAGCGTCTCTCCATTTACCTCGGTTTGCAGGCTCTTTAAACGATCCTCGTCACAGAAGCAGTAGTAAGCCTCTCCCTTATCCACCAGCTTCTTGGCATAGTCCATATAAACGCCGGTCTTCACTCGTTCCGACTGCACGTAAGGTCCACAGTCTCCGGGATTATCCGGCCCCTCGTCCCAGAAAAGTCCTGTAGCTTCCAGCGTTCTACGGATAATATCCACAGCCCCTTCCACTTCTCTTTCCTGGTCGGTATCCTCGATACGGAGGAGGAAGTCACCTCCCTCATGCTTGGCAATCAGATAGGCGTACATGCCGGTTCGCAAATTCCCCACATGCATCCTTCCGGTAGGGGAAGGTGCATATCTCGTTCTAATCTTCATATTTTCCCCCTTAAGCTGTGCTTACGCTTCCTGCTTCTCTACCAAATCCTGTGGGCGCATAGAAAGGTTGATTCTTCCCATCTTATCCACTTCCAGAACCTTTACACGAACTTTATCGCCGATATGAACCACATCCTCTACCTTATTCACTCTCTGGTCAGATAGCTTGGAAATGTGAATCATGCCGTCCTTGTTGGGGCTTAACTGTACAAAGGCACCAAAATCCATCATTCTGACTACGGTTCCTTCAAAAATCTGTCCCGGCTCAATATCGTTTACAATAGACTCAATGATTTTCTTCGCTCTTTCCAAATCAGGCAGGTTTGTTCCGGAAATGGAAACAGTTCCGTTATCATCAATATCGATCTTCACGCCGGTTTCTTCGATGATACCGTTAATGGTCTTACCCTGCTTTCCGATAACATCTCCAATCTTCTCCGGATTGATAGACATGGTCAAAATCTTCGGAGCATACGGAGAAAGCTCCGCTCTAGGCTCTGCAATCGCTTCTTTCATAACACCGTTCATAATAAAGAGTCTTGCTTCTCTTGCTCTGCGAATAGCCTCTTCCACGATGGGACGAGTCAAGCCGTGAATCTTAATATCCATCTGGATCGCAGTGATTCCGTCCTCTGTTCCGGTTACCTTAAAGTCCATATCCCCGAAGAAGTCTTCCAAGCCCTGAATGTCAGTAAGTACCAAATACTCATCATCGCTGTCTCCGGTTACAAGACCGCAGGAAATTCCGGCAACAGGCTTCTTAATGGGAACACCGGCAGCCATCAAAGACATGCAGGATGCACAGGTGGAAGCCATGGAAGTAGAACCGTTAGACTCCATAGTCTCGGAAACGGAGCGAATCGCATAGGGGAATTCTTCCACGGAAGGCAGTACAGGGATTAAAGCCTTCTCTGCCAAAGCACCGTGACCGATTTCTCTTCTTCCGGGACCTCTGGAAGCCTTAGCCTCTCCCACGGAATATCCGGGGAAGTTATACTGGTGTAAATAACGCTTTTCCGTTTCAAATTCATTTAAACCTTCTACCTTCTGAACCTCGGAAAGAGGTGCCAGGGTAGTAATATTCATAATCTGGGTCTGTCCTCTCTTAAACATGGCGGAACCATGTACTCTGGGGAGAAGATCCACCTCAGCCTCTAACTTACGAATCTCATCGATGGCTCTTCCGTCCGGTCTCTTATGATCCTTTAAAATCATCTTACGAACAGTCTTCTTCTCATACTGATAGATGGCATCCGGTAAAATGGCCAAAGCTTCCTCATCATCCTGGAAAGCTTCTACCAATCTTTCACTAAGAAGGGAAACATTGGCATCTCTTTCGGCCTTATCATCAGTAAATACAGCCTTCTCCATCTCCTCCGGCTTTACCACTTCCTTCATCTTCGCAAATAATTCTTCAGGAACAGCACTGGAAACATAGCTGTGCTTTTCTTTTCCGCATTCTTCGATAATGCTCTCAAAGAAACCGATAATCTGCTGGTTTACATCATGGGCAAGATAAATTGCCTCAATCATCTTGGCCTCCGGAAGCTCGTTCGCTCCGGCTTCGATCATGATAACCTTCTCTTTTGTGGAAGCTACAGTCAATAAAAGGTCGGAAACCGCCTTCTCTCCGTTTCCGGGATTTACCACAAATTCTCCCCCAACCATTCCGATCTGAGTGGTTGCACAGGGACCGTCAAAGGGAACATCGGAAAGACAGGTGGACAGGGAAGAACCAAGCATCGCCAAGAGTTCAGGAGAAGCATCCTGATCCACGGATAATACCAGGTTGTTTAATAAAACATCATTTCTATAGTCCTTAGGGAAGAGAGGACGCATAGGACGGTCAATAACTCTTGCGGTTAAAATCGCATTGTCACTGGCTCTTCCTTCTCTCTTCTTAAATCCTCCCGGAAACTTTCCTACAGAATACATCTTTTCTTCGTATTCTACGGAAAGGGGGAAGAAATCAATACCGTCTCTCGGCTTTGCGGAAGCGGTACAGGTGGACAACACCGTAGTGTCTCCATAGTGCATCAATGCGGCACCGTTACTTTGCGCGCAAACCCTATCCACATCCACCGTCAGGGTTCTTCCGGCAAGTTCCATTGAATAACTCTTATACATAAATCCTCCTTTTTTAATCCGGAAGATCCAAAGCCACTGAAGAAACTGTGAGGTTCACCGCCTCTTCAGTGATCTCGGACTACCTTCCGGATAGCTTTTGTCATAGATTCCTATTATACAGGAAAATGAGAAAATGAACAGTAAAAAAGGGCAGAAAAGCCATGCTTTTCCGCCCTGATTCTTCTTACTTTCTGATGCCTAACTTCTCGATTAAGCTTCTGTAACCCTCTAAGTCGGTCTTCTTTAAGTAGTCCAAAAGGCCTCTTCTGTGACCTACCATCATCAGAAGTCCTCTTCTGCTGTGGTGATCCTTAGGGTTGCTCTTTAAATGCTCGGTAAGCTCAACGATTCTCTCTGTAAGAATCGCTACCTGTACTTCAGGAGATCCGGTGTCTCCGGGCTTTCTTCCGTACTTCGCTACCAACTCTGCTTTTTTCTCTCTTGTAATCATTTGATTCTCCTTTTTTCTGCAATTGCTTGCGTTAACACACGTTAGACTGAGGAAGGCGTTAGGAAATCGCCTTCCTATGCCTAACGCGAAGTTCTGTGCATTTTATGATAACTTTTCTTCTTCTCCAAAATCAGTCCATAAATGCCAGACTATGATACGCGAATTTCCGGCTTTCGTCAAGGATTTTCACACTTTGCTTTGGCAAAAATCGTAAGTTTCACGAAGCTCGGAAAAGACATTCTTACGACTCCCTCTTTTTACTTTCTTCCTCTACAAAGGCCAAATCCTTCTCCAGCTGACTCTTCAACTCTTCGATATCCTTAAAATGTCTTTGTTCCCGAATAAAGCTGATAAATTCCAAGCGAAGCTTCTCTCCGTAGATGTCTCCCTGAAAGCCCAGAATATGTGTTTCTATGGTCAGCGGATTATTCTCCGCCACGCTGGGATTCTTCCCTATGCTGGTCATTCCCTCATAGTAGTCTTTCCCCAGAAGCACACGAGTATGATACACCCCCTCCATGGGGCAGAGCTTTCCTTCCTTCGGGAGAATGTTTGCCGTGGGGAAATTGATGCTTCGCCCGATTTTCTTTCCATGCACCACGGTGCCGGACAGGGTATAGTACCGTCCCAAAAGCCTTGCCGTCTCTTCCACAGCCCCCTCTTCCAAGCATTTCCGGATATAGGTACTGGAAATTTCCACGGATTTCCCGGTGGCATCCCGGGTTAATGCCTTCTCCACCACGGTCAGCTTATAGCCGAAATCCTCAGCCTTTTCCTGAAGCAGCGCCACATCACCTTTTCCCTTATAGCCGAAGCTGCAATCCGTTCCCACCACAAGGTGCTTTACCTTTAAAGCCTTTACCAGAATATCCTCCAGAAATTTCTCCGGAGACATCTTGGCGGTTTCCAAGGTTAATGGAAAAAGAAAAATCCGGGAAAATCCTGCATTTTGCAGACGGGTATAATGCTCATCCTCCGTACAAAGAAGATCCTGCCGCTCTCCGGAAAATAAAACCGAAGGATGGGTGGTAAAGGACAAGACGGAAGGCACTAAATTCTCCGCCTTTCCCTCCTTAAACAACTCTTCAAATATTTTTTGGTGTCCGAGATGAAGACCGTCAAACTTTCCGAAGGTTAAAATGGTATCTTCTTTACTGTATAGGGGCGGAAGAAGGTAAGTATCTCTTTTCCCTTCTTTTTCCAGCTTCTCAATTTCCGACAAGCGAAAGCTGTTTTTCAAGGAAAACTCCCCCACCTGCTCTCGCAGCAGCGCAGACATACAGGCTTTGGTCCCCAGCGCTTCCCCGATATCCTTGCAAAGAGTACGAATATAAGTCCCCTTGGAACAATGAATCCGAAAACGGAGCTTAGGACAGTCATAGGAAAGAATTTCCAGACTGAAAATCTCAATCTGACTCGGCTTCCTTTCTACCGTTTTCCCTTCTCTCGCCAGCTCATAAAGCTTTTTTCCTTCCAGCTTTTTTGCGCTGTACATGGGAGGAATCTGCTCCTGCTTTCCCAGAAAGCAGGGAAGAATCTTTTCAATATCCTCCTTCGAAATAGAAACCTCTTCTTCGGAAAGAATCTTTCCGGTACTGTCCTCCGTATCCGTTTCGATTCCTAAGGTCAATTCCGCCTGATAGATCTTCTCTTTCGCCATCAAAGCATCCACATATTTGGTAGCCTTTCCGACACAGACCAAAAGCACGCCTTCCGCCATGGGGTCCAAGGTGCCGGTATGCCCCATCTTTTTTTCTCTCAGAATTCTTCGAAGAGCCCGAAGAACGTCGAAGCTGGTCATCCCCTTTTCTTTATATACATTAATAATTCCATCCATGCTTACTCTCTACATCTTTTATTGCTTTTGAAGCCATCTGCATCCAGCTGCTTCCTCATTTCCACGAAAAGCTTCTCTAAGATCTGCTCCGGACTGCCCTTTAGGCTACAACCTGCTGCCATCTTATGTCCCCCACCGGAAAAGAAGGCCGCCACCCGTGAAACATCAAAGGCATTGTTGTTGGAACGAAGGCTGGCCTTGTAAACCTGATTTCCCACCTCGTAGAGGAAAATCACCCCATCCACATCTCTGGTTTCCCGAAGCACGCTGACCACCATATCCAGGTCTTTTTGTTCCAGATTAAAGGACCTCATATCCTTTAGGCTTAAGGAAGAAGCCAGGATTCTATCCTCACAATAAAGCTTTGCATCCTGCAAAACCTTCCCCGTCATTTTCTGCTGATCCACAGACTTCATATAAAAGCTGTCATCAATGATGTGGGAAAAAGGAATTCCCCGGGCTATGCATTTTCCTGCAATCTCCATGGTATGCTGAGAAGTACAGTTATACTTAAAAACACCGGTATCATGGATTAAGCCGGTATAAATGCAGGTAGCCACCGCCTTATCAAAAAACTCTTCTTCCATCAGATCGAAACTCACCTCACAGGTACTGGAGGCATCAGGAAGAATGGTATGAAAAGGAAAGTCCTCCCCATTACTTGTTACATGATGGTCCACCACATAACAGTTTTTTGCCGACTTTGCCAGGGAACCGAACTCTCCCAGTCTTTCATAAGCCCCACAATCGCAAATCAGAGCCAGGTCATAACTCTCCTTTGGCACGTCGTGGCGAATGTCGGAAAAACCGGGAAGATAGGAAAATTTCTCATGGGCCTCCATCAGATAAACCTGTACTTCCTTCTCCGGATAGCGATTCTTTAAATAATTTTTCCACCCCAATGTAGAGCCTAGACAATCTCCGTCCGGTCGGGTATGTCCCAGTAAGCAAATCCGCTGGGAAGAAGCTAACAATTCCTCTAGCTTATCTTTCATTCTTCCTCCTCTTTGTAGCGATTCTCGCTGTTTACCACTTCTCCTACTGCCCTTTCCTTATCTTCCTTGCTTACCTGATTGATTAAAGCGTCCATTCTGGAGCCGTATTCCACAGAGTGATCCGCAATAAATTGCAGTTCCGGAGTATGTCTTAGATTTAAGCTTCTTGCCAGCTCTCTTCGTAGAAATCCCCCTGCAGCCTTTAATCCCTCAATAGTTTTTCCCAGCTCCTCTTCACTGCCAAGGCAGGAAACAAAGACCTTACAGTACTGCAAGTCCGGAGTAAGATCTACACCGGTAACATCACAGAAGGGAGAAACCCTGCTATCCTTTACCTCTTCACGAATCAGAAGAGAAAGGCACCTTCTCACATCCTCATTCCTTCTTTGGTTCTTAAAGCTTAGTTTTTTCACAATATATCCTTTCCAACGAGATACCTTAGTTTTTGCATAAGATACCCGTTATGTATTAAAGCCAATTCCTATGCCACGCAAAAGCTTTCCAAGGAAAGCATCCGGGATTTACAGGACAAATTCCTTCTTATGCTAAAAAGCAGGAACAGGGGAGCCTTCGGCTCCCCTCCCTCTTATCTCTGTTTTACTTCTTCCATAACGTAAACTTCCAACTGATCCAATTCCTGAATATCGGTAAAGTCTTCTAATACAATACCGCATTCCTGCTTGGTTCCCACTTCCTTTACGTCATCCTTAAAATGTCTTACGGAAGCAATGGTTCCATCATATAACTGCTCTCCGCCTCTGGTCAAACGAACCTTGGCACCTCTTTGTACCTTTCCGTCCAGAACAAAGGAACCGGCAATCACACCAACTCCGGAGGACTTAAAGATCATACGAACCTCCGCATGACCGATAACCTTTTCCTCATAAACAGGAGCCAGCATTCCCTTCATGGCAAGCTCAATATCTTCAATAGCCTTATAAATGACATTGTAAAGTCTTACATCTACATTTTCCCGCTCGGCAATATCTCTTGCGGTTGGATCCGGCTTAACGTCAAATCCGATGACGATGGCATTGGAAGCAATAGCCAGGTTAATATCGGACTCATTGATGGCACCAACACCGGCATGAATCACCTTCACCTGAACTTCCGCATTTTCAATCTTCTGTAAGGAATCACGAACCGCTTCCACAGATCCCTGTACATCCGCCTTGATGACAATCGGAAGATCCTTCAGCTCTCCGGCCTTAATCTGGTCAAAGAGGGCATCTAAGCTGACTTTCTTACGGGAATCCTCCACCATCTTCTGCTTTCCTTCACTAACGAAGGTATCCGCATAAGCCTTGGCTTCCTTCTCGTTGTCCTTCACCTGGAAAATTTCTCCCGCATTAGGCACGGAGTTCAATCCTAAAATCTCTACAGGCATGGAAGGTGTTGCCTTCTTGATTCTCTTTCCTTTGTCGTCAATCATGGCACGAACCTTACCGAAGGCAGATCCTACCGCCACCACATCTCCGATATGCAGGGTACCCTTTTGTACCAAAAGACGGGCTACGGAACCTCTTCCTTTGTCCAGCTCCGCCTCGATCACAACACCGTAGGCCTTACGGTTTGGATTCGCCTTTAATTCCAGCACATCCGCCTGTAAAGCAATATTTTCCAAAAGACTTTCCAGTCCTTCTCCGGTTTTTGCAGAAACAGGGCAGCAAATGGTGGTTCCGCCGTAATCCTCCGCCACCAAATCATAGGTCATTAATTCCTGCTTCACCTTGTCAATATTTGCCGCAGGCTTATCAATCTTATTGATGGCTACAATAATCTCTGTATTGGCCGCCTTGGCATGGTTAATCGCCTCAATGGTCTGGGGCTTAATGCCGTCATCTGCAGCAACAACCAGAATAGCAATATCGGTGGACTGGGCTCCACGCATACGCATAGCAGTAAAGGCTTCATGTCCGGGAGTATCCAAGAAGGTTATAACTCTGTCTTCGTCGTTAACCTTTACCGTTACCTGATAAGCACCGATAGACTGGGTAATTCCGCCATGCTCCTTACTGGTCACATTGGTATTTCGAATCGCATCCAGAATAGAGGTTTTACCGTGGTCAACGTGTCCCATAACCGCTACTACAGGAGGACGGGGCTGTAAATCCTTCTCTTCATCCACTTCGGAATCCTGTACCAGCTCGGCAATAACATCTACCTTCTCTTCCATTTCACAAAGAATGTCGTACTCAACTGCAATATTTTCCGCCTCTTCATACGTTAATTCCGTATTCAGGGTAACCATCTGTCCCTTTAAGAAAAGCTTCTTGATAAGGTCCGCAGACTTCTGCTTCATCTTATCCGCCAATTCCTTAATGGTAATTACCTCCGGTAAGGTAATGGACTTAATGGTTTCTTCCACAACCTTCACCACTTCCGGCTTAATAAATGCACCCTTTCCGGTCTTCTTTACCTTTACCTGCTCATCTCTCTCGTAGGACTGGGTAGCGCCGTACTTATTCTGCTTTCTGGCAGCACGATTCTTCTGGGAAATGTTGGCCTTTTCATTTTCAAAGCTCTTGTTTCCGTAAACCTTCTTCTGAGGCTTTGTGGCGTCATGCTTGGTTCTGCTTTGCTTTTCCACAATCTCCGGAGCAAGGCTTGGAGCAGGCTTCTTCGCAGCTGCACCGAAACGGGGTCTTCCGTTAAAGTCCCCATCCTTTCTGCCTTCTCCACGACTGTCACTTCTTCCTCCCGGTGCAAATCGCTTCTCTGCAGGCTTTCCGGCGCCGAAGCTGCTGCTCTTACGCTCTCCGACAGACTCTTTACTCTGGGGCTTGGCAGGGCTCAGCTTAGCCGCAATTCCGGAAATAGTCGGTTTGATTCCGGAGATGGTAGCTTTCTTTGCCTTTTCCTGACTCTCCTTTTCCGCCAAAGCCTTCTTTTCCGCTTCCTCCTTGGCCTTTGCCGCTTCTTCCCTAGCTTTTCTTTCCGCTTCCTGCTTTTCTAAAAGAAGTCTCTCCTCTGCCAGCTTCTTCTCCTCTTCCTCCTGCTTTTTCTGGATAGCATTCAAAGCCTTCAAAGGAGTAACCCTTGCAGTTCCGGGAGGCAAGGGTCTTCCGTTGGGGGATTTCTTTCCTCCCTCCTCTTTCCCTGCTTCCTTCTTTACCTTGGCCTTTGCCTTATCGGAAAACTGCGTTCTTCCCAGAGGATGATTTTTATGGTTCACCGAGTTTTGGGAATGGAAAACCACCGCTAACTTTTTCTTTTTAACGGGAGCTTCCTCACTTTTTTGTTCAATATTTTCTTTCTTATTATCTTCTAACATCCGCATTCCCTCCATCTAAAATCTCAATCATCCGTTTCGCAAAGCCTTCATCCTCTATGCACAGAGAAGAACGCATTTCCTTTCCAATCCCTCTCCCCAGCTCTTCCTTCGTTCCGAAGGAAAATATGGGAATCTGATAATAAAAACAACTTTGTCGGAATTTTTTTTCCGTATTTTCCGAAGCATCGGCAGCCACCAGCACCAATTTGGCCTTATGGGCTTTAATGGACTTTTCTACGGAAAACTCTCCCGCCTTGACCTTTCCGGCCTTCATGGACAAACCCAAGAGTCCCAATATCTTATTTTGCAATTTCTTTGATTTCCTCCCTCAGTCTATCCAAGTCTTCCTTGGGGATTGCTTCCTTGAAGGAACGGAAAAAAGCCTTTTTCTTCTCAGCCTTCTCCAGGCAAGAAAGATTCTTGCAAAGATAAGCGCCTCTTCCATTTTTTCTTCCTTGCAAATCCACGGCATATTCCCCCTCCGGAGAACGGACAATCCTAAGCAAGTCCTTTTTGTCCTTCTTTTCTCCGCAGCCTATGCAGCTTCGTTGTGGCTCTACCTTCATTTTCCCTCCCGGAAAACATCCCTATGGTTCTATCGGTTTTATGAAAATGCTTTTCGAAAAAGACCAATCCTTTTTCGAAAACCAAGTCTCTCTTTTATTTATTCTTCCTCGTAAGCTTCCGCTTCCTCTTCCCCTTCTTCATAGGAAGCATCCTCATAGTCCTCATCATAGCCTAAATCTTCTTCCTCCAGGCTTTCTCCATGGTAATCAATTCCCATTTCATCGAAGATTCCCTGTTCCTGAGCCTGAGACTCGGACTTAATATCAATTTTGTAATTGGTCAGCTTTGCCGCAAGTCTTGCGTTCTGTCCTTCCTTACCGATGGCCAGAGACAACTGATTATCCGGTACAATGACCAAAGCTTCCTTGTTGTCCGGATCCGCAATAACCGCGATTACCTTAGCCGGGGATAAGGAATTCTCAATCAGGTATGCCGGGTTCTCATCATAGTTGATAATATCAATCTTCTCTCCCCGAAGCTCTTCCACGATGGTATTTACACGGTTTCCGTTAAGACCAACGCAGGCACCCACTGCATCCACATCCTCTTCATTGGAAATGACTGCCATCTTGGTACGAGATCCTGCCTCTCTGGCAATGGACTTAATCTCCACAATTCCTTCTCTAAGCTCAGAAACCTCCTCAAAGAACAGCTTACGAACCAACTCCGGATGGGTACGGGAAAGCATTAGCTTTGGTCCCTTGGGGCTGTCCTTTACTTCCACCACATAGACCTTGGCTCTTTGTCCGGGAGTCAAATTCTCTCCCGGAATCTGCTCCGCTTCCGCAAGGTAACCATCTACCTTGCCCAAATTCATAATCAGAGCTCTTCCGGTATTCTTTTCCACAAGGGCGGTGAAAATCTTTTTGCTCATAGCATAATATTCTTCAAAGAGGTTCTTTCTCTCTTCCTCACGAATCTTCTGCACAATCACGCCCTTGGCATTCTGCGCTGCAATTCTGCTAAAGGACTTGGAATCAATGGGTACCTGCACCACATCTCCCAAGGTATAGGAAGGATCCATTTCATGGGCTTCTTCCAAGCTGATTTCTGTGGACTTGTCTCCCACCTTCTCA
The DNA here is from genome assembly GCA_963542215.1 of uncultured Oribacterium sp. GTDB lineage: Bacteria > Bacillota > Clostridia > Lachnospirales > Lachnospiraceae > Oribacterium. Next base: position 5,519 of record CAUTXF010000026.1, on the reverse strand, counting down.
ACAACTGTCTTATCTGCCAATACGGAAAACACTGCAGTGTCCGGATTCATGCTTACGTGCACATTGTCTGCGGAACCGAAGTGATTCTTGCAAGCAGTTTGTAATGAAAGCTCAATGGCCTCGATCAAAGCCTGCTTGGAAATTTTCTTTTCCTTCTCTAACATGTCTAGCGCTAAGCGTAATTCCTCGTTCATCGTTTTTACTCCTCTTTATTTTTATCATCAGGCGTTTTCTATCCTTACTGCCTTTTATTCCGCCTGTATTATACTTTCACCTGTTTGTGCTTTACAATTTACTCTTCCGTAGCTTCTTCCTCGGAAAGCAGTTCTTCTTCCACCTCGGAAAGCTCCTCCGCTCCGGGATTATCCTTAAAGCCTAAAGAACATACTTCCAAAATATATTCTTCTTCGATAAAGTCTTCCTTATCCAACCACTTGGACAGTCTTCTGGAGACCATGGCACAGTCATTGACCGTCATGTCCTGCTCATCTTTTCTAAAAATGAATGCTCTTAGATAGTGGGTTCCCGCCTCTTTTGTAAAGGTGACACTATCCAGCACATAGCCCATTCCAGGAAGAATTTCTTCCAAATACGCCTTCGTTCTCTCAATTTCCATGCCAACGCTCCATTCAAGCAAAAGGGACAAGCCAGTGCTTGCCCCTTCCTACGTTACAAATACTGATACACACTAACACGAATGAAGGGAAAATACAAGTATTTTCTGCTGTTTTTCTCCAAAATCCTTTGATTTTTTGAAAAAACAAGGGTGGATCCCCTCCGCTTTTTACTTTGTTTCTTCCTTCCTTTATGTTATAGTAAGGAAGATTAAAAACACTGCATTTTAACGGAAAGATACGAGAATAGAGAAACGATGAAATTATTTTCTACGATTCAACGTATACTATCCTCTTTTCCCCTATGGTGAGGTTTTATGAAATTAATTAGTTTTGCAATCCCCTGTTATAATTCCGCGTCCTATATGCGGAACTGCATTGAAAGTATTCTTCCCGGCGGGGAAGAAGTAGAAATCATCATTGTTGACGATGGTTCCAAAAAAGACAATACCCTGGAAATTGCCAAGGAATACGAAGAAAAATATCCCGGTATTTGCAAGGCTGTTCATCAGGAAAACGGCGGTCACGGTGAAGCGGTGAACACCGGTCTTAGAAATGCCAATGGTCTTTACTTTAAAGTAGTAGATTCGGATGACTGGCTGGATTCCAAGGTTCTTTTAGAGGTTTTGGAAAGAATTCGAAATTTGACCCTTTCCGGAGAGTCCATTGATATGCTGGTGGCCAACTTCATTTACGATAAGGTGGGACAGGAGAATAAAAAGGTTATGTCCTATGCCAATGCCTTCCCTGAAGAAAAGGTTTTTGGCTGGGCTGAAATGAAGAACTTCCACCTGGGACAGTACATTTTAATGCATTCCGTTATTTACCGGACCAAAATGCTAAAGGATTGCGGCTTGCAACTCCCCAAGCACACCTTCTATGTAGATAACCTCTTTGTTTATGAGCCCCTCCCCCAAGTAAAAAGGATTTATTACCTAAATCAAAATCTTTATCACTATTACATTGGCCGGGAGGACCAATCCGTAAATGAAACGGTAATGATTTCCCGTTTAGACCAGCAGTATAGGGTAAACCGTCTGATGATTGATTGCTGTGATGTCCTTAAGGTTCAGCCCAAAAAGCTTCGGAAATATATGATTTTGTATTTGGAAATCATTACTACCGTATCTTCTGTTCTGGCCATCAAGTCAGGTACAGAGGAAAATCTGCAAAGAAAAAAGGAGCTTTGGACAGAGCTTCGGGAGAAACATTTTCCCCTATGGTGGAGAATGCGTTCCGGCTTCCTTGGGCAGGGGGTAAACCTTCCCGGAAAAATCGGAAATAAGTTGACTATTTTAGCTTACAAACTCACCCAGAAGTTCTACGGCTTTAACTAATAAGGTATTTGTGCACTGAAGAGCTTTCCCTTTGCTCAGGAAGGCACTGAACTGCCATCAGGAAATAGATTTTATTAAACGAGATGTCCCCTATGGCATCTCGTTTTTCTACAAGCAGTTTGTTTTAATGGAGAAAGAAGCTATGAACATTGCTATTATTACCGGTGCATCCCGAGGAATCGGTAAAGCCGCGGCCAAGCGTTTTGCAAGAGAAGGTTACAGCCTCTTATTAAATTGCGAAAAAAACTGGACGCTTTTGGAAGAATTGAAAAAAGAAATTCAGTCAGACTTGCCGGAAAACTGTCCGGAAATTTTTCTTTGTAAAGATTTAGGTACAAAAGAAGGCCTTTCCCGTATTCTTGAAGGAAAAAGCCTATCTAAGCTGATTCTTATCGCCAACAGCGGTAAAGACGCTATCAAATTATTGCAAGACTACAGTGAGGAAGAAACAAAGGCTCTTTTGGAAACAAATCTCCTACACCCCTTCACCCTTTGCCAAAACCTCCTGCCCTATCTTTTAAAAGCGAAGGAAGGAAGAATTCTTTTCAGTTCTTCCGTTTGGGGAAACGTAGGAGCGTCCATGGAAAGTCTTTATTCCCTCACCAAGGGCGGTATCTCCACCTTTGCGAAAGCTCTGGGAAAAGAGCTCGCCCCTTCTCACATCTCCGTTAATGCCGTAGCTTTCGGCGCTGTTGACACGGATATGAATTCCTGGCTTAGCGCTGAAGAAAAGCAAAGCTTAGAAGAGGAAATTCCCTACGGCAGAATGGCTACCGTAGAAGAAGCCGCAGACTTTCTCTACCTTCTCTCCCAAGCCCCCCTCTACCTTACAGCCCAAGTGATACCCTTTGACGGGGCATGGATCTAAAAGCGCCGCCGCATCTGATACCATTCCGCATCACCATGGACGGAAGCAGACTTCCCTTCTAAGTCAAAGCCACAGCGACTGTAGAAGGGTATTTTTTCTTTTTTACAGGTAAGCACTGCCCCTTTTCTTCCCTCTTTCTTAGCCTCTTCCAAAAAGGCCTGCATCATCCTGGTGGCAATGCCTCTTTTTTGAAACTCAGGGTGGGTATTGACCCCAAAAATCATCTGCCAGTCTCCGTCTTCATCATGGAGACTGACATTTTCATACATTTCATCGAACAAATCTTTTTGATTACTGACAAAACCGTTGATAAAGGAAATCAGCCTTCCGGCATAAAAAAGAAGAAGGAAATGCTTGCCGTAGGCTTTCAGGCGTTCTTGAAATTGCTCCTTCGTAGCCGCCTCAGCCCGGGGAAAACATTCCGCTTCCAGCCCGGCTACAGCATCCAAATCCGAAGGCTCCGCCTTTCGGAGGCAAAGCGCTTCTTCCTCTAAGCCAATTTCGTTTCCAAAAGCACAGTCCATTTTCTTCTTCCTTACCTTCTCTTATTGTTCAAAGAATTCTTCCGTTCCATTTTCGATCTTCCCTTTATAAAGACCGAATACCATTTTTCTCTATTTCTTAACTTTCTTTTCTAAAGCGTTTTTCTCTATGCCTTAGCTTTCTTTGCTAAAGCGTTTTTCTCTATGCCTTAGCTTTCTTTGCTAAAGCGTTCTTCATCCAGTCCTTACCATCTACAAAACGGGAAACGATAAAGGAAACCACATAATCCCCTGCTGAGTTAATCATGGTTGCCGGTGGGTCCACCAGATTGCCGATAGCAACCAGAATAGGGAAGGCCACTTCCATTTGACTAGGGAAGAAAATGCTGGCAATAATATACTCTCCGATATATCCGCCGCCGGGCACACCGCTCATTCCCACAGAAGAAAATACCGCAACCAGTACAATCACCGGAAGCTGGGCAAAGCTCACAGGAGTTCCCAAAGCTCCCATTACAAAGCAAATCTTTAGTACACAGGAGAAGCAGGAGCCGTCCATGTGCATGGTCGCTCCCAAAGGAAGTACAATATCGGACACATCCTTGGAAATTCCGCTTTCCTCCGCCACCTCCATATTGGTAGGAATGGTAGCCACTGAAGAACAGGTTCCCAAAGCCACAATCGCCGGCTTTAAAATATGGGACATCATCATTTTCACTCCGTCCATTCCTGCGCCGATATAAGCCATCAAAGGGAATGCCGTGAAAATATAAATAAAGCAAACCGGATAATATAAAACCAATGCTCTTGCATAGCTCTCCGTAATCTGAGGGCCATAGCTTGCAACCAAATCTGCAAATATCGCAAAGAAGGCAATGGGCGCATAATAGGTTACGATTTGCACAAACTTCATCATGACCGCTGTCAGACTATCCAAAAACTCCGCTACTTTCTTACCGGACTCTCCTGCTAAATTCACGGAAAAACCAAAAAGTACGGAAAAAACGATTAAAGGAAGCATGGCTCTTCTGGAGAGAAGTCCCACAAAATCCTCCACAGTAAAAAAGTTTAGCACCATTTCCGTAAGGCTGGCGTGCTCTCCCACCTCTTCTGCACTAAGAGTCTTCCAAGGCTGTAAAACCGGTGGAAAAATCTGGCAAAGTACAAAAAAGACAATGGCCGCGAAGGCTCCGGTAACCACGAAACTGAGCACCGTAACCCCCATAATCTTTCCGGCTCTCTTCCGGCTCTTCATATTGGCAACCGCCCCTGCAATAGAGGCAAATACCATAGGCACCACCACGCAGAACATCATGCGGATAAACAGGTCTCCCAAAAATTTAATGCCATGGGCAAAATCCGGTGCCACATAGCCTGTTATAGAGCCCAATACCATGGCTGAAATCAAAATCAATAAAAAACGATAGTTTCCTGCAATAGATTTGCTTTTCATCTCCTGTACCTCATCTTTAGTTTGTTAAAAATCGGAAAATCCCAGGGAAGCTTTGGTCTATCTCCGGATGGAACTGAATCCCCAGCATTTTCTCTCCGTATTCAATGCCCTCAATTCCGCCATCCTCCGCAAAAGCCACAGCTCGAATATCCGCTGCCGGCCTGGTAATCCGATAACGGTGCATACTGGCCCCTTGAATCCTATCTCCGGGAAAATGCTTTCTTAGAGCAGAATCCTCTATAATCCGAATCTCCTGCTTTACCAAATGTTCTTCTCCCCGGTTGGGATTGCATTTCCAATGCCCCTCCACCGGTTCCACAAAGAAATACCGCTCCTTCTTCATTTCCTCGTAGACTTCCAAAATACTCTTACCGGGACGATTCCTCTGCTCTTCCTTGGCAATAAAATAGCTGTGTATAGCCTGCATGCCAAGACAAACGCCCAAGAGCTTTTTTCCGGTTTTCAAGGCATGGGCAATAACCTGAAAATGATAGGGAAAAATCCGTTTTCCTCCACAAAGTAAAAAAGCATCGCAAAGAGCTAAAGCCTCTTCCTTTACTGTACCGTCCACACCGATAATTCCGATAGGAATACCGCCTGCTTCTTCCACTCTTTTGGTATAAAGCTCATGAAAAATAGCATTGTCTTCATAGGGGTTTTCCGTCTCCCGAAGGCGAGAGGGGGGAACTATTCCGATAATCTTCATTCTCTACTCCTCGTATTATTAAGTTGTAGCTTTTCTTTACCTGTTCTTGGTAATCAGCT
>CAUTXF010000025.1:0-30867 GCA_963542215.1 uncultured Oribacterium sp. | reverse complement strand
CTCATGCTTTCCACCTTTCTTATACTTTATTCTATTTTGATTTTTTTCCCATTCTTTACAACATCCATCAAATAGAAATTCGCCAATGTTCGCCAGTCTGTTCCCGTCTCTGTCGCTTGCTTTATAAAGTACTCTACCGCCTTATCGGGTACTATAAGGGTATCTTTTTCTTTGAAATACTGTGCATACGGGTTTCTAACCGCTTTTTTGAAATCCTCGCTTGTCAATTCGGGCATTTCGTCATCTTCTAAAACTTTTCCCATCTTTTACCGCCTCAAATACTCTTTAACTTCTCTAGTCATCGCTTTTCTTGCAGAAATCAGCCGAATGATTCCCCTGACTCTTTCGCAATGTGATACGTATAAAATACGATTGTTCTCACTCTTTCCAATAAGCGTGAAGCGCTCCTCTTTCTCTGAATGCTTCTTTATGTATGTCCGTCAAGTTTGTTCGCCGTTTCGAAAATGGAAGCTTAAAAATCGCTTATTCCCTTTTCATCAATATAGCGATAAAATTCCTGTTTTCTGGCTTCATAAACTTCTCGATTTCGTTTTCCAAGCCATTTCATGGCATTGAGGAAAGATTGGAGCCGAGTCTCTTGATCTTCTAAAAATTCAGGAAATTCATCATTTGCAGGATCAAAGGAAGCAGGCGCATCATTTGTGTTACCGGTGAAAAAATCCAAGAGGTGAAATATGGGGAATTTACGTTGTAAGTCTTCGTTCAATGAGAAGTTGGAATCATCGTCTACATCCAAGTCCCAAATAGCTTCTTCTAAAAAGTCCAGCAGTTTCATGACTTCCGCAGCTTCTCGTAAAATACGAATTTCTTCGTATTGCTCATCAAAAAGATCCGTATATTCATTTTCCCGTTCATATCTAGTTTCAGATTCGTCAGAACCGGAAAAAGGGAAGTAGTGTACGTCTCCATTTGTTAGCCTTACTTCCAGAAGCCTTGGCGGATTGTGCAGAGTTAACTGTCCTCTTCCTGTACTTTCCAATTGATAAGGACTATGAACCATCGCAAAGGCCTCAGAGGGAACGTCTATAGAACATTCTTTTGGTCTCCATCCCCCTTCATCTTCAGCTATAATATCTGCGGATGCAATTTCTTTAAAGAATTTGAGACTGGAAGGAAAATAAGAATCTGCTAGAGATACAAATTTCCAAAAGAGCCCATTTAAATTGCCGCCAAGTAATGTTACTTCCTCATCTTCGTAATCCATCATTTACTCCTTTTGTCTTTAATAATCCCTTTCTTTTTGAGTTCTTCGACTTCCTCTTTTGAAAGGATGCGTACGCCAATTTTCTCTTCTTTCCAGGCTTTATACCTCTCCTTGCGAAGTTCTTTATATTTCCGATTTGTTATGTATCACCTCTAAATAGATTACTCCGGCTTTTTAAATGTTTGCCACATATGTTCTAGACATTCTTAGCTTGATAGTACTTTTAAAGAGTAGACTTGTCAATTAAGTTCTATTAGGAATGGAGCAGAAGGAGTTATTTTTACTTACTAGTTGATATTGAGTTTTGCTTGCTTAGCTAAGTGCAGGGGAGTAGAATTAAAAACAATCAAAAGATAACTATGAAGGGCATAAACCATCATTTAGTCAGTTTTAACGGACTCTATCCTGCGTAAAATACATTTTAGAGTAAGCAAAGTAAAAATACGCATTGCTGAAATAGAAAGGATGGTCTTTGCCATGGAAGAGATGTATTTTACAATTACAGGATGCAATCATTATTTTGGCACGGAGTTTTTGAAGGAGGGCATGAAGCTAAAGCTGGAAAAGGAACCGGAGAATAAATTCGATTCGGAGGCTATTTTGGTGAAGATAAAAGGCCTTGGAAAGATTGGCTATGTGGCAAACAGCCCTTATACAGTGAAGGGAGAGTCCATGAGTGCCGGAAGACTGTATGATAAGATTGGAGATAAGGCGAAAGCCAGAGTTGTCTTTTTGCTTAGGGACGGAGCCCTTTGCAAAGTTACCCATTGCGGACTGGAGGAAAAGTTAGCATTATAGGAGGTTTCCTATGTCAAAATTTGCTTCTAAATTTCAGAAGGTATTAATGTCATTTTCCTATCGGGGAAAGGAAATATTCAAGCCCTTAAACACCGGGCGTATTGATGAAAGAGTAAGTGCTCTACGGGAGTGGGTGGCAAATGTCTTTTTCTATACGAAAAATGACAAGACCATCATGATTGATGCGGGCTATAACTATGAGCGTCTGGCAGAGAAGATGAAGTGGTTGGAGATAGAGCCGGCTTCCATTCAGCATATCCTGCTTACCCATTTGGACACGGATCATGTGGGGGCGGTGGAAAGGGATAGCGGGGGACTTTTTCAAAATGCCAAGCTTTACCTTGGAGAGATAGAGAATAAATATTTGACCGGAGAGGCTCGGCGAAGAGTTTTATTTGGGCATTATAAGATTCCTATGGTGAAGACGGACAATGAGAAAAGGCTCCTGAAAGATAGAGAAATTTTCTATATCGAAGACATAAAAGTGGAGGCTATCTTGGTGCCGGGGCATACCTTCGGGCATTTGGTATACCTTATTGATGATGCCTATCTTTTTACAGGAGATACCATCTGGTTTGGACCGGATGGGGGCTATAGTTTTTTGAATTCTTTGGCAGAGGACAATGAACTGGCAAAAAGCTCCCTTGTGAAGCTGGAAAAGATCTTGAAGGAGAGAGGGATTACTCCGAAAATCATCAGCGGACATACCGGTTGGACAGATGATTTGGCATTTGCTTTCCGACATAAGGATCAGATTTGTAACTCCTTAAAGAAGCAGAAGCCTCATGATCCCATGGCACCCTATGATGCCTATGATGAACGGGAGGATACCGAGGAAAAGGCAAGGGGAGAGTGGCTTCCAAAGGCTAGGGAAATAATGAAATAGAAATAGATACTTTCTATTCCTATTCTAAGTTAATAAAAGAAGTAAGCGTTTTCTTGGAACAGAACGATTCCAAGAGAGGGCATTTCGAAGGATAGAATCATAAGCATAAGGAGCGACAGCATGGTAGTTGTTTTTGAATTTCTTAGCCGAGAGCCTATTGAAAATGTCATTACCGCAATGAACTTTCAGGTGGACAAACTGGTATTTTTCGGAAATCATGAGGACATTATTTCTCAGAAGGAAAAGACGGAGAATTTTCTGAGAAAATACTGTGCTGTACAAAGCATTATCTTTCTGCCATTGTCGGGAAGCAATTTGCAGTCGGTCTTACAAACCATGCGAAAGGAAATTGAGCTGGAACTTAGCAAACATGCCCAGCTTTTTTTTGATATTACCGGGGGAGAAAGCCTGATGCTTGTGGCCTTTGGGATGCTATCTCGAGAATATGAAACACCTATGCATATGTACGACATATATAAGGGAAAGCTTTTGGAATTGAGTGCGGAATCATTGCATTGCAACGAGGCGAAGGAAGAGCATTTCAACAGAGATAAACAGAATGATGAGGTAAATGCTTATGAGCCAAATGTTGAGTTCCTAAATGATAAACAACATAAAGGTATCAGTGGCATAGCGGCAAAACAACCTGTTCCCATGACTTTGGACAAACTAATCGAAATGCATGGCGGTGTCATTAACTACAAATTACAAAAAGATATTAAAGATGTTCCGGACGAGGAGAGTCGAGAGGATATCTTAAAAATCTGGAAGGTGATGAAGCTTCATTCGGAGCATTGGAATCCTTTTTCCGAATTTTTAAGAGAAAACATGAGCCCTGATGAGGAAGGTCGAGTGTATCGAAAAAAAAGTACGGTGCTGAAGGCATTGGCGGATTCTTCCAACAAATTAAAGTCTGCCCATAAGTTTTATCAAATCATGGAGGATTTGGATCGGGCAGGAGCGATTCTTGATCTAAAACATTCCGAGGGGAAATACCAATTTCGCTTTAAAAACAAGGCCATTAAGGGATATCTTTGGGATGGAGGCAGCATCTTGGAGCTCTATAGCTATTTGCAGGAAAAGGAGCATAGCGATGAGTGTCGGGTAGGAGTGCATCTGGATTGGGATGGGGTGCTGGAAGGACCTTCCGGAATTGATGTTTTAAATGAAATCGATGTTTTGTCTCTTCAAGGCTATATCCCCAGCTTTATTTCCTGCAAGAGCGGAAAGCTTTCTCCCCAGCAGTGTTTGCATGCCTTGTATGAGCTGGATACGGTAGCGAATCGCTTTGGGGGAAAATATGCTAAGAAGCGACTGGTGGTAACAGCGGAGATTAATGAAGTCTATCAGGAGCGTGCCTTGGAAATGGGAATAGAGCTGAAAGTGGAATAAGGAAAAACTTTTATGGAATGGGATGATTTTTATGAAAGGGCTGAAAACTGGAGCAAATCCACTTTGTGCCAAAGAATTTCTTCATTGAAAACGATTGGAGAGGCTTGGGAGATTTCTGATATTGCCGAGCTTAGCAAGGATCAGGAGGTCAATGCAAAACTGATTAAAAAAGCCATGTCTTTAGGAGCGAAACTTCCCTTCGAAGAGATTATAAGTTTTGAAGGACTGGTATCAAAGGAAACGATTTGTCAAATGATAGACTATGCCTTAAACCATGGAGAAAGTATAACTGTGGATGAAATTTTGGGCTTTGAAGGGATTGTGGATCAGGATACCTTGGATATGCTCCTTCATTCCATGGTAAATCGAAAGATTTCCCTTAATGCAGAGGAACTTCTTGAATTAGAGGGCGTGGCATCCAAGTCGGTTATAGATCGGGCTGCATTGGCTTCGAAACTACAATTTTCCGGAGAGGATATGGGGGATCTGGAGGATGTACTGAGCCCTCGAGTACACCGAGAACTTTGTGAAAAAAATGGTTTCTATGAAGTGGACGGAGAATATAAAAAGCTTGCGAAGGCTCCTGCTAAGAGAACAGGGAAAGCTTCGGAAAATTTACTAAGCAAAGCTTCGGTAAGTAAGAGCAAAAATCTGTATGTAGATAGCTATTCAGATAGCAATACAGATAGCGATATAGATAGTAATACGGAGGGGGAAGTCAAGGGGATTTCTCTGGGGGCAGTGCTTGTTGCTCTGATTACTTTTCCCTTTACCTTGCTTTTTAAGATACTTAGAATTTTTGCTTTCTTGGGTCTTTTGAGTAGAAAGAAGATAGAGGGATTTCGTATTGGGGATCCGGTCTTGGTACGATATAGCCAGACGGAAGGTCGGATTATCGATATAAACGGAAGTCACTACATGGTGTCCATGTATGACGGAGGTAAGGTGGATTCCTATCAGGCTTATGAGCTTGAGAAAATATAGAAAAAAGAAGCTCCGTTTTGGGAAATGAAAAACCCAAAGCGGAGCGTTTTCTATATCTTTTTGGAAAATAGCTTTTGAATCACAAGTTATTTGTACTTATAAAATCCTTCCCCTGCATTAACGCCGATTTTACCCTCTGCCACATACTTCTCCAAAATAGCCTTAATCTTACCGGGAACGCTGCTTGGATCCTGAGACTGGGGATTATTGGATACAATATTTAAAGCAGTATTTAAGCCTACGATATCCAGAATCTGGAAAGGGCCAAGGGGAGAGCCGGTACCCAGTCTCCAGGTCAGATCAATGGTGGCAGGGTCTGCCACTTCCTTAGCCAAAAGCATTTCTCCTGCACTTAGGAAGGGAATCAGCATAGAGTTAAGGATGTAACCTGGCTGTTCCTTATGCAAACGAAGGGGAATCATTTTAATTTCAGAGGCAAAGTTCGCCACTGCCTCATAGGCTTCTTTGGAAGTTCCATCATGCCCCATGATTTCTGCCGTATTACTTTTCCAGATATTGTTGGCAAAATGGATTGCCAGATATTTTTCCGGTCTGGAGAGACAGTCTCTAAACTGGCTGGGAACCATGCTGGAAGAATTTGTGGCGATGATGGTATTTTCTGAAAGAAAAGGATCGATAGCTTTATAGAATTCCCTCTTTGCCTCGGGATTTTCTGCCATGCTTTCGATAATGAAATCCGCGTCTTTGCAGGCAACGGCAAAATCGGTGGTAAGCTGGATCTCTTTGTGCGCTCTTTCGACATTTTCCAAAAGCTTGTCGATATCTGCCTCTGTCACGGAGGAAGAATCAGGAATCAAACCTCTGGAGAAGCTCAGTCCCTTTCCCAGGTTCTTTTTTGCCTCTGTCAGCTCGTTCTTATAAATCGTGTAGAGTCTTTCCAGCTTCGGCTTGGTTCTCTGGATAGAGTCCTCACTTCTTAGCCAAATCTTTACGGAAAATCCGGAAAATGCAGTTTGAAAAGCTATTTGGGAACCCAAAACGCCACCGCCTGCTACTGTAATATTTTTAAAACTCATAACGACCTCCATTTCTATCTTAAAAGAAATTTTAAAATTAAATTGTGTAAAATATATTATAGCAGGAAGATAATGAAAGGAAAGAGGAGGAGAAGATACTTTATAATTATTTCATTTTCTGCAAGTCAATATATATTTGTTTTTGCAAAGACGCTAAGGTGTTACGTAACTCCAACAATAATGTGGAGTTATTTTTGTTACGTAATATTTTTCTATTCAGTATATAATAAAAAATAATATTTAAAAGAAAATCAAGAAAAGCAAATAAAAGCAATTTAATAAAAATCATGGTCTTGTGAGACGCTGCTTACTTTATTACATTGAAAAAAGTACTACAAAAAGAGCGAACGAATTCTTGGAACTTTGCGGCAAGAGCTTTGGATTTTCTTGCCGTTTAAAATAGCAAATATTTAAGGAGGTAAAAATGAATGTAGCGAAGAAGTGGGGAATAGCAATACTGGCTCTTGGACTAAGCGTAATTATAGCTTTGCCGGCATTTGCAGGAGAATGGGTCTATGATGGTCCGGAAAATTGGAAGTGGTGGTACAAGGAAGCGGACGGAACTTATCCGAAGGACAGCTGGAAGCAAATCGATGGAGAGTGGTATCACTTTGACGAATCGGGTTATATTGATATTGGATGGAGAAATTATCCTAGAACAGAAATGAAAAAAGTTTTAGGAAGCATGATGGAAGTTGATATTGATCAGTGGTACTACATGGATGATTCCGGGAAAATGCTGAAAAACCAAAATTATATTGGAGGATACACAGATGAAAGCGGTTTACTGCATTTTGATCATGTGTCTGTAGATGCAAGTGCTTATGAGCGTTATGTAGGCAAAAATAATGCAGGAATCCCTAAGCCTTTATCGGAAAACGCAGAGTATAAAGAGGATATAAAAAAATATGATATGGTAGGAACACCAATGGAGGAAGATGGACTTGGAGGTTGGAGATATCCCATCACAGATTATCGAAAAGATTTTTTCAAGGTTGTAAATCAGAAAGCGATTCAGCTGGAGGGCACTTATCAAGTTCCTCTTTCGAAGGAATTATATGAAAGAGATAAATTATTTATTTCCTATAACCTTTGGCAGATTCTCGCAAACAATGATTTATCGGCAGGATATTTGAATTTAGATATTAAAAATAATGTAGCGGACATTGAATTTGAAGGATATTACTATATGTCCCAACAAACCGACTATCAGGAATAAAATAATAGAATTTATTTTAAGCTCAGGCAGTAGAATACTTACTGCCTGATTTTGTTTTCCCCTGATTATGGAATAGCAACTTAGCTTCTTTATAAATCCTTTGTTTAAGCCGATGATATAGGCAAATAAAGCAGTATATAAAACAAGTATCTACATCTAGGAAGAGATACTGAAGTAGAGACACAAAAGTATACCGGCGATACAGAAGAAGGAGTTTTTATGAAAATGAATTTAAAATGGAGTTTTTTCTTTCTATGGTCTTGCTTGTTTACCCTAAGATTTTTTATGAAAAGCTTGCTTATTAATAATGGAGAGGCATTTATCCTAAGATTTCTGGGTCTTTTAGCTCTGGCATTATTGTACGGACTTTTTGTCCGTTTTACAGTGCCTTTCAAAAAAGAACAAATCAAAATTTTCAGAGGAATTTTTGTCTTGCTTTCGGTTTCTATGTACTTGGAATACTATATTTTTATTTACCCAACGGCTTTATGACAGAGGGAATTCTTAACATTGTTATCGATGTGCTACCTATGGTATTACTCTGCGGTATGGCATGGGGCATTGAAAACAAGCTTTCTATAGTCTTACAAAATATTTATAGAAATAAGAAGAGTATCTATACGCTATGGAATAAACAGCCTATTCACTTAACAGAAGATAGTGACAGGAAAAAGGAGACAGACTTTCCTGCGTTTTCTATTCTTAGTATTGTATTTTCTCTTGTACTCGTATACTTCTTAATGGAGAATAATTTTGCTTTATGGCTCGCATCCTTTTCCGCTGTCCTATCTGTTTATTTTCCCCAATGTATGAGAGATAAAAAAATCAATTGGAAACAGGGACTGGCTTTTGCCTTCATTGCTCCTAGCTGTTTAAGTGTATTTTTTTATCTCTATCAAATGCAGGAAGGTCAAATTTCTCTATCCTTTTTTCTGAAGTTTCTGATTGAACAAGTTTTGGGAATCATTGCAGCCATAGTAGTCCTTGTTCTATTACAAAAAAACGAAAGGCTCTATACAAAAGAGGGAGATAGTTTAATCAAGGAACAGATTGTAACAAAAAGTCTTTAGGATAAAGTATTCAAACTAAAGAGCCTGGTATAAAGTAAATAGTATCTAGTAAAGAAGAGGTCTAATCACTAGCTTCAAACATAAAAGAGTTTGTAATAGTTAAATATAGTAGATAGCATTTACGCAAGATAGGTCTAAAAGAGAGGTAATCTAAGCCCATCGGTGATTGCGACAAGCTGACCGAGTGAAGGACTATAAAAATCAATAAATCGGAGCGTACCTTCTTGATTTACAGTTCATCGCTACGAGGCGAAGTTAGCGAGAGCTTGCCTCGTTTGCAGACCTATACTGCGTAAATGCTTTATCATTTTTAATTTACCATCTCTTTTATGCAATACTCCTTGCAAGTTCCCGTAAAAATTGCGATAATAACCCTTAAAAAAAGCAAACAAATTTTATTTTATAAGGATGGAACTATGCAGGAAAATAGAAATTACTATAAAAAGAAAATCGTACTGGCGTTGTTTGTTATTACCGTGATTTTCGGACTTCAAACCCTTTACAGCTATTACAGTGCCAAGATTTCAGATCCTTTACAGCTTCTTTCCGCGGTTTTATACGGCACCATCAAGCTGTTCTTATTCGTTTCTCCCATTTCTGCGGAGGAAAAATCCAGCATTTTTTATGAGTTTGCCAAGTGGATGGCGCCGATTTTAACGTCTGCCTTCATCTTTACGCAGATATCCAACATTTTACTCCATGCGAAAAATATGCTTCTGAACAGAGCCAGTATGCATCATGTACTGGTTTTTGAAAACACGGAGATGGGGGAGACCTTGATTGGTAATCTGATGAAGGAGAGGACGCCCTATAAAATTTCTTTGATTACCAAGAATTTTTTGGATGACCGTTTGAAAAACAAATATGAGAAGAAGGGGATTGCCACCTATCAGATTGATTTTGAGCATTGCGATGAAAATGAAGTTAGGGAGCTTTTTTCGGCTTTGCATATCCATCATGCCAAGTATATCTTTTTCTGCTCTGACAATGATTTGGAAAACTATGCCCTCTATGCCAATGTGATTAAGCGCATTAAACCGAGAAGACCTATTACTTGCTATGCCAACTGTAGTTCCAATACGGTGGTGGGCTATATGGAAGAGCTGCTTTCCGAGGAAAGAAAGGGGGAAGAGCTTCTCAAGAAGATAGACACGGTGCATTTTAACCAAAAGGATCTGACCGTACGTATGCTTTTGGCTGAGCCCGCTGTGAAGCATAGCATTTTAAAAAGTCTGGAGGGGATTTCAGAGGATAGCCATACAGTGGACTCCATAGAGAACAGCATCAAGCCTCTCCATGTATTGCTTTTTTCCGTAAATGATTTGACTCTGCCGTTACTGAAGCAGCTGGCCAACGATGCCACCACTTCCTTAGCAAGAAATCCGAAAATTAGCATTTTAGAGGAAAATGCTTCCCAAAGAATGCAGGAGCTTTTGGATTTAAACGCTCCGGAAAGGGAAGGCTTGCTAAGAGCTCTGGAGATAGAATGCATAGACTTAGGCCATGAACAAAGGAATTTACAAAATTATCTTAAGGGACTGGGAAAGGAAGAAAGTCCAAGTCTTATTTTCCTGATGCAGGAGGATGTGGTGAAGAGCCTAAAGGCGCTTAAGCTGATGAATCGGTACTTCGGACAGGTTCCAAAGGTTCTTCGGAATATTTCCAATGTAGATTTGACCCATGTGCTTCCCAAAACCAAGGAACAGATCAAGGTTTTCGGGGATCTTTCGGAGATTATGACCGGGGAGATATTGATTCGGGAAGCTCTGGATAATCGGGCAAAGCAGTTTAATGAGGCTTACAATAAGGCCTCGGGAGTAGCCGGTATGGGAGAAGGGACAGCTTGGAATGAGTTGTCTTATGTAAAGAAGAACTCCTCCAGACAGTCTGCCACACATGCCGGTATCAAAGAGGAAATTATTCGTAGAGTACTTTCCGGAAAATCAGAACAGGAGATTTCAGCATATTTATCGGAAAAGCTGGAAGAGTTTAAAAAGCTTCAGGAAGCCCAAAGGCTTGGCGGAGATGGGGGAAAGGAAGAGTTTCAACAAAACTTTAGACGATACCTTTCCGAGAACTCCTTACTGGATTTTCTTTCCAGGCTGGAGCATAAGAGGTGGTGTAACAGCTACTATGCCATGAATTTCCGCTATGGAGAGAAGAAGGATGAAAATCTAAAAACCCACCCCTGCTTAATTGAAGACTGGGGAGAGATTATCGGGGAGAAGTTTGACATTTGTCATCCGGAATATGACTTGCTCTCTGTCTTTACCCTCTTTCGAGAAGAGGAATAAGAGGACGAGACCTCTGGGGTACTATCAGAATTAAATAAACCATACAGAAAAGAGGGGTAAGAATGGAAAAAGAATTGGAACAAAATGCTCCAATCGTTGAGGAAGAAAAGCTGCAAAACTACAGAAAAGATGATGATGCAGAGGAAATGGAGAAGGCGGCGAAGGAGTTTAAGGAAAAGGAATATAAGTTTGATGCCTTTATCAGTTACCGTCATGTGGAGCCGGATCAGAGTATTGCGAAGCAGCTGCATCAGATGATTGAAAGTTTTAAGCCTCCCAAGGAATTTAATAAGGAGGGGAAGAAAACCACCTTCCGAGTCTTCCGTGACAGAGAGGAGCTTGCGGCAAGAGACCTAAGCAGCTCCATTGAAGAGGCCTTGGCGGAAAGTCGCTATCTGATTGTTCTTTGTTCCAAGAGAACGCCCCTGTCCGAGTGGTGTGAGAAGGAAATTCGTACCTTCAGACAGCTTCATGGAGATGAGCGGATTATTCCGGTGCTGATTGAAGGAGAGCCGGACGAAGCCTTTCCCGCACCTTTGAAACAGTTAAAAAGAGGGGCGGATCAGAGTCTTGCAGATGTATTGGCGGCGGATATTCGTCCGGATGAAGTTTTGCGAAAGGATTTCCCGGGCTATGAGGAAGTTCAGAAGAAGGATAGTGCCAAGCTGCAAAGCCTGACAAAGCAAGCTCTTCATTTACTGAAAACCGAAAAATACCGTATTATGGCAACCATCTTAGGTTGTACCTTCGGAGACCTTAAGCAGAGGGATAAGGAAAGAAAGAATAGGCTTATTCTGACCATATCCTCTCTTTCAGGCGCAATATTCCTGCTCTTTGGTATCTTTATGTTTAATGCCTACCAAAAGGCGGAGCAGGCGAGACAGGAGGCGGTGCAGTCCAACGCCGGCATTTTGATGAAAAGCTCCCAGGATATGGCCAAGGAAGGGGATTACTTAAAGGCCGCTTTAGTGGCGAAGGAGGCGATGAAGCCTATCGGAAAGGGCATGAAAGCTTATCCGCAACTTCAATCCGAGAAGATGAGCATTTTCAATGATGTGATTTATCACAGCGGTGCTTCGACCTTGACTTCCATTTCTACAAAAAACAAGTTGACTTTTATGGCTCTCAGCAATGATGAAAAGCTGGTGGCCTTCGGTTTAGGAAATGATGAAACCGCTATTGCCAAGGTGGAAAATGGAGAAATTATCAAGAGATTACCGGGACATAGCCAACAGGTAAAGCTTTTAACATTTTCCAAGGATGATAAGCTCTTGGTTTCCGCTGCTTTCGACAATAGTATCATTGTCTATGACGTAGAAAGCGGAGAGGAGAAGGCAAAGCTGGAGATTCCGGGAGTCCCTATGCTGGGGCGTTTTTCCGGGGATAATTCACAGTTTTTCTATGTAAGCTTTACCAATACTTCTGCGGACTTTTACGTTTTTGATGCCAATACCTGGCAACAGCTTAGTACATTTTCTATCCAGGAAACGGTAAAACATGCGGATATTAAGAGTGATGGTTCAGAGGTGCTTATCACTTTAGGCAACAATGATGAAAATCAACTGACAAGGAGAAGCCTTAAGGATGGCAGTGTTATTTCTACTATTGATCGGATAGGAAGAACTTCTTTCGATGGATCCAATTTTATGCTTCCTTACAAATCCGCCTTTTATTCCAATGACGGGAAGTCTATTATTTTGTTAACGGATGACGAGCTTCAAAAAATTTCTTTGGAGGATCATCAAGTTCTCTTCAGTGAGAAGATCAGCACAGCCACTACCTTGAATAAGCCCTTAGTGGAAAGTGAGAATGGGGAAAAAAATGCGATAAACAGCTATGGCAAGATCCTGATTCTCAATGGAGAAACCGGAGAAAGCATAGATGAAGTATCTTTTGGTGACTTGGATTTAAAATATTTTGC
Organism: uncultured Oribacterium sp.; assembly: GCA_963542215.1. Lineage (GTDB taxonomy): Bacteria > Bacillota > Clostridia > Lachnospirales > Lachnospiraceae > Oribacterium. The sequence continues at coordinate 18,041 of CAUTXF010000025.1, read as the reverse complement.
GTATAATACAGAACAAAACATGGTTGCAGGCTTTGGAGAAGCAGGGATTTACTCCATTTGGAAGGATAAGGTGATTACGGATGACAGGCTGTATCTGGGGGGGATAGCACCTTCTGAAATCTACTTCTTAAAGGATGGCAGCAAGATTTTGACCAATTCCCATGAAGGCCAAAGCATTAAGATTATTGATACCAAGTCCAGAATTTCCTCGGAGCCGGTGCAGGGCAGGATTATTGCATCCTCCAATGATTCCTCCAAGCTTCTTCTCTTTAACGGGACGGATTTCCTGCTCTCCACGGATAACGGGAAGACCGGGAAAACCATCACCAATGAGAACACGGTGATTTACGGCTTGATGACCAGTACAAAACAAAACGTCCTGTCCAACGACGGAAAAAACTATGCCTATGTCGGGCAAATGGCGGATACGGGAAATCCGGGATTGGTGCTTTACAATGTGGAAAGTAAGGAATCCAAAACCGTGGAAATCCCTTCTGCCTATCCGGCTCTTCGCTTTTCCGATGATGGAAAGAAAATCTATTTGCAGGATAAGAAGGAAGGCTTAAAGATCTATAGCGTAGAGGATTTAAGCCTGCTGGATACTATCCCGGAAATTACGGATTCTTCCTTGAATATCTTGGTTTCCGAAGACGACAATATACTTCTTGTTAACCGTTTTTCAGGAACGGCCTCTCTGTACGATTTGGAAAGTAAGCAGCATTTAGAGGACATTCCGGGGGAGGTGCTGAATCTTAAGCATCAAGAGGAGGAAATCATCCTAAAGGGCATACAGAACAATACGGCCTTTACTTGGAGCAGTAAGACCGGTCTTAAGAGTCTGGACATGGATGAAGCGCTCACCCAGACGCCGGTAAGCTTCGATGATGTAAATCTGTATAATGAAAAGGAAAATCTGCTTCTTCTGATTCGAAATAATGATACGGAGCGAAAGGCCTATGTGGTGGATTTTGCCACGGGACACCTGATGATGAGCTTCACCCCTTCTGTAAAGCGCTATCTTGTCAATGGGCATATCTCACCGGAGGGAAATGTGATTATGGTGGATCAGAGCTTTAATACCATTACCGCAACGGACAACTCCGGAGTTCAGGACTATATGACTGCGGCGGTGTACCATATCCTGAGCGATGAGGAGGTTTCTGCAGAGGTGGATAAGATTCTTGCGGGAAGAACATTGACACAGGATGAGAAGGTACAGATCGGTATCAGTACGGAATAAGTCGATTCTAATTGTGGATATTGCTTTTCTGCAAAGCCATTCGAAAGCTTGAATTTTACTGTACCCATATCAGTGGACAGAGAAGGTTTGAGTCCCCCACAATAATGGACAGATGGGGAGTTATAAAAGTATTTTAAAAGTAAAATAGACAAGGGGCTATAAAAATCATAGCTTTTCACCGAGGGTAAAAAAGTTTTTGATTTCTACAGCTCCTTGTTTATTCGCTTAATATCGGCTAAAATAGAATGGGAGTAAAAAATAGCCGAAAAGACATCAGAAAAGACATCAGAAAAGACATCAAGATAAAACATCAAAATAATATTTCTATATAGAAAAACTATCTTTGTCGTGGAATAGGAGGAGAGTATGCCTTATATCACAAGAAGCTTGGAAAAAGTCGTTCTGCAAGTTAGCAAGGAGTATCCGGTTGTTTTAATATCCGGTCCCAGACAGGTGGGAAAAACAACCATGTTAAAAAAGCTCATGGAAGGTACGGATAGAAACTATGTGTCTTTAGACGACCTACAGGAAAGAGAATTGGCTAAGAATGATCCTGAGATGTTTTTACAGTTGCATAAACCGCCCATCCTTATTGATGAAGTGCAATATGCTCCGGAATTATTCAGCATGATTAAACTGATTGTGGATAAAGAGCATAGAAAGGGAGATTTTTGGCTCACAGGCTCTCAAATTTTCGACTTAATGAGGGGAGTACAAGAGTCTTTAGCGGGAAGAGTTGCAGTGCTATCTCTTTCTTCTTTATCGCAGACAGAAATCTATGGGGGAGAAGACCGTCCATTCCAAATAGAAATCGAGCATTTAATGAAGAGAAAAGAAGGAAGAACAAGCGCAGATTTGCAAGAGATTTTTCGCAGATTATTTCAGGGTTCAATGCCTGCTGTTGTGAGTAATGAAGTAAGTAACAATAGTATTTTTTATGGTAGCTATCTAAGTACCTATATCGAAAGAGATGTACGAAATCTCTCCGATACTATTGATTCCCTAAAGTTTTTACGTTTTTTAACCGCTGTGGCTGCCAGATGCAGTCAAATGTTGAATGTCAACGAAATAGCCAGAGATGCGGATATTAATTTAAAGCAGGCGAAAGACTGGATGGGGATTTTGGAAACCTTGGGGATTATATTTTATCTTCATCCCTTCTCCAACAATATGCTAAAGCGGCTTGTCAAAACGCCTAAATACTATTTTTATGATACCGGCTTGGTCGCTTATCTTACTAAATGGAGTAGTCCGGAAACCTTGGAAAATGGTGCCATGAATGGGGCGATTTTAGAAAACTATGTGGTATCTGAAATTAGGAAAAGTTATCTAAATAGTGGAAAAGCACCCTTTATGTATTATTACAGAGATAAGGATGCTAGAGAAATAGATATTGTATTAGAACAAAACGGAGAACTAAATCCTATTGAAATCAAAAAGTCTGCAAATCCTGCTCCGGAAATTCTGAGAAGTTTTTCTGTTCTGGAAAAGACCGGATTGAAGAGAGGGAAAGGCGCCGTTATCTGTATGAAAATGGAGCTATCAGCCTTTAATCAGGAAAACTTTATTATTCCGGTATGGTTATTATAAGTACTGGAATACTGTTTATATGCAAAAGGGACTGTAAAAATCAAAATAGTTTTCTAAGCAATATAGGTCTAAATTTTGGGCACGCTCTCGCTAGCTTCGCCACGTAGCGGGTACTAAGCGAAAAACTGCGATTCTCTTGTTTTTCGCAAGTACCGACGGGCTCAGACTACCCCTTATTTAGACCTATATTGCCGAAAAATCTATTTATTATTTTGATTTTTACAGTCCCTTCCTAGATACATTTATTCATAGGATGTTTAATATCCAAACAAGACTACCCAGTAATCGTTTCCTTTTTCATCCATATAATAGCCTGCGCCGAAGTGCTGAAATTCTCCCTTACTCATAATGTGATTGTGGCCTGCACTGGAAATCCAAGCATTTACGGTTCTGTCGGGAGTTTCGTTGTTGCAGGCAAGAATTTCTCCATACACATCCGCTTCATCCAAAACGGAACCCCCCTGAGGTCTTGTATGGGAAAAGCTTGCAGCACATTCTTTGGCTCTGATATCTGCAATAGAGCTTAAGCGTTCACTTTCTTCTAAGGCGTGTAAGTTTTGCCCTGCCCTGAATTGGTTGATTCTATCCATTGTTTCTTGCTTGTAGGAGGAACTGTCTTGAACGGAAGCAGTATCGTCCTCTTCCATATATTTTTCCTGAACATCCCTTGTTTGTACAACGGAATCTACAGTCCAAGCGCCATTCTCATCTACGGTATAGCCGTCGGGAGTGGTGGTATTGGTATACATCCAACCATTGGCATCAAAGTAATAGCACTCAGCAACACCGTCATTGTCGCTATCAATCCATTGCCATGTAGAGCGTAAATAATTATCATTTCCTAAATCGTACCACCAGGCATCCCTGGAAGTTCCTTTGGTAAAGCCTACAGAAAAAGAGGGGAGCGCAGAAAGCAGGAAGGCAACAGAAATGGCCATGAGAAACTTAGCCATGAATTTGTGCTTAGAATTGCTTGAAGTCTGAAATGGATTTTCTGAGACTGTTTCTGTTTCTGAAATCTGATTTGTAAGTTCTATAGTTTGATCTATTTCGATGGAGGAATTCTCCGAAATTGTATTTTTAAACTGGAAAAATTTTTTGTTTTGACATCCTATCATTGGCGTATGGACTCCTTTCCGTGTATGCATATTAATGCATAAATAAAGGCAAATCAATAGGCTTTCGCAGATGTCAAGAAACCGTAAAATAAAAGTGAAAATCTATGAAGACAAACCTAATATTTTGGTAAGGATAAGGTATTTTTGATTACAATATTTAGTCGCATTTCTTAATTTTTTGAACCAAAATAAATCTTAAGAATGGTGATAATAGTGAATACTTTAAGTGCTTGTTTTTTATAGAATTTGGAGTAAACTGATTGAAATGAAATAAAAAATTGTATTTTGATGAAAATGATAAAATAGGAAGTTGGAGCTATTAATGGATGAGGTATTACGTAACGACAGCATAGAAGCTATATGGAAAACGCAAGATGAGGCTTATGCCTTAATGCGAGAGTACGATGACATTCCTCACAATTATGGGGACTATTGTCTATACCAGGTCGAAGGAGAGTTTATTGATATTATTGCAGAGCATCCGGATATCACGATGACGGAGATTTCAGAACTATTAAACAAGACTCCCAGCGCGTGCTCCCAAATTGTCCGAAAACTCAGAAAAAAAGAATTGATTGTTCAAATTCGTGATGAGAAGAATAACAGGAAATATAAACTGAGACTTACGGAACTGGGAGAAAAGGTATATAAGGGGCATCAGCTATTCACAGAAGAGTGCAGAGCATATTTTCAAAAATGTTTAGAGGGCTTTTCGCAGGAGGAGCTAATGCTATATGTGAAAATACAAAAGAGTATCAACAAAGCTTATCAGCATGATATCCAGAAGGGCAGCATTTTGTTCTCTATTCCGGGCTTTTATCAGGATATTAAAGAAAAGTAAAAAGTAGCCTAATATAATCTGTGAAGTATAGTTTTACATGTTTTTGGTGTTTTGTTCTCTTAAAGATAAAGCATATAAATGGCACAAATAATAGAAAGACATAATCAATATTTTGTTGATTATGTCTAATTTTATGCTATAATACAATTATTAAGGAACTTCATAATAAACTATCTAAATAAAATAGCGGAGGAGAAGCTAAGAGTTATTTTTTATGGTCTGAATTTGATCAAATAAACCAAATAAGCGTTTCCTAATATTGGGACAAGGTTTATTTTCTTATAGCAATATTAAAAAAATCTTATGGCCAAGAGATTATGAGAAAGGAGGAAAAACGCTTAGTTTGAGTATTGAGCAAAAAGTATTATCACATCGAAAGGAGGACAGCGCAATGAAGGAGGAAAAAGGAAAGAAACTTGGTCTATGGAATATTGTTGGACTTGGATTAGGAGGAGCAATAGGAACAGGAATATTTGTTTTACTAGGCTTCGGAATTGGCTATACCGGTAGATCGATAGTACCGGTAGTAGTAATCGGATGTTTCTTCATGCTACTGGCATACTGGTATAATCTAGCCATGCCCTTTATGTTTATTCTGGAGGGGGGAGATTATAGTATGAAGGCTATGCTTTTCAATCCCTTAATGACGGGGGTTGGGGGCTGGATGGTAATTGTAAATGCTATATCCACCTCTGGCTATGTGATTGCTATTACGGATTATCTTTGTGTTTTGTTTCCATCATTAAATAGCTACCGAACAATCTGCTCGTTTGTTATGCTTACATTATTTTTTTTATCCACCATACGAGGATCACGTTTTGTCACAATTTTGGAAAATTTTGTAACAATTGTTTTGGTGGTGGCTTTGACTTTGTTTGTGGCATTTGGAATTGGAAAAGTTGATTCTACTGCATTTTTTAATGCTACAGGCGATGGAGGATTTTTTAGAGGAGGATTTCCCGGATTTTTAAGTGCTATAGCGGTTATGGGGTGGGCCTGTCAGGGAACGACAATGGCTCCCGTGTCTATGGCAGCGGTAACTAAGAACCCAAAGAAAACTCTTCCGGTTGGAATTCTTATTATTACAGTAATATTGTCCGTAATTTACGGGTTAATGGCCTATGTAGCGGCAGGAGTTTTACCTTATGAAAAGATTGCCGGAGCAAACCTAAGTTTAACTGCGGAGGCAATTTTTCCAAGAAGCTTGTATTTATTCTTTGTGGTAGGTGGAGGTATTGGTGCAATCGCTTCTTCTTTACTGGGGGGATTGGCAATGTTTCGTTATCCCTTGCTTCATATTGCTGAGGATGGATGGCTTCCTAAGGTTTTTAAGAAGACTACAAAGGACGGATATCCCTACCTGTCTTATCTGGTTTTTTACCTTGTTAGTTTAATACCAATTCTAACGGGAATGAATATTGATTCGGTAGTATCTTTGGTGATGATTCCTTCTATGCTGATTAATCTGTATGTAAATTTAGCCTGCATAAAGCTTCCTGAAAGATATCCGGAACAATGGGAAAAACGTTCTATCCACATGGGAAAAGGTTTGTATTATATTTGTTGTGTTTTAGGAGCGATTTGTGCAGCTATTGTTGCGTTTAATTTATTTAAGGATTTGAATATACAAAATGCTATCATTTGCACGGGGATTATAATTGCATTGGTTGGGCTTTCTTACTGGCGCTTAAAGATTGGGGCTGTGAAGAAAGAGGACTTGGAACTTCGTAAAGAACAAATTGTAAAGGCTGCTTTGGCGGCAGAGGAATAAGGAAAGGGGTAGATTATGAAATACGATTTTACATCTATTATTGATCGGCATGGAAAAGATGCCATTGCAGTGGATGGTTTAGGAACCTGGCCCGGCTTTGCACCGGATAAGCCTGCTGATGGGGTGGATATTATCCCGATGTGGGTTGCAGATATGAATTTTCCTACAGCGCCCACCATTCAGGAAGCGATTATTGAGAGGGTGAAGCATCCTGCCTTTGGGTACTTTGCTCCCACAGATACTTATTTTAACAGTATCATTGACTGGCATGAGAAAAGAAATGGGGTTAAGGGCTTAAGGAAGGAGCATATCGGTTATGAAAATGGTGTTTTAGGAGGAGTGGTTTCCACACTCTGCTCCTTTGCTTCTCCCGGAGATGGGGTTTTGGTGCACAGCCCCACTTATATCGGTTTTACCATGAGCCTAAGCAATAATGGTTTCAAAATCGTTCACAGCCCATTGTATAAGGATGAGAAAAACGTATGGCGTATGGACTATGCGGATATGGAGAAGAAGCTTCAGGAAAACAATATTCATGTGGCTATTTTCTGTTCCCCCCACAATCCCTGCGGTCGCGTTTGGGAGAGGGAAGAGATTCTTAAAGCCATGGAGCTTTACGAAAAGTATGATGTTACCGTTGTGGCGGATGAAATTTGGTCGGATATCATCTTAGAGGGATATAAGCATATTCCTACTCAGTCAGTGAATGATTGGGCAAGAGAGCATGTGGTAGCTTTATATGCTCCCAGTAAGACCTTTAACTTGGCAGGCCTGGTAGGCTCCTACCATGTTATTTACAACAAAACCCTAAGAGACAGAATCCGGGCAAAGTCTTCTAAGCCGCATTATAATGATATGAATGTCTTGTCTATGCATGCTTTAATCGGTGCCTATAAGCCGGAGGGGCATGAGTGGCTGGAGGAATTACGGCAGGTGATTACGGGAAATATTAATTTTGCCGTAAATTATATCCGGGAGCATTTTGATGGAGTGGAGGTTTCTAAGCCTGAAGGCACCTATATGCTATTTATGGACTGCAAAAAATGGTGTGAAAAACATGGAAAGACAATTCAGGAAGTGCAGAAGGCAGGATGGGACTTAGGCGTTATGTGGCAGGATGGAGAAATGTTCCATGGCAAGGACTGTATCCGCTTAAATCTTGCTTTACCCCTTTCCAGAGTGGAAGAAGCTTTTCGCCGCATGGATCAGGTTTTTAATGGAAAATGGTAAAAAAATCAAGAATAATAGGATGTACTAAAGAGTAATATCCAAAGAATAATCAAAAGAATAGTTTTTAAAATAGACCCCGAAACTTTCAGTAGTGCCTTTCCAATAGCACAATACTGAAAGTTCGGGGTAAAGTTTTGCGCTATTTTTCTATTTTCCTTGTCAGAAAATTCATCCTTCAGTAGAATAAAGCGAAAAGCGAAAAGCGAAAAGCGAAAAGCGAAAAGCGAAAAGCGAAAAGCGAAAAGCGAAAAGTATAAAGCATAAAGCATAAAGCATAAGGCATAAGGCATAAGGCATAAGGCATAAGGCATAAGGCATAAGGCGTGCAGTACTAAAAGTATGAAAGGGAAAATGATGGAAGAGCGAATCGGTATTTTGGTTTTTGGCGCGGTTTTTGTGGATATAAAGGGCTATCCTTTTTCTTTGTATCGGCCGGATGGAAGAAACGCCGGAAAGGTGGTAAAGGTTCATGGCGGTGTGAGCCGAAATATTGTGGAGGATATTGCCAATGTGGAGCTTCGTCCTACCTTTATTTCCGTGGTGGATAAGGATGCCATTGGAGAAGAGGTAGTACAGAAATTAAAGCGGCATAAGGTAAATACCAATTATATCCGGCGAATTGAAGGGGGCTTAGGAACTTGGCTGGCTATCTTTGATACGGAAGGGGAACTTATGGGCTCTATTTCCCAAAGGCCGGACCTTTCTAAACTGGAGGAAGTACTTTCGGAGCACGGAGACTCTTTGTTCTCCCGCTGTGATAGTGTTATTGTGGAAATTGATATGGATTCCAAGCTTTTAAAGCAGATTTTTCAATTGGCTGAGAAATACAATAAAAAGGTATATGCAGCAGTTTCCAATATGTCCATTGCCTTAGAAAGAAGAGACCTTTTAAAGACTACTGCCTGTATTGTTTGTAATCAGCAGGAGGCAGGGATGCTCTTTTCCGAGGACTTTGAGGAAATGAATTTGGAGGAGATGGAAAGCTCCCTTTCCTCCTATGTGGTAAAGGCGCAGTTCCCACAGATGATTATGACTTTAGGCAGTCAGGGAGCCATTTATGCGGAGCAAAATGGGCATTTCGGACATTGTAAGGCAAAGAAAGTCCATGTAATCGATACTGCAGGAGCAGGAGATGCCTTTTTTGCGGGAGTGGCTATGGGACTGACGTATGGTAAGAATCTGATGGAGGCCTGTGAAATCGGTACCAAACTGGCGGCTTCCGTCCTTGGCACCTCGGAAAATGTAAACCCTCGTTTCCTTCCGGAAGAATTGGGGTTTAAGAGCTTGGAAGACTAAGAGGAGTGTTTCAAAATGATTTCTATCATTGTTGCTGTGGCTAAAGGTGGTGCCATTGGAAAAGAGGGAAAGATGCCCTGGAAAATTTCCGGAGAGCAAAGGCAATTTAAGGATCTAACCACAGGCCATGTGGTGGTTATGGGGAGAACCTCCTATGAGGAAATCGGCCATCCTCTTCCAAATAGAACAAATATCGTTGTATCCAAAACAAAGGTCTTCTCCGGAGAGAATTTATATACTGTAAAATCTTTACAGGAAGCAATAGAAAGAGCGGGGCAAGAAGAAATCTTTATTGCAGGAGGGGCAGAAATATTTCAGGAAGCACTTCCCCTTGCAGATAAAATCTATATGACTTATGTGGATTTGGAAGTCCCGGATGCGGATCGCTTTTTTCCGGATTTCCCGGAAGAAGAGTACAAAAGGGAAGAAATAGAAAAGGTAGGAGGGGAGATCCCCTACCTAAGAGTCTTGTATACGAAAAAAATTTAAAGCTCTTGAGAGAATCAGAGCGTCTTCATTCTTAACTTAAGCTGATGATTTTTTGATATTCCGGATTCTTGTCCTTCTCTCCCAATACTTCATAAATGCTGTCACAATCCTTGTCCATCCATTCCTCTTTCCAATCCTCAGCTTGAAAACGAATGCAGGTTCCACAGGAAGAGGAGAGGCTTCTGGGAACCGGCTCCAGACTATAGGAAATCCCTGCGGCCTCCATTTTTTTTCCGCTCATCATGGCGGAAAAATGGGTGTGGAAGGTTGCGATATATTCTTTCATAAATCATTCTCCTAATAAGCTCTATTCTGTCTTATTTCTTTAGTAAAATCTTGAAATCCTCTCCCTGTTTTTCATAGGAAACCTTATATCCCTTTCCTTCTCCGAAACGGGTAATATTTTCTACACAAACCATGCTGTCTACCAGGATTTCACAATCAGCTCCGGGATTTTTCTCTATGCTTTCCTTTGCCATAACTACAGGTACAGGGCAGGAGTATCCTCTTGCGTCTACCATAATCTACCTCCTTATAAAATCTTATGTAATATTATATTGTACCGGAACCGGCGAAAAGTTCCGGCAGTTCCGTCCTCTTTCAATTTTATTTCTAAAACTTAAGCCGCTGTCTGTCCCGGATTCTTTTTTGGAAGATTCAAAACAGAAATAATCAGCAGGATAAAGAAGCAGGCAATTACTGCTACTTTTCCATAGTTGGAAAGTCCGCCCAGTACAAATTCCTTGGCATCATTTAAGGAATCCGGATTTCCTGCAAGCTTGAAATTATGGGCAAGACCTGCACCAACAATCATTCCCAGGACGGTTACCATGGAGTCTCCGTTTCCTTCTGCAGAAAGTACCAGCTGTCTAAAGGGGCATCCTCCCAGCATTACGGAAGCCCAGCCCACTAAAATCATGCCCAGCAGGTTCCATAGATGATTGCTGTGGGAAATAGGCTGAAGAGGGAATCCGGGCTTAAAGCTGCCTAGTGCAAGGTTTCCGACCAGGATGGTTAGTAAAATTACAACGAAGCCGGATAAAAGGCGGGTATCTCTGAAAAGGATGAAATCACGGATTCCGCCGACAGTACAAAGTCTTGCCTTCTGTGCCAAAGCACCTACAACAAATGCCACGGCAAAGGATGCAAAAATTGGAGCATGCTTTGCCCCCGGTCCCTCTGTACTTAAGAAAAAAATAGCAGGAACGGTGATAAATAGCAGGAACAAGAGGGAGAAAAGTCCGGGAAGCACCAGTCCTTCAGCAGGGGCAACCGGATATGCACGATTCAAGGAAAAGCCCTTTTGTAGGAAGATAATACCGATGAAAATTCCGATAACGAATCCAACAAGTCCGGTAATGGCATTAAAATCTCCGCCGCCAAGACGGATGACCATTCTTAAGGGGCAACCTAAGAAGGCAAGAGCACCAATCACGATTACGATTCCTAAAAGAAATCTGGTAGCGGGGGAGGAACCTGCCTTTGGCTTCCATTCCTTCTGGACAAAAGAAAGGGCAAATGCGCCCAAAACGATTCCGATAATTTCCGGACGAACATACTGTACCTTGGCTGCCTGGTGTAAGCCGATTGCTCCAGCTAAATCTCGTAAGAAGCAGGCAATACAGAATCCCATGTTGGCGGGATTTCCCATCTTGGTCAGAATTAACGCGGCAAGGCCTGTGGCTAAGCCGGCCAGTAGGATACTGGCATCAGTGAATTTGCTTTTCATTTTTTTCTCCTTTGATGTAAATGTGTGTTGTGAAAATGCATCCCTTTCGGGAGATTAGGAAAGAATTTCCTGAATAGCCAGTAGAGTCCGGTCTATTTCTTCCATCCTGTTAAAGAAGCCGAAGGAAAAGCGTACAGTTCCGCTTTCTTCCGTGCCAAAACATTGATGTGCCATCGGCGCACAGTGCAAGCCCTGACGGGTCATGATGCCATACCGGCTTGCCAATCTGTTACAAACTAAAGCATTGTCCATAGTGCAAAAATCAATGCTGACCACACCGCTGTTTTCTCGTCCCTCCTTTCCCGGTATTCGTATCAAATTCTTTCCTTTTATTTCATAGAGACCTTCCAAAAATCTCTGATGAAGCTGTTTGGTATATGCTTCCATGACTTCTACTCCGGTTTCTTCGATAAATTGCAGGGCTTTTTCTAAACCGTAGATTCCCGGAATGTTGGGGGTGCCGGGTTCGAATTTATCCGGCATGAAGCCCGGCATAGTGAGACTTTCCGATACGCTTCCGGTTCCCCCGAACAGATAAGGGGGAAGTTTTTTTCAAAATCCTCCCGGAGCAGGGTAAGGCCGATGCCCTGAGGACCCAGTAAACCCTTGTGTCCCGGAAGAACCAGGGCGGAAAGATTCATTTTTTTAAAATCAATGGGGATATGGCCTCCGCTTTGGGAAGCATCTAAAATAAAATCAATACCCGTTTCTTTACAGATTTTTCCTATGGCTTCTACCGGAAAAACCTCCCCGCTCACATTGGAAGCATGGAGCATGATGACAGCTTTGGTATCCGGACGAATTAAGTTCTCCAGAGGGCTAAAGTCGCCATCTAAACCTACATCATAGGGGAAGGTACTTAGAGAAATGGGATGTTCCTTTCTTTGCAAAAGCATTTCCAAGGGTCTTCGTACCGCATTGTGCTCCAAGGGACTGATAATCACATGACCGCCCTCTTGAAAGAGGGGCATAATCAGCATATTTAAGCCAATACTGGCTCCCGGGGTAATAATCACATGGCCGGGATCCTGAAAGGCAAAGAGCTTACAGGCCCTTTCTCGGAGACGAATGGAAAGATTTCCCACTTCCATAGCCCTTCCATAGCTTCCCCGATTTATGCTGGCACCAATATTGTCGATATAGTTTGCCATAGCCATACCTACTCCCGGAGCTTTTGGATAGGAGGTGGCTCCTTGGTCTAAATAAATCTCTTTCATTTGCTTTTTACTGTGCTTCCTTTCGTCACTGTATTTTCTCTTATCATTATATTTTTTTTCCTGTATTTTCTTTTGTCACGGTATTTGCCTTAGGGGTAAGCCAAGCAAATTTTCGGAGTATTCTTATATTTTTCCAAAGCCATCGCTTTGAATTCCCAAATATATATAGGGGATTAGAATAAATTGATAGATTAGTATAATTTTTCTATAAATAAATTGAATAATCATGGTAAATAATACCAATAATAATAAAAAAAGTATAGTGTAAATATTAAGAATAAAAAAATAGTACAAGACGAGGGATAATATTTTTTGGGAACAGAACGGCAGCTTGTAGCCCGGAATCAAGCTGTAACTTGACGAAGGAGAGATAAATTTTTTAGAATGATTTGGACGTAAAAAGAAATAGATATACTCAAAATAGAAGTATCACAAAGAGGAGTGTTTTTCGTAGAGGAATTTTGGGGGAGTATTTGATGAATATTCAGATCTTTGGAACAAAGAAGAGCCAGGATACAAAGAAGGCGGAACGCTATTTTAAGGAAAGAGGGATTAAATTTCAGGCTGTAGATTTGAAAGAAAAGGGAATCAGCAAGGGAGAATTACAATCCATTCTTTCTGCTGTGGGCGATTTGGAAGAGATGCTGGATGAAAAAACAAAGGAGCGGGAAGCATATCAACTGATTCGTTATCTTGCGAAGGAAGACAAAATTGCGAAAGTCTTAGAGTATCCCATGGTATTAAAGCAGCCCATCGTGAGAAATGGGAAGCAGGCCACGGTAGGGTATTGTCCGGATATTTGGAAGACTTGGGAATAGAGATTCTTTTCCGGATATATGGACAAGTTTGGGAATAGAGATTCTTTTCCGGATATATGGACAAGTTTGCAAATAGAGATTTTATTTCGGATATTTAAAAACTTGAGACTAGAGATTTCTTTTCCGATGTTTGGGAATATTGGAGATGGTTGCTTTTTTCCTGTTGCGGAAGGCGCAAATTCTCCCTACAATAAAAGAGAAATTTTGTATGGTAAGTAAGGCAAAGGAGGCAATAATGAGCGAATTAAAAACACCGTTTCGTTATGATTATGTGGGAAGCTTTTTGCGGCCTGAGAAATTAAAGGAGGCAAGAAAGGATTTTGACGAGGGAAAGATTGATTATCCTGCCCTAAAAAAAGTAGAGGATGAATGTATTGCGGAGTTGGTTGCTAAGCTAAAGGCTTTGGACTATCGCGTAATTACGGATGGAGAGTTCCGTAGAGCTACCTGGCATTTGGATTTTATGTGGGGATTTTCCGGAGTGGGGCACGAGGAAACAAAAACCGGATTACCCTTCCACGGAGAGGATGCCATGATTGATGATACCTATCTGGTAGGAAAGGTAGCGTTGGAGAAGGAGCATCCTTTTGTGGAGCATTTCCGTTTCTTAAAGCAGTTTGAAGACAGCGTTACTATAGCTAAGCAGACCATTCCTGCTCCGGCACAGTTTTATGCGCAATTCATTTTCCCCTTAAATCGTGCAAGCACCGCGAAGATCTATAAGACTGAGGAGGAGCTGGCGGATGATATTGTAGCGGGATATGAGAAGTTTATTGACGATTTATATATGGCGGGTTGTCGCAATCTTCAGCTGGATGATTGTACCTGGGGAATGTTTGCGGATCCCAGAGGTCATCTTTTCTTGGGAATCGAGAAGGAAGAACTGAACAAACTACAGGTGATCAGCAAGGACATTAATAACCGGGTAATTAACTATGCGCCGAAGGATATGATTGTCAATACCCACATTTGCCGTGGAAACTTCCATTCCACCTACGCCTGTGAGGGAGCTTATGACGCAGTGGCGGATGTGCTCTTCGGAGAGGAAAATCCCTATGCTTATTTCTTGGAGTTTGATGATGAGCGCTCCGGCGGTTTTGAGTCCATGGCCAAGGTGAATGGAGAGAAGAAGGTAGTTTTAGGTCTGATTACCACAAAGTCTCCTGTATTAGAGAAGAAAGAAGATGTCATTGCCAGAATTCATGAGGCGGCAAAATATATTCCCTTGGATAGACTGTATTTAAGTCCTCAGTGCGGATTTGCTTCCTGTGAAATTGGAAATAAGCTTACAGAAGAAGAACAGTGGGCGAAGATGGAGTTGGTAAAGGAAATCGCCAAGGAAGTTTGGAAGGACGCTTAGAAAAGGATGATTGCATAGAAAAGGATGATTGCATAGAAATGGATGACCGCATATTAGGTCATACAAGAAGACCAATCAAAAGCTATGGGGTTAAGTCTATCATAAAGATAAACATAGCCATGTAAAGAAAAGCGACAGAGCCGCTTACTAAGGGCTTCTGGCGCTTTTTTTCTATTTTTTCTTGCCAAAATTCAAGTTTTTCGATATACTGCTTATAAATATTGTAAACAATATAATTGAATAAAATTAGTAAAAAGAAGTAAAAAATATTTGCTTATAGAGTAGTGTAAGGAGTAATCGAGGAAATATCTATGAATAGTGTAGTGCTTTGGGGAATTTTGATTCCCTTTATTGGAACAAGCTTGGGAGCGGCCTGCGTTTTCATTATGAAACGGGATTTTCATCCCAATGTGCAGAAGGGGTTAACCGGATTTGCTGCAGGAGTCATGGTAGCGGCTTCCATTTGGAGCTTGCTGATACCTGCAATGGAAGAGAGTGCTCATTTGGGAAAGCTGGCCTTTCTTCCCGCCTTTGTGGGATTTTGGCTGGGAACCTTGTTTTTATTGGTATTGGATAAGATTATCCCACACTTGCATCAGAATACAGAACAAGCTGAAGGAATGCCCAGTTCTTTTCAAAGGACTACGATGATGCTCCTTGCGGTAACCCTTCATAATATTCCGGAAGGAATGGCGGTGGGAGTAGTATTTGCAGGTCTTTTGACAGGAGAAGTTAATATTACTGCCGGAGCTGCCCTGGCCTTATCCTTGGGAATTGCCTTACAAAATTTCCCGGAGGGAGCCATTATTTCCCTGCCGCTTCATAGCAAGGGGCAAAGCAAGGGGAAAGCCTTTTTGAATGGTGTATTATCCGGCGCAGTAGAACCCCTTGGAGCCCTACTGATGATTTTCTTTGCACCGGTATTCGCTCCATATATGCCAATCTTCCTGTCTTTTGCGGCGGGAGCTATGCTTTATGTCGTAGTGGAAGAGTTGATTCCGGAAATGTCGGAGGGGGAGCATAGTAATGTGGGTGTTTTACTTTTTGCCCTGGGCTTTACCGTCATGATGGCTTTGGATGTGGCTTTGTCTTAATTCTTACTGTAATGATAGAACTTAAGCCGGCATTGTCATGGGATTTTGTACGGAGAAATTGACAGAGGAGTTTTCGGGAAAATAAGAGGAAGTATGCAGTATCAAAATATTGTAGAAGGAAAATTTTTGGACCGGCCAAACCGCTTTATTGCCCATGTGGAAATCAGAGGAAAGGTAGAAACGGTACATGTGAAAAATACCGGTCGCTGTAAGGAACTCTTGCTACCGGAGGTTAAAGTATATTTGGAGAAAAGCGAAAATCCCAATCGTAAAACCGCCTATGATTTGGTGGCGGTGGAGAAGGCGGGTTTGGGTCTGGTGAACATTGATAGTCAGGCGCCGAATCAGGTGGTTTTGGAGTGGCTCAGAGGCTTTGCCTTCGAAAAGCTAAAGCCGGAGTATGTTTTTCGTGATTCCAGAGTGGATTTTTATATGGAACGAGATATGACGCTTCCGGAAACCTTTTGGGAATATGGGAAAAGGGAAGAAAGAAATGGAAAGGAGCAGCGTGCTGAGAATATAAGAATGCAGAGTCAGGAGCTTCTCAATGTATCAGGGAATATCCGTAAATATCTTTTAGAAGTAAAGGGATGTACCTTGGAAAGGGACGGCATCGGTTATTTTCCGGATGCACCTACAGAACGGGGCGTAAAGCATCTAAGGGAACTTACGAAGGCGCTAAAGGAAGGATATATTGCTATTTTGGCCTTTGTGATTGCCATGCCGAAGGTTTCTATGGTATATCCAAATGTGGAAACCCACAAGGCCTTTGGAGAAGCATTGGAAGAAGCCCGGCAGGCCGGGGTAAAGATTCTGTATTTACCCTGTACCGTGACAAAGGAAGGTATGTGGATTTCTTCATAGCTTTTGGCTTGTTTTAAAAGGATGATTTTTTCATTCGAGAATAGTTAGCTTGGTTTTTAGAGGAAAGGTATTTTATGAAAATTATAATTTCTCCTGCGAAAAAAATGAAAACATCTGAATTTGATATCCCTCACCAAGGCTATCCTCTTTTTGTGGAATCAGGAGCAGAGGAAAATAGTACATTTTTGAAAGGCGGATTGAATCTGTCGGGAAAGACGGAATGCCTTTTACAATATTTAAAATCTCTTTCTTTTTTAGAGTTAAAAGAGCTTTGGGCCTGTAATGAGGATTTGGCCAGGGAAAATAGTGAACGTATAGATCAAATGGACCTGAAGCGTAATTGCAGTCCTGCCATTTTATCCTACGAAGGGATTCAGTATCAGTATATGGCTCCCTCTGTTATGGAGGACTCTCAACTTGCGTATTTACAGAGTCATCTCCGAATTCTTTCCGGCTTTTATGGCGTGGTAAAGCCCCTAGATGGGGTGGTTCCCTATCGTTTGGAAATGCAGGCAAAGGCGAAGATTGGTACTTCTAAAAATCTGTATGACTTTTGGGGTGAGGATATCTGGACTGCATTGCTTTTGGAGGAGATAGAAGAGCGTTTGCAAAAAGAGGGAGAAAAGTCGTTGGAAAATGAAAATCCTATGCTAATCCTCAATCTCGCCTCCAAAGAATATGCCAAATGTATAGAGAAATATCTTCCCAAGGATAGAATCCTGAGGAAAAAAATCATGTGGAAAGATGAGCCGAAAGAATTATCATTTCCCATTCACTACATTAGCTGCGGTTTTTATGAGAAGTCAGGAGAAAAGCTTGTGCAAAAGGGCGTCTATGCCAAGATGGCAAGAGGAGAAATGGTGCGCTTTTTGGCAGAAAATAAGATAGAAAACGCAGAAGAAATCAAGGACTTTAAGGGGCTGGATTTTAACTTTGAGGATAAACTTTCCACGGAAGATCAATATATTTTCCTTCGAAAATAAAGACATAGAAATTGACAGAAATAGAAAAGCAAAAGAATTTTCGTCGTATTAAGCTCTTTTCCTTTCGAAAGGAATGGGAAGGGCTTTTTTATATGTACTGAAAATTATAAATGTTTGGAAATCGTTTGGGATTGATTGGAGAGAATAATGGAATTAATAGAATACATAAGACTAAGAAATAAAATGACACAGAGTGAATGGGACAATTCTTTTGAGAAAGAAGAAAGAGAGATTATTATTCTAAGACATGAAGGTGGTGGTGGAAGTTATTGAAAAAAACGTAGCTTGTCCGGAACTTGAAGAACTACTTACAGAGTATAGAAAGCCTGTGGTTATAAAGGATAAAGACCTTTTCTTTGGACACAGCATAGCAGTTAATGGAAGCCCTAAGAAGGGGCTAT
>CAUTXF010000024.1:0-31517 GCA_963542215.1 uncultured Oribacterium sp. | reverse complement strand
CAGTGCTGTGAGAGGACGGCGGTTAGTCACCGCCTCCTACTCGATCGCAAAGCAAATTCCTTCGGAAGTTGGTCTAGTACAGGACAACTTTTCTGATGAAAAGTTTGTCCTTACACAGCGGTACTAACTTCAAGCATCGCTCTGCTTGCTTTCAGTAAGTACCGGCGGGCTCAGACTACCCCCCATTTAAGACCTATACTGCATAAAAATTTACTCTATAATTCTGATTTACATTCCCTTTTTATATAAAATTACACTTAGGACTTTAGTTTCCACTATTGTCCGCCGGATGCTCGGTATTAAAGTCGGCACTGTTGACTTCACCCTGCTTTGGCGCAACACCGGTGGAAGAGCCGGAAGCATGTACCTTATACTCCTTGATTACACCGTTCTTTCTCTGCTTCTTTTTTACCGTGGTGGTTTTAGGAGTAGCCTTTACTTCCACGTCTTTGGTTTGTACGACCCCGTCCACAACCCAAGCACCGTTCTCATCTACGGTGTAGCCGTCGGGAGTAGTGGTGGAGGTTAATGCCCAACCTTCCTGATCAAAATAGTAGCACTCTGCTACGCCGTCATTGTTTCCGTCTAACCAGAACCATCCGGAATGAGCATAGGAATGATCTTCATTTTCATACCACCAACGATTGCTGTTCGCTCCTACACCCTTGTTCCAGTTTGCCATGGCGGGAATGCTGGAAAGAAGGCTTAACGCCATCATTGCTACCGCTATTTTCATTTTTCTCATATTTCACCTCATTAAAATGGACTTGGGATCATCATAGAATCCCTTAAACTCTGCATCATTGTAACGACTGGAAAAGAGAAAGACAATAAAGAAAATCTTAAGGATAAAGTGTTTTTTATTAAGTAGAGAAAAGATTTTTTCGTTTTTTTCTCTATCTTTACCTATGAGAAAAGAAAGGGTATAATAGGGCACAGCATATTTTTTTAGAAAGAGGAAAGATGAAGAAAAGAAAATCAATACCAGGGACGATAGACCAGTATCTTCGGTGGCCCATTTGGCTTTCTCTCCTGTGGATTCCTATTTTAATTTCGTTAAGCTTTATCGATTGGAAGGCGTTTTTTGTCCTTCTCTTTTTTGCTGTAGTATATGTCTGTTTTGTACTGTATCTCTATCAGAGCAGAAAGTCCAAGCTGATGTCTTCCCTTTTGGAATTCTCCTTGAAGGCAAATGACAGCAACGCCAGACTTTTTGAAGAGATGCCTACAGCCTATTGTATTGTCAATGAAGAGGGAGGAATTCTTTGGGAAAACAAAGCCTTCCATCACATCTTACAAAAAGACAGCGGGGTAAAGAAGAATTTGCTTTCTCTTTTCCCCAATATTCAGAAAGAGATATTGACGGAAAGCGGAGCGGTCTTGGAAGTACATTCTTCCTTTAAGGACAGAAAGTACTGTATTGACCTGATTCGTGTGGATTCCTTGCAGGATGGGGAGCCGGAATCCCTTACCTTATCGGAGGAGACTCGTTTAATCGCAGTTTACCTTCGAGATGAAACGGAAGAATTGGAATTACAGCAGAAGCTGGATGAGGAGAGAATCGTAGTAGGTCTTGCCTATGTGGACAACTACGAAGAAGTTATGGAGCAGATTGAGGAGGTGAGGAGATCCCTGCTTACTGCTTTAGTGGATCGAAAGATTAACCGTTATATCGGTTCTGCCAACGGTGTAGTAAAGAAAATCGAAAAGGATAAATATTTTTTCATTCTTAAGCAATCCGCTTTGGAAAAAATGATGGATGACCGCTTCTCCATTCTGGAAGAGGTGAAGAAGGTAGATGTGGGAAATGACCTCTCCGTAACATTAAGCTTGGGTATCGGCTTCGGTGCGGGGGATTATGCCCAGAACTATGAATATGCCAGAACCAGTATGGATATGGCGCTGGGCCGTGGAGGCGACCAGGCTATCGTAAAGACCCCTGAAAAGTTAAACTTCTTCGGCGGAAAGAGCCAGAGCACGGAGCGTGTTACCAGAGTAAAGGCCAGAGTGAAGGCTCAGGCTTTCCAGGAGTTAATTGAGTCCAAGGACAAGGTACTCATTATGGGACATATCAACAGCGATATGGACTGTCTGGGTTCCTCCGTGGGTGTGTATCGTATGGTAACCGCCTTGGATAAGAGAGCCTATATTGTACAGAACGGGGTAACCCCCACCATTTTACCCTTAAAAGAGCGTTTTCTGGAAAATGAAGATTATCCGAAGGATATGTTTATTGACGGAGAAACTGCGAAGGATTTGGTGGATAACAACACCATGTTGGTGGTGGTAGACTGTGACAGACCTTCCATTATTGATGAACCGGAGCTTCTTACCATGGTGAAGACCAAGGTGGTTTTTGACCATCATAGACAAAGCTCCGAAACGATTCAAGGGGCGGTATTAAGCTACTGCGAGCCCTATGCCTCCTCCGCTTCCGAGTTGATTGCGGAAATGATGCAGTATATTCGGGACGGCATCAAGGCAAAGCCTATTGAGGCGGACTGTATGTATGGCGGTATCGTGATTGATACCAGAGAGTTTACCAACCAGACCGGTGTAAGAACCTTTGAGGCGGCGGCTTATCTGAGACGTTGCGGCGCGGATATCACCAGAATCCGAAAGGTATTCCGGGAAGATTTCAGTGATTATCAGGCCAAGGCAGAGGCCATCAGTCGAGCGGATATTTACCGGGATTTCTTCGCCATCAGCAGTGTTTCCTGTGAAGGCACGGAAAGCCCCACGGTACTTTGTGCCAAAACCGCCAACGAGCTGTTAAACATTCGGGGAATTAAGGCCAGTGTGGTCTTAACCAAGGTAAATGATGTAGTGTTCATTTCTGCCCGTTCCATCGACGAGATGAATGTGCAGGTTTTAATGGAAAAGCTGGGGGGCGGAGGACACCGCACCGTGGCAGGAGCCCAGATTAAAGAGGGTGAAGTGGCAGACTGCATTGTGCAGGTCAAAAAGGCCATCGATGAGATGATTGAGGAAGGAGAAGTAGAGTAATGAAGGTAATTTTATTAAAGGACGTAAAGGCATTAGGAAAAAAAGGAGAAATCGTAGAGGTTAGTGAAGGTTATGGAAGAAACTTCATTTTACCCACAAAAACCGGTGTGCTGGCGGATGCGAAGAACTTAAATACCTTGAAGTTACAGCTGCAGAATGCGGAGAAACTGGCGGAGGAAAGACTGGCAGAGGCTAAGGAATTAAAGGAAAAGCTGGAGGCCATCAAGCTGGTGTTTACCATGAAGGCCGGAAAAGACGGAAGAGCTTTCGGTTCCATTTCCACCAAGGAAGTACAGGAGGAGCTGAAGAAGCAGCATAGTCTTACCGTGGATAAGAAGAAAATGGAGTTGGATGTGCCCATGAAGAACTTTGGCGGATATGACATTAAGGTGAAGTTGCATAAGGATGTGGAAGCAACCCTTCATGTAAGTGTTCAGCCACAGGCTTAAAGTGAATTTCCACTATGCTTCAGCCACAGGCTAAAAGCAATCACTCATTATCTTATAGCTACAGGCTTAAGGGAATTATCCATTATGCTTTAGAAAAGGGCATAAAGTAATGTAGAGACTTCTCTCTTTTTCGGAAAATGATGAGGAAAAGGAGAGGAGTTTTTTAGACCGAAAGTAGAGAGGGAAGAAAGAATGGCAGAACAGGAAGAGCGTCTGGTACTTAGAACCGTTCCCCATGCCAAGGAAGCGGAGGAAAGTGTCATCGGCGCCATGATCCGGGACCAGGATGCGGTGATGACCGCTTTGGAGATTCTGGCTCCGGAGGATTTTTATAATAGACAATATCATATTTTGTTTGATGCCATGCGGGAAATGTCTTCGGAGGGTGTGAGCATTGACTTTGTCAGTTTGCAGGAGCGTCTTCGAAGAAAAAAGGATGTTCCGCCGGAGTTTTTTTCTCTGGAAACCCTTAGAAATTTGGCCATTTCCGTTCCCAGTGTGGGAAATGTTCGTCTCTATGCGGAGATGGTAAAGGAAAAGTCTACCCTGCGGGCTTTGATTAAAACCAATGAGGAGATTGCAGAGCTTTGCTATAGCGGGAAAGAAGACTTGGAGACCATACTGGAAAGTACGGAGAAACGGATTTTCCAGCTGCTGATGCAGAAAAATAACCGGCAGTTTGTTCCCATTGATGAGGTGGCGATGAATGTGCTTCGACGCATTGAAGCCGCTTCCAAGCAGAAGGAATCCATCACCGGTGTGCCTACCGGCTTTATTGACCTGGATTATCGAACCGCCGGACTGCAAAAATCGGACTTAATTCTGATTGCCGCCCGTCCTTCCATGGGAAAAACCGCCTTTGTACTCAATATCCTGGACCATGTGGCAGTAAAGAAACGGGAGCCTGCCATGGTATTCTCTTTGGAAATGTCCAAGGAGCAGCTGGTAAACCGCCTGCTCTCTTTGGAAACCTCCATTGACGCGGATAAACTGCGAAAGGGAAACCTTACCGATGAGGATTGGGGAAATCTGATTGAGGGAATTGACCGTATTTCCCATGCCAATATGGTGATTGATGATACGCCCGGAATCACGGTTTCCGAGCTTCGGGGCAAATGCCGGAAGATGAAGCTGGAAAAGGGTATTTCTCTAATTATGATTGACTATTTACAGTTGATGAGCGGAGAAAGAGGAAAACGTTCTTCGGAAAACAGACAGCAGGAAATCTCCGAAATATCCCGCTCCTTAAAGGCCATTGCCAGAGAAATGGATTGTCCGGTGATTGCCCTTTCTCAGCTGTCCCGAGCTGTAGAACAAAGACCTGATCATCGTCCCATGCTTTCCGACTTAAGAGAGTCGGGAGCCATCGAGCAGGACGCGGACATTGTAATGTTCTTATATCGTGATGACTATTACCACAAGGATTCGGAGACCCCCAATGTGGCGGAGGTTATCATTGCCAAGCAAAGAAACGGTCCCATTGGAACCGTTACCCTGGGATGGCAACCACAATATACAAGGTTTGTGAATGCAACAAGAGAGAAGCACTAGGGGCTTCTCTTTTTTTACTACCGCCATGCTCTCCAAGCTTCTTTTTTCAGGCACGCTCTCGCTAAACCTCGGGAGCTGCTACCCGCTACCGCCGTTCTATCCGGCCTTCTTTTTTCAGGCACGCTCCCGCTAAACCTCAGCTCGTAGCAGTACTAAGCTTCAAACTTCGCTTCGCTTGTTTTCAGCAAGTACTGACGGCCTCACATTGCCTTCAAAAAGAAGCTCGGATAGTGCGGCCGGTGAAGGGAAGACTTAGCGAAGCTCTAAACCCTCCGCATTATACCAAAGGAAGCTGTTTTCCTTGCAGTATTGCTTAATCTCCTGGTTTAATTCGGCATCAGCCCGGTATTCGGTGAGATAAATACTAAGTCCGGCTGCTTTCGCCTTTTCCAAATATTCTTCATAATAGGCTTTAGTTTCTTTATCCTGAGAAAGATAGGAGGGCTTGGAAAAATCGATTTTGGTGAAGACGCATTCCTGGTTTACACCGTTAAAGAGGCTTAAAGCGCTACCATCCTCTATGCTTTTTTGTACGAAAGTATCACCTCCATTTAAAATTAGAGGGAGGGAGTATTGCTTTAGCCCTATCAAAATTGCTTTCAGCCCCTGATAGATTTCCTCTTTGGGATATTGGTAGTAAATGTCTGTGTTATCCAGAAAAAAACCGTCTAAGCCCATGGCGGCATATTGTTTTCCTAAGCTGTTGATTAGAAAATCCTGCCACTGTGGATTACTGACATCCATCCAGTATTCTTCCTCCCAGTTTTCATAGGGCGCCAGACTATCCTTTTTAAAATCTTCATAATAGGGGCGGAAATTTTCCAAGGCACCGATGTTCAGATAGCCGTAAACCTTTGTATCTTCCGCCTTGATTTCCCGAATCTGCTCGGGACTAAAGTTAGAAGGCTCCAGAACCACCATGCGGTAGCTTTTCAGCTTTTGGAGAGCTTCCTTATCCTTTCTCTCTATTCCGGTATTTCCGCTAATACCAAGAAACACCCCATAGTCCTTTTTGGAGCTTTCAGCCTTGGTACAGAAGCTGAGCGTAAGCAAAAAGAAAACACAAAGCAGCAGGACGGGGAAAAAGCTGATTTGTGTTTTCTTTATTTTCATGGGTTCTCCTTATTTCTCATGTATCTTCCTGTAGCTTCCCTCTTATTCTACTACTCGATATTCCTTTAGTACATGGTCATCTTCAAAAATCAGGGGTTTGGCACTTAAACCGTCGGCATCCTGATCATAGTAGCCCATTAAATAGTCATTGACCTCTTGGAGATTGGAAAATTCATCCACTTGATAGGGAAGCTCAAAGGCCAGCTTTTCAATAAAGAGATATTTGTCGCCGTCCTGTACCAGAACCCCCACATGCCCGACGAATTCCTGCACTTTATTCTTGCCGTCATCCATGGTCATAAAGACGGAAATCATATGCATTTTGTCGTTTTGGAAAGAGATTTCTTTCTCCTTCCAAGATTTTTGAATTTCCTCGGCCAAAACCTTGCTGTCCTTCGTATTTGTTACATCAATGTAGGAGAAGAGGGTGTCGAATTTCTTCTTATCTTCTCCGGTGAAAATGTTTTTTGTGGAAATTGCATCAAAATCCGAAAAGAGCATAGTGGTATCCCCAGGAGTTTGGTTTCCTACAGAGATAAAATCTCCCATCAAAGAGTAGGCGGTAATTCTACAGTTTCTGCCTACATATCCCCCTTTATCTAACCATGCATCCACCAGCTTATCCGTATCCAAGCTTGGAAATGCCTTGTCAATGGTGGTCATCTTTTGTACAAGCTTGTCCTTTCCGACAGCATTGTTATATTCATCCACAGCGGCAAAAAATGCTTTGATTTTCTCCTCTTTCAGACCTGCATTTTTTAAAGCATTGGAAACCCGGTCTCTACTTTCCTGATCCACCAGATTGGAGTATTTTAGGGAGAGCTTTGCCTTACTTACAGGTGTAAGACTGTCGGAGACGTCATTGCCTTGTTTAGTCTCTGCTACGGAAGTCTCATTGCCTTGTTTAGTCTCTGCTACGGAAATCTCATTGCCTTGTTTTGTCTCCGCTACGGAAACCTCATTGCCTTGCTTAGTCTCTGCGACTGCAGCAGTACTTTCCTTTTTGGGGGAAGTCCCTTTATTTCCGCAGGCTACGGCAAGAAGGCTTAAGCCAAGCAGAAAAATCCCAAATTGCTTTTTTATCATAGAAGACCTACTTTCTGAAAATGTACTATCATACTCTCAGGCAAGTCTTTGCCGGAGAAACTTTGCTCATTATGGAAGACTGTAGTTTTCCTCTTCAGGTTACAAAGAAAGGAGAATTTTGTATCTGAATGGTTTTTCTATAGATTGTTTTCCGATATAGAATCCTTTCGACGCTTGTATATTGAATACCGATTTTGGGCTTATAAATCATCTATACAGTGAATTAAAAAAATATTTATAACTATTTCTATACAATAAAAAATATTTATTTCACTATTTTATAAATGATTTTTATACATGTTATCATCTTAAATATTTCTGAAAATGGGTAATTCAAATTGCAAAAGTACCGATAAAATAGTATGATGAACACACCGATAAACTTTTTTTCAGTAAGGGTAAAAGAAGTTTATTTTGGAGAAGGAGGAGCCATGAAAATCGAGAAAATTGATGACAACTCCATCAAGTGTACTTTATCCAGTTTGGATTTATCTTCAAGAAATATAAATCTAAGGGATATGACCTATGGCTCGCAGGCTGCTAAGCAGCTCTTTAATGAAATGATGTTGAAGGCAAAGGAAGAAGTGGGATTTGCAATGGACAACACCCCTTTGATGATAGAGGCTATTCCTTTACAGGGTGGTGCGGTTCAACTCATTATTTCTAAGGTGGATGATCCGGAAGAATTAGATACACGTTTTTCGAAGTTTTCCACCGCAAGCAACGGACAAAATGGCTGGATTTCAGAACTGGCCACCCAGATTCTTGAAGGCGCTCACGGACTGATGAAACAGTTGAAGGAGACAGAAGACAACAGAGATGAGGAGTTAGATGCTTCTCAGACGGAGACTAGACAGCAGGAAAAGAAAGAAGAAGGGCTTCGCTTATACCGTTTTCAGAGCTTGGACAGAGTGATTGATGCGGCGAAAGCAGTTCATGGCATGGATTTAGGAAACAATAGCCTTTATAAAGACGTGGATAAGAAGGAATTTTACCTTTCTATACATAGTAAGAATGAAGATATGGAAACGCTAAATCGCGTGGCAAATCTTTTGCTGGAATACGGAGAGAGATTACACGGTAATATGGCTAGCGAGGCCTATTATCAGGAGCATATGGAATGTTTGATTCCCAATTCTGCATTGGAGAAATTACAGACAGTTTAAATCCCTTACAAAGTAAAGCAGATGTGATATACTGGTAGCTGCCAATTCTTAAGAAAAGAAGGAGGAAGGCTATGGACGAAATTACCAAGGATATGAAAATCGGTGATATTCTGGCTTTAAATGAGCTGATTGCACCGTTTCTCATGCAAAACGGCTTAGGCTGTGTATCCTGTTCCGCATCCAGCGCAGAGTCTTTGGAAGAAGCTTGCGAACTCCATGGCATTAACGTGGAAGATTTGACGGAAGATTTAAACGATGTTTTAAGAGAGTATTTGGAGACACAGGAAGCATCACAGAACGGATAGGAGTTTTTAAGAAGAAAAGAGGAGCAGTTTGGCAGGATTTGCCGGGCTGCTTTTTTTTCTATAGAATTGGGGCTTAGTCTGTAAAATCAGATTTCAGAGTTTATATCCGGAAAAAAGCTTGAAATACCTTGATGAACAAATTTTTTGAAAAAAATCAAATTTCCTGTTGACAACTAGGAATTCAAAGTGTATTATTACGTCAGTTAGATAAAACTAACTGTTGTGAATTTGCAAATACCTGGTTTGTAAACTTCATAACTGCCCTGTGTTCGTGTCCTCCTGACCATAAGCACGACACAAGGGAAATCTCCTGAAATAAATAGACTCAACTTAAGTGTCCGTCCACAAGACGGGAAGAAAGCAGAAGGCGCTCACCTTCTGCTTTTTTCGTTGTGCGCCTAGCGGCGCAGGTTTTTAAAGAAGTATTGCAGGCAGGGGAGGATATATTTCCTTGTAAAAATTAGAGCAAAGGAAGTCCCCTCCCTTTGTTATAAATTCAAAGAAAATGACGATATTAGATAGACGTATTGTGCAAAAATTAAAAATCAAGAACTAAATTAGGCGATTTAGAAAGGACATTCGGTAAAAATGTGATGCGGAAGGCTTTCCGGAGGAAAAGACGGAAAGCAAGAGGTTTTACGGTGGAATGTCTGTTGAAGGGAGTAATTATGAAGCGCTTTTTAGCACTATTTATGGCTGTATCGATCAGCTTGCAGAGTTTTACTGCTGCAGGAGAAAGCTCAAGTCTTGTAGGGGATAGTGCCGTTCTGAACGAACAAGCCGGGGAGAAAGGGATTTCTTCCGGGGAGGCCACTGCATTGACCCGGGAAAGCGGAGAGGATAATGGGGAGGAGTCTAAAGCGGAGGAAAGCCAAGAAGCAAGTTCCGAAACAGAAGCAAGTGCCCCGGGAGAAACAGGAGAATCTCAGGAAACTCTTGAGGCTCAAAGCAGGGAAGTGAAAGAGCAGGAAGGACTTTCGGTAAAAGAAAGTGCTAAGGAAGCGGAAGACGAAGAGACGGAAGTGGAAACACTTCCTACTTTGTCTTACTCTACCATCGAAAGAAATGAGAAAAAGCATTTTCAATATAAGGATGAGGAAATCACCGTAAATGCAGAGCTGGAAGATCCGGAAAGTCTGCCTAAGGGTGTTGTGTTCTTGGTTCGTCCTATTTTAGAGGAGGAAAGAAAAGAGCAGTATCAGGCTTATAAGGAGGCCTTACTGGAAGCAAAAAAAGGGGAGAAAAAAGATGTAGAGAATACGGAAGGTGCCGGGGAAGAGACAAAGTCGGAAGAGGGCTTTGTACTTCATGATTTGCGTCTTTATGATGTGGGTTTTTTCCTAAGGGAAGAAAAAACGGGAGATTGGGAAGAGGTTCAGCCGGAAAAGGGAAGGGTGAAAATCGACTTTACCTTAAAGGATAGTTTGGAAGGAGAGGGGAAGCTACAGGTAACCCACCTTCCTATTAAGCAGGAAAAAAAGCAGGAGGGAATCAACAGCTTAGAGATTCCGAACCTGCAGAAGGAAGATATTCTTGTGGAGGATTTGGCGGTTAAGGAAAACAAGGCCTTCTTCAGTAAGAAAGAAAGAGTTCAGTTTAGTCTGGATAGCTTCTCCACCATCGGAATCTACAAAGGAGAGGTAAATGCTACAGAGCATATTTTAAATGATGTAAAATTCACTTTAAATAACATCAATGTGCAGCTGAAGAACAAGGGGGGACAAAAGGATTTTCAGCAAGTCGCTAAGGAGGGGGATACCGTTAGCTTGAAATTAAATGAGAATTATTCTCCCTATGAAGTGGAAAACTTACATATGGATATCCGTTTGGTAAGGCCGGGCGATAGTTTTACCGTAAAAAATGGAGAAAAGATTCTTTTTAGCTTCCCTTCTATTTTACGGGCAAAAGGAGCGGGTACCTATTACAATACCGGCTATCCCGCTAAAAAATTCTACAAATTTACAATCCGAGAAAATCCGGCCACCAAGAATTGGGAGCTGGAAGTGGAATTCTTAGAGGATTTTGAGCTTTCCGCTTATGGGGAGATTAAAGGAATCATCACCTTGGATTTTGGTCTGGATTCTTCCAAGTTTATGGAAAAGACGGATAATCCGGTGGAGATTTCCTTACCGGAGCAAAAGTATAAAATCATTCTTCCCCCCCTGCCATCCGTGATTTCCGGGGTAAAGAAGGTGGCGGAGGCCCAACCTGCCAAGGGACAGGTGGCGTGGAATATTACGGTGGGAGAGGATTCTCCCGGTGTTGCCTTAAACGGGTTAACCCTTACCGACAGCTTTCCAAGCAATCATCAGGTCTTCTTATCGGCTACCTGGTTGGGAAAGAGAGATCCCTTAACCGGTCAGGATAGGACCATTCCTATGACGGAAGCTTCGGGAAGCGGAAATGGTATGAGCACCTACAGTTATACCTTCCCGGAGGGAGGAGAAGTGATTCGTGCTCCCCAGACAATTCGGATCGTTACCGGCATTCGGGGAGAGGTATATAAGGATAAAAATGCCACTACCCTTAGAAATAACGTGAGCTTAAGTCATAAAAATGAAGCCCGTCTTCCTAAGGATACGAACAAAAGATCTACCTTTGCCCTAACCACGATCCCGAAGATCAGCTTAAATAAGAGTGGAACACAGGTAAGCGGAAATCGTGTCCGTTGGAAAATGGACTTTAATAACAACAAAGCGGCAGCCTATCAAGCCAGAGTATTGGATAATCTGGGAAAGGGCCTTACTCTGGATGAAAGTAAGGGAATCACCATTCGCTATGGGGGTAGAGAGGCCACCGTTTTAAAGCCCAATAACAACCATGTGAATCTGGCGGGAAGAGGCTTTGGAGACGTTAACGACGTGTCCTATACCTATACTAAGGGCACAGGTCCCAATGGTGGAGATACGCTGACCCTTTCCTTCGGTACCCGCTTTAAGGAGCCCTACAGTATTGAGTTTGATACTCTTGTTGCGGAGGATTTTCCTTTGCAGGGAAGCGGAACAGACACAAGCATTGGGAACAAAGCCCAGGTGGTAGCTACCTACCCCACAGGGGACGGGGTAGGAGGCGGAATTTCCGAGGAACTATTTAATGAAACCCCAACGATTTCCGCCCCCTTTAAGTCCATTTTCCTGGAAATCAAGGGAACAGGAACGGATTCCAGGAAGGCGCTTTTAAACTGGAGAGTAAAGGCCACCACCAAGGAAAATTATGAAAAATTAAAGCTGGTAATCAACAATGGACAATTCCATGAGTTTAATAGCTTAAATCTGCGTTATGGAGAAGGGGCTTCCGCCTCTAATCTATTTGTGGATAAGGCAAGCAGAGACAAGCTTGTAAATCAAACACAGACGGAAACCATTATGGCCAGCGACGGGGTCACTCCTATTGCTACCTTGAATCTGACTTATATTCCCAGCGCGGGAGCTCCGGCAGGGGGAAATGTGGAATTAACTGTAATACGAAACAATGGGGTTCCGGTGGAGGAGCGTTTTGATATTGGACTGTTGTCCTGGAACCACGACTCCAAGGCACTGTACTATATGACGAGAAAAGATGGAAATCACTACTTTGGTAGTAATGCCACCCTGTCTCTCTATACCCATAAGGAGGATACTAACTCCTTTAAGATGGTGAGGTCCGTGGCGGATCCCCAGATGATGAGCCAGGATATGCTGAGAAAGACCGTGCAAAGCTTTTATGATGACGAGCAGAAGCGTGCTTATTTCCGTTTCCAAATTACGGCCAATGCCAATCGGATAGAGGATTTGAAGAACTTTGTATTACGGGATGACCTCCAAAATATTTTCAAATACCAGAAA
Organism: uncultured Oribacterium sp.; assembly: GCA_963542215.1. Taxonomy (GTDB): domain Bacteria; phylum Bacillota; class Clostridia; order Lachnospirales; family Lachnospiraceae; genus Oribacterium. The sequence goes on along the minus strand of CAUTXF010000024.1, from coordinate 19,017 downwards.
CCCAATGGGCAGACACAGCCATTGGATTCCAAGTATTTTACCATTACCACGGCAGCGGACAGTAAATATCCCACGCTGGCAAGAATCGGAAGCGGAACTGCGGAACAGATTGTATCCGGCAGTGAGCTTACGGTAGATAATGTGGCGAAGAAGGTAGAGTTGAATCTGCAAAATCCTTTAAACGATACCCTGTATATGGATATTTATGTTTATCTGAATCAGGACGGTCAGGATGTTCTTTTTGAAAATATCAACGCAGCCGGGCTCAGCTTACAGGAAGCTACAATCAGTACAAACAACAGGGTGACCATTAGCTCCACCAGCTTTCCCACCTATCTTAATGGAGGCAATCCTGTCATTCATGACGCAACCGCATCAGGAACCGGAAAAACCCAGATGATCCCCAATAAGATTTTGGTCAAGGAGGGAGACCAGGGAAAGGCAGGATCCCGCTATCAGGGCGTTATTAACTGGAAGGTTTTGATTAATCCTCTGGGGGGAAATATTACCGGAGGAACCGTTTTGCTGGATAAGATTCCCAAGGGTTTGTTCCTGGATATGAAATCTATCAAGCTTTATAGAGTAAAGCACCAAGACCATTCTATAGAGATTAACGGAGATGTAAATGATCCCAATAATGCCACACTGGTGCCGGATACGGAGTGGGAGGCCAAGCGACTTCGTCATTTTGATGATCAGCATGATCTGGTAACAGAGTTGGAAGTTATTTTGAAAAATTCCACTACGGATACCTATGTTCTGGCTTATTCGACGGATATTACAGCGGATATTGAGAATACAACCCCTCCCTTTGAAAATGTGGTGTATGTAAAAAAGGCTTCCGGAGAACCGGATTCTATCGCGAAAAAGTCGGTAAAGGCTCAGTCCTTTGACTATTCCACCGGCTCCAAGAAGGTACGCTATGTCATTAACAAGAAGGATTCTCTTGCAGACAATAAGGTAAGTCTTCCCTTGGCAGGAGCGGAGTTTGGCCTTTTTGAAGAAAAATACTTACCCTTTTTGAAGACGGCAAGTAAGGATGCCCTTTTGGGTATGGCCCATGACTATGGGGTTACCGATGCCAAAGGACAGGTGCGTTTTTCCGGTGAGGCTTACGACAATACCCAACCTACGGAAAATATCTATTACGTCATGGAGATGGAAGCTCCTACAGGTTATAAAAAGGATAGAAGAGTCTTCGGACCCTATAAGGAGGATGCGGGAAGGCGAGAAATCAAACCGATTTACGAAGGAAAAGAAATTTCCGATGCATTCTATAACTTTAGAGAAAGGGAGGAGTATAAAACCGGTTCCGCAGAGATTAAGAAGATTTACGAGGAAGAAAATCCTCGTCTTCCTAAGGTTTCCTATGTGGCTAAAGGAAAGGGAGATAAGACCGGTTATAAGACAAAATTTAAATTCTATATTAATCCGGATCCGGAGATGAAGGGGGATTACTTTAAGGAATTCCCTATGGTGAAGGTAGACGGAGAAGCCGGCGTATATGAGTATCCTGCCGGTATCGGTTTTGGAGAAAGCGCTGAGGTGGAAACTGCTCCTGCGGTGGCAGTACCGGACGGACAGGGAGGTTTCACTTATGAAGGAAGCCTTCAGTTAAACGGCCTACCTTGGGGACAGTATGCTTTGGAAGAAATTGATACGGAAACAGGATATCTGCTCAGCGATCGTATTGTCTTTAATGTAGAGCGTGAGAAAACCCCTAACGGCACTCCTGTAAGCAGCAGTACTCTGAATTATCAGGGAGAAAAGGACGGGGATAAGGTGGTACTTCGGAATTACCCCACAGTCTTTTCCTTTGAAAAGAGGGATGGAGAAGGAAACGTTCTGACGGGAGATGCTCTGAAGGGGGCAAAATTCCGTATTACAGGAAAGGCGGAGGACTTCCTGCAAAGTAGGGATGCTTCTTCCCGTTATACCTTGCATAGCGCAGGAAACGAGTCCTATATTCTTCTTAGTGAAGAGGAAATGAAGAAGGACGGCGGTTTACTGGGTGCTTTAAAAACAGGAGTGGAGTATCGCTTTAGCGAGGAAGTTCCTCCAAGAGGTTATGAAAAGGGACCGGCAATTCCATTTACGATTAATGCCAATAGTGGAAATCTGGAATTGAAGCAGCCGGCCAATGCTTCTCCGGAGGCGGGATTTTATACTTCTGACGGTGCAAAGCTGATTTTGAAGGATAATCCTACCCGAATCTTAATTTCTGAAGAGGATCAAAACGCTTTTCCGGTATCTCATTCCTCCTATAAGCTTTATCTTGCCAACAGAGATGGAAGCAAAAAGGAAGAGAATCCTGCATTTTCCTGGGATAATGGGGAAAATACGGAGAAAACTCTGGAGAAGCTGGTGGCCGGAGAGTACTACCGTTTGGAAAGAACGGCTCAGTCTATTCTTTTTCAAAAAAATGCAACAACAGACTATGCCCTTTTTAGTCTGTCTAAGGACGGAAAGAGCATCGAAGCGGTGGAAAGCCACGGCATTACGCTGGAAAAACGGGCGGATAGAAGCCTGATGGTGAAAGCAAAGCGAATTCTTGCAGAAGGAAGCTTAACAAAGATTGACAGAATCGATGAAACGGCCTTGGAGAAGGCAACATTTGCTCTCTATCAGGTAAAGGACAGCGGAAAGGCGGACAAGGCGGAGGCTTTGGAGCAGGGCGGAAAGATTGCCGACTTGTATCCGAATCTTGTGCTGAGAAAGCCGGAAAATGATCTATATCTGGGAGATTTTACGACAGATGAATCCGGAAAGCTGTCTACGAAGGATGGGGGCAATAAGCCAAATCTTTCTTATGAAAATAAGCCTCTTTCTCAGGGGCTTCCCGTGGGACTCTACTATTTTGTGGAGACCAAGGCTCCTACAGGTTACAGTATTGAAATGGAGCAATCCGGACAGGAGAAGAAAAAGTACTTCTTTGCGGTTCGCCCCGGGGATGCAAGTAAAGCGGTACTTGCCCGTTCTCTGGAAAGCGTTTTGGAAACAGAGGCAGGACTTCCGGAGACAGCCAACAGGGAAAAACCGGGATTTGCGAAAAATACCAGAATTCCGGGAACCTTAAATCTTGTGAAGGAAGCGGAGCATACCGGAGAGAAATTATCCGGGGCTCAGTATGGACTTTATTTGGATGCAAAGGGAGAAAGCCCTGCAAAGGACGGCAGCGGAAAGCCTTTGGTAAAGGAAAGTAATGAAGAGGGTCGACTAAGCTTTTCCAACCTGGAATGGTATCAAGACTATTATGTGAAAGAAGTCAGGGAGCCAAGAGGATATCGGCTGGATCAGAAGGTGTACGGACCTTTCCGTTTTTCCGCAAAGGAACTGGAGAAGGAAACTACCCAAGTGGATAGAGTGACCGGCGTTCGTTTCAACCACTACGGCATTGACCCCCTTCTCAGTTATCAAGAGAAGGACAAAAAGCGTGAGCTTTGGGAAAATGAAGAAAAGCTGAAGGGACTAAAGGTAAAAATCAAAGGAATTTTCAAGGGAGAAACGGGAGTTAGTGAAAAAACCTATACCACCGATGAAAACGGAGGCTTTACCGTTGCAGGAGATTTGGTGGCAGGAGAGGATTACAGTATTCTTCCGGCAGAAAACCTTCCCGGCTCCCTCCACCCCATGAAAGAACTGCATTTCCAAATTGACAACCAGGATAATTTTGTGGTGAAGAAGGGAGAAGATTCTCAGATTTTCTTTGTGAAGGACAATGTTTTGGAACTTCCCAGAGAGAGAACCGTTTTCCAGCTTTCCACAAGAGTGCAGCATGAAGAAGCAGGCAGATCGGAGAATGCTGTCCTTCCGGGAGTGGAATTTAAGCTCTATAAGGATGCGGAAGGCACGGAAGCCTTCAGCGGAAAGCTGGTAGTCAACGGGAAAGAGGAGGAGATTACAGACGGTATTGTAAAGACCCTTTTAGGAAATCCTGAAAACTTGGATTCTTCCAAAAAGGGATATCTGATGCAGAAGAATAGACTCTATCAGGAGGGAACTTTACGCCTCCACGGTCTTCCTAAGGGAGAGTATTATCTGAAGGCGGTAAGTCTTGGAGAAAGACTTCCGAAAGAAGAAAATGTGAACTTTGAGGAAGAAAAAACAGCCTTCTACAAGCTGTCTCTCACCGATAGGGAGAGTCGTTTGGAAGTGGTATCCTCTTCCGATATCGAAAAAGCAACAAAGGCTGAGGACGGCTATCATTTGCAGTACGGGCTGAAGAAGGCGGATTTCTCCTTCCATACCACAGACTTTAAAACAAGAAAAGAGGATATCGCAAAGCAGACTTATGCCCTCTATGTGGAAAAGGACTGGGCTATGGATAAGCTGATGAAGGGAGAATTTGACGAAGAAGACAGCATCATTAGTAGAGATAGCTTCAAGGATAGAGAAGCTAAGCCGGAAATTACCATTAAAGGCAGAAAGTATATTTTGCTTTCTGTACAGGAAAATGACGAGTCCGGAAACCTGAGCTTTAAAAACCTTACTCGTGCAAAGCGTTATGCTCTTTTGAATGTGACCAAGGAAGAGAAGTATCAGGATCCTACGGAAGCCCTGGTTTTCCAGCCTTCCGATGAGGGCGCGGTAATCATCTCCTATGGAAGAAACCATAGAATCCCCACAAGACCGAAGTTTGCCGGACTCTACAGTATAGGAGAGGCGCTTTATCTTAAAGACAAGCAAGGACTCTACCATGCCTTAGGAAAGGACGGTATTCTGGGAGAGGGAATTCCTCTTATGGAAGAGCTTACGTTCCAATGGCTACTTTACGAGAAGGAAATGAACCATGGAGGAATCGGTGGTGTCGGAGGCGGAAAGCATAGCTTTAAACCTGCTGTCCATCCGGGGGATACGATTATTAATGATACTCGAAATCCCTATAATCAAAATCCCAATAAGCCCATTCCCGGAAATCCGGGAAAGAGACTCCTCTTTGTGGGCTTGGATGCTAACGGAAACCCCATTTATGTACCGGTGGATATCCTTCCGGGGGAGGTTCGTCGTTATATCGAAAAATACGGGATCCCCATTCCTTCAGGGGGAAACAGTCAAGTCTTAAAGAATCGTATTGTTCGATTGGATCCGAAGAAAAAGAAAAAGGGAGAAATCGGAAGCGGTTACAGTAGAGACGACTTAGCCCAGAGACTGGGTGCAGTTCTTGGACAAAACCGTGACCTCTCTCAGGAGGATTTGGAAGAATTACAAATCATCGGAGAGTATTTGGCTGCCATCCGAAAGGGAAGGGTGGACAAATACGGAAGAGCGGTAGCAACCGGAGATATGTCCACTATGGTTCTGAATTTCGGACTCTTCGGCTCCAGCCTTTTGCTTCTTTGTGCCTATAGTTTATGGGAAAGAAAGAAGATGGAGAGAAAGAGAAGAAGAGTAAGAGCGCGGAAAAGAAGAGAGTATTCTGAGAAGCATTCTATTTAAAGCAAAAACGTAGAGAAAAAAGCTTAAAGAGAAAGATGTAAAACAGATAGCTAAAAGTAAATGGCTGAAAGGAAATAGCGCAAAGTAAAAAGTGTATTCGAGGGATCCTGTATTATTGATAGGATTCCACGGATACACTTTTTTTATACTTGACGTTCGAAAGCTTGGGTTTTATGGTGGAAGAGAATAAAAGATCGAAATGTAAAGAGACAGACTAATATAGAAGGAAACAGAGAAAAAAAGCAATAAAAAAGATAGATAGCGAAGGAAGGTAGACGGAATGGAATTGGCTTTAATAGAAAAAATCATAGCCCTTTTTTTGATGCTTTTTGCCGGATTTATTTTGGTGAAAAAAGACATTTTAAAAAAAGAAGATAGCCAAACTCTGTCCAAGCTTTGCCTCTATCTCATCTCTCCCTGTGTACTTTTTCATGCCTTTACGGTAGAGGTTACTCCGGAGCGCCAAAGAGCCTTTTTTTTCTGCGGAATACTGGCCTTAGGAATACAAGGATTTTTCACTTTTTTTACTTTTCTTTTGGATAAGATTTTTCCTATGACGGTAGTGGAGAAAACTGCGGTGATTTACAGTAATTGTGGAAACATTATTATCCCTATCGTAGCTTATGCCCTAGGGGAGGATTATCTGATTTATATCACTGCCTATATCGGTGTCTATAATATTCTGCTTTGGACCCATGGCATTTCTCTGTTCCAAAAACAGCTAAAGAAGGCGGGAAAGGAAAGAAACTTTAGGGAGGAGAGTTTTAGGAGTTCGGAAGAGGATTCCCTTTTCAGGAAGCTTTCCGGATTTTTAAAAAATCCCAATATTTTAGCGATTGTTTTGGGATTTCTTTGCTTTAGTTTTCGGATTTCTGTTCCAAGACCCTTGGGACAAGCCATTAAAGATATCGGAGGAATGATAGGGCCTGTCAGCATGATGGTTACCGGTATGGTACTGGCAAAAATGCCTATGGAGAATTTTTTTAAAAATAAAAGATTGTTTTTCGTGACTTTTTTGAGACTGGTATTTTTCCCGCTTTGTTTATTGTTCTTTTTCAAACTGGGGAATATAGCCGGGCGTCTTCCTATGGGAAAGGAGATTTTTCTGGTTACTTATCTTAGTGCCATTGCCCCCAGCGGAACCAGTGTGAATCAGTTTGCCATTATCTATCAGCAGGATGCGGAATATGCCAGCTGTATTAATATCTTCACCACTTTGGTAGCGATTGTGACCATGCCGCTGTTTGTCTACCTTTATAGTTGGCTGATATAAAACGAGACGATGAAAAATATTGAAGTTATTTAGCGTGTAAAATAGGCCTAAAAGAGGGGTAGTCTGAGCCCGCCGGTACTTGCGAAAAACAAAGATGATGCAGCTTTTCGCTTAGTATCCGAAAGGACAGACTTTTCATCAGAAAAGTCGTCCTGTTACAGACCAACTTCCGAAGGAATTTGCTTTGCGAAGCAAAGTGAGCAGTGGTTAACAAAACCACTGCTCAGTCAGGCGAAGCTAGCGAGAGCGTGCCCCAATTTTAGGCCTATTTTACATAAAAGCTAAATATTTTTATCGTCTCGTTTTATTCCTCTCCCAGCATTACGGAGGTGGACTTCACAATGGCAACGGCCTTAGAACCTACGGCTAATCCAAGGTCCTTTACAGCCTCTAAAGAGATGGTGGAAGTGATAGTTACACCTTCCTCAATTTCCAACTTTACAATGGCGTTTACAGCCCCTTCCTGAATCTCCTTTACAGTACCCTTCCACTGATTTCTTGCAGAGATTTTCAGATTCTCATTTGCCAGCATCACTTCTGTAGCCTTTACAAAGATGCAAGCTTTCTTTCCTTCTGCAAGCTTTAAATCTTCAATCGCCTCCATAGAGATGGTGGAGCTAACAATATTGCCGCCGGGAGTTTCTAACTTTACAATGCCGTTTACGGCACCCTTACGAATTTCTTTTACATTTCCATGAAAATGGTTTCTTGCACTAATCATTTAAAAATCCTTTCTAGCTTTACTAAGTTGCACAGCCCAGTCTACAGGGAAAAAGAAACAATTGCCAGCAATCTTTTGATTATTTAGATGATTTATAGAAATTATGGAAATCAAAAATCAATTTTTTTTCAGGACTCTATAAGTTTTTAAACTTAGCAAATATGAAAAAATTTAGGACAAGAGTAAGTCTATTCCTTGGCTTTTAAGTATTGGTACACCTCTCTTTTTCCGATGCCCCGATCCTTTGCCACCATTTTCATGGCTTCCTTTTCAGGGAGTCCCTTAGCAAGATATTCCTGCAAATGCTCTTCCATGGACAGCTCTTCCCATTGGGCCTTAGCCTCCTCTTTTTTCTTTTCTAAAGACTTTCCTTCTATAGCCAGAGCAAATTCTCCTCTGGGCTCTTCTCCCTTATATTTCTCTATCGCCCGGTCCAAATCCAGATAAAGAAGCTCTTCGTATTTTTTAGTTAATTCTCTTGCCAGGGTGATTTTTCGGTTTTCCCCGAGGGCCTCTCGAAGGTCTTCCAAGGTTTTCCGCAAATGATGGGGAGCCTCATAGAGAAGAATCGTTCGTTCCTCTTCCTTTAATTGGGCGAGTAGTCGTTGCCGCTCTTTTTTATTGGCCTTTTCTGTAGGAAGGAAGGCCTCAAAGCAAAAGCGTCTGGTAGAGAGGGCGGAGAGGCTTAAGGTCAGCACAAAGGCAGCAGCTCCGGGAAGGCTTTCCACAGGGATTCCCTGCTCCACCGCCTGCTTCACCAGCTCTTCTCCCGGGTCGGAAATGCAGGGGGTTCCCGCATCCGTAATCAGGGCTATATGTTTTCCCTCCAAGCATTGCGCAATTAACTCCCTCGCCTTTTCTACCTTGTTAAACTCGTGGTAGGCAGTCATGGGAGTTTTAATCTCAAAATGATTTAAAAGCTTGATGGAGTTTCTGGTATCCTCAGCGGCGATAAGGTCGGCTTCTTTCAGGGTGCGAAGTACCCGAAAGCTGATGTCCTCCAGATTACCAATGGGGGTGGCACATAAACTGATTTTTCCTATGGGCATGGGATTCTCCTTGATTTATGGGATAAAGGATGTTGAGTAATGTATTTTCTGACCTTATGCTGTAAAGCATATCTTATCCGTAAATGGATATTATCCGAATGTGGATAATAGGTATTTTAGCATACTTGTTTTATAATAGGGAAAGAAGCTTTTCTCATCATTTTAACTATCTTATTTTTATTCTGATAATCTTATATTAAACGATTTATTTATCTAAAATCATTTACTTTTTATTCTTTTCATCTTCTGAAAATCTATCACAGAAAGGAGTTTCCCTTTATGATTCAATCAGCTAATAATTCAAACATTCAACATACAGACAAGAAAGATATGGAGGACTTGGAAAAACAAAAAACCATAGAATCTTTCACTTTAATGGATGATATTTTCATGAGACTTGTATTTGAGGAAAAGTCTTGCACGGAATATGTTTTACAAGTTTTAATGAATAAAAAAAGTTTGAAAGTGAAAAAGCAGTATGTACAAAAAGATCTTCCTAATTTGTACGGTCATTCTTTGCTCCTGGATTGCTTTTGTAAAGATGATCAAGGGAATTTGTATAATATAGAAATTCAAAATACATCCAAAGATGCCGGGCCGAAAAGAGCAAGATATCATGCCGCACTATTGGATATTCATTATCTGGGAAAGGGGGAGGACTTTACGCATTTACCCGAAAGCTATATTATATTCATTACAGACAAGGATATTTTCAAAGCAAAGAAACAGCTTTATCATATCGAAAGGAATATAGAGGAAACAGGAGCTGGTTTTCAGGATGGTTCCCATATTCTATATTTTAATACAGATTGCAAAGAAGATAATGCTTTAGGGAATCTTGCCAAAGACTTTCATCGGGAGAATCCTGAGGAAATGCAATCTAAAATTTTATCGGAAAGAGTAGCTTTACTGAAATCAAGGCGTTTGGATAAGAAAGGAGAGCAAAAAATGAATTTAGTGTTAGAGCAATACAGACAAAAAGCATTTCGGGAAGGTATTGAAGAAGGCATGGAAAAAGGCGTTGAGAGCGGAAAGCAAAGGATGGCTCTTCTTATGGGAATTCTGGCCGAGAAGGGTAGGGTGGAGGACATCAAAAAAGCTGCAGGTGATAAGTTATATTTAGAAAGTTTGCTTTCCGAGTTTGGCTTATAGAAATCGTTTTTTAACTATGGAGAACTCTGCTTTTCTATGGCGGAAAGTTTTCCCCTATGGTAGAATGTAACTGCTTATTTTTTTATTCTACCGGCTTGCAAACTGCGATATTCCAAAAGAGGAGAGGTGCTATGCAAAGAACAAAAAAACACAGCTCCATTCCTTTGGAGTATCCGCTGCCAAGGCTCTATACCAGTGTCAGCACTAAAGAAGAAAGCCTTAAAGTTGAGGCGGATTGGCATGAATATTATGAACTGATTTATTTTCAGGAAGGTAGCTTTCAGCTCTATCTTAATTTGAAAGAAATCCATATCGAAGAGGAATGCCTGTTTTTAATTCCCAAGGGCTGTATCCATCGCCTGTATGCTACTTCGGAGAAGGCCGTGGAACATTCCTTGTGTTTCCGTTTGGAGGACTTCCGCTTTTCGGAGGAAGACATTCTGGAGCAGGGCTTCTTCAGGGCTTTAAGAGAAGAAGAGCATTTTTTTCCTAAAGAAATCAGCCTGTCTCATTTGGGATTTTTGGAGATGGTACAGGGCTTTTCAGAAATCTACAAGTTGTTTCATCAGCATGGGAAGAAGGAGGCGTCTGTTTCCGGTAGCTATTCCTATCGTCTGGAAAGACTGGCTGACCATATGATGGTTAAGGGGGGCTTATTACAGCTCTTTGCCATTATGGAGGGCATGGGGATGATTTCGGAAAGACGCTTGGTGGAAGAGGAAAAGCAGGTTCTTTTCATTAAGAACAGTATTGAATATATTCGTGAACATTATGGGGAGAAGATCTATATTCGGGATTTGGCCAATCTATGCCAGTTAAATGAGCAGTATTTTACTCGTTTTTTTGGAAACAATGTGGGAATTTCCCCACTGGAATATATTAATCGTTACAGAGTAGAAAAGGCGGTGGAGCTACTCTCCGGGGGAGAGGATAAGGTTTTGGATGTGGCCAAAGCCACCGGTTTCCATAATCAAGGGAATTTTATTAAGATTTTCAAGAGCATTATGGGAGAGACACCCCACCAGTACAGAAAGAGGTTAGAATGACATATTATTATCCTGCAGTAATTCGGAAGAAAGAAGATGGCTACAGAGTGGATTTAATTGACTTGGAGGATTGCTACGGCGAGGGAAAAACAAAGGAAGAGGCCTTGGAGGACGCTCGTTATGCCGGTGTGAACTGGTTGCTAGTGGAGTCTGAGGAGTCTATGGATTTCCCGAGACAGACCCATTTGGATGATATTGTTTTGGGAGAAGGAGAAGAGAAGACCATGCTGGCGTTCCTTATGCCTAAGGAGGGCTGGGACGAATAAGGCTTTCTAAAGTTAGGGACTAGTAAAGCTTTCTCTATCCCCTTGCAAGACCTTCGGAATTTTGCTATACTCTGTCGGACGTAGAGACAGGAATAAAGGAGGATAGGGTGAATAAAATCGTTCTTCGCAATGGCTTTGTTTACAAAAAGGAAGGAATCGTAAAGGCTGATCTTTTGATTTCTGAGGGAAAACTATTTCTTCAATTCTCTAAAATGGACGAAGAAGGTGCCATCGTTTATAACATGGATGGAAAATTAATAGTTCCGGGCTTCGTGGATGTACATGTACATCTGCGGGAGCCCGGTTTTTCTTATAAAGAGACCATCAAGAGTGGATGCAAGGCGGCTGCCCATGGAGGCTACACGGCGGTTTGCGCTATGCCGAATCTAAATCCCCCTCCTTCGTCCATAGAGAATTTGACTTTGGAAATGGATAAGATTCACGAGGATGCCTGCATTGCCGTGTATCCTTATGGAAGCTTAACGAAAAATCAGAGTGGAAGAGGGGAGTTATCCGATATTGCGGAATTGGCCCCCTATGTCATCGGTTTTACCGATGACGGAAAGGGCATGCAGGATGACTGGTTGATGCTGGAAGCCATGGTGCAGGCTAAGGCGGTGGGGAAAGCGGTGATTGCCCATTGTGAGGATGAAAGAGAATTAAAACCCGGCGGCTGCATCCATGATGGCATGTTCGCTGAAGCTCATAGCTATATCGGCATCAACAGTGCTTCTGAGTGGAAGCAGGTGGAAAGAGATATTCATTTGGCAGAAGAAAGCGGTGCCCAGTACCATGTTTGTCATGTTTCCACCAAGGAATCTGTGGCGCTAATCCAAAAGGCTAAGGAAAAGGGACTGCCCGTATCCGGAGAGACAGGTCCTCATTATCTGATGTTTACCGATGAGGATTTACAGGAGGACGGCTCCTGGAAGATGAATCCTCCTATCCGCAGTATGGAGGATAGGGCGGCATTGATTAAAGGCATTCAGGATGGTGTGTTGGACTGCCTGATTACAGACCATGCTCCCCATAGTGCGGAGGAGAAGTCCAAGGGCTTAGAGGGTTCTTCCTTCGGAATTGTGGGTCTGGAAACAGCTTTTGCCTCCATGCTACATAATATGGTGCTTCGAAATCCTTTGGATCAGGATCCGGAGCGTGTAGACTTTAGAAAAGCAAAGTGTGTTACGGAAGAGCTTTTCAAGGACGGTGGAAAAAAGGTCTACGGTGCCATTTCTTTATACCGACTTTTAGATATCATGTGTACCAAGCCAAGAGAGCTTTTCCCTATTTGTGGTCCTAAGTATATTGAAGAGGGAGAAGCGGCGGATCTTGCCATTTTAGACTGTGAGAAAGTCTATCGGGTAGATCCCACAAAGTTTTACTCCATGGGAAGAAGCACGCTCTTTTCCGGTATGGAGGTTCAGGGTGAGGTAGTGAAGACCTTTTATGAGGGAAAAGAGATTTATGATATAGAAAAGGGCTTCTTTAAGGACTAAGCTCTTGCTTCGAAAGCGTGAGTGAAAGCCCCGGGAATATTCAAGGAAGCAAAAAAACAGTTGAGTCAAGGTTTTGGGAGTAAAGGAGTAAAGAGGGAAGATGAAAGAACGGGAGTTTAAGATTTTAGAGAATCGTCCCCTGGCTAAGGATGTATATCTTTTGAAAATGGACGGGGATTGCTCGGCAATTCAGAGACCCGGGCAGTTTGTGGAAGTGGAGATTCCGGGAAAATATCTTCGCCGCCCCATCTCGGTTTGTGATGTGGAGGGAGATCAGCTTACTTTGATATACAAGGTACTGGGACAGGGTACAGAGCTTCTTTCTTATAAAGAAGAGGGGGAATATCTTTCCCTCATAACCGGTTTAGGAAATGGCTATGATCTTCGCAAGGTTCCGGATCATCCGGTGCTTTGCGGAGGCGGGGTAGGCGTGCCTCCCCTTTACTATCTTTGTAAAAAACTGGTGCAGGAAAAAAAGCATCCCTACGTGGCCTTGGGCTTTAGAACTAAGGAAGATGTTTTTTTTGAGGAGGAGTTTCGTGCCCTTTCCGTTCCCATCAACATCACCACAGAAGACGGCTCCTACGGTGCCAAGGGATTTGTAACAAGTATTTTGGGACAGCACGACTATGCCCTGTGCTGCGGACCTGAGCCAATGTTAAAGGCTGTGTACCAAGGGGTAAAGGATGGACAGTTCAGCTTTGAGGAAAGAATGGGCTGCGGTTTTGGCGCTTGTATGGGTTGCAGCAGGAAAATGAAGACCGGCATGAAACGGATTTGCAAGGACGGACCGGTGTTTTCCTATGATGAGATTGTATGGTAAGGAGGGGAAAAATGGTGGATTTAAGTACAAAACTCTCTTCGCTGGACTTGGACAACCCTTTGATTCCTGCCTCCGGCTGTTACGGCTTCGGACAGGACTTTGCCCTGCTCTATGACTTAAATATTTTGGGTTCCATTTCCTTTAAGGGAACTACGGTGGAGCCAAGAGAAGGAAATGCCCTGCCTCGTATTGCAGAGTGCCCCATGGGAATGCTGAATTCCGTTGGCTTACAAAATCCGGGAGTCAAGGTGGTGGTGGAAGAAGAGCTTCCTGCCTTAAAAAAGATTTTCCATAAGCCTTTGGTAGCCAACATTTCCGGTTTCTCCTTTGAGGAGTTTTCCATCCTTGCGGAAGAGATGGATAAGGTGGAGAATGTAGGACTTTTAGAGGTAAATATCTCCTGCCCCAATGTACACAACGGCGGTATGGCTTTCGGAACCGATGCCAAAAATGTGGCGGAGGTTTGTAAGCGGGTAAAGGAGAAAACCAAGAAGCCAGTCTATATGAAACTAAGCCCCAATGTGACGGATATTACGGAAATGGCAAAGGCGGCGGAAGCAGCCGGAGCAGACGGCATTTCCTTAATCAACACGCTCTTGGGCATGCGGATTGATATCAAAAGAAGAAGACCGGTTTTAGCCAATAAGGTGGGAGGCTACTCCGGACCCGGGGTCTTTCCTATTGCCCTTAGAATGGTGTATCAGGTACGAAAGGCGGTGCAGATTCCCATTATCGGCATGGGAGGTATCTCCTCTGCCGAGGATGTAATAGAAATGATGATGGCGGGAGCCAGTGCGGTGGAAATTGGGGCGGAGAATCTGGTACACCCTTACATTTGCCGAGATATTTTAGAGAATCTTCCCATTCTTTGTGAGGAGCTGGGGATTTCCTCTTTACAGGAGATTATCGGAAATATTGATTAATAGAAAAAAGTTTTTTTCGCTTTGCGGGATAAGAAATGAAGATATAGCTTTGCGTAAGGCAGATAGAAAGGAAAAACCATGGGAAAAGATGTGATTGTAGCTTTAGACTTTCCAACAGGGAAGGAGGCATTGGACTTTTTAGACCTCTTTCAGGAGGAAGAGCGGAAGCCCTATGTAAAGGTAGGAATGGAACTGTTCTATAGCGAGGGACCGGAGATTGTACGGCAGATTAAGAAGCGTGGCCATTCTATCTTCCTGGATTTAAAGCTTCACGATATTCCCAACACCGTAAAGGGAGGCATGGCTTCCCTGAAGGCTTTAGGCGTGGATATGACCAATGTGCATGCTTCCGGAGGCATCCAAATGATGAAGGCAGGATTGGAAGGGCTTTCCGGAGGAGAGCATTTACCTATCCTGATTGCCGTAACCCAGCTTACCTCCACCGACCAGAGGATGATGGAGGAGGAGCTTTTGATTCCGAAAACGGTGAAGGAAGTGGTACTTCATTACGGGGAAAATGCCAAGGCGGCAGGTCTTCACGGCGTGGTTTGCTCCCCCCATGAAGCAAAGGAAATCCATGAAAGAATCGGCGCAGACTTCTTGACAGTTACCCCCGGAGTGCGTTTTGCCGGAGGAGAGGTGGGCGACCAAAAGCGTGTTATGACACCGGAGGAGGCCAAGAAGGTGGGCTCCGACTATATCGTCATGGGACGGCCCATTACCAAGGCGGAGAACCCGGTGGAAGCCTATCGGGAGGCAGTACGGCAGTTTTGTGATGCCTAGTTCCATCGGAATGTGTAAAGCTTGGTGAGAGCGAATCGAGAAGCGGTCCGACGGTTTAGTGATACCGGGTACCATCGTAATAAATGATAGAAAAACGTATAAGATAGAAAAGGAGATATTATGGGAAGAAAAGAAGAGATTGCAAAGGGACTTTTATCCATTCAGGCGGTATTTTTACGGCCGAAGGATCCTTTTACCTGGGCATCAGGGATTCATTCCCCGATTTACTGTGACAATCGTCTGACCCTGTCTTTCCCTAAGGTGAGAAGACAGATTGAAGAGGGCTTGGCTGAGCTTGTAAAGGAAGAGTTTCCTCAGGCGGAGGCACTTTTCGGAACCTCTACCGCAGGGATTGCCCATGCAGCTATTACCGCAGAAATTCTTGGTCTTCCCATGGGCTATGTTCGTGGCTCTGCAAAGGATCACGGAAGACAGAATCAGGTAGAAGGAAAGCTTAGTAAGGGAGACAAAGTTGTGGTGGTGGAGGATTTGATTTCCACCGGAGGATCCGTACTGGACTGCGTGAAGGTTTTACAGGAAAATGGAGCGGAGGTGCTGGGCATTGTCAGCATTTTCACCTATGGTATGCAGAAGGGAAAGGACAGACTGGCAGAGGCCAAGGTGATCAACCACTCCCTTTGCGATTTGGACGCCCTTCTTCCTGTGGCGGTGGAGCAGGGCTATATTGAGAAGGAGGAGCAGGAAAAGCTTCTGCGCTTCAGAGATAACCCCTCTGATGAGTCCTGGAGAGAGGCATAAAGTTTTTTCTATAGGGAATTTTCCTTGAAGAAAATGTTCCGGAAGAAAAAAGATGAAAAGCTGATTTCGCAATGGTTTGTAGGCAAAAATAGGAAAGGAAAGAAAATGGCAAAGGAAAATCGTAGTATTATTAACATCTTGGATTTGAGTATTGAAGAGCTGGATCATTTGATGGATCTGGCGGATAAGATTGAGAAAAACAAAGAAGAGTACTGGGAAAGATGTAAGCATAAGAAGCTGGCGACTCTCTTTTTCGAGCCTTCCACAAGAACCAGACTTTCCTTTGAGGCAGCTATGTTGGAATTAGGCGGATCCGTTCTGGGCTTTGCCGGAGCCAGCAGTTCCTCTGCAGCCAAAGGAGAAAGTGTGGCGGATACCATTGAGACCGTCTCCAACTATGCGGACATTATCACCATGCGGCATCCCAAGGAGGGAGCGCCGGTGGTGGCGGCTAATCATACCTCCGTACCCTTTATCAATGCGGGAGACGGCGGACATTTTCACCCCACCCAGACCTTGGCTGACCTTTTAACCATTCGAAGATGTAAAGGAGAGCTTTCCGGTTTAACCATCGGCCTTTGTGGAGACTTGAAATTTGGTCGTACAGTACATTCCCTGATTGACGCCATGCTCCGTTACCCCAATAACCGCTATATTCTGATTTCCCCGGAGGAGTTACAGCTTCCGGAGTACGAAATTGAAAAGCTGAAGGAAGAAGGAGCGGAATTCATCCAAACCACCGACTTAGAGGGCTCCATTCCTGAGCTGGATATTCTTTACATGACCAGAGTGCAGAAGGAGCGTTTCTTTAACGAGGAAGATTATCTTCGTTTGAAGGACATTTACATCCTGACCAAGGAAAAGCTGGAAAATGCCAAGAAGGATATGGCCATCCTTCACCCCCTTCCCCGTGTAAATGAGATTTCCGTGGCGATTGATCAGGATGAAAGAGCCAAGTATTTCTACCAGACGCTTTGCGGAAAGCAGATGCGTATGGCTTTGATCTTGTATCTCTTAGGGCTGGATGATTAAGGATAAAAGACCTTTATAAGAGTTTAGGTCGAGCCATTATGGAGAAGCTTGCTTAAGCTATCTATAAAAGGCTGTTTACAAAACACGGAGTCTGTTGAAAAGAGAAGAAACGAAAGCTTCCTTAAAGATAGAGAAAGGATAAAAGATGAAGATTGACGGAATCGAAAACGGAATTGTACTGGATCATATTAAGGCCGGAAAAAGTATGCTGGTATACAAATATCTGGGACTGGACAGTGTAAAGAGCCCGGTGGCTTTGATTCAAAACTGCCATTCTCAGAAGATGGGACAGAAGGATATTGTAAAGATTGCGGAAAACATTGACTTGGATCTAAATGTCTTAGGCTATATCGGACCGGGCATTACGGTAAATTATATCCAGGATGGAAAACGGGTGAACAAGGCTACTCTGTCTTTACCGGACACCTTAAAGAACGTTTTGCATTGCAAGAATCCCCGTTGCATTACCTCTACAGAGCAGGAACTGCCCCACATCTTTAAGCGAATTCAGGGACAAAAAAGACAGTATCGTTGCATTTACTGTGATACAATTGCGAAAAATGACGATTTTGAATAAGAGATGATAATAGCGTAAAGCTTTTTTTAGCGAAGAAAAAAATTTCAAATCGCAGAAAAAACCGAAAGCGAGATATTTAATTCAATGAGAATAGGAGAGTAGGATGGAGAAGAAAATTTTAGACAGAAGAAGAGCGGGACTTTTAATGCCTATATTTTCCTTGCCGGGAAAATACGGTATCGGTTCTTTTTCCAAGGAGGCCAGAGCCTTTGCAGACTTTTTAAAAGAGGCGGGGCAGAGCTATTGGCAGATTCTTCCCTTAGGCCCCACGGGCTATGGAGATTCCCCCTACCAAAGCTTCTCCACCTTCGCCGGAAACCCCTATTTTATTGACTTGGAGCAGTTACAGGAGGAGGGCTATCTTTTAGAAGCGGATTGTGCAGAGCTTTTGGAGACATCCGAGAGCCAAATTGACTACGGTATGCAGTATGAAAAGCGTTATCCTGTTTTGAAGAAAGCTATGGATCGCTTTTTCGAAAAGCTTAAGACAAAGGAAGGACAGGAAGAAAAGAAGGCATTTCAGGACTTTTGTGAGAAGAATGCCTTCTGGCTTTCTTCCTATGCCCGTTTTATGGAAGGAAAGCTTCCCTATCCGAAGGAGTTTCACGAAGCCTGCCAGTACTTTTTCCAAAAGCAGTGGCTGAGCTTAAAGGCCTATGTGAATAGCCTTGGGATTCAGCTGATTGGAGATATTCCCATCTATGTATCTCTGGATTCCTCTGATGTGCTGGACAACCCCTCCTTGTTCCAACTGGAAGGGGGAAGACCCAAGGCGGTGGCAGGTTGCCCTCCTGATGCCTTTGCGGAAAATGGGCAGCTTTGGGGCAATCCTCTCTACGATTGGGAAAAACATAAGGAAACAGGCTATGCTTGGTGGATTTCCAGAATGAAGCACTGCTTTACCCTTTATGATGTGGTAAGAGTAGACCATTTCCGCGGTTTTGATGAGTATTATTCCATTCCTTATGGGGATGAAAATGCGAAAAGGGGCCACTGGGAAAAGGGACCGGGAATGGACCTGTTCCATGCCTTAAGAGAAGCTTTGGGAGAGCAGGCGGTGATTGCGGAAGACTTGGGCTATGTGACGGAGTCTGTGAAAAAACTGGTGGAAGACAGTGGCTTCCCGGGAATGAAGCTTCTGGAATTTGCCTTTGACTCCAGAGAAAGTGGAGATTATCGGCCCAATACATGGACGGAAAATACGGTTTGCTATACGGGAACCCATGATAATCAGGTCTTAAAGGAATGGTTCTTGGAAATTGAAGATGCGGATCGACAGATGGCGGCAGACTATGTGGGAAAAACCGTGGAAGAGCTTTTGGCTATGGATTATGTGGACTTTTTCATTCGTTTGACTTTAAACTCCAGATCTAACACGGCTATTATTCCTTATCAGGATTATTGCCATAAGGGGAAGGAAGCCAGAGTGAATAAGCCCTCCGTTTTAGGCTGTAACTGGAGCTATCGATTCCAAAAGGAAGATTTCACCAAGGAAATGGCGGAGAAGATTCGTGCCTTCTGCGAAGAAAGCAAGAGAATCTAAAGCGGTTTTTTAACTATTTCTACATCCTTAGGCCATACAGATGGAGTTAGAAGATATACAGTAGGGTATCAGTATAGAGAAGACAGTATAGAGAAGACAGTATAGAGAAGACAGTATAGAGAAGACAGTATAGAGAAG
>CAUTXF010000023.1:0-33671 GCA_963542215.1 uncultured Oribacterium sp. | reverse complement strand
GGAAAGTTGGTGCCCGTTCTGCGGGTTGTGGGTTCAAGTCCCATCCTCGTCGCTATAATAAAAAGCTAGGATTTATGCGAATAACAGCATAAAACCTAGCTTTTTTCTTGTTTTTTATTACTTTTTTGTAATCTCTATGCACCGAAAAAGGAAACCATTTTACCTGTTTTTCGGATAAATTTGGTCATGAATTGGTCATGACCACTACTCTACCGTCTCAACGCCTTCCATCCGGTTAGTAAACAGGGATTTAAAGGAGTCATAGGCACCATCTACGCCCACAAAATCATATCCGTCACCCTTCGCTTTTCTGACTTTGGCGTTGGTAGCCATCAAGCCGGACTTGGTCAAGTAGTACCACTTGCCTTTATCCTGGAGCCACTGTCCGGAAAGCATACCTCCATCCTCACCAAGGTAGTACCAGCCCTCCTCAGACTTGAACCAGCCTTTGATCATGAAACCCGCATTATCGAACACATACCAGCGACCGTTGATGTACTCAAATTTGCCACATACAGGCGCGCCATCCTTGTAATACAGCCATTTATCATTCTGCTGAATCCAGCCCTCTTTCTGTGGCTCCTGCGGCACGGTGGAAGCTTTTCTTTCTTGATGTAGCTTGCAGGCCTGATAGAAGCACCAGCTTACTAGCTCCCCACACCAAGGCTCAGAGATAACCCTTCCATGGTTATACCATACGCCGTATTTGGTGTAGTTGTTTTTTCCTCGATTGGCGTGTTTGTCCTCTAAGTTTCGCGGGGTAGCTTTCTCTTCGTAGCCAATTTCTCCTCTTACCACTTCCAGGAACTCCTCCACAGAGCAAGTCTCATCGTCAAAGATAGGGCGGCCAAAACCACAAGGCCAAGACCTGTCCCCTACTTTGAAATTCCGGTAGATTTTTCTCCGGCACTCTCCACCGTTTCTATCCTTGTCTGCTCCTGAAGTGTTTCCTTCAACTGCAGCTAAATCAGGCAAAGGCACTTCGTCTACTACTCCTGTGTGTCCGATTCTTCCTAGCGCTTCGCTGAAATAGAAGATAACATCCCCCTTCTGCGGTTGCTTATGCCAGCGCCCTGCTCTTTTAAAACGTCCTGCTCCATCCGGTGTAAATTTGAAATAGTCGCCGCAGAGCGCCCTTTGTCCTCTTTGATATGGATTCATAGTATTTCCTTCCTATTTATATAAGATTTGCGGTACAAAAAAGGGGAGAACAATGTCTCCCCTAGGCTTTTACTTCTTCAAGCCGATTCCGGGACCGGTGTACTTATCCGGATTCGGTATTACTCCGGGTCCATGAGCCGCATCATCCTCGCCATGCCCTCTCTTTACTCCCTTTGGTCTTGGGGAATTGTCCACGGTGTTGCTCCCGGGAACAATCTGCACAGATGCATCCCTGTCGATGCCCTCATATCTCTCCATAGGTCCGTTCTTACTCATAATTCAATCCTCTCTTTCTTTGATAAAAAAAAGCTTAGCCACCCTATGTGACTAAGCTGTGTAACCAAAACTCTTTAAAATTGCCTTAAAAACCTCATATACACCAATGGATGCGATTCCGGAAACTCCTCCGATGGCAATAGCCCTGATAATATCTTTTGCCGGAAAGCCGGGCATAGCAACCATGGCAATCGGTCCTAAAACCATTCCGATGAACCCGCAGATGTATGGGATATAGTCCTTATCGGATTCCTTGATGGCACCTCTCCATTTAAGAACTTGAACAGCAATGCAAATTGCTATTGCAATCTCCATAACAGGTGCAACTTCAAACTGCTGAAAAAGTGTTAAATCCATTCTTCTTTCCTCTCTTTCTATCTCACAAAATCATTCTTCCGGAGACGGATTCTATACTTCTCTTTAATGAGGGCGACCGTCTCCTCTGTAACATGGTTTTTAAAATTTTCGTGGTTTTTACAATATTTCTCGTAATTATCAATGTCCAATAAAGTTTGGTCGAAAGTGTCCTTGCTATGAAGTCTCCCTTCAAGCAACTCATCGCCAAAACGGAGAATCCTTACCCTTGCCGCTATGGCTCTTGTCTCTTCTACAGACTCGGCAACGGCTTCAATTTTGTCACTCAATACCTCCACTCGCTCTATTAAGGCTTTTTGAGACTCGGAAAATTCTCTAGTAAGGATTTTCCCAACAAAGGTTAGGATGGCTGTCCAAGGCTTTTTATCTTTTGGAGCGAACCTTTCAATCAAAGTAATTGTCCCAAGAAAAAGCCATCCTAGTGACTGAACGATAACTCCAAAATCAACCAAACTGAAAAAAGCATTAAAATCTATCATCCATTTTCTGCCCCTTTCCCTGCAACAATACGCAGAATTTCATTTTTCTGTTCCTTGCTGATCCACTTCTTTGCAACGGCTCTATCTAGTAAAGCCTTACTAAGAACTCCCTCAGTCGCTAGCCTCAAAAGTGTTTCATACATATTACGCACCTCCTAAACTTTCAAGAAGCAGAGTGTCAACAACACTCCTCAAATCCTGATTCTGCTTCTTCAGCTCTTGGATTTCCTCTGTCGGTGTGAGGATTCTCTCAGCAAGTTTTTCCTCAAGCCGGACAAATTCTACCTCGCCTTTTTCATTTTCCCTTGCCTTTTCTTCCACATTGTAGAAAGCTCCGTCCCTATAAATGAAAGGTTCCTTAATGTCCCACATGGTAGACTCCACAGCATAAGCGGTTTCGCCATAAATAGCTTTGGCAACCATGTTCGCATCAGTAGGATTTTCAAAGACAGTGACTGTCTTTCCTTCATGCTCCTCCGTTGTGGGATTTGGTAAAATCAACGCAAACTCCCTCTTCATTTTTTCTCCTTCCTTTTAGGTGAATTAAAAAAGGAACTCCAATAAGGAATCCCTTTCATGCACATAAATGTTATGTAAGTTTTACCATGTTCCGTCATTCATATTTGCCCCCCAGGCAATATAAATGCATCCGGTACCGCCCTTGCCACCGTCAGCTTGATAATATTGTCGGCTGAGAGATTGTCCTAATCCACCCCCTCCACCATTACCAAGCCCATCTGTCCCATTGTCTCCGTACGAGAACCACGGCCTGCTTTGAACGCTACCATTTCCACCACTTGCATACATGACACCGTTGAAACCAACAGTAGTAGTGCCTTGTCCTGCTCCACCTTTTGAACCACCTCCGGAAGAACCATTTGTTCCACCGGGGGCATACTCGCTTCTTCCAGTACCGCCTCCGGAACCGCCTTTTCCTCCTGCACCAGATGATTTATCGCGATCACCTTGTTGTCCCCAAGAACCTGCGTGTGCAATTCTATCGCCAAGCCTAGTGATAACTCCGTCCTCCCATTTACCGGAGTATGTATAACCCGGATTGTCAGTGTTTATCACCCCATAACTTCTGCCTTTATAAATGAAAGTGGGAACTATCCAAGATAACTGCTGGCCTGGCGTTACATTCATGTAATCTTGAACAACATAACCGCCACCTCCACCACCTCCTGCATAGTATCCTTCACCACGTCCACCATAGCCTCCCTGTCCGACAAGGATAAACCTAATGCGGTAAACATTCGCAGGAACAGTCCATACGCCTGCACCCATGCCCAGAGTGATAGCACCACTAGCGGCTGTCGGTGTAAATTCAAGCTTTGGGGCAGAATTGATATCTTGATACCATCTACCTCCTTTCACAGAGACATAGGAAACAGCTTTAATGTAATGCGGGACATCCGGAAAAAATGGAGTAATAATATAAGTATCAGCGGTGTCATACACCCATTTTCCTGATGTATCGTCAGGATTTCTCGGTTCAGAATCACTTTTTTTCCATGCTATAAGCCTCACACCACTCCACATTGCCCCACCGGAAGGCTTTGCCCATGTAAACATGGTTTGTCTATGTCCTCGTGGGGCGAATCTAAAATTTGTTATTGAGGCAATTTCAAACGCTTTAAGAGCAAGTTCCTTTATATACTCTTTTGAGTACATAATAGTAGCATTTTGGCCATCACCTAATCCCGGTAATTCAACTTCTCTGTTGTCTAGTTCAGGAACTACCAATTTGTTGTCGGTTTTTTTCTTATATAGACCGGGAGGCAACTTTCCAAGAATGGCATCAAAGTTATTGATTTTTCGTATATCTTCTTTATTGTGAAGAATTAAAATGTTCCCTCTATTCTTTCCCCCCGCACCACCAAGCGGTATAAATACTTCACTCATTACTTACTCACCCCCTTTAATTTAACCTTAAACTCCTTGTTAGGCTTTTCTGCTGCACAATAGAAGGTCACATATCCGTCCGTAACCTCTGCGCTTGTGATAAGGCCAGCCATTTCGTCATAGGTTTCTATATCTGCAGGACTTGAAGCCTTAGTGTGCGCCTTTCCCATAGATACTGAATCTGTGCCCTTAGCTGTTGGAACAGATACTTTCTGGCTATATGGTGCAGAAGAGGACCAGTTCCCAGAAGGAAGTGTTACAATGACTTCCTTCGTGTTCGTGATCGTTGCCATTCTCCCTGTTACTTCATCCAGGATATCCATATTTTCATTCAACTTAGCAATGTCAATAAAATCCGTCTTATCAGGCTTATTTAGCTTTAGATTTCTTGTTTGCGTCATTATGCTCCTTTCTGCCATTTCTCATTTTGGTAGGCACTCTCCCAAGTATGCGGCTTCATATCTCCCCAAGTTTTCTTTGCGAAATTTTCCCACCGGTTATAGATAACACTTATCTCATATACCATATTCATCGGAAGCATTTGTTCCACTGTCTCCCTTATGAAGTCAAGTGAGCGAAGGCTTGCAAGCTTAACCGGAATAGAGACGGAAAAGTTGTTGATTTCTACATCTGTATTGCCTTCTCCACAGGCATTGGCCAGAACCTCTTTAAGCTTCCTTAGTGTGTAGGGAAGTGCCTTATTCTCTACAGCAAGAAGTCTTTGCCGTCTGTCGTCAGAGCTATCACTATCCAAAGGTCTAATGTGGAGATACTTTTCCATTTCAGACAGCCCATCCTCTGTCATAGAGGAAATAAATCTGTCTTTCAACCACCTATCGAGCCTTTCCCAAGCAATGGTGAACTCCGGACTTTCACTCTGTCCTATCGCTTGGAAATCTTTTAACTCTTTGAGAAAATCCGGTAGGTTAACCAGTAATTCAACATTTTCCATTTATCCCTCCGAAACAGTGCCCAGAACAGGGATATAGCTAGCAGATAAAGCAAGATTATCTTTGCTGCCATTAATCCTTGTTTCCTTTATATCCACGATTCCTTCAACAGCAAGCAGTCTTGATGTAATCTGCACATGTCTTATAATGGCGTTTTCCTTCTGCCACGCCTTTCTAAGCTCCAGCATATACTTTTCTACAGCTTCCCTTATCTGGCTGGACAATGCTGCAAAGCTATATCCGCTGGCAAATGTAAACCTTCCGGATAAATTGATGATTTTTTCCTCCGGAGTTCCTACGCTTACGCTGTGGCCTATTGGAGCAAGTCCATACCCTTCTCCCGAAGGGCTAGGATCTATCTTTTCTTGTACCAGCTTGATTAATTCCGCACTTGCCTTTGAATAAGTTGTGTCCAGAACTTTAACTTCCACCGTTCCTCCTGCAGACAGCTTTTTTTCTTTAATGAGCGCGCCCACCGTCATCATCCAAGCCTGTATCTCAAAATAACGGCCATCAATATTGGCAGTAAAATCATCGAAACCTTCGGGAAGCTCAATGTCTGACGGAGACACTCCGTAGGGAAGCGATCTATTCACTCTACAAGCGCCTACTCCCTGAATAGCCAGTACCTTTTCGATATAATCATCCCTATTTCCACCAAAGGATACAGACTTATAGGAGTTAAAGAACCGCTCTCTTAAGCTGTCTGTACTTTCCTCATCTTCTCCCGGGATAAGGAGTTCTATGATACTTACTTCTTCCAGTTTTTCTATATATCCGATAGGTATGATTTTTCCATAGGTTTTGTTTCCTACTGTACCAGGCTCTTCACACTCAACCTTATAGAATCCGGAAGAAATCTTCTCTATCACTTTGTAATTTGCTGTATCTCCTGTAAAACGCTCTCCAATGGGGATTTCAACCTCTGAAGGTGTGGATGTGACTTTAAGTATCGCTTTGGTAGCCTGTTCCGGAATAATTCCTCGATCCTTTGCCCTCATAATTACAAACTCTCTATCTGCAGTATCTGTGAATGCCTGTCTCAGCATCCAGTCAAGCTCTGTATAGAGGGTGGATAGCTCAATGGCCGTTAAAGCATTAGAAGTATGCAGCAAAGACCCCTCTTGCTTGTCAATATCTCCATCAACTCTGGAGAGCATTCTCCCAAGTATGGTTTCCATTGTTTGATTCTCATACATTCTCAGATACCTCAATCTTTCCTAGCTTAGTCTTTACTGTAAGCTTGATTTTTAGCTTTGTTCCGTTCTTACTTACTTGGAAATCATCTATTCCGGTGATATAAGGATGAATTTTCAAGGCTTCCTCTATCTCTGCTTGACTATCAACCTCCAGATACTCTTCTGTGGTAGTTTGTCCAAGATATTTTTCGAGTGACACTCCGTATTGCCAGGAGTATAGGGCATATCGAAATCGCTCTGTGTGGATACAGCACCAAACCCAAACACGAATGGCGTCTAATCCTTCCACAATCCGGCCGGTAAGGCGATTTTCTGCAAAATCTATCTCATACTCTCTGGGGAAATATTCATTGATGCTCTTTCTATCCTTGACATCATAAAAAGAAGGTAAAAGGCTCATGGATTCACCACCTTATCAATCACTACGAATTTAGAGTCTGAAAGCTGATATACAAGAACTAAATCACCAGCCTTTAATGGTTCTAAGTACGTACTATTGTCAGAACAAGCGCCTCCCCCATTAGGGGATTGCGTTTTAACTTTTACGCACAATGGGCTTAATAAATGTTGGCTTAGCAGTATATCCTCCTTCTGCAACTCCAATTTTCCCAGTTTTAAAGAATTTGGACTTGTCATTATCGCTAACTTTAACTCCCTTGCCACTTCCTCTCTTGGAAGTAGATTTGCCAGTTCGCTTTCCCACATTTTTATCAGCCCCTTTCTTCTCTTCTTCTCTCTTTTCTTCTTTCCTGTCCTCAAACTTTTTTTCATCCATAACGGAATCGAATCTTAAATCAAGATCCATTGTGTAAGTTTCTCCGTCAAAGCTATGTCTATCCGCACTTATCCAGTACTTGCCATTAAGTCCGGTAGCAGAATCCTTGATATCTACAAAGTAGCAGCTTAAACAGTTTATATCTCCTATAGCACTAATCTTTATCTCCTGCTTAGGAGCTATATTCATAAGTGCGTTGGCCGATTGTGCTGTATCCTTCTCCTCTTTCTTAAATATCTTTTGAAAAACTCCGTACTTCTTTATGGAATTATCGTCTTTCAGCTCTCCTATCTGATTTCCTTTTTCATCATAGATTTTTATCCGGTTCACAATGTTTTCCATGGTCTCCGTAAGGCTGGCCGACATAAGGTTATCCGTTTCAGATAATATAAAGTTCTTTACGCTCCACTCTGTCTTGTAGACTGCAAAACCTCTTTTATAAATCATCGGGAAATACTTATCCTTTGTTACCTGGTGAGCTTTGGTATAGGCTCCCATAATGATTTCATAAATCCCTTTATCATCGCAAAGTAAAGAGGGGATGTTCACGCCGGTAGGATGCAAGTGCCTAATTGGAATCTGCATATCATCTAGTACTTGCTTTGCTATCCCCTCCGCTGTTAGATTCTTGAAATTATACTGTCCCGTACTCTCCAAAAGATTTTTCATCATGTCATAGGCTGTATAGGTAATAGTACCTATATTAGAGCTTCGCTCTACTCCAAATACTTGTCCATAGAACACTTCTTCCCCGTTATAAGAAAAGCTTACAAAATCTCCGGTAGATACCTTCGGTATGTCAAAACTGTCATTAGGAGCATTGATTAGATCAAATGATAATTCCCGTGAGGCCTGACTTGCTGAGCCGCTCCACTCTACCTTAGACACTGGAATAGAATACTGCCCACTATCTTTTATTAGTGTTACCGTCATTCTTAACCTCCCGGGATAATAAGTTTCTGCCCCGCTTTAATTCTGTTGGGATTTCCGCCAATCACTGAGCGATTAGCACTATAAATTGCTTTCCAGTTAGATGATCCTGTCAGGCGCTTTGCAATGGAAGTAAGCGTATCCCCCTTTTTCACTATATATTCTTGTGTGCTAACCTTAGGCTCTGTACGTGCCGTTTCTTGGTTTCCGTGTACTGCTGCAGAGGCACTTTCCCCTCCGGCATTATCTTGGATAACACTGGACTGTGTAGCATTTACATAACGGTATTCTCTAAGGCTTAGAGTGTAAAATATATCTCCGGTACCATCATTTTCTCCCCATTCAAAAGAATCTATAGTGCAGGTCATTCTGACAGGGCTCCCTGTAATTATTAGCTTGACAGTTCCTAGCTGTTTCATACGTTCAATAGCGTTTACATATTGCAAGGGCTTTAAAATCCGCCCTTTCCTACAATATGAGGAATCCTTCCGAAAAGGAAAAAAGGAGCTAAACGATACTGATCGTAAGCCCCTCTTTCCTTTAAGAGATATTTCCCCTATCCCTATAATATTTTCTGTTTGATTATTCTGTTTGCTCTGTACCTTGTACTCGGAAGGCAGTACAGGGATTGAGATACTGTTAAGCCATATTTCCACTAAATGTCCACCCTCCTCTATTACTTGCGGCCATAGATAGTTTCCTGGCTATAGCTTCGCCAATCTTATTGATATCCGCTTCTTCTCTTACTGTAAAGCTATTCCCTGTAACATTCACCGAAATAGAATTGCTTCTCGCGCCCTCTGCTCTGGCCATAGCCACAGACTTGTCATGAGGATAGATTCTTGTACCCCGAGGAAGGTCTAATATTTCTCCTCCTCGTTCACTAACTTGAACAAGACCTCCCACCCAGTTATCTGTTCCGCTTGCCATTTTCGGAAGCGTTCCGATGGTTCTACCGGTGTGATCAGTTGCAGGAAGTTCCGGAAGTTTAATACTGGCCACCGTATCAATAATATTTTGGACAATTCCAAGGATACCGTCTAATACGCCGTGGAAGAAAGAGCCTATAGCTGTAGCTATTCCGTTTACTATCATTTTTAGGCCTTCCCACGCCTTACTCCAATCTCCCGTAAATACTCCTGTTATGAAGGTTATAATACCGGTTAGCACCTTGATAACTCCGTCCACAACGCCTACAACAATCCCAACTATAGAGGAAATTACTCCGATAGCAGTTCCAATAGCCCTAACCAAAGTCTGTTCAAAAAACTTGGCCAGCGCTTCTCTTGGACCCTTTGTGGATTCCAGAAAAGTTGTAAAAGTCTCTTTTATACTATGGATATGCGCCTTGATCTTATCAAACACAGGACTAAAACGACTAAGAGACTGCTTAAAGGTATCAAAGTTTTTCCGCACCAAAAGTACAATTCCAACAAGCACAGCTATCGCTGCAATTACTAGGCCGACTGGACCGGTAATCACCGATATCAAGCCCCCGGCTTTAGATACCGCCATGAATACTTTAATCACGGTACCGACGATACTTACCAACTTTCCGAATACTATTAACATGGGTCCTATGCTGGCCACCATAGCTACATTCTTTAAAATAGCTTTAAGTTGTTCATCACTCATGCCTTGTAGTTTGTCCGAAAGATTGTGTACCCACTCTACAAATTGTTTTAAGTAAGGAAGCACAAAATCTCCAATTCGGATTGATATAGCTTCTATAGCAGACCCCAAGCGCGTTAGCTGTCCATTAAGGTTCTCTAAGCGCTCTTTTGCCATTTCGCCTGCTGCACCATTTGAATTTTTTATGCTTTTCTCCAAGCTATCATAGGCCTCATCTGTAGAATTGATAACCGCAAGCATTCCGGCTGTAGCTGTTTTTCCGAAAATCTGATTGGCATAGTAGAGCTTTCCTTCCTCAGTAAGTCCTGAAAATCCACTTTTTAGGCTGTGTATCATCTCTGAGAAGGATTTCATAGTACCGTCTTCATTGGCCATAGAAATACCGAGATCCTTCATTGCAGATTTCACTTCTTTAGAATCTCCAGTCATGTTTAGCAGAGCTGTTCTAAGCGTAGTACCGGCTTGAGATCCTACAATAGACTGATTTCCCATAATACCGATAGCGGTATTTACCTCTGCAAAATCATAGCCAAGCGTACCGGCAATGGATCCTACATACTGATACGTCTCTCCAAGACCTAGCATATCTGTTTTTGTATTCGTGAATGTCGCTGTCATGACATCTGCATATCTTGAAGCTTGGTCTGCTCCCTCCCCAAATCCTGCTAAGGCACCAACCACGATATCCGTAGATTCCGCTAAACCTACTCCTCCTGCACTCGCAGCGGAAAGAATACCATCTAAACCTTCCATGTTCTGCTTAGCATCCCAGCCGGCCATAGCAGTATACTGCATAGCCTCTCCGACTTCCCTCGCTGTCCATGCAGTTGTAGCCCCCAAATGCTTTGCTTGATCAACAAGAGCATCGTCCCATTTTTGCCCCATAATAGCTTTTACAGCGCTCATAGAACTTTCAAAATCCGCTGCCGTCTTTACTGCTGCCACTCCTGCACCGGCAATAGGCACCGTGACCGCAGCGGTCATAGCTGCACCGGCTTTAGCTATGGAGTCGCCGGTGCTTTGTAAGTTCCCTGCTATCTTGAAGGTTTTTTTGTCCATGGCCGTGAGAGCTGAAAGAGACTTTTGAAATCCTCCGGTAAATTTGTCTACCAGTCTCAGCGTTACGTCTACTGTTCTATTTGCCATTCCTTTTTCCTCTGCTCAATTTCTAACTGGAGGAATGCATAGATTATCTGCCTCTCTCCATAGCCAAGTTCAAAAAAGTCCGACGGTTTCCAGTGATGTAATCTAAAAAGCCAAAACATGGCATTCGTTTCACCATCGGACTCTACTAGTTTTTTACTTCTTTTACTTCATCCTCTTCCGCAAATCCGGAGAAAGCTGTAACCTTATCCGAAAGAGTGGATAATTCTTTCCCGGGGAAAAATAAAAAAGCCAGGTCCTTAGGACTGGCTACTCCAAAATGCTTCTGTAATCCGCTATCTTTAAGGCTTGGCTCCACTAAAGCTTCGCAAAGCACCAATGCGCTCACATCATAAGCTTTAGAGTAATCAACTGTCCCTTTAGGGCCCATTAAGGCGGAAGCAAGGGAAGTATACTCCTTTCCGGAAAGGGCTCTAAACTTAAGAGTCACATCCTCACCCATGATCTTACTTAGATGTTTTGCTTTCAACTCTAAGAACTCTTCCTTCTGAAATTCCCCTCTATCAATTTGTAATAGTTTCTGTGTTAAACTCATAATCCCTCCTAAATCGTGTCGATGAAATCCCAGTCCTCACAAGTAAAGCTGTAGGACTCTTCCGCATTCTTTCCATGCTCCCAGTCTGCAAGAATTGCCTTATCAAACTTACAACCGTATGCCACAACTCTTTCCGTACCAAGACCTGCCGGGTCGGAAAGCTTAGAAATAATTTTGAAGTTCGGAACCTTTCCGGACTTCAAACCATCAGATACCTTCTTCGCAAGGAAAGAAGAAATCTTATGCAGCTTAACTTCTCCCTTTGTCTCTACTCCGGTTAGCTTTTGGCCATCCAGAAGCTTTCTTGTTCTTGGGACATTGGTATACTTGGCATTAATTTCCAGCTTAAAAGAAATTACCTCCGCCATATAAGTATCATCCACCCAGAGCTCTCCCCAGGTACCATTAATAACCTGATCAGATACAAAACCGTCCATACTGTCTCCTTTCTTACAAATAAATCTCTAAATCCATATCTTCCATAGCGTCTAAGATAGAGATATTCGCTCTTAAGAAAACTCTGGAGCCGGTGTTCTCTTCCTTTACCGCTTGCTCAGAAAGATTATTTACATCAACACCTTTCTGCTTTAAATACTCACGCTGCCCGTCAATGTCGATATAGCATTCTCCCTTAGACAGAAGATTGGATCGTACAAGCCCGGCAAAGTAGGAATTAATGGCAGTAATCAGCAAGCACTTATTATCGTAAGTGTTCGCATATCGTCCAACATAGGTATCCTCCCAAGCTCTACGGATATCCTCATAGATCATATCCATGATTTCCACAATCTTAATCTTCTTAAAGCTATCTCCCTTTACCTCTGTGGTAGTGCTTAAGGAGTTTACCCCACGGTTAACCTTTACTTTTTCACCGTCATACATAAAAATAAGCTTTCCAGCGCCTACAGCCTCATCCGCTTCCTGCTTAGTAAATCTTTGACAGTCAATAAAGTCTTTCAGCGGTGCATAAGTAATAGAAATGCTCAAAGGTGTACCACAGATAAGGCCGGCAATTCTCGGGGTTACCTGTTCCGGAGTAAGGACCGTACCGTCTGGCCTTGTCAAGCTTGCGCTTACATTAATGATTCCCTCATTATCTCCGGCTACTTCCGGAAGAACGACCTTCCGCTTTAACTTCTGCTCTGTTCTTAAGCTTTTAATCCAAGTCACTACTTCATTAGTCTTTCCATCAGTCTTTACCGTAGGAATCGCTAAATAGTCAAACTTGGTCTGTGCGAAGTATTTCAGCATGGCCGTATACTCTGCATTAAGTTTCTCAGGAGTTCCCTGCATAACATAAACAAGAACCTTTTTAGGAGCTACCTCATAGCCCTGTAAGGCATCTTTAACATATTGCGCATTTTGCGCACTTAATCCGGAAGGAATATCTGTAACGGAATATGCAGTGAAAGCTTCCATCTTAGTCTTTTCTGATAAAGCCAAAGCTACAATCCCTCTCTCTCCTCTCTGGATTGCAGACTCTCCTTTCTCAATAAAACTAATATTCACTTCCGGAGATTTTAATTTACTCATTTTCTACTCCTCTCATAACTAACTCTTTTGCTGTCTCTTCATCTTTTGACTCTGCGATTGTGTCATACCACTCAAAGCGTGCAGTAATCTGAAAAATGTTGTTTTCAGCGCCGATATAATCAAATTCTACTGAGCTTACAGTAACCAGTTTCTCCTTAATCTTGATTTTCAAATGAAAAACTTTCCGTATCTTTTCAAACACGGAAAGCTGAAATTCTTCATTTGGAGTTTTTTCAAGAAGTGTAATCTTATAACCACATTTCTGTCTTACAAGATTTATGGACTCGTAATTCAAACTATAAGGAACTATCTCCGTGTAAAAGCTTGGTAGTTCCATCCCCTCTCTTACATCCGTGCCGTAGATTTTTAGCTTTGGAAAGGCCTCTCTCAGAGCCTTATTACATGATTTCTTGACTTCTAATAACTCAATCATAGTTTATGCCTCTTCATAGCCTTTTTAACAAATTTCTCCGTATTCTCTCCAAAGCTGTCCTTGAATTCCTCTCTGGTTTTCTCTGCGTAGTGCTTTCCGGGGACAAATCCTCCGGTATCTTCACCCCAGAGCCATTTTCTATGGCCATTCTCCAGTAAATGAAACAAAGGGCTCTTATTTGTTACGCTAACAGCTGTCGCATTGTAAAGAGAATCTCTCTCATACTCAGTTTCCCAACTTTTTGCGATAGGCTTTTTTCCTTTCGTGCAATTCTTATAGCCCTTTTCATTACAGGAATCCTTCCAAGCTTTGGCCTGCTGCCTAAGGTATCTCTCTGCTTCATCCGGAAAAGTTTCAATAATACTCTGGAAATCCTTATCCAGTCCATGATAATCAATATCAACCATAGGCAATCTCCTTTTCCGTCTTTTCTACGCACATACACTCTACAATGTAATTTACCTCTAAAGGATTAATAATAGACTGGATAATAAATTGCCGCTTCCCATACACCAGAATATCCGTAGGACGTAAATCCTCCCAATGCCTTAAAGTGATTTTCACGGATAGGGAGTGATACTCTTTGTAATACTCCGTATACTCACTTCCTCTAACCGGGCGGATTTCTCCATACAGACTTCTCACTTTTTCTAAGACCTTTGTTGTAGATCCTACGGAGTTTTCCTTTTCAATATAGCGATAAACTCCTATCACTTTTCTAAGTCTTCCGGGATTAATGGCCATCTTGTCCACCTCCCGGTAGCAAATTCTTAGAGTGCATCGAGAGGATAATTTCTGCTGTACGATTGACTTCTTTTTTGTCTACGGTCATTGCGCGGTTATCATACATATCTGCTATCAATGTAAGAATTGCTATAGAAATGTCTTCATGCTGATCTAGCTCCTCCAAAGACAGCCCTGTATAAGACATAACATAACTCACAGCTGCAGTCTTTAAAGCTTCTAAAGACACTCTCTCGCTATCTGTAACATCTTCCTCCATGATTCTGCAGTAATTAGCAATAACGGATTCCGTAAGTTCGCTTACTTTCATTCCTCCCCCTTTCAGAGTTCACAGAGCCCAACATTAGGCGCATTTTAGGTTCTGACTAAACTTTTACTCATTACCCAAAGTGCGCCTCCGCAGATCTATTTCTTACTTCACAGTAAGCTTTGCAAGCTTCTGGGCATTTTCTACCTTGGCATCAAACTCCATCCAAGCAACAACACCAACCGCATGCTGGGTAGCAAACTTCTCTCTGAGGACCTCAATTTCCATTTCCTCAGAAAGCTTAACCGCAAGACCGGATAAATCACCATAAATAATGGCGTTCTTTCCGGTAGCCACCTCATCCATGTTTTCAGATGCATAAACAGGCTTGCCAAACAAAGTGTATCCCCACTTAGTAGTTGCATCCTGATTAAGCAGGTACTGGCCGTTATTATCCTTTAACTGGCGGATGGCTGTTCTGGTGTTCTTAGTCATAATCCAGCAAGCTTCTCCCTGATAAGCATCCGGGATAGATTCCTGCAGCTGAATAAGGTCATCTGCATCTACCTTATTTACCGCCTTCGTGGTAACAGTCTGAGTAATTCCCTTAATCATACCGTCAACCTTGCCAGTGGTTCCCTTAAGAAGCTGCCCCTCTACCCAACGAGATACTGTTTCAGCCATAGCATCAACTACGAAAGAAACAATATCGAAGTTGGAATTATTGATAAGGCTCTTAGATACCTTAGTCAAAGCTCCAGCAAGGAAGCCCTTTAAGGAGATAGTTCCGAACTTTCCGGAAGAAGACTCTAATTCTACAAACTCCTCAACATAAGTCATCTGGATATCCTTAGAATCAGCCGGGTAATAAGGAACATTGAGTTCTCCTTTCACATTGTAACGTGTAGCCTTGCTGAACACTGGAGAAATGTCGTGTACTTTCTTGATGATTTTGTTGGCGATAGACTTAGGAATCACAGCTCCATTGTCTCCGGAAGTAAGATTGTCTGCTCTTTCCTCCAGAACAACTCCTCGGATATAGCTTTCAAAGGCTCTAAGCTCCTTTGCCTCCGTATTCACCTTTTCCTTGTCCTCAGAAGCCTGTGCCGGTTCCTTAAACTCATACTTTTCTGCTCTTTCCAGCATCTCAATAGAGGAATCTAAATCCTTTACCTTCTTCTCTAGCTCATTGAACTTTTCGTTCTCTTCATCCGTAAAAGCCCTAACCTCGGTCTCTACCTTTCCGGTAAGCGCCTTTAATTCCTCAACTGCTGCGTTTCTCTGCTCCTGTAATGCTTTCATCTTTTTGTTCATACTTTTAATCCTTTCCTAAATGGTTAATTCTTTCCCAATAGCTATCAAGCTTTGGAGTTTCTGTAATTTCTGCTCTGGTTTCCAAGACCTCACCCTGAATAACCTCATCTGCACGGGCATTAATCAAGGTACCCTCGTAGCAAGGAAGCTTTCGGTCATCAATGATAGAAACCTCTTTAAGGTCCATATCCTCAACATAGCGGCGCTTCAAACCTTCTCTAACATCCTCATTCCGTGAATCTCTGTCATAGAACCCAAATGACCAGCCTCTTAGCTTTCCTGATCTTGCTTTTTCAATCACCTCTTTATCAGTGACTATAGCCCGCGCCTTCAGGCCGATTGAATCCTCAGTAAGTTCAAGGTTTGTCTTTGTACTTCCGAGAACTCTATCCTGGTCATGGTTTAGCCAGAGCTCCACATCATTTCTTGTAAGCGCCCTAGTAAAAGCACCGGGAACAATTTGCTCAACAAATCGCTCTCCGGTGCTTCTATCTTTCATAGGTCTGGAATCTCTTCCTACGGCGTTTACATAGCCTTCGATTTCTACGGAATCACTCCGTATTTGAATTCTCATTCTTTTCTTCCTTCTCCTTTCTTAGTAGTCTTTCTCTGTCTTCCTTTGCAATTTCGATTCCCCCTACCTGGTTCATGTTTGGAACAAAGGTTACTTTCTCCTTCGGATAATACAAAACGTCTTGAAGGCCGAGTTTTACAAAGTCTAGTCCCAGAGGCTCCATATTTTCCTTGAATCGGATTTCATCAATCTGCATAAAACCATTCTTACTTGCGATTTCGTAGGCTTGGTATCGCTTTAATACATCTGCCTTGGTGAGTTCTGATGTATCTGCCGCCCATTTAAGAGTTCCTTTTTCAGATTCAAGCAGGAAATCTCTATTTAAAGCCGTCTCAATCTCTGAAAGAATCGGCTGAATGCAATATTGTAGAAATATGATTCTATCCTCCTCGGACGGTGTACTGTCACGGCTGATAAGTTGGTACGGCACACCGAAAATCTGGCATATCTGCCTCGTAGAAGAGGAAATGTTCTCATGCAACTGCATTTCTGCAGGTGTTGCAGAACTTTCTTGGAACTCCAAGCCATCATTCAAGATCACCACATTTTCAGAGTCATCTTCTGAAAACATCCGCTTCCAGGCACTCTTTAAAAAGTCCAAGGCTTCCTGACTTAACTTTTTCTGTGATTTCACAAAGCCCTTCTTAGCACCTCCGGTTTTCAGCATTTTGTTTTGAAAGCGCATTGTCTGGTAAGCAATAGAAAAAGGTTCAGAGTTCTCTTCTACTACGCTGATACTTCTATGCCCATCTCTTGTCCGTCTTAGTAGCTTAATAAATTCGTGAGGATAGTACTGCTTACCGTTTACAAGAAGCTTGTAGTCCTTAAATATCGGGTCAGCATTGTAACTAAATCCAATGTTTGCAGTATCTACATAACGAAGACTTTTTACTTTGTTTCCCCTTTTTTCGATATATGCATATCCCCCCTCATCAAGGAGATAATCTTCAATAAGCGCCCTCTTCATCTGAAAAGCATCAAGTGTATCTCCCGGGTCAATATTTAAAAGCCCGACTCTTGAATCATCTCTCTCCTCAGAAAGCTTAATTTTGTCATTATCCACCTTATAGAGCCTAAAAGGAATCATAGCCACCGTTCCGGCAATCAAATTCACACAGGCAGATACTGCAGGAATCTGCATTGCCTGTTCTTTGTTGATTTTCGGGTCTGACACCAATGCTTTAAGCAGTGCATCTCCGGATACTGCAGCTGTGTCTGCTCTAATCTCCTCAGCTTTTCTTTTAAATGGCCACATACCACCCTCCTAAATAACCTGTGCTACAAAGTCATTGCCTGTATCGCTTCTTTGCAATAGGCATACGGCATTGATAAGAGAAACCACCATATCCACTTTGCCATTTGACTTTTTCTTGTTTACATATTGGTTCTTGTTCGTGTCATAAACACACTTAGCATTCTGAAAGTTAATCTCCAAAAGCGGATTACTCTCATAAGCAAATTCTTTCTTCAAAATTTTTTCTCTCAAGAACTTAGTTGCCGGATGCAAAACAGAAGAATGCTGCTTAAGCTCTATCATTTGAAGCCCCTCTTTCTCAAGCTTTTGTGCTGTAGACAGGGCATTCCACCGGTCAAAACCTACTTCCATTACTGTAACGCCATATTTCTCTTCAAGAGATAGGATAAAGTCCTCTATGAAGGTGTAATCTATTACCCTATCCCCACAAGCATAGACATGCGCTGTTTTACAGAGATTCCGATAGTCCACATGCTCCGCTGCAGCCTTTTCCTCTATCCGTTCTTCCGGGATAAAGGCAAAGGATTTAGCAAAAATTGTCTCGTTTTCTATCGCAACCATGGAAACAGATGTATTATCGTTTGACTCTGATAGATCCAGTCCCAAATAGACTTCTTTACCGGTCCAATCAATGGATTCCACCCTGCAAGCTTGCACATCTTTAACATCTATATAGCTTTCTGTTCCTACCCCTTGGTAGATGATGTTGCAGTGCTTAGTAACGAAGTTTTCTCTTACCTTTGCCGTTGCTATTGCTCTTGTACGCTTCTTAAGCAAATCCTCCCATATCTCAGGAATCTCCAAGGCCACCGGATTCGCTTGCTTTAAAATTAAGTCATTTGCTTCCCAGTCCTTTGTGTTATCCGGCTCATACAGGAGCGAAAACCTAGTTTCATCCTCAACAAGTCCATTTAGAACTTTCTTTGAATAGCTAACCTCTTCCTCAAAAGGATTATCTATTGTCGGGTACTTTGTAGAGATAACAAATCCCAATTTATTCAAGATGTTAAGTTGGCCAGAACGCATAGCTTCCAACGGATAAATCGTAGGCAGCGCTCCCACCTCATCCGCACAGAAGGCATTAGGTAAACGGCCGTCCATTCTGCTTGTGGAAAAGGAAAGAGGTGTATAAACCGAGTTAAAAGGCTTAAAGCTGATATAATCTCGCAAAATTTTGAATCTGTTCTTGCCTTTATAGGAGTACACCAAGGGAGAAGAACGCAAAGTCTCTGAAATTGCCTCCCTTATCTCTCTTGATAAGCTACCATCCGGTGCCACGCTAAAGAACTTTGAAAACTGCGGTTCAGTAAGAAGCAGCAAAATAAAGATTGTTGCCACCGTGTAAGTCTTAAAATTCTTACGGCATATCTCCAAAAGCCCGGTTTCATATCGCCTTTTTTCCTCGTTATTCCTATAAACAACGCAGAAAATAGCAATATAAAAAAGCCATTGATACCCACAAGTGCATTCTGCAAGAGGTACTCCGGCCTTTAATCCTTTAGGCATATTCAAGAGTTTGAGAAGTCCATTAAGCTGCTTAAGTTTCTTCTCACTGATCTTATACTTTTTATTCTTTCCTTCGCATATCCGCATGAAATCCTTCATCTGCAGCTTAACAAACTTAGGGGTAGTGTTCTCTTTGACTGCCTTCTTGCAGTACAGATACGCTTTGTTTTCCGTCATTCATCATCACCACCATTTAACAGCTTCATCAGTGGATCTTCTTCCTCTTCATCATCCTTTCCCTTTCCTAAATCTTTGATAATTTTCATAAGAGTCTGTGCAGTTCTATTGGCAGAATCTGTGGTTCTGTTGTATTCAGACACTGCAGGATGCGTGTAGATGTTTTCTCTACCCTTCACGTATTCCTTGGTAACCAAGGAGCCGTCCTCTTTTATTGTTCTCTCCAAATCGGCCAAGATTCCCAGTTGCACTTGATACCGCTCGAAGGTGGTAAGGAAGAAATAATGCGATTGTACTCCACTTTCCTCGGCAAGACGAATAATCTCTTCTGCTTGTTGTTTTAAGTTTTGTTTTTTCATGTTCTCTCCCATCAAAAAAGCACCCCTAAGGGCGCTTTTAAAACAATCTAACTATCAATACTCTTATATTCCGGAATTATTGCATCCAGATCCACTTCATAGCTACCTGCAAGCAGGACATAAGTTATAGTATATTTCTTTCCAATCTTGCTGAATGTAAAATTGACTTTTGTATTCCCTTCCGTTCCAGCATTTTCCGGAAAATAAAGTGCTTCGATAGTGCCATCACCGCTCTCATCCAAAGAAAAATTGGTAATACTAAAACGTGTAAAGTGAAACTTTTCTTTCACCACCTTCGAAATAAAGATGTTCGCTAATGCTCTACAGGATATGTCTACTTCTGTTGGCACCTTTCCATCATCTTCGGCCTTTTCTTCTTGGCCTAATGACTCTGGTTCTGATTCGGCTTGGGTGGCAGTAACCGTATCAGAAGTTTGTCGATTGCCTCCTCCAAGAACTAATGCAATAGCCGTCCAAATGCAGAATACGACCGTAAGGATTATTTTTTTCGTTTTATTCATGTCCTTATGAACAATCCACAGCAATATAATCCCCACAGGCGGTATAAGGAACAGACACAGATACAAAAACCATGTTTTTTGGTAGAATTTCATTCTAATCCCTCGCTTTCAGCACTATTTAGTTATTTTTTAATAGTTATTATATCCTGAATCCTATCCTATTTCCACAAAATCCCCCTAAAAAAATAATCTTTGTGAAGAAAGGTGGGGCGTCGGTGCTTAATTTTTAATAATTGTTATCGTTTTGACCCCAGGGGGGGTATCCCTCCACCACGCTCCACCTTATCAACTAGTGCAAACAGTTCCTCTTTGCTGATTATATTTTTCTCTGCCTGCTCATGATGATACCTACAAAGAGTCACTAGGTTATCATTGGACAGGCGCCCTTCTTTGTTGTATTTAATCTTTACAATGTGATGAACTTCCAAG
Organism: uncultured Oribacterium sp.; assembly: GCA_963542215.1. Lineage (GTDB taxonomy): Bacteria > Bacillota > Clostridia > Lachnospirales > Lachnospiraceae > Oribacterium. The sequence continues at coordinate 13,198 of CAUTXF010000023.1, read as the reverse complement.
TTTTCTCTGGCCAAGTTCTTCTCCACCATAAGGCAATACAAACAAAGATACTTATCTCGTTCCTTGATTTCTTCTCGCTTCTTCTTCCATGCTGTAGAGTTTCTAAAGCTTCTCTGTTCTGTAAGTGCGTCAGCACTCCTAACGTATTGTTTACATGTCTCACCTATGCCATGGAGTTTTCCGCATATAGGGCATAATTTTTTCATAGACCTTTCCGGGTAACAAAAAATGGAGCCACCGTTAAGTGGCTCCAAGCTTCAAAGGAGGTTATCTTTCATGGCAAAATGCATTCCGACACTTTGTCCATTATTAGTATAAAACGAATTTTCCGAATAAACCGAATTTTCCGAATTATTTTTTGCCCTTATCAAAGAACTTATCATGTATCATAATCCGCACATAGTCCTCTGATACATTGGCCAGCTTTTTCGCAATCCACCTCCAAGCTCTCCCCTCTGTATATCTGCTCCGGATAACAAAGCGCAACCTGTCATCCTCTATAGACTCAATCCAGCTTTCTGTTTTTTTTATCTTTTCTTTCAATTCAGAAAGCTTACTTATTCTCCTATCATATAGTTCTTGATTAAATCCATCCAGGTGCACCACTCTTTTAAATCCTTTTGAATAATCATGGCCGAAGTCATGAACTACCTCTCCTCCCATAGTAGAGATTTCTTTCTCTAAAACACAAATATTACTTTTCCATTCCCTATATTGTTTTAATTGTTCCTTTGTCATCCGGCTCCTCCGAAGATATTTTATATCAGTATTACTTAGATTTATTTTTTCTTGGCCTGCCGCATAGGGTGAATCATTCCAGACTACCTCATAGCACGAATCGTTCTTCAACCTGCTGCATAGTATGATCTATGCTTTACCCCTCAATATAGTCCAAGACATCTTTTAGACTGCTGCACAGTACAATTCTCGCTCTCATCTTTCTACCGCTTCATGCTCTCTGCATTTTCCTTATCTCTGCTCTTCCAAAACTCGCCACCTAATCCCCAATGTCGTCTAGCACTATGTCTTGCCCCACCATGGGAAGAACTAGCAAATCCGGATGCTCTTCAATCAGCTTTAAAATCTCTTTTATATTCTCATTCATGATTATCCCCCATAAAAGCTTTAGTCTGTCAGCTTGTCATAGCGGTATATCGCAGAAAAAGAAGGGTCTTCGCTAGCTACTGTAATGAATTTCGGAAATCCGCATCCTTCATTGCTACTGTACGTTTTATCAATTACTCTAAGATATTTCTTGTGTTCCCGTTCACACACTTGCGCCTTTTCCACTGTTTTAAATTGTCTTCCGCACAACTCGCATTGATATAGTTTTAATTCTTTCATGTTTACACCTCTTTTCCTGTAATCAATAGACCGAACACCTCTTTCCAAGATAGTTCTCTAACGATTTTCATTTTGTTTGTGCAAGACATTTTGCCCTTTTTATCAATCTCTCCAAGTGCTTCAATCTCCAACACCTGGTTTTTCCATTTAAAGTCATAGTAACTAAAGCTATCCATTAATTTTTCGTAAAAAACGTACCCTCTTTCACCACAAACCGGATGTTCTTTCATTTCGTAAGTTTTCCCTACCTCATATCCAGCACCCAAGTAAGCCCAGTCATGGTCAAAAATCTGATATCCTTTCATTGTTCACACCTCTTCCATCAAAGCATTTTGTATAGCTTCGCCAGTCGCCTTTCCTCGCTTATAATTTCAATAAGCTTGCTAAGTTCTACCCTACGCTTTTCAAGTTTCCTGTATTCTTCGCTGTCTGATTCGTGAATGTTTCTGCGGTCTAAAAGCTCGTCCATATAATCATCCAAGCATTCCACAAGACATCTTCTGCGGAAATCATTGTTGGACGTGTCCGTTCTCTGTTTCAAGTAGTCCTTAAATTCTTGATAGCTTTTCATAATCACCTCCACCATCATTTATTCCTCTACTTTGCCGAAAGCTCTTTCGTACTCTTCGACAGAAATATTCTCTTCTGCAAATTTCCTTGCTTCTTCTTCGGTTAATGTAATTATTTCCGGGGCTTTTTCGTTCCATGAACTCCTCAAGCTACTTCTTTTTGTTTCTACAACCACGAAGCATTCTCCGTTTCTTTTCTTGTAAAACTTGCTTATTATTGATTTACTTGCTTCATCGTATGGAACTTTAACAGACTTATAGCCTTGCCATATCAGCTCCGCTGTTTCCGTATCGTATTTCTTCCCATTTCTTATCCATTGCATATATTTTCCCCTTTCCGTGGTAGTCAACCGATAGTTGATAGCCAACTGTCAGCTATCGGTTGACTATTTAACCATTCCGATTTCTTTTTCCCATTGTTCTATGGTTATCTGGTCTGGATTGTATTTCTCATCCACCCACCAACGCATTACTTCCTTCCCGTCTTTCCACTTTGTTTTGTACCCTTTGGCTTTTCTTGCAGCTATCATTTTGTCAAAAGCATTTATATAAGCTTTTTCAAATTGAGGATATCGGCGGAACTCTTCTTCTCTCTGCTTTCTTGTCCCCATAGGGCATCCAACACACCCCACACGCTTAAACCCTTGGCAGTACAAAGGATTTATTTCTATGTTTTCATGTTTTATAAACCACCAGAGGAACTCGTCATCCCAATCAATCAATGGATTTATAAGAATTTTATTTGTCCTGTAACAGCCTTCCACAAGCTCTCTATTTTCGCTGTTATCAAGGTTCAGCACTACAACGCCGCCTTTTTTCGTTTGCAATACATCTTCACCGTTTACGTGTTTACGAACTTCTTTTTTTGCATTCATGATTGTAACTAGCCCTTGATTCTTTTTTCTTTGAACGCTTTCCGCTTTTCTTACGCCAGTTACAATTTTCTCCCCCTTTCCGTAAGATTCTTTTAATTCAGAACAGCAATATCTCACTAGCCTAGTAGGCGGCATAAGCTTTCGTTCAATCAATTTCCACATAGTCTCCTTAGGGTGCTTTATTTCCGCCTCGATTCCTTGCTCTCTAAGCTTCTCGAATTTCCGTTTTACAAATCTCACAGTTTCTGGGGCATCTACTGTCGTGAGGTTGTGGACAACCTTGAAATCCACACCGGACCGCATAGCTATATGCGTTAGTACGCTACTATCCTTGCCTCCGCTATCCATCACCACAAGGCCGCCTCTGCTCATTATCTGTAAAACTTCTATCGAATCCTTTACTCTCTGCTCCATACCTCTCCCTTTAGTTAAAAGGCAGTCCGTCATCTTCCACACCATCCGGTACATTCATAAATCCGTCTTCATCTGTAGCCGGTGCCTCACTTGTAGCCCCCTTGCTTTCACAGAAGTAATGCTCATCTACTACTACGTCCGTGGTATATCTCTTGGTTCCGTCCTGAGCGGTATAGCTTCCGGTCTGCAACCTACCGCACACAGCAATCTTCGTTCCCTTGTGAAGATACTTCTCTGCGAACTCTCCACGCTTTCCAAAGACCACACAAGATATAAAATCCGCATTCTGCTTGTTCTCGTCCTTCTTTCCTTGGCGATCTACGGCAAGACTATATCTTGCAACTGCCATTGGCTCATTCCCCTGCGTATATCTAACTTCCGGGTCCCTTGTCAGTCTCCCCAGCAAAATAACCTTGTTCATTCTTCTACCTCCAGTTCTTCCCAAACAGCTTCATGAATTCCTCATGGCTGTATTTTTCTTCAAACGCCTCTTGTGCCATCGCTTCCAGCTCCCTGTCATATCTCCCCTTGTCATGCAGTAGCATGTGGCAAGACACGCACAAATGCACTGTCAGTCCGTATTTATCCGCAAGCTTCCTGTAGCAGCCATGCAGACAATGGTGGACATGCTCTGGACCGTATCTCCGGCATATAAAGCATTTCTCTGAATCGTCCCCTGGTATTATGCTTTTCATTGTGCCTTATCCTCCAGGTACGCCGTAGCTTCTCCCAAAGTGCCTATCAACGCTCGGACAGAACTCGGAATCTTTGCGTCCTCTCGCTCCCTTTCCAGCTGCGTATTGTATGCCCGGATAAAATGCGACTGCTCTACAGTCTCCACAGTATCCGTGTCTATTTGTGCCAGTTCCCTTAGGCTTGCAGGGCTCCCTATTGCTCTTTGGCAAGCAGGAGGTAATTTCTCAAACTCCTCCTCCGCACCGTAATACCCATTCCGGATTGCTTTACGCACAATAGCCCATGCTTCATTCCCGGTCATCTCCGCTATCTTGGGCTTACACAGCTTCAAGATGTTATCCACTATCTGTCCCGGGCATGGTGGAAATCCCTTTGTATCGCTGGACAAGTACACCTTTAATCCGGCAGAGCCTTGCTCGTATGTATAATCCGTCAGCACAGACAACCAGGCAGAAATCATGTTATCAAGATCCTGCGTTGTATACCGGGAAAAGCTATTGGGGTATGTGGCCTTTACGACATAAATCAGCTTTGCTATCTCCGCCTTTGTCATCATGCACCTTCTTCCCCGATAATCCCAAGCAGATAGTCATTGGCATCAAAAGCACCACGCCTAGGCGCTGCACGGCTTTCTCGCTTTTCCCAAGTTCGGACTGCTGCCTTCCAGTCCTTCATAGGCGCATTCCCCACTTTCCAGCCTTTAGCAGCATAGAAATCTACAAAGGACTCCGCATCTACAGTGTTTTCCCTTTCTCGGCAATACTCCCTTACCTCGGCAGCGGAGGGAGGAGAGAAGCGTTTACGCGCCTCTCTCTTTTTTGGTACCGTAGGTACCTCCTCTACCTCTTCCTTATCCTCTACCTCTTCCTCTTCCTCTATAGCCATTTTTGCCATTTCCGTTTTTTCTTCGTTCTGGCTAAAATAGCACTTGCCATTTTTGCCATCTTCAGAATGGCACTTGCCATTTTTGCCATTTTCAGAAGTATTATTGTTATCGTCTTGCCATCTGCTTTCAGCACCCTTTTTCCCATTTTTAGCCTTTGCTTCGCAGTTAGATATATATTTTTCTTCATCTTTTTTGAACTGCATTAATACCATCTCAAAAACTCCCTTAATCAAAGGGTTCTCAATGGTATATTCTTTTCCGCTTTGATAACAGCAAATAGCATAAAACAACTCGCCAAGCTGTTCCTTCGGCAAATTCTCAAACAGTGGATTCCAGCCTCTATAAAGCATATAAGATTCTTTATCTATTGATGTAACTGCCATGACTAAACCTCTTTTTCTCCTTAAGTTCTGTATAACACTATTCTCTGGTCTTCTTGTAAAATCCCGGTATCATTCTTTCTTCTCCAGCGAGGCAAGTATGGCCTTCATCTCCGCAGAAGCCGGTACCTCTAAATGCATATCTTGCATTTCTGAAATTACTCCATTGAGAAGTCTGGAAAACTCTGCGCTATCGTAAGTGCTAGATCCAAAGAAGCAGAGCATTTGTACCATAGGCTTTCCATTCACCTTTGTTTCTCCGACTATCTTTGTTTCTCTCCACTGCAACCGAACAGCCTCTACCACTTCAGGTTTAACCAGTATGTGAGTGAATTTCCCGTATCTTTCAAGCATGAGGAGATACACACTCCAATTATCCTGGTTAATTGCCTTAGCAATATCTCCAAGGCAAGCCCATAAACAGGCATTTGCATCGAGGCTCCTGCGTGTACGGTGTTGGACAAAACTAATATCCAGGTCTTTATTCTTATACTTCTCTAAGTCCTCAGGACTGGCCTGAATCTCGAAGGAGATAATAGGATATTCAGCCCTGAATGGAATCTCCAGCCCGGTTACCCTTCCTCTAGCTTTCATTTACGCTCCTTATTCCTATTTCGTACCGCATACGATAAACATTCCAATGGTTACAAAAATCTGTAATACCGTCATGGCCATACTGGCCTGTCTGTACATATCCCCTATTGGACCTATACAAAGGGATTTACAAATGCAGTATCCTGTAATAAACAAAAGTGTTACTGATAGCCCAAGTATTCCCACTTCAAGCTTTCTCATGCTGTCCTCCCGGCTATAATCCTTTTAGCCTCTCCCATGTTGTCCGTAATAGGAAATCTATAGCGTACTGCTGCACATCGTTCCACATTTCCGGCTTTCCTATGCTCTTAAACTCCTCCATGAGTTTTTCTTTAAGCTCTTTTTCTTCTTTTTTCGCAAGTTCGTACACATGGTTTGTTTCTTCTTGCATACTCTCGCTGTCTCCTTTCCTTTCTTTTCAGGTGCTCCAGGATATGCATGAGCACTACTCCGAGCGCAATGCTTAGCAGCATACAAGCCGTGAATACATCCGCTCCTATCGTCTCTGTATCAAGGGCGGAGACTACGGCCATAAGGATTACCAGGTTAATGCCGGATAGCAGTTTTACGATTTTGATTTTCATTTCCCCTCCTACGCATTTTTCTGCCGGATATCCAGCACCGGAGACGGAAAATAGCTTCTTACCATGCTAACAATCTCTTCATCTGTAGCATGGAAATACTTGCAGATCTGCGCAAAATCCTTAAGCTGCCAATTACCATCTGCTTTCCTGAGGCTGATAGTCTTCTCTGATACACATAAGTACCTTGCTACTGCACTCTGCTTAATCCCTTGTTTTGTTTTGCCAATGTCTATAAACTTCTTTATGTCTTCGCCTTGTTTTCTGTTGATTCGGTGTCTTGGCATAAGTTGTCTCCTTTCTCTTTAAGCCTTATCCTCTTCCATGGCAGGCATGGAAAGAACATATTGACTGCTCCTTCATTATTAAGCCCCATATAATTTGCCACTATAGAGATTTGCCCCATTGTTAGCTTGTTATTTCTAAACCTTTTTCTGTAGTCTTCCGGTGTGAGATTCAGAAGCTCCGCAAGTTCCACTGATGATATTGGATTCACATCTATCCCCTTTCTTCCAAAGCCCCATCTTCTACTTCCTCCTCTTCATCCAAAACGTCTCTGATATGATTCCCCAGGAGAATTTCACTTAGTAGTTCTTCCAGTTCCTGCCCTTGCTCTTCTGCCACTGTCTTATAATGGCCATATACTTCATCTTCTATTTCAAGTATTACCGTTTTCATATTTGCCTCTTTTCTTTAGTTCCTTAAAAATTTCGTATTTAGAAATTACTAATTAGCTCCCTTATTACTTGAAAGCTCGATAGCAATATTGATTTCGGCATCGAGCTTTCTTTCTTCTGCCTCTTTTTCTGCTTCCTCAATTAATTTATACAGTTCTGAAAATTCTGAGGTTTTCGTATAATTGCTGATTCTCACAGTAAGTTTTCTTTGTTCTTCCATTTTCCTTTTCCTTTCTTTGGCCTGCTGCCAACTTGCTTCTCTCTTCCTGTCCGTGCTATACTGGGCACGAACTAAATTATTTGTTTTGTTCTCGGGGTTACCTGTCGTGGTGGGCGGTAACTCCCTTTTTCTTTTCAGGTGTCTGATCCGGCACAATCTCCACTTCTGTACCTTTGATTTTCCACCCTTCTGTATTCCCGGAACTTCTGGCCATATCACGGATTTCCTCTTCAACCAGTCTCAAGGCATCCGACATATAGAAAATTCCCGATACTTTAAAGTCCAGCTCTATAGTTGCCCTTATCTTGAATGCAGCCATGATTCACTTTCCTTTCCATTGGCCAGCTTATCTAATTCCTCTCTTAGCTCCATGGCCAGACCTTGAAACATCAGGATTTCAGACACCAAAATCTCCTCAATTTCCTTAGAGTCTTTTACTTTTTCCAAATTCTCTTTCTCTAAGTCAATAAGCGTATGAAGTGCATTTATGCCCTGCTGCCCCTTGGATTTAAGGTACATCACATGCGCCCATGCCATCATCTTGTGGCAATTTATCAGTTCTTTGGACATCTCCTCTAAATAACTCTCATTCAATCCTCTTCCTCCTTTCTCCTGGTTCCCCTCTCTCTCTTGCTTACTGCTTCCAGAAGCACATCTGATAAGTAATGAAGCAATAAGGCCTCGGCTTGCATAAAATCCGGTGTGCCGGAACGCTCTTCTTTCTCATAGCGAAGCAACGCCTCTATAGCACTGCTGCCCAGCTTCCCTTCTGAATCGAGGTACTCTATATGCTCTTTACCTATGAGGCGTGCCTTCTGGAGCAGTTCCCTATGCGCACTAATCGTCATTCTTTTCCTCCTGTTCCTTTTCGGTTTCCTCTGCTTTCTTTTTGTATCCTTCCCCATATCCCAGTAGGTAGGCTTTGCTATCACTGCTCATTTTGGGGAGAATTTCTTTAAATGTTTTCAGTAAGTCCTTCTCTGTTGCCGAAACTGTAGAATCCATTTTTTCTATCACCTTCTTCCTAATGTGGATTTCAAATATTTCATTGTGAATTACAAACACATAATAATGTCGTTACAAACAAATGTCAACTACTTTTTGTTTAATACAAACATTTTTCCTTGACGTTTGTTTGTTCCTCTTATATACTCGTGGCTAGAAAGAAGGTGAGGTTATGGAAATTAGGGATAGAATTAAAGAAATTAGACAGGCGAAAGGCCTAACTCAACAAGAGTTTGCAGATGTGCTAAAAGTAAGTAGAAATAATATAGCCGGCTACGAAACAGGAAGAACAGACCCAAGTGCTTCTGCTATCTCCTTAATCTGTAAAACATTTTCCGTATCAGAAACATGGCTCCGCACCGGTGAGGGCGAAATGTTCTCGGAAAACTCCAGGGAAGAACAGATTTCGGCATTCATGGGGGACACTTTGGCCGCCGAGCCGGAGGATTTCAAGAAACGCTTTGTCTCTATGCTGGCCAGCCTTAATCTTGAGGAGTGGAAACTCCTGGAGAAAATTGCAAAGGAACTTGTGGAAAAAGACCAAGAAAAAAGACGGGACTAATGCCCGCCTACGAAGTGCAGAAGTAAGATATAGATTCTTCTCAGTTCGTTTTCTGTAAGACTATTGAGTAAAGCTATTATTTCTTCTTTCATAACCTCTCCTGCTGCACAACCTAAGATAGCGATAGAGATATAATAACAAACAAATGTTCTGTTTTAAATTAGTACGGGATATAAAATTTTCTTATAGGGGAGACAGAAAAAAATATATGATTTTAGAATAGGAGGAGCTGTATGGATATAGAAAAGCGCATAGACGAATATCTTAAATGGCTGAAACAGGAAATCCGTTTCTCCCCCTTATCAAACGGCTACTATGAACTTGTTACGCCTTTCTTAGACTCGTCAAATGACTATATACAGTTTTATGTAAAAGAAGAAAATGGCCACTTATTCTTCACTGATGATTCATGGACACTCAGCACTTTAGAAATGAGTGGAATAAAGCTAAGTGATAAAAGAATGTCTCAAATAGAGCAGATTGCTGTGCAGTTCGGGGTAAAACTGAATAAATCAGAGCTTACTTACAAGACAAGTGTAAAAAACTTTGCACTTGGAAAAATGCAGTTCACCCAGGCAATGCTCCGAATCGGAGATATGTATCTCACATCACAAAGCAAAGTACAGACCTATTAAGTGGAGCGAACGAGAGAACCAGAATAATTTAAGTATGATAGCAAGCTAATCATTTTACATTCTTGCAATTTTTTATTCCATGTCCGATAATATAGGTGCAGGTAGTAATACGCTGTATACTCATGTAACCGAATTGACGTTTAAGCGAACTGTAAGCTCGCCGGCCACGAGGAAGCCACCCACACCTTTGGGTGGCTTTTATTTTGTCTTTTTTACAGGAGCACAATGGATACATATATTTATTCTAATGAATCTGCTTTCTTTCAAGGCACCTCTATGATATTATTGGAAACTGCCAGATTCTCTCACACCTCTTAACAATGTGTCCCATGAGAGGCCATAATATCGCCCCTAGAAGTAATCACCTGATCAGTGATGAAACTAGGGGTATTTTTTTATACCTTTTTCGACAAGTATTTTTACAAATATTATATTGACAAATACAATTATATTTGTTATTATATTTACGTGAGGAGGAAACAATATGAAAAGTTACTCATCAAGGGAAGTACTCAAGATACTAAAGAATGACGGCTGGTATGAAATCCTATGCGTTGGAAGCCATCACCAATTCAAGCATCCAACTAAAAAAGGAAAAGTCACAGTGAAGCACCCGGACAAAGACATACCTCGAGGCACCTTAGAAAGTATCGAAAGACAATCAGGGCTACGATTTCAGTAGCCCTACCCTTGAAGAATTTATATAAAGGAGAACAGAATGAAAAAGAACAATTATATTTATCCGGCAGTATTTACTTTTGAGGAAGGACAGGAAATCGCAGTGATTTTCCCTGATTTTGATGTTGCCACAAGCGGAGTTGACGAGGAAGACGCCTTTAAATCCGCTAAAGAACTTTTAGGGCTTACTCTGTATAGCATGGAAGAAGACAAAGAAGAAATCCCCCAACCCTCTCCGATTAACAAGCTGCAGCTTAAGAAGAATCAGGTTTCTTGCTTAGTAGATGTTTTTATGCCTTCAATCCGAGAAGCACAGAACAATAAATCTGTGAATCGTACTGTAACTCTTCCTGCGTGGCTGAACGCCAAGTCTTTAGAGCTTGGAGTTAACTTCTCCCAGGTATTACAGGAGGCCTTACTGGAGAAAGTAGGAGGATAAAAACATGAAATACGTTTATCCGGCAGTATTTACCCCAGAAGACAACGGAAAGTTTTCCGTGAACTTTCCGGATTTAGAAAGCTGCTACACTTGTGGAGACGACTTAGGGGACGCCCTCTATATGGCTGAAGATATTCTGGCCATAACATTAGTTAGCTATGAAGATAAAAGCACTCCTATTCCGGCACCGTCTAATACGCTTCCTTTAGAAGCGGGAGAATTTCAAAACTTTATTGCCTGCGATACGGAGATCTACAGAAATAAGGGTGTGAAATCATGAGTATTCCTAAGTGGGTAGTTAAAGAGGTTCATGTAGCAGAAAACCATAAGCTTTTACTTACTTTTATATATGGTAAAAAAGGAATCTTCGACTTTCTTCCGCAACTCAACAAGCCTATATACGAAAAACTGAAAAATATAGACTTCTTTTCTATATAGCAAAGGAATAGGATTTTTGCAGACTGAAATAGCATTTCACGTTCACAAAAATTTAACAAAGATTTATATTGTATTTTTAAATTTCATATCCGATAATATAGGTGCAGACGGAAACGGACTGTATACTCATGTAAAATGAGAACCCATCCGAGCCTATATTAAGTGGGGCGCGGGTGACAATAAAGGTATACCTCTAGGAGTAATCCACCCACTATAAGGGTTGTGAAGAAACTAGAGGTATTTTTTTAAGTAGGAGTGAGTATGATTAGAACAGCCGTAATGATTGATGGAGCTTTTTACAGAAAAAGAGCTTACTACTTTTGGAAAGATAAAACTCCACAAGATAGAGCTATCGAGTTATATAATTACTGCATGAGACACATAAGAGAAGGCAATGATAACACGTCTCTCTACAGGATATTTTACTATGATTGCATTCCAAGCACTAAGCAGGTTTATCACCCACTCCAAAAGAGAGCCATAGATCTGTCAAAATCTGAATCCTATAAATGGTCAGTGAATTTTTATGAAGAATTAAAACACCAAAGAAAACTCGCACTACGGCTAGGTAAATTGGCTGAAGAACAAGCCCATTACGCCCTTAAAGAACAAGCAACTAAAAAACTCTGTCGTGGAGAGATATCCATAAGTGATTTGTCAGATGATGACTTTTATCTAAGTATTAATCAAAAAGGCGTAGACATGATGATTGGTGTTGATATAGCTTCAGTAACTTTCAAGAAGCAGGTAGACAGGATTATTCTCGTGTCTGGAGACAGTGATTTTGTCCCCGCCGCAAAACAAGCTAGACGAGAAGGAATAGATTTTATTCTGGATCCGATGAGAACCCCGATTAAACCGGATTTATATGAACATATAGACGGAATACGAACAAAAACACCTAAGAACTAGAAATCGAGACATAAATATAATTCCCTATATTGCTCTTCCGGTAGGGGTCAACCTTGATGATTACAATTAGGAGGCAGATATGAATAAACTCCCTAAAGGCGTAGATCAACTTCCTTCCGGGAAGTATCGAATCAGAAAAATGATAAATGGAAAACGGCAAAGCTTATTATTTGACGACCCACCTACGCAGAGGGATGTACTACTGGCCACAAATGAATTACTAAATGAAGTTCCCGGAGCGTCTCTAAAGGGAACTTTTTTAGACTACGCAGAAAAGTATATCAAGGCTAAAGAGAATGTCCTCTCCGCTTCTACTATCAGAGGCTACAGAGCAACGCTAAAATCAATTCCTAGCCACTTTACCTCTCTACCTATAAAAGATATTACCCAATACACTTTGACCGCCTTAGTGAACGATATGGTGCGTTCTGAGCGTCCCGTAAGCCCTAAGCGTCCTGAAAGCCCTAAGCGTCCTGTAAGCCCTAAGACGATATACAATAGGCATGGCTTGATTGTTTCGGTAATGCATGAGTTTAGACCGGAGTTTGTAATTAGGACGAAACTGCCTAGAAAGATTCAAAAGGATATCTATACGCCAGGCGATGAGGAAGTGAGTAAACTATTCTCCTATCTGGAGAACTCCCCTACCTTAAAGAAATACTGGGTACCGCTCTATCTTGCCTCCCTTGGACTTCGTAGATCAGAGATAGGAGCCCTAACGATAAAAGACCTGTCTGAGGACAACATCCTTACAGTGAATAAGGCCAAAGTACAAGACAGCGACAATAAGTGGGTGATTCAGAACTTCACGAAGACTGAGCGGAGCAATAGAAAAATACCGCTCCCTAAAGAACTAGCTGACAGGATAAGAGAGCAGGGCTGCATATATGAGGGATTTCTCGGAAAGATGTACGACAATATGCAGATAGTCGAAAAGAGGATAGGCTTACCGCACTTTGGAATCCACCGCTTAAGGTCTTTCTTTGCCAGTAAAGCGCATGCTCTAGGCATTCATGATTCTATCATTCTGAAGCTTGGAGGCTGGAAAAGCGACCACATTATGAAGGGAATTTACAGGAAGGCCTTAAAGGAAGACCTTCAGGAAGAATCCAAAGTATTTTTAGACCACATGACAAATCGTGTAGTAAATAAAGAGTGATTTAGATAAATTTGGTCATGAATTGGTCACGACAAATTAAAGAATATAGAATTTATGCGGTTCTACAGCATTTTTCGAATGGGTTCAAGTCCCATCCTCGTCGCTAAGATAAAAAACCTTGATTTATGTGAGAA
>CAUTXF010000022.1:0-36127 GCA_963542215.1 uncultured Oribacterium sp. | reverse complement strand
CGATTATCTCAATTTTTATGGAGAGAAAAAAGATGACGGGTTATTGACCATTTACAATAATTCTCGAAGCTTTATATTTATATTGGTTTGTAATACCGAATATTTCTCGAATGGTATTATTATTGATGGCTTCTCCATTGACATAAGAAAAACATGCCTGCATATAGCAGGTCCTTATTCTGTCCTCTTTGCTTGTTAAGTCAAATGGTACTTTTAAGTAAAGAGTCACTTTTGTAAATTTATCGCTTTGATTTTCAATTTTAGGAGCCAACATAGAGTGGTTACTTGTTGCATGAATTACCTTATCGTAACCACTGCCTCTTTCCTCACAAATTCCAATTTTATGCATAAACCCCGCGAGATTTTCATTTCTTGAAATCGGAACAGTATCGACAATGCGTTCAATAGAAACAAGAGGTGATCCTGCGTTGGAAAATTCTATTCTATCCCTAAATAATTCCACCATAGGATTGGTTCCTTTTTGGTCAATAGCCTGGTGAATCATGATATTTGCAAGCAGTTCACGAATAGCTATTTCTGGATAGCCTAATTGTGTCTTCCTTATGGATCCCTCTATTACTTCTTCTTGCGGAATTATTGTTAGAATATATTCCAAAATCTCATCATACGCTATTGCATATCCTTTGGAAAATGACTTTTCCCTAATCGTTTCCAACCTATTATTATCCTTATACCATATAACTCTTACCGCTTTATGAGACAATGACTCAAAAGAATCTAAATTCTTAGCAATCAACAGCGCTCCCATATTTGTAACATCATAAGTTCCTGCAACATCTTTTCTCAAAAATTTCTCATTTACAAAGTCATCCGCTATTTTGTTTTTGTTTTTAGGCAAAGCAAACTGCATTTTCTCATAATATCCTGTAGAATCCAGCATAGCAAAAATCTCCGATAGCGACACATTTTCTTTTGCTGTTCTGAGCTCATACGGAGTGTTATCAAAGGCTTTCCATAAATCTCTTTCCTTATCCGGATACTCTTTGAGGTTTTTCTTGTTACTACCTATCCTAATATACTTTTCTCCGGCAAAATGAATAGGTTGTTTCTCCGCTGAGGGAATTTCAAGCAAAGTTAATTTCTTACCTTCTAATTCAGTCTCATAAAATCTAAAATTTATACGCGGACTCAGCATACGCGCTAACCATGCCTCAAGTGCTTCCGCGCCCTTTTTGGCAGCACCATAACTAAACGATGTCCCTATGACTTTTTGCGTCTTATCTTCTATTCCCCAAAGCATATACGCCTTTGGTCTCGCCAATAAAGCCGCAGAATTACTAAGAGCAGATATGTACTCACCTATTGTTTGTGGATCATCGTTATTATGTTTAAACTCTACCCACTCTGTTTCTCGCGGTAGTGAAATTAATTCTCTAACTAAATTATTGATATACTCTATATCTTTTATTGACATTGACCATCTCCTCGCCGATTCCCAATTTTTCTTTCATTGTATCAACTGTAGAGCATATTTTCCACTGCATGCTTAATCTGGATATGACCATATTTTCAATAACCAAGTATTGTTCTGCAACTTACTGCAACTTAAATTTCTGCTCTGTCCTCTCCACAAACCCTTATTTTATGCGGTTTTCGATTTTTCAATTAGAGAATTTATCTCAGTTTTGCAACTTACTGCAACTTAGCGCAACTTAAATTTCTGCTCTCTACTCCTCACAAACCCTTATTTTATGCGGTTTTCGATTTTTCAATTAGAGAATTTATCTCAGTTTTGCAACTTACTGCAACTTAGCGCAACTTAAATTCCGTAATACTCCAAATCCTTGTTGCGAGACTTATATCATCAACAGTTTCTATAATTTGTTTCTATTTTTCATCAAAAACCCTGTATTTCCCATGGTTTTGATACAAAATAGAAATAAGCTATAAAGCAAAAAAAGACCTACAAGTTTCCCTGTAGGTCTTGAAAATTTCTCTTATGCGCCGAACTGTAATCCGTCTAACTTCACGCCGGGGCCCATGGTAGAAGTCAAGGTGATGGACTTCAGGTAGGTTCCCTTTAAGGAAGATGGACGAGCCTTTACAATAGCTGACATTAATGCATCCAGGTTGGACTTTAACTGCTCCTCGGAGAAGGAAGCCTTTCCGACAGGAACGTGGATGATGTTTGCCTTATCCAGTCTGTACTCAACCTTACCGGCCTTAGTATCAGCGATAGCCTTAGCTACATCCATAGTAACGGTTCCAAGCTTTGGGTTTGGCATTAAGCCCTTAGGTCCAAGCAAACGTCCGATACGTCCAACTACACCCATCATATCAGGAGTTGCGATAACTACATCGTAGTCGAACCAACCGTCCTGAATTCTTGGTACAAGATCATCTGCACCAACAAAATCTGCGCCTGCAGCCAAAGCCTCATCAGCCTTAGCGTCCTTAGCGAACACTAAGATACGAACGTTCTTACCGGTTCCTGCAGGAAGAACTACAGAACCACGAACCTGCTGGTCAGCGTGACGTCCGTCACAACCGGTTCTGATGTGTAACTCTACAGTCTCATCGAACTTAGCGGTTGCATTCTTCTTTACCAACTGAATTGCATCCAACTCAGCGTACTTAACCTGTCTATCTACAGCCTTTGCCACTTCGGCATATCTTTTTCCCTGTTTCATGAATCAAAGCCTCCTTCTTTTACTCTTCTACCTTAACACCCATAGATCTGCAGGTACCTGCGATCATGGACATTGCAGATTCTAATGATGCAGCGTTTAAGTCTTTCATCTTAGTCTCGGCAATCTTCTGAAGGTCAGCCTTGGAGATAGTAGCAACTTTATTCTTATTTGGCTCGCCTGAACCCTTCTGCAACTTACAAGCTTTCTTAATGAGAACAGGAGCAGGAGGAGTCTTTGTAATAAAGCTGAAACTTCTATCTGCGTAAACGGTAATAACAACAGGAATGATCATGTCCCCTTCATTAGCAGTTCTAGCGTTGAACTCCTTAGTGAAGGCAACGATGTTAACCCCGTGCTGTCCTAATGCAGGTCCAACGGGGGGTGCTGGAGTTGCTTTTCCAGCGGGAATCTGTAATTTAATGTATCCTTCTACTTTCTTTGCCATATAGGCACCTCCTTGTGGTAATTGCGGGTAAACCCTCCCACGAGCTTGCTTTGCAAGCGGTGGCTAAATGTACTCCATGGGATAAAATCCCTCGGGTATTACCAAATCTTATCTTAACTTCTGTACTTCACCATAGGAAAGCTCTACAGGGGTATCCCTACCGAACATTTCCACGTTAATGGTGACGGTCTTCTTCTGGTCATTGATTTCTGTAATGACACCAACGGTATCCTTCCAAGCACCGGAGACTACGCTTACGGTGTCTCCCTCTGCGAAGTCAACCAAAACTTCAGACTTTCTATAGCCTAAGGTCAGGATTTCTTCCTCAGAAAGGGGGACCGGCTTAGATCCTGGACCGACGAATCCGGTAACGCCTCTGGTATTTCTAACCACATACCAGGTTTCATCGTTCATCACCATGTTCACCAGAACATATCCCGGGAACATCTTCTTGTCGGTTTTCTTCTCTACGCCATTCTTTACTTCAATAACCGGCTGCATGGGAACACTGACCTCTAAAATCACATCTTGAAGACCACGGTTGTCAATGGTCTTCTCTAAGTCCATCTTCACCTTGTTCTCATAACCGGAGTAGGTATGGGCTACATACCAACGGGCTTCTGTGTTCTTCTCTGCCATATTCCCACCTTTACTTTACAAGAATCAATCCAAGACCCCACTTCATAGCAATGTCTAAACCTGTAATCAAAAGGCCTACCAACACACTAAGAACGATGGTTGCAACAGAGTGCTTAATCACTTCCTGACGTGTGGGGAAAACAATCTTCTTAAATTCAGATTTTAACCCTGCAATGAATCCGGCTCCTCCGGATTTCTTTTCATCTTGCATTACTTTGTCTCCTTATGCAGCGTGTGCTTCTTACAGAACTTGCAAAACTTTGTTACTTCCATACGCTCCGGATGAAGCTTCTTCTCTTTGGTAATAAAGTAGTTTCTCTGCTTACATTCTGTACATGCTAATATAATCTTTGTACGCACGGCTTTCACCTCCAATGATTTTTAACTTCGCATGACTACGAAATTAGTGCATAAAAAATAGGGCGTTGCCCCAAGTTCTGCTATAGGATAGCATGGAGACTCACCCTATGTCAAGGAGTTTCGATATTCTTACCGTTTTATTTACACTCCGTCTTTTTCTATTGTCCTATTCCTCGCCCTTTAATTGCACCTCTGTCTTATAGTGCTTTGTGGACTTTAAGAACTTCCCGAAAAGGTCGGAGGTCTTCACCTTCAAGGTGGCAATGTTATGGCAGGGATGGGCACAGAGATATTCTTCCTTCATCAGATCCTTATCCACCAAAAGCTCTACCAGATCCTCTTTGTCATGAATCAGTCCGAAAATGGAGGAAGAGCCCGGTGTACATCCCAGCACCTCTTCCATCTCCTCCGGCTCAGCAAAGGAAAGACGAGACACCCCAAGCTGGGAAGAAAGCTCCTTGGTTTTAAAGGGCTTATCTCCCGGCATTAAGAGTAGATAATAATAGCTATGCTTACTATTGGTTAAAAACAGATTCTTAAAGACCTTAGCTCCCAAAGCTTCTTCAATGGGGATACAATCTTCCATGGTATGCGCCTCAGGATGGTCTACTCTCTCATAGGCAATTCCCTGCTTGTCCAGATAATCGTAAACCGCAAGCTCCTTCTTGCTTCTGCCTTCATTCTGTGCCGGTCTTCCTTTTTCTACTTGTAATGCCATTGGACTTTTCCTCCATTTTCTTTCATTGTTCGGGTTTTCGTTTCAACACTTTTCAAGTTTCTTAAGCTACTTTTTTCATCTGACCCCAAGGATAGATTGATAATTTCTTAACTACTATAACATAGAATGAGGAAAATGTTATAAAGTTCTTCCGATTTACAGAGATAGTCTATAATCACATCTATCATTTCTTTGACTTTTCTGTACTGCTCCTCAGCATTGGCTTTCGAGACAATATAAAAATCATCATAGTCACAGCTATTTCTTATTTGAAAGGCACTTATCATCCAACGATAATGCCCTCCTTATCTATATTACGATAATAAGGTAGCTTATCTTTATACTCAATAAATTCTTCATAGGGTATTACAACAGGCGACACTACTGCATCATGCTCCAAGCCGATATCCGAAGCTTTATCCCATACCTCTTCCAGCTTCTTTTGCAATTCCTGTCTTTCTCCTACCACTATCGCAGCAAAGTCTATATCAGATTCATCATTAAAATCTCCTCTGGCAAAAGAGCCATACATGACTATATTTTTAATGGCTTTCCCATAAATATCTCGATAGACTTCTATGATTTGACTGGTAATTTTATTCAGCTGACTTTTATCACACATAGATATTCCTCCTTCTTACAGCATATTCTATCCTTTATTCTATGGCTACATCGAAAGTATGCAAGTCTTTAAGCATTCCTTTAGCTCTTTACTCTCTCCCGTATCATAATACTGTAATAGAGTCTCGTTAAACTTCTCTCCTTCAGACTTTCCGATACTCAGAATGCCCATCCCTGCTTCCATAAGTATTTTGCTGGCAAATATAGTGGCTGTTCTTTTGTTCCCATCCCAAAAGAGCTGATGATAGACGATATAGCAAAAGCTTTCCAATGCTTTCTCCACCATATCGGATATGGCCAGAATCTTATGTAGCTCTTCCTTTACTTCGTCTTCCTTGGGTATTTCAGGCATATATTCTGTTCCGCTGATGCCGACTTTGCCTGTTCGCAGGCTTCCCCAGGCCAGACTTTCATTGCGGGAAACCATTTCGTTTAATTTACAAAGGAAGTCAAAGTTTGTCGTGATTTCAAAGTTGTTGATACAATACCGCCAGGCATCTCTTAGGTTCAGTACCGTCTGGATATCGGAAACCGGTATCTGATTCACGATTCCGCCATCCAATATGGTCTGCGTCTGAGGAAAGGTGACATTCACTCCTTCAATATAGGCGGTGTTAAAGACCAATTCCGTAAATAATTTTTTTGCCAAAAATACTGTTGTTTTTTTATCCATTGCTATCCTTTGTTCTATATTTCTATTTTTAGTTATATTCTTTCTTTTACATCCTTAGACTTCTCGTCCTCTAAGTAAGATGTAGCTTTAAAAAGTCTAATCTTTGCATAACTCAGCTATTCAAGCATATAACCTGTGAATATTTATAGCTTATGATTTATTATAGTACAAAAAACTTCCAAGCAGAACTTGGAAGTTTTTTAGAACAAATAGATTTTCATCTAGGACATATACCACCATGTCCCACGGTGTCACACCAGTTGCTTCTACAACTTTTGCACTTATATATTTTAGGATAAGCATTAGGTGCTTTTCACTTCTTCCTCTTTCGCTCAACTTAAGCTATGATTCGTCAATGAAGTTGCTTAGCCTGAAGTGCCTTTCGGCTTGTCCATCCTTGGGTTTTGCGATTCTGAAGAAATCACATCGAATCAAATCCTTAGTTGATTATATATGGCTGAATCTTTTGATTTAGCCTCTATTCTCTTTCTTCTGTCCCTGCTTTTTATAGCCAAGTCCCCAGAAAAGAAGAGACATGAGGGATAATGCTGCAAAGAGTCCGTATAATGCCATGAAGCTTGCATCTCCGGTTGCTACCTGTCTTAATGCTCCCAATACTTCAGGAACCTTTGGCTCTCTGTCTACGCCGAGAACTCCGGGTTCTACGCTACTAGGTCTTGTTGCACCAAGTACGGAAGGATTACTGGGATTAGGACTAGGATTAGGACCCGGGTTAGGACCTGGATTCGGGCTAGGAGGATTTCCACCACCGCCTCTGTTATAACGGTTATAGAAAGAAATATCTCCGTGCTTTGCAGAATTCTCTCCGGTTCCTACCCAGAATACCGGTAAAATATAAGGTGATACCGCATTCCCACTAGCATCTCTAGTAATTTCCGTGGTCTTTACCAAAAGTGTATAGGTTCTGCTGTCGTAGGTAAAATTGCTTTGTGTTCCTACAGTCTGCTTAATTGTATACTTATAGTCGCCTTCTGTGGTATAGACAATTTCCGGAAATTCCAGGATATAATCCTTTGCTCCGTTTCCTGTAACACTTACCTGATTCGGCGAAGGCAGTGGAGCGTTTGGATTGGAAGGATCTCTCTCAATCGTCACTGTATAGGTTTCCTCCGGTGCAGCGCCTGATGTGCTAATCTTTACCGGAATCTTTAAGCTTGCACTTTGCGCAGCTGCCTGGGATGAGAATCCCAATCCTGCGGAAAGGAATAGCACCGCTGATAATACTGTACCAGCCTTTATTAAAATGTCTTTTGCTTTCATTTCCGTTTTCCTCCCTTATGGGTTTACTCTTGCCAAAACAACAACCCTACCATTTGTTTCCAGTGATACACAGGTGGAGAGTGACATGATCTGGTCGCTTTCCTTTAGCCCGATATCTCTAAAGTTTATGGAATGTTTTTTCAAATATTCCACCAGTTCCATGATGTGTCCCTTTTTGCCTTCTACCTGATAAATCATACGGTCATAGGCATCACACTCGATAGCGGCAAAAACTTCCATCTTGCGCGCTCTGCCATCCGGCATAAAAAGATGACCTGTGAGATGCTTATCAAAGTAATCTTTGTCGATATACTCCATGACATCTCCGTACATCCCTCCGTTATCCATATGGTGTCCATAGGTAAGCATATAGGGATCTGAAAAATCCGCCTTGTTATAGGCACTTAAGAAAATTGACCCTGAAAGGGAAAACTCTCCTGTTACTTCCTTGTTTACATACTCCATGTCGTCTCTTCCCTGAACCATGGGGTAGTCAATGTGGGTTCCGTCAATGGTTATCCAGCCTCTTGTATCCGGATTAATCTTTAAAAGCTCCTCCAGACTCAGTCTGGTTTGCTCCGGATTATCCAGAGAAGGCTTATACTTCAGCAAATCTCTATTTAAGAAAGCACCTGTCATAGTGACATAGGTGTCCCAGAGGGAGTATCCACCAAAGGCCAGCATGATAACCATGAGGACAATCGCCAAGACTGATAATACTTTATCTCCGGCTCTAGCGGCTTTTGCTGCTGTATTCATTCCTTGTCCTTTCCACTCCTTTTCCTGCTGTACACCGTGTGTACATGGGTTTCTTGAAGCTTTCAAAAAACCAATCTACATACGATTTTCAGTATCTCTTCCGGGTGGCTTTGCCACCCGGAGATTTTTGATACTGATTCAAAATATCTTGTTCTCTTACTTTCGCGCTATTTTTGGAGAAGAAGAATTTATGCTCTACGGTAAGTTAACGCCATATTCTGAAAACATTATAAGTCAGAAAGAATTATTCCTCTTCCTTCTTGCGGTTCATGAATACTACACCAAGTCCGCCAGCTACTGCAAGCATCATAGCGTAAGGAGCAACATTCATAACGATACCAGTAGGAGTTACCATGCCCTTATTATTATCTACGATTACAACAGCATCATCCTTTACTACATTAAAATTACCGGTGAAGTCTGCACTATTTGAAACTAATCCTGTAACATAACCATTCTGAGTTGGATCAGCAGCTACAGTCATAGTATAGCTATTGCTACCCTCCTTAATAGTAACCACATCGCCCTTTGTTAAACCAAAAATCTCAATTCCCTTGTCCTGTGTTACTTCGAACTCTGAAGAAAAAGCTCCAGCTGTTAAAGAGCCAAAACCAAGAGTTGCTCCACCAACTGATTCAACATGATACATTTCCTTCTTACCAGCTGTAACACCAGTTTTGTTAGCTGGGTCAACTTTAACCTGGAACTTAAATTTCTCAGTCTTGTTTGCTACAGAACCGGAGATGTTCTTCTTGATAACTACATTATGTGTAGAATCATTAGGCTTTTCTGGTGTGGAAGGTGGGGTATCTGGATTATCTGGTGGTGTATGTCTTCCATAGTTATTAGAAATCTCTGTTGGCTTAACCTTTACAGCATTACCCTTTCCATCTTTGACTCTTTCGATTGTAGTTACAAACTCATCTTTATTTTGTTTATTTCTAAACTTGTAAACATAAAGCTTGAATTCAGATGGAGAATAATTAATTCCTTCATATTCTCCGTCAATCTCTTTAAGATCGTACTCATACACGCCGTAGTCATTAAAAAGATTTTCCTTAACCTCAAAGATAGCCTTGGATTCGAACTGTGCACCAATAGTCTTTCCATTTGCATCTTTTTCTACATTGGTTCCTAACTCACCCTCTGCAGGAGCAAACGCTGCTTTTTGTTTAACAACTACACCACCCGCAACACCAGGTACAGTAGTGGCTGTATGTGGCTGTCCATCTTCTCCAGTGTAGTTCCACTGTGATCCATTCGCTGCCGGCTTAATGGAAAAGTCAAACTCTGTAGCTGGAGCTAAAGTCTTTCCATCGGTATAGAGTACCTTTTTGAATGGAACATCCATCGCGAATGCAGGCACTGCCATAGACATTACCATCATTCCGGATAATGCCAGAGTTGCAAGCTTGTTTAAATTCTTTCTCATCTTGTTCTCCTTTTTAAAAAATAGTAGAAACGTTGTGTGATTTATAATTTGAAGGAGCGACCCTTCTAATTATTTAAGTGACTTGTTGAGTTTCAGCTCACGTTGTATCGAGATACATCCTTCGGCTCCTTGGGCGTTCCCTCGCCAATTTACCATGCCGTACCATGTCTGAACCTCCTTTCTTTTTCCTAAGAAAAAAGACTTATATTTGTTTTTTCTTCGCCGATAGTGTATCTAAAGGCAATTATTCAGTCCGCTTCTGCTACAGATGCAGCTGTTGTAGTGACGCAGGAGTCGCCATTTCAACTCCTTTCGTCGGTCTTCTGTTACGAAGTTCTTTTCCAACTTCTGTCCTGCAACAGATGTATCTGTAGCAGAAGCGGGTGAATGTTTAATTGAGAATGTGCTGAAGAGGAGTTTTATGCTTCTCTTCTTTTCTTGTTAATGGCGAGGTATGCACCTGCCATTACTACAAATCCGAAGATTCCAAAGAGGTATGGTGTGAAGTCTCTTACAAGACCTGTTGGAACTGAAGTAATCCTTGGGTTATACCATGTTATGATTTCAGACTCCTCAATTACATTATATGTTGTACATGGGTACCAAACACTAGAGGAATCATAAACATCCTTTCTAACTATGGTATTCTTAGAAACTATTTTTCTTTCATATCTAGGTTCCCTATAACCTTGATCTTTTTTCTCATAGACGCGATACTTCGTACCAAGTTTTACAGGTAATGTGATTGATTGTTGATGCTTTAACTCAAAGCTAATTACATAATGTCCGGCCTCAATTGCTCCAGCTTGTAAAGTTACGCCATCATTTTTAGTTTGTAGCTTATCAACATATACTACTTTAACTGATTTTTGTAATTCTGGACTAAAGCCCTTTACAACTTCATTTAACTCTTGTTCTGTGTAAGATTTTCTCTTCAGCTCTTGTCCATCCATCACATCATGATATAGTCCAAGATAAAATTCGAACACCTGATCTTTAGCTTGTTTAGTATAAGCTGTTCCTCCAAATTCTTCTACAATCTTCTTTACTGTGATATCTACATTAGGATTTTCAGTTACATTGTAGAAATTATTGAAAGAATATGTATTGCCATGTGGATTCGAAGACACATTATATGGCATCAAGTTCATACCTTCAGTAGCTACACTCTTGATACTTTTTCTCAAGTACTTGTAACTATATGCTCCTACTGTGAAAGTAGTGTTTTTATCGATATCTCTTTCGACAACTTTATATTTTTGGTTTTTAGGTAAATTATCAATTTCAAAAACCATTCTATGTCCTGGATATTTTATCTGATCATTATTTACATCTTCTACAACATTTTCAGCCGGATGTATTTTTAGTCTATATCCATTATCTAGATTATATACTTTGTCAGTGGTAAAAGTATCATTAATCCATCTTTCATCGCCTAAATTCACTGTAGCAATAAGTTTTTCACTGCCATCAGGTAATTCTGTTGAGATATCAAATACAACCTGCTTTAATACCTGCTTTCCAAGTGTAGTCCATTCGTTTTTATTATTATCATATAACTTGGAATCAAAACCTACAAAGCCCTTATAGATCTTTAAGTAACCGGTATTTTTCTTTTTCACTTCAATAATAGGCTTATTGTATTTTTTCTTTCCATCTTGCGGATTTGGATTTTTAGGATCTTTATACTTATATGTTATTGTTGCATCGTCATTTGTATAGAGTCCTTCTTTATTAACAGATGTACCATACTTAGATAAATCAAGATTGTTCCCTTCTTTATCTTTCTTTTCATGCCCATCTTTAACATAGATGTCATTTAAATCCGTTCTACTTTCACCTATTTTGAGAAATCTACCGTCATTAATGTCTGTATAAGCATCTTCAGTGGGTTTTACATTTGCAATTAATCGAATTTCATAGCCAGGTCTAAGAACAAAATCTTCCGGATCTGTTTTTAGATTTAATACAGTTTTACCATTAACTTCTTCCTTGCTAACAATAATTCTTTTTAAACCTAATTCTTCTTGCTGCTCTTTTGTTAATTCTTTATCTTTTAGTGCTCCCAATCCGGATTTTTTATAAATTTTGCCTTGAATTGCGTTATTTCCATCTAATGTTACATATTTACTTAATGTGTCACTGATTTCAATATTTTGTATTTGTGCATCTTCTATCTTTGTTCTTAAATCGCTGAATATTCCATTTATTGCTGAAGTTGATGTCCCTTCATATAGTTTGTACTTTACTCTTTCAGGTAACACTCTTTGTCTAGCAAATCGTTGGTCATTTTTATCTTGCGCCATGGCAAGTTCATTTAAATGAGACCAGTTATTTTTATCTCCAATACCTATCGAATAAAATGCATCTATATTATCAAATGAATTTAGTTCGGCTCTTGCATCATTAAGTGCCGGATAATATACTGTTTTACCATTACCAATACTTTGACCTTTTGTATATTTTGCTCTGGTTAAATAGTACTCATCTCCCCGCTTAATATAGTCCTCATAAACGCCATCTGATTTTACATATGTTCGAGAAGCATCTGCCCCTGTAATGAAGATGATTATCTTTTTTGCATCTTTTCTAGATAAATTGTCTTTCGGTTTACTTGCAGCATCAAAATTATTTATGTTATCAAACACGCCATATCTTGATACGCTTGGACCGTAATAGGAATAATCTAAGTTTGTTTTCATCAAAGATTTCGCATTTCTAATTGCCGCATAGTAATTGGGGCCAGTAGAATTAGCGGGAGCAGAAATTAAATTATTTAATTTCTTTTTAATTGCTTCCTTATCTGATGTAAAAGCATAATTTTGTCTCGAATCATTGTATTTTTCATCATTAATGGTGAAATTCGGACTTAAATTTTTTGTACCTCTTAAATCACCTACAGATCCTCCGATTTTAAAGCCTTGAATAGCTTCTTCAGTAATTACAAGTCTATCTTCGTAAGATGCTTTAATTTCTTCTCTTTTCTGTTCTTTTGTATTTGGGTCTATATAAGTTCTATATTTTTTTTCTCTGTTAACATTATATTCCACCACGTTACCAGAAATATTTTTTTCAGCTTCTCCATCCATTGTTATAAGAGCATATCTTGGATCATAGCTATTAGGAAGTGCAGAGATTTCATCCATTAGTTTTCCAATGTTTTTCTTCGTAGCTTCTGCATCTTCTCTACTAATATTTCCTGTATTATCGTAGATGAATAAAATATCGACAGGTTTTTCTCTTTCTGCATCTCTTTTTACTTGTCCGGTCAAAGTTAATTCATATTTGTCCTCTGCCAACTTTGTAATATACTTATCATTTATTAGAGATGGCTCCTTGAATTGCTCTTGATCCCCTTTGAAAATACATGGCTTATATACAAAGTAATAATCATGATATATACAACCTTGACTAAAGACATAGTTTTGATCTCCACTTCCCCAATCCATTGTCACGCCATAAGTTGTAAGTTCTTTCACCTTCATGTTTGAAGCTTTTGATACATAAGGAGAATCCCAAGCATTTTCCTCATTATGACCATATACGCCAGAGATTGTATAACCATATATCTCTTTATAAATTTTCTTTTCTCTTGCTAAGCTCTGATTGTCAAAATCTACTACTATGCCTTGTCCATCAATCCCACTCCAAGTAAAAATTTTCTTTTCTTGACTTTTATTCTTAGTCAGAAAATTTTCATAGCTAAACTCAGTAGGAGCAATTTCATTAAATGCTTCATCAACATAATGAAATCTGATAGGTTTTAGCCCTGAAGTTCCAATCCCTCCCCAATGCACTACGTATGTAGAGAAGGAATTTACAGTAAATTCTTTAGAGATTTTATCCTCAGAATCAGCTACCTTTAGTTCTTTTTCTTCTGTAGCTTTTACTTCCAAGTTGCTTTCAGCACCCTTTTCTTTGTCAGAACGGCTAACAGTCTCTACGGATACTGGCTGTTCAGTTCCTTTTTCCTCCACGATATGATGGATAGAGATGTCTTCTGCTTTAGCCTCTTCAGGGAGTGCCTTCTTCTCGATAGTAATTCTTACCGCCACCGGAGACTTGGGCTCTACTTCAACTGCACTGTCTTTCTTATCTACAAAGCGGATATCCAAGCTTGCAGAATCATCATATAAAGCTTCATCTTTCAGAATCTTAACCTGCTCTTCGGAAAGCTTTTCTCCTTCTGCTTCTTCTTCCGGCTTGAAGAGACGCTTTGCTTCTAATACTACGTCGCCGTCAAATGCCGCTTCGTCGTAGAATACCTGTACGTTACCGAATCCTTCGATTTCTACGTTCTGGCTCTTTCTACCAAGTTCATTCAAGCTGTACTGGGTAAAACGAATAGACTGTAATTCAGGAAGGATTTCGTCACTGTGCTCTGTAATATCTTTCAGAAGGCTGTTGTCTTCTACAACTGCTTTCTGTGCTTCTGTTGCCTTTTCAGCCTGAGCTGTCTCGGCTTTAGCTACTGTTTCTTTAACTTCCGCTTCAGTAGCTTCTGCACTAGCTTCTGTTGCTTCCTCGGAAGCTTCTGTCTTCACCTCAGCCTTAGCTTCAGCGGATTCTGCTACTGCTTCTGCAGCGGTACTTACGATTGCTACTTCGGAATCATCCTTACGTGCTTCCTCGGAAGCCTTGTTTTCTTCTGTAGCTTTCGTTTCTTCTGTTGCTTTGCTTTCTGCCACTTCCTGCTTAGCTTCGGTAGAACTCTCTTCTACCTTGGAAGCTTCTACAGTCTGTACTTCTGTGCTTTCAGCCTTAGCTTCTGTCGCCTTGGCATTCTTAGCTTCTGCCTGTGCTTTCTTAGCATCGCTCAAGAACTGCTTGAACAGGCTTGCCTTGGAAGCAACGGTTACTTTCGGATATTTATTCCCATCAACAGAGAGCTGGAAGGTCATTCTTTCTGTAGACTTGTTCTCATATACAAAAGTGATGAGCTCACTTCCGGTTAACTCTGTGTTTCTTTCAAGGTTGCTGTCAGATGCTTTCTCTTCTTCTGTCAAGGAAACAGTTGTTGCTTCTTCTTTCTTAGGAAGAAGTCCTGCCACTGCACTCTCCTTACTGTAGAGCAGTAAGCTTTCTTTACTTTCCTTACGAACCAGTCTGCCTAAGTCCTTCGCATCTCTTTCTACATAAATCTGTAATCCGGCTTCTTCAGCATTCAAGCTTTCTTCCAGGTTCTCGGCGATACTGTTCAGAGGAATGTTGTAAATCTCTTTCTCTCCGTCAAAGTACTCTTCAAACTCTGTCGCCAGTTCCTGATCCTTGCTGTAAGAACGAAGGTTGCTCTTTCCTACCTTCTCGCCCTTCAGGATAGCTTCTGTAGCCGCTCTCCGAAGATCCGCCCCAAGGAGCTGAACCTTTACTTGGCTTCCGCTTACTTCGATTTCGTTATTCTGTTCGGTGTGAGAGGAATCTGCTCGTCCGGAAATGGTAAGCCCACGATAGCCGGTGAACAAAAGACAAGCAATCATCAGCAAAGACAACTTCTGCTTGAATCCCTTCTTCATCTTCCCTATGTAATTATTTCTACGATAATTCTTCATGCCATCGACCACCTTTTTCGTACTGTTGGGTTTACAATTCTTTGAAAAAAACCGAAAGCTTTCTTTCAGGCTTTCGAAAAGTTCCCAGATTTTCTTAGACTTTCCGGAAGCTTTCTTTAAGATTGCTTTTCCGCTTTCTTAGAATCTTCTTTCCTTTTCTTACTCAGTACAGTTCAGGCTCGATGTTGCGGGCGTTCCTTCTCTGTATCCCGTATTCTAGCAAATGTAGTTTTTATTTCAATAGACTTTGCGTGAAAGGCCCTTTAAATGTCATGAAAAGGGTTTTTCTCGTTTTATCCCATTTTTCGCCTATTCAAAATGCTTTAAATATCTTCTCGTTCCTTCGACTTTATGTGCAATATTTCTTAATATTTTTTTAGTTTTTTCTTGTTTCTTTTTCTCTCAGCTACTTGCACACGCAAAATTCTAGAAAGAAATCCTTTCTTTCTATATTTACGCGCACAAAAAAGAGTTCTTACGCCTTGTCTTCATTTTCATAGATGATTGCCCCGTGGGGACAGGTCTTCGGAAAATGTAAATATGCGTTCAAACGTTCCATCAGCTTCTCATCGCTGATGTGCTCCAGCTGCTCCGCCTGTTCGTGGACTTCCGCTTCTTCATATTGAAGCTTTGTCATCAAAAAACTTTCCCACAAACGGTGTCTACTTAAAATGCGTTTGGCGATCCGCTCTCCCTCTGCGCTCAAGGATAGCTGTCTCCCCTCTGCTACTACAAAACCTTCTTGAATCAGTTTCTTCACCATTTCTGATGCTGATGCCCTGGAAACTTCTAAACTATCTGCAATTCTCTGATTACTGGCCTCTCCTTCGCGTTCAGTAATCTTAAAAATCGCCTTGATGTAGTCCTCCCGGTTCTGTGTCATCTGGCCTCCTGTATAGACTCTTACTACAGACCTCTTCCTTTCTTTTTCTGTGTTGCATTGTCGCAATTATTCAATTTTTTTCTTCTCCATTACAGGGAATATAAACTCTTTCTAAACAAAACGCAAGCATTTCCGTCATTATTTCCTATTTTAATATTTTCACGCCGCTTATTTAAGCAATATTCTTAAATTACAAGTTTTTTGCTTTGTGAAAATAGACTATGGTAGGCTTCTTCTCTATAAAATTACTCGGCTTTTATAGGAATGGTAGCCCCTTTTCGATGCACCTTCTTCCATTCATTTTGTATCACCCCGTCCAGCATACCGACAAAGGCGCAGCATCCGGATAGTGAGATGTTGAAGCGAAAGGATAGAATTAACGCCACTATAGCGTGTAGCAGGGCAAAGGCAATACTATAGAGAATACATTCCCACAGGTTCCTGCTATATAGTCTTGCCACGGCAATGGGCGCTACAAAGAGGGAAATGGTCAGGATTCCTCCCACCGTATCAAAGGAGGATATGCTTGTGATGACAATGCAAAAGAGTAGGGCATAATGAAGACGTCTTTGACTTTTTGACATTTGCCCCGCCTCCTCTCCTTCAAAAAGCAGCTTCTTCATGGGACGGTAGCTAAGCAGCAGAAAGGCGGTGTTTAAGACCAGGCAGAATAGCATTTTCCAAAAAGCGACAGGCATCCAAAGACTCCTCCGGAAGGGTATCAGGAAGGGATTCCCCATCAGCACCATATCCGTGTCCAAATGGACGTTTCGGTAATATAGGCTTAAGAGGAGTATGCCCAGAGCAAAGAAGAAGGGGAAGAGAAAGCTCAGACTCTCCTCTCTTTTCCAACGAAGCTTTTCCTGCAGCAATTCTATGCAATAGAAGGTGAAGAGGGCGAAAATGCCTGTGCCAAGAATCAGCAGGGGGGAGGACAGGTCTTTGATGAGGCTAAAGCTTAGGACGATCCCCAATAGAGAGGTGTGGGACAGAGCATCTATGGACATACTGCAATTTCTATAATAGACATAGGGACTGAGCATACCTGTAGCTATAGCGCAGAGAAGAAAAACCAGACAGATTTCCGGCATGGCACTCCTTTCTTATAGGAAGAAACTTTTCAGTAGTTTCATGATACTGTTTTGTGACCTGAGCTTTGAATGCCGGCACGGAGCTCTTTCAGGAAAAGCAGTAGCATAAGGCTTCCTCCCATCAGTACGATGATGCCGGCTCCGGTGGAAAAGCCTTTTTGGCTTAGGCTTAGCCCCGTTCCCAATAGGGAATAGAATAGGGATAGCAGTCCCGCCAGCAGGAAAATGACGTTTCGCTTTCCGGACAGTTCTCTGGCAAAAAGCATCGGCAGAACCAAAAAGGATGCCATCAGAAGCACCCCCAGCATTTTGATGCCCAAGGCAAGGAGGGGAATCATAAGAAACCGGAGCAGGATATGCATTTTCCTCTCCTCCACCCCCAGGAAGCTTCCATATTCCGGATCAAAGCAATACAGACAAAACGCCCTTCTAAATAGGAAGAAAAGGCTTAGGCTGAACAGGCTCCAAAAGAAAATCAGAGTAAAATCTTCCTTTTGCAGGAAGGCCGCGGAGCCAAAGAGAAAGCTTTTCAGGCCGGATTGGGAGGCTTTGGCAAAATGGGGATTCCCCGTGATAACGGTTTTTAGAACCATGCCCAGCCCGAACATCCCGCTTAGGCTTAGAGCCAGAGCGCTTTCTCCCCGCATTCCCTGCTCTCCCTTCGTGAGGCTTTGGATGATGCGGAGAGTACAAAAAGCCGTAAATGCAGCGCCCAGGGCCAGAATCTTAGGGGACTTGGTGGCAAAGAGCATATAAGCCAAAATCACTCCGGGATAGGTCCCGTGTCCCAGAGCATCTCCCAGCAGACTTTGCTTTTTATAGAGGAGGATTCCTCCGATGAGGGCGGTGCTGAAGGCCAGCACCCCCAGGGGGAGGGCAATCACAAAGAAATCATAGAATAAAAAGAACATAGGCTTTCGCTTTCTATGAAGAAGCTTGCTGAACCGGGAAATCCCCTTTTATAGAACAAGCCTCTTATGGGGAAATAGCAATTTTTCTTATGCAAGCATGGTTTAGCAGGAGAAAATGGCTTCCACGTTTTCAGGAGTCAGAACCTCGACCGCTCTTCCGAAGCCGTAGCTTCCAGCCTTAATCCACAGGACATAATCAAAGTTCTCCTGCAAACGGCTCAGGTCGTGGTGGATGCAGAGGATGGTCTTTCCCATTTTCTTGAATTCCTTCAGCTTTTCCGTGATGCTTCGTTCGCTTTTTTGGTCAATGGCGGCGAAGGGCTCATCTAATAGGAAGAGTTTGGCTTCTTCCGCCAGGGCTCTCGCCAGAAATACCTTCTGCTTCTGCCCTCCGGAAAGTTGGCTGATCTGCCGTTTTCGTAGCTCCTCTAAGCCCATTTCCTGCAAGGCCGCATCTCTTTTCTCCCGATCCTCTTTTCTGATAGGAAGAAACCAGCCTCGTTTTTTGTAGGCGGACATCTCCACCACCTCTTCCACCGTGATGGGAAAATCCCAGTTCACCTTGGTGCTTTGGGGAATATAGGAAAGGTAATTCTTCGCCTTTTTCCCCTCTTCTCCGAAAATGCGGACGGTTCCGGCATTTTTCGGAAGAAGCCCCAGCACCGCCTTCATCCAGGTGCTTTTCCCGGCGCCGTTAGGTCCGATAATGGCGGTCATGCTTCCCTCCGGAATCTCTACGGAAAGCCGGGAAAGCACTTCCTTTTCCCCGTAGGAGACGGAAAGCCCCTGACAGGAAATGGCGGAGGGCATCACGGACGTGTTCGTAAGCATGGCTTCACTACCGGCTTGTGCGTGGGAGAATTGCGCCAGGGAAAAGTTCTCTGCATCCATCCTCTTCTCCTTCTATTTCAGGTGGTCTACAATCAGATCTACGTTGTAGCGTACCATAGTGAGGTACGTGTCTCCCGCCTCTCCTCGGAGTCCCAAGGAGTCGCTAAAGAGTCCGCCCTCTCCTTCCTTTTCTCCTTCCACCACCTCTACGGAAAAGCCCTTTTCCTTGCAGGATTCCTGGAGCTTCTTCATGCGCTGGGGGTCGGTAGTGGATTCCGTGAAAATGGCTTTAATCTTATGGTCTACGATAAATTGCGCGGTTTCCGCCATGTCATAAGCGGACACTTCACCGTCCGTGCTTACCCCTTGGGGCGCTTTCACTTCTATACCGTAGGCTCTGGAAAAATATTGGAAGGCATCGTGGGGGGTAAGCAGGACTCTACTCTTCTCAGGAATCTCCGCCAGTCTTTTCTTGGTGTATGCTTTCAGCTCTTCCAGTTCCTTTTGATAGGCTTCTTTTCTTTCTTCGATAATAGATTTTTCCTCCGGAAGCTTTTCTTCCAAAGTTGCCGCCATGGCGGAGACTGCCTGTGCATACAGGTCTTGGTCAAACCAAAAATGGGGATCCGGCACATCTTCTCCTTGGAAGGCCTGAATGACCTTATCCTCCGGGAAGTCCTTGGAAACCATGACTCCACCCTGTGCCTTCAGGGCATCCTGCATTTTCCCCTCAAAATGTAAGCCGTGGTAAAAAAGCACTTCGGCATCCTGCATCTTCTTTAAGTCCTCGGGCTTCGGCTCATAAGTGTGGGGATCCTCTCCTCTTGGGATGATACAGCTGATTTCTACGCTGTCTCCTCCCAACACCTCCGCCATGTCCTCCAGGAAGCTGGTGGTGACGCAGAGCTTGAG
This sequence comes from uncultured Oribacterium sp., assembly GCA_963542215.1. Taxonomy (GTDB): domain Bacteria; phylum Bacillota; class Clostridia; order Lachnospirales; family Lachnospiraceae; genus Oribacterium. The sequence goes on along the minus strand of CAUTXF010000022.1, from coordinate 16,371 downwards.
TTTGGAGCTTTGGTCAGCGGAGTTTGTGTCTGAAGATTTTATATCTGTAGACTTTGCTTCCCCTTTATTGGCGGATTGGTTTACAGATTGATCTTCGGTTTTTCCTGAAGCCCCACCTTCCATGGCTGCTCCACAGCCTGCGGAGAGAGCTGTTACCAGAATTAAGCCTAAGAGTCGTTGGGCTATGAGCTTTCCGTAGGAGACTTTCTTGTTCATGATTGTTTTTCCTTTCCTTTTTGTATTGCTGTTTCTTGATGGTTTCTTCTCCATTTTGTATTGCTGTTTCTTGATTGTTTCTTCTCCATCACTACTTCTCGGATGCTGAAATCAGTACTATTTATCAGGTTCTATATTTTTCTTATACTATTTGAGAAGCTTTATTCTTTTTGTAAGGTTGTCCTTACAAGTGATTCTATTACTTTGTATACAAGATTGCAAGAACTTCTTTTTCACTTTTGCTCCTTTTTCTTATTTTTCCAAAAAATAGGCAAAAAATCAGAAAGAAGAAAAGACTGGAAATGAAAAATACGCTACAATGGGGATTGATAGAAGTTAAAAGAAGAAAAATACATTTTCCGTAAAAGAAATACCGAAGTTCAAAGGAGGAATGGGCAATGGCTATAGAAATAAAGGACAGAAAAGAGGAAATGGCGAGGGAAGAATTGACCCTCCTGATCCGGCGTTACCCGGTGCTTTCCGGAATCGAGGAGCATATCTGGCAGGCCTTTTGTATGATGAAGGATAGCTATTCTAAGGGGGGCAAGCTTTTGTTGTGCGGTAACGGCGGCAGCTCTGCAGATACGGATCATATCGTAGGCGAGCTGATGAAGGCCTTTTGCAGTAAACGTCCTTTGGCGCCTGAACTTTTGTCCAATGTAAAAAAGCTCTTCGGAGAAGAGGAAGCCTCTTACTTCGAAAAGCATTTGGAGCAGGGACTGCCTGCCATTTCCTTCAGCAGTCAAACTGCCCTGCACACCGCCTTTAGCAACGACCAGGATGAAACGCTGTTTTATGCCCAGTGTCTCCTTGGCTATGGAAAGCCGGAAGACCTGCTCTTTTGTATCAGCACTTCCGGAAATGCCAAAAATGTTTCTTATGCGCTAAAGCTTGCCAAGGCTATGGGCATCCCCAGCATTTTACTGACAGGAAAGGACGGGGGAAAGGGCAGGGCTATTGCGGACCTTTCTTTGATTGCGCCGTCCAATGAAACGTATCAGATTCAGGAGCTGCATCTGCCGATTTATCATGCTTTGTGTTTGATGCTGGAGAGGTATTTCTTTGCCGCATAGAAAGGACTGTGGTCATCGAAGGCGTTCGCTCCGATGCAGTATGGACATGAAATCGGGCACGCTCCCGCTAACTTCGCCTTCGTAGTGAAGGACTGTATTTTTTGTAACAGTGCGCTCTGACGCAGTATGGGGCTGCATTCGGGACACGCTCCCGCTAACCTCGCCCTGCAGCGGTACTAAGCGAAAAACTGCAGTACCTTTGTTTTTCGCAAGTACCGGCGGGCTCAGATTGTCCCTATTACAGCCCCATACTGCATCAGTCGCTTCCACTCATTGTTTATGCAGTCCTTCACTTCATCAGCTTTCTATAAATCTATAGCTCCTTCATCCAACAAAAACTGCTCTACGCCAAGGTAAAGAATCCCGTCTTCATCATGCTTTGGGAGGATATAGTCTTTTACAATAACTATTTTTCTAAAGAAATCTCCGGACTGCTTTAAGGAGGCTGTTTCCTGTGCTCTTTTCTCCGGGCTGTCTACATGTAAGGCTGACTGAATATAATATTTATTACTTCCTCGATTCACTATAAAATCAATTTCCAGATTTTTCCGTGCTCTTTTGCCCTCTTCATTTTTATAGTTTTGCTCCACTACGCCCACGTCCACATTTAAGCCACGCATACGGAGTTCGTTGTAAATGACATTTTCCATAATGTGCGTCATTTCGTTTTGTCTAAAATTCAATCTGGCATTTCTGAGACCGGTGTCGGAAAAATAATATTTGTAGGGTGAAGAAATGTATTTTTTTCCTTTCACATCAAATCTTCTGGTTTTTTCCATCAAAAAGGCATCAATAAAATAATCCAAATAAGTGCTGATGGTTAGCTGAGAGATTTTGATATTTTTTTCCGATTGAAAGGTATTTTCCAGCTTTCTCGGATTGGTAAGGGAGCCAATGGAAGAGGAAACAATATCCAGTAAATCTTCCAGGATAAAGGCTTCTTTACCAATACGGTTCCTCTCCATCACATCTTTAATGTAGGTATTCTGAAAGAGATTTTTCAGATATTCGCTTTTTTCTTCCGGCGTTTTCCTGCTAAGGACGGTAGGCATCCCGCCATATAGACAATATTCTTCGAAAGCCAGTCTGGGATCTCCCTCATAGCAGGAGGAAAACTCTGCAAAGGAAAAGGGATATACTCGAATTTCATCCCCTCTGTCCCGAAATTGAGTCAGAACATCAGAGGACAGCATCTTTGAATTGCTACCGGTAATGTAAATATCCGCATTGGGGAGCTTTATAAGACCCAAAACCAGATCCACAAAGCTAATCTTGTTTTCACTATTTTTCAGATATGGATTTTCTACTTCCTCCATAAATTGAATCTCATCAATAAAGACATAATAGTTTTGCTCTTGCTTCATGCGCTCTCGAAGATAGGAATCCAGCGTGAGAGGATTTCTATACTGCATATTACGAAGCTCATCCAACGCTATGGTAAGGATTTGCTCCTCTTTGATCCCAATGCTAAACAAATATTTTTTATACAGCGTAAACAGAAGGTATGACTTTCCGCATCGCCGAATACCGGTGATGATTTTTACCCTTCCATTGTCCTTTTTATCGATTAAACGCTTTAAATATCTCGGTCTTTGCACTTCCATAAGCTTCTCCATTTTTATTTTTATGTAAATGCACATTTTTGTAAAATGCTTTTTCTATTATAAATGCAAAAAATGGGAAGAACAAGACTAAGATAAGCTCTCTTTCAGACCTATATTGTCTAAAATCTCTTCATTGCTTTATTTTTTTACTCCTTTGTTCTAAAAATTTCTTCACTTCAGCTGCATCCCGAAGATGTGTAATACGTAAAGAAGAGTCCTTTTTTCTTGTCAAAGACTCCTGATATGATTCTTCTATAGCATTAGCAAATTTTTCGACCTGCTCTTTACCTGATACCACAAAATTTTTTGTTATACTTCCAGTTGCCATAAGTTCTCCTTAATCTTAGTTATGCAGTTATCTTATTCTTAACAAAAGTCTTTTCCCTTCACTATCACAATATGCTTATTTACATTGTATGTAAAAAGTATAATCTTTCCAAGAAAAAAACCATAATAGATTTCTTCTTATCTCCATTTTATAAAAATGTGTATTTACACAATTTTGCAAAATGGAGCGTCTATATGCCAAAAAAATTTAACTTTCTGGCGGAGCTTTAATCTATCAATGCTAATAAACGACACTAAAATGTCGGTTTGGTGTCGGTTTGAAAAAGAACGAGAGAGTATCACAAGTTTGCGATACTCTCTCGTAATAAAAGAAGCTATACATATAAAAATTATATTGTATGCAATATAGATCCGAAAGAAGGGTAACCTGAACCTGCTACAATTCTCTTTTATAGTACCATTATGCATATTGTATTGTTTTAATTTGCTGTAGTTCGAGATCCAGCTTTCTTTTCTGCATTCGAATATCAATATCATTCTGCATATTGATGAAATACTCATCCGACACACCAAATAACTTCGCCAGTCGGAGGGAGGTATCAATCGTGATTTTTCGTCTATTATGCAAAATGTCTTGGATTCTGGAAACAGGAACATGAATTGCTTGTGCAATGCTATATGCGCTTAAATCCATCGGCTCCATAAATTCTTCGCGAAGGATTTCGCCAATGCTGGGTGGCTCAATATAATTTAATTCCATAACTTCTCCTTTTTTAGTGGTAATCCACAATCTCAACGTTTCTAGCTTCTGCAAGATGAAAGGTAAAGCACAGCCGAAATTGTTTGTTAATGCGAATACTATATTCTCCTGCTCTGTCACCGGATAATTTCTCCAGATGATTAGATGGTGGAATACGAAGATCTTCCAAAGTCTTCGCATTGTTAAGCATGATTAGTTTTCCCTTTTTCGCGTGTATATGTCAATGCTGCGATGGAGCAAACCATAAAAGCTTTCAAACAAGTGAAGAATTTAAACTTTTGAAAGAGTTTAATGGTAGTAATGATGAATATAAATAGTAGATAACTTTTCCATTCAAAAAATCTGTCAGCTTTCAGGCCGAGAGTATCGTCAATATCTCAAAAAAAAAATTAAACTTTCTGTCGGAGTTATGAATCAATCGAGGCTAGTAAGAGACATCAAAATGTCGGTTTGAATGTCGGTTTGAATGTCGGTTTGAATGTCGGTTTGAATGTCGGTTTAACAAAGTACAAGGGAGTACCGCAGGCTTGCGATGCTCCCTCCTAATAAAAGAAGCTGTAAATATAAAATCTATGTTATATGCTTCATAGGTCTAAAAGAGGGGCAATCTGAGCCCTCGGTAAATTTAGAAATACTGTACATCGAAAGACTGTAGAACTTTGCATGTCAAAGCGACTGATGTAGTATGGGGCTGTAACAGGGGCAATCTGAGCCCGCCGGTGCTTACTGAAAGCGAGCAAAGTGAAGCTTGAAGTTAGTGCTGTAAGGACAGACTTTTCATTAGAAAAGTCGTCCTGATGCAGACCAACTTCCGAAGGAAGTTGCTTTGCGATCGAGTAGGAGGCGGTGACTAACCGCCGTCCTCTCACAGCACTGTACGTACGGTTCTCGTATACAGCGCTTTCAATAGTTGATGTGCACAGACTGATATGCTGTGGCTAAATCGTAAAGGCCACTGTTTATCAGTCTTCGGCTGTGCACTGTCTCTTTCTTTCCATATCGGATTGAATGACCTACGCGCTTTCACATACCCTTCATGTTCCGCACTATCTCTTTGTGAACAGCCATTGTTTTCAATGTTTTCTGCCATAATTGGTCATTCCTCCTTTCTCAGTCATACTTGAGACTCCTACTGATTCGGTCCTTTGTCTCTCGACTACTATGACCTCTGCTGACTTCTGTGTGTTCAGCATTGCTTTGGACAATGGTTACCTCTTTCGAGGCATATCACACAGACCTCCCTAGGTACCACACGTTTCTTCCTCTCCATATATCTGCCTCATCTATCATGCATGATTCCGTGTAGTTATTGGACTTTGGCTTGTAATGCAGTCTTATCCTCATGCATAACCTCATATGAGATTTCTGTTCGTCAGACCAGAGATTTGCCCATGAGTTAGTATCTTCCTCATATCCAGCTTCCTTCAGATTCGAGGTCACCCTCGACACCCTTGCCTTCGGCTATATCCTTCCCACTACCGGGCGGATTCGGGACTTTAACCCGTTAGAAACGTGCGCCGCTAGGCGCACAAGCAAAGTGAGCAGTGGTTAACATAAACCACTGCTCAGTCAAGGCGAGGTTAGCGGGAGCGTGTCCCGAATACAGCCTCATACTGCATCAAAGCGCACTGTGCAAAGAATACAGCTCCCTTTCCACAATCCATCTTGCGGCTTCTTCTAAATTTTCAAAGTATGGAGGGCAAGGTTTCCCTTCCTCTTCCAGTTTCCTTTTCTCTTCTGCGCCGTAACCCGTAGCCAAAAGAATAGGCTGTACGCCGAAGCTTTCTCCCGCCTCGCAGTCCAAGGCTTTGTCCCCAATCATATAGGAGTGGGATAGCCAGGTTTTTCTCTCTGCTTGCTTATGCTCCTGCTCCAATGCTTCCCGTTCTTTCCGGCTTAAGCGGTAAGGGCTTTGAATGGGTGACTCTGCTTCATTTCCCTGCAGTAAATCCCACTCTGCCTGATAGAGCATTCCGGGATTGGGCTTTCGGCAATCACATTCCCTTTGGTACTCCCCTATCCCCTTCGGATGGTGGGGGCAGTAATAGATGCCTTTGAGAAAAATGTCTCTCTTTTTAAGCTCTTCCCGAAGATAGCTATGGAGTACCTCCGCATCCTTTTCTCCGTAATAGCCTCTTCCGATTCCGGCCTGGTTCGTGACTACCACCAGCTGAAAACCGGCCTTTGACAGGATAGATAGGCCCTCTAAAACATGGGGGAGAAAACGAAAATCCTCTACCTTATGTAGGTAAGACACTTCCTCATTGATGGTGCCGTCCCGATCCAGGAAAATGGTTTTTTGTAACTCTTTATCTTCCATGTTTCCCCTGCTCCACATCCGAAATAAACTGTCGATAATCTTCAGGAATGCCGATATCCATGAAATAGCCATGGAAGGGAAGACCGAAGATTCGCTTTCCTTCGGAAAGCCATTTGGGGATGCAGTCCTGCTCCAGGCTCTGCTTTCCTTCGGGGATTTCCGCAATCAGGCTCTTCTTCATTACATAGATGCCTCCATTGATTTCTCCGGATAGGGATTTTGTGGAAGCCAAAGCGTCTTGTCGGGCGTTTCCCTCTATCGGCTGTTTTGTGCCTTCACCGGCCTGCTGCAAGCTTGCTTTGCCAGACTGTACAGAGCTATCTTCCACGGACTTCTGCCCACCATCTCCAAGCTTCTCATTCCATGCCAAAATCCGGCCTGCTGCATCTCTTCGTACCGCTCCGTAGCGGGAAATATCCTCTACAGCTCTGGTGGCCAGGCTGAAATCCCCGGCATTTTCCTGATGAAAACGGTAAAGTCCTTGATAATCCATGGGAAAATAGGTGTCCGCATTCAGCACCAAGACTTCTTCCTCCAAAATCTTCGGCAGGGCGTTTCGGATGGCCCCCCCGGTGCCCAGCGGCTCTTTCTCATAGGAATAGGCAATCTTTAGGCCGAAGCCGGAGCCGTCCTGAAAATACTCTTCAATCATCTCTCCCATATAGCCAAGGGCAAAAATCACCTCTGTAATACCCTTGTCCCGGAGCATTTCCAGAAGGTACTGTAAAAAGGGCTTTCCGCAAATATCCGCCATGGGCTTCGGTCGGTCCGCCACCACGGAACGAAGTCTTGTGCCCATTCCCCCACATAATAAGATTGCCTGCATTTTCCCTCCTTACAAAATACCTTGCCACCGGCACAGGATTCTATCGAGTTTTCGAAACTCTCTGCTCCTGTAGCTTAATTTTCACTACTGTTCTTCTTGCACTTGTGCCGGAAAATTCCTTTTCGGCACTAAAAATACTTTTCTTCCCTTACTTTAACTCCAACACTTCTCCGTCTTTTCCGAGACCGAAGTCCTCTCGAATGCCTTCAAATACCGCCTCTGTGGAGAATGCCTTTTCCACAAACTCCAAGGACTTCTGTCCCATTTCCCGAAGCTTTGGAATGTTTTGGTAGAGAAGGGCGCCGGTTTTGGCAAATTCTCTTTCTTCTCCCTCGATAGCCACCACTTCTTCAATGCCCGGGATGCCTTCCGCACCGCAGGGGGTGGTCAGGATGGCAGCTCCTTCGTGCAGAGCTTCCACAACTTTTCCTTTGACGCCTGCACCGTAGCGCAGGGGCACAATCACCATTCGGCTTTCCTGATAGAGGCTATGAAGCTTTTCGTCACTGACAAAGCCCAGCACCTCTATGCCTTCCTGCTGTCCAAGAGCCAGAACCTTCTCTGTAGGCTTACTGCCCACGATGCGGAAGGAAATGTTCGGAAGCTGTCTTCTCATTAAGGGGAAGATTTCCTTGGCAAACCAAAGCACGCCGTCCTCATTTGGCGGGTGGGCAAAGCCTCCCACAAAGAGCATCCCTTCCCGGCTCTCCGTCATTTTCTCCGACTCCACAAAGTCGGAGAACACATAGGCGGTGATGGCCTTTACGGGAATGCTGTCGTCAATCTTATGGATTTCCTCCACCTCTAAGTTGGAGGGGTAATAGCTGATGTCCGCCTTTTGCAAGACGGAAAGCTCCATGCTCTTAAAGTAGGCGATTTCCTCCAAAAGCTCCGGTCTTGGCTTCAGGGCATACTCCCTTTGCAGACGGAGAAAATGCAGGTCATGGCCGTAGAAAATAATCTTCCAGTCCGTATTTTCCTTGATATAGTCAATGTACTTGGAGGCAATGTGGGGGCGGTTCAGATAAGCAATCTGAATCATCTGCTTATTGTCTTCCATCCACTTCCAAATGCCCCCCTGCATCTTACTACCGTAAAGGACTTCGATGCCCATTTGCTCCAGGGCTTCCGTGTAGGGCTCTTCCTTCAGGAAATTGTCCCCTAAGAACTTTATCTGCACGCCCTTTTCCGCCAGCATTTTCAGGTACTGGTAGGTGGTTTTGGAGCCTGCGTCCTTGTCAAATGTAGGCACATAGTGGTCCACGAAGAGCACATAGCGCTTGCCCATGCCCCGTTCTCTGGCCTGGAAGGGGTTGGGGCTTCCGATATTGACGTACTGCTTTTTCAGCTCTTCCTTCCATTTTTCCTTGAATTTTTCCTGGTTGACCTTCTGGTAACGCTTCAGGCCGCTGCCTTCCACATCCGTGCCGTTGGAAATGCCTTCATAGTGGATGACCTTGGACTTGGGCTGGTACAGCACCTTCTTGCCCATTTTCCGTACGGAAAATGCCAGGTCGGAATCTTCGCAGTAGGCGGGAGCAAAGAGCTCGTCAAAGCCTCCCAGCTCCTTCCAAATGCTTGTCCGCACCAAAATGGCGGCACCGGAAATGTAGTCCACTTCCTTCACATAGTTGTACTCCGGATCCTCCGGGTCTTGCAGTCTGCCGTAGTTCCAGCCGGAAGCATCGGACCAGATAATTCCGCCTGCCTCCTGCAATCTTCCGTCCGGATACACCAGCTTGGAGCCTACGATTCCCGCATCCGGCCGTCTTTCCATCAGCTCCACCAAGGAGGACAGCCAGCCCTCCGTCACTTCCGTATCATTGTTCAGGAAGAAAATGTATTCTCCCTTGGCTAAAGCGGCGGCCTGATTGCAGTTTTTCAAAAAGCCCATATTTTCCTTGTTCCGGGCAATCACCAGATTTTCCGAAAAAAGTCGTAAATCTCTGGTGGCATCCGTGGACACATCATCCGCAATAATTACCTCATAAGGCGTCTCCACGGAACTTGTGAAACGGAGAATGGACTGTAAACAACGGTAAGTATAATGAATCTGGTTATAACAGGGAATCACGATACTGACCTTGGGATTGTCCACCTTGGGAAGGCAAACCTTTCCCCCGTCAAAATAGGCCTGTCCGATCTTAAAATGTCCGGAAATCCGATTTCTTCCCTCTGCCGTGAAATATAAAGGCAGGGTTTTAAAGGGGTGGAGGACTGTCCGTCCCATGTAATGAAGAATCAGTCTTCTCTTACTGTCCTTTGGAAAACGGCGGTTAAAGGCGGCAGAAAGCCGTCTTCTGATCTTTGAAGGCAGGCTTTGGTGCCGTTCAAAGTAATTTCGCTCCTCCTGAAGCTGGGCAATATCCCGCTCATGGGCACGAATCACATTTTCCAGATTGCCCACATGCACATTGGTAAGACGATTGACCTCCCGCTCTTTCTTTACGGAAATTTCCTTTTCCTTCAGCTCTTCCTGCAAATATTGAATCTGCTCCCGTCGTAGGGCGATTTCTTCTTTTTGCTTTTGGAAATTTTCCGGGCTCATGCGACTTTGCTGGTAAGCCCAGACATTTTCCTCCTGTCCCTCTCCATGAACCTCTTCCTGAAAAATGGCCTCTTTGCGCTCGCAGGAAAGAAGCTCCGGCTTGTTGATGGAAAACAGGCGGAAGAAGCTTTCTTCGTCCTTGTATTTTAATTTGTCCTTATATTCTTCATACCAGTAATGGAGGATGCGATACAGGAGGAAAAGCCGTTCCTCTCCCTCTTCCTTCACCCACTCGCAGTCAATGAGCACCGCCTGCTCTCCGTCCATGATGACATTTTCAAAGAGCAAATCCAAGTTGGCAGGCTTTATGAAGCTTTCCTCTCCCAAAAGAAGATGCAGAGCTTCCTGAATTTCCTTTACCGGAGCCTTTCCTTGGGAAATCAAGTCTCCCAGAATTTCTCCGATGCTCTTTCCCTTTACAAAGGGGTACAAAATGCTGGAGGGGGACTGGGAACCGGCATAGGCCCGCCAAAAGCCTTCTTCCTCCAAAACCTGAATCTTCCGCTGTGCAAAGCTTTCGCTAAGGAGCTTCCGCTTCTTGGGTAAGGAATCAATGTGGGCATTGGCCTCCGCCCCGATGCCTTCTTTTAAGACCTTTTTAACGCCCTCTTTATCCCGAAGAATCTCGGTTTTCAGGGCGTACTCCGGCTTTCTGCTGGAGTTGTATTTGATGTACTCCACTTCCTCGCTATGCACATCCTTCATGGAAAGGATAGCCGTGACATCTCCCCGAAAACGATAGAGAAAGCTGGGGGCGAACTGGGGGAAAACCCCTTTCTTTCCCAGCGCCACATAGCCGTAACTCTCCTCTCCCTCCTTGGGAAGCCTTTTTTCGGTATAAAAGTGAATGGGATAATCTAAGGACGGCATGGGAAAATAAAGACTTGCCCGCGCCTTAGGGTAGTCCTTTTTCAGGCCTTCTTCCAGCATTTTCAAAGCATCATAGCTTTGGTAAGCCGGCTCCTTCTCATAGTAGCCGGTGGAAATGCGCTCCAGGGCATTCTCATTTTCCATCCCCAAAATCACTTCGCCCCCGGGAAGTAGCCACTTCTCCAGGAATGTTCGAAGCATCTCCTCCAAAGAGCCCTGGAAGAGCATCAAATGGCGCTTCGTCAAAAGCGGGATAATGATATAGTCAAAGCGGTCTTCCTCCAAACGAAGACTGATGCTTTTTACTCTTTTTCTTAGTAGCTTTTCAAAAAGCTCCTGGCTGTCCTTTTCTGCCAGAAGCAGGACCTTGCTGTCCTTCTCCAGCCCCCCTTCTCCGGGGAAAAACGAAATCCATTCGATTAAGTTGGATTGCACCTTCGAAAAACTCATGCCTCATGCCTTTCCAGAGTCACTTCCGACTCCATATCGTAAATTCCTACGGTGTTTTTATTGGATAAAACGGTAATACTGGTAATGTCATATTTTCTGTCGTAAACCGTGTGCTCCCCCTCTTCGAAGCCGGTGCAGGAAATGGAGAGAAGGTACTCCCCTCCTTGCAGGTTCATCCGCTGGGTAAAGGTGCAGTAGTACTCGTCTCCTTTTTTTACCGCCGGGATTTCCTTTCCTTCAAAAAGGGTATTGGTGCCGCTTAGGTCCATGCCTCGCTTGTCCTTGATGGTGAAGGTGAAAATGGGGGCAGCGATATTGTCATTGAATACAATTCTTTCTTTAATGGAAAATTCCTCTCCCTTTAAAAGCACATTGCTTGGGCGACCATCCTTATCCAGCACACCGAAGTCCAGAATCTCCGCCTTACCGTTTCCGTACTGCTGGCTGGAGGGGTTTAAGGTCAAATGGTCTTTCATAAAGCCGATAGGCTTTTGGGAAGAAGCTCCCGCTTCGCCGGCATTTCCGGTGGAATTTCCGGTTGAATCGCTACCGGTGTTCTCGTTTGTCCCGTCAGCTCCGGCGGATTCTACTTTTCCGGCTGTTCCGTTTTTTCCGCCAGCTCCGGCGTATTCTGCTGTTCCGGCTGTAGCTGCTCTGTCAGAATAGCTTGTTTCGCTTGATCCGGCTGTTCCAGCTATTCCTGCTCCTCCGGCTGGTCCTGTTCCGCTGTGCCGGTCATCCACGTTTCCAAGGAAGTTCTGTTCCTCCATAAACTGCTCGGCATGGGGATCTTTTCCTGCCAAAATTTTCTTGTACTTGTCCACCATTTGCCCGGGAAGACCTTCGCCAACCTTTTCTCCCTTGTGGAAAAGCACTACCCTGTCGCAGTACTTCATTACGGAGCCTAAGTCATGGGTTACCATCAAAATGGTGGTACCCTTCCGCTTTAATTCATCCATGCGGTGGTAGCATTTGGCCTGAAAGAACACATCTCCCACAGACAAGGCCTCGTCCACAATCAAGACCTCCGGATCAATGGAGATATACAGGGCGAAGGCCAGACGGACAAACATTCCGCTGGAATAGGACTTTACCGGCTGGTAAACGAAGTCGCCGATATCCGCAAACTCCAAAATGGCAGGGAGCTTCTCATCCATCTCTGCCTTGCTAAAGCCCATCATAGTACCGTTCATATAGATATTTTCAATGCCGGTATAGTCCTGGTTAAAGCCGGCACCCAGCTCCAAAAGAGCGCAGATGCTTCCCCGGCTTTCCACCTTTCCCGTGGTGGCACTGAGTACCCCGGTAATAATCTTCAGCATGGTGGACTTGCCGGAGCCGTTGGTGCCGATAATTCCCACTGCCTCTCCCCTTCCTACGGAAAAGGAAATGTCTCGCAGGGCATAGAAATCCTTATGGTAAGATTTTTTCCGAAGGCTAATGCTTTCCAGTAGCCGGTCTATGGGCTTATCGTATAAACGATAGACCTTGCTTACCTGATCCACCGAAATGATTTTCTCTGCTTCTTCCATAGTCCCCCTTAAAATCTATTGCTTGATGTTTCTGATTTTTACTCTGATCGTTCTGCTAAATCTGCTTATTCTTACTCTGTTGTTTCACTCTGTTTTCCGGCCCGGTCTATCCCTCGCCGTTCTTTCCGCTTCGCTCTTCCTTAGCGCATCGGAAAATCCTCCTGCCCATCCTTAGAAAGGCAGTACTCTAAACGAAAAGTATAACATAAAATCAGAATCTTTTCTCTATAAAGCAATGAGCTTACTCACTATTTTTCCCAGCTTTTTCCGCAATGCTTTCAATATTTTTTATCTCATTAAGATAATCCCTTTCTACTTGTGATAAGGTTTTAGCACTATATTTTCTGTATTCCTGATTTACTTTATCAACCATCATGTCCCTGGACACTCTTCCGTTTCCTATGAGTAAGTCCTCTCCTGTGGCACTAAGAATCCGATTTACATGTTCTCGCCAATCCTTCATAGTCATCTTTACTTCTCTTTGTGCCTGTCTTTCCGCAAAATCCAGATAGCCGGAAACTAAGGCATTCAGACTCTTCAATTCTTCTGCGCTAAGATAGTTCTTCGCCACCTTCGCTTCCTCTAAAGTAGGTAATTCCCCTTTAAATGTGCTAAGTCCCATAAAATCCTTATCACCATCTACTCGGCTATATATAAGCTCACTGGCAGTATGGTGATGTATGGCAAAATGCATCTTATTTTGCACGGTAGCAAAAAACTTCTTGGCTTCTTCATTTTTCGCATCATAATCAATGCTGGTAGCAAACAGATCCAGTACTTGACGATAGAATACCTTCTCGCTGGAACGAATGTCTCTAATTCGTTCTAACAGCTCTTTGAAGTAATTTCCTCCTCCAAGATTCTTCAGTCTTTCGTCATCCATGGCAAAGCCTTTAATGAGGTATGCTTTCAATATGCTGCTGGCATAGTTTCGAAATTGTATGCCACGAATAGACCGGACTCTGTAGCCAATGGCCAAAATCATATCTAAATTATAATATGCAACTTGCTTCCTCTGATTTTTATTAGCAATTGCTCCATGCTTAGTGGTTGTCAACTTATAGTTGACTACCACTTTTTCTTCTAATTCTCCTTCTAAAAAGATAGCCTTAATATGCTTACTAACATTCTGCTTTGTAGTCTGAAATAACTCCGCTATCTCCAATTGACTAAGCCATACCGTACCATCTTCATACTGTAAATTTATCTTAGCCTTACCATCTTCTGTATTATAAATAATGATATCATTCCCCATCATCCAGCTCCTTTACGATTTCAAATTTAAGCTAATATAGTTTAGCTATATACATCAGCGCCCCTTCTTTTCCAATGCCAAGCCAATCAATTGATCCGCCTTGTCTGTCATGAACAGGGGGATATTCAGCACATCATCGTCCAGTTTCAGATTGTCCAATGAGAAACGAATGCGGAGCTTGACCTTATCCGGGAACAGTTCCTTGAACTTCTTCATACTCTTGCTGCTTGTATTGGTTTCGGATTTGACCTCCACAGGGAAGATGTCATTCTCCCGCTGAATGAGGAAATCCACTTCGTAAGGCGGGTTGTTTTGGCTCCAATAACGGGGCATGACTTCGAACTGAGTAATTAAAGTCTGCAACACAAAGTTTTCGCTTAATGCGCCTTTGAATTCAGTAAAAAGGCGGTTCCCTTCGCCAAAGGCAGTGGGGGCCAACTGTGCCAGACGGCGGAGCAGTCCCACATCCACCAGATAAATCTTGAAGGCAGACAAATCATCATAAGCTGCAATTGGCAGGCCGGGAGCTGAGCTACGATAAATTTTATGTACCAAACGGGCATCCACCAGCCATTGCAAAGCATCCTCGTACTCACGGGCTCGGGCTCCTTCTTTGACTACTTTATAGAGGAACTTTTTATTCTCTTTTGCTAGTTGAGAAGGAATAGATTTCCAGATCATTGAGATTTTCGGGAACTCGCTGATATTAGGATGCTTTGCAAAATCTCGCTCATAGGCTCCGATGATTCCGGACAATGCTTCCTGCATGGCAGAAACATCCCGTGCCTCCGTCCACATCAATACCGACTCCGGCATGCCACCGGTAACATAGTACATTTTCAGCTTCTCATACAGCGGATTAAAGAAGGCATCAGGGATGGGTTCAAGAGTGTCCACCTGTTCCAAATACTGTGCCAGATTTTCATCACCGTTGGCAAGTAGGAATTCATTAAAGCTCATCGGGTCAATCTGCATAAAGTTGACCTTACCCACCGGAAAAGAGAAAGGTTTTGCTAGAGCAATACCCAACAGAGAACCGGCGCAGGCAACGTGATACTGCGGTGCGTTCTCGCAAAAATACTTCATGGCGTTGATGACCTTCGGGCAATCCTGTACCTCATCAAAAATGATAAGGCTTTTTTCAGGCACAATTTTTTGACCGCTTGCCAGCATAAGGTTTTGTAGAATCCGATCCACATCCTTAGTCGTTTCAAAAAATTGCTTATATTCTTCATTTTCGTCGAGGTTAAAGTAAGCTGTATTTTCATAATAGCGCCTGCCGAACTCTTTCAGAATCCAAGTCTTACCCACCTGACGTACGCCCTTCAAGATTAATGGCTTGCGGTAAGGAGAATTCTTCCAAGCCAGCAATTTTTTTAAGATAAATCGTTCCATAAAAATACTCCTCACATTTTTATTGTATTTTTGTGCTTTATAATCACATTTTTATTATATTTTTGATCCATGAAAATCACAAGCGAAAACACAAAATTCTTGGATTCTCCTTTCAGAGCGTTTTTTACACATGCCTAGGGGCTGTAAAAAATCAAAATTTGTGGTGTTCCTACACCTGCGCATAATCAAAGATTAGAGCATATCTATATCTGCGCATAATCAAAGATTAGAACATTCCTAACCCTGCGCATAATCAAAAAAATAGCAGAAAGGGCTGTACTATCCCCTTCCGCTATCTTTTTTTACTTATTCTTAGTAAGTTCCCCTTAAAAATTTAGTTTTCTTCCTTAAGCTTCTCTAGTAATAAGTGATAATGTTTTTGCCCAATATGGCGGCCGGCCAATTTAAGACCCTCTATACACTCCTTTACTTCTTCTGCTGTTAGTTCATGTTCCTCATAAGCCGCCATTAGAATTCCGATGGTTCCCATGATTCTATGCCCCATTTGCTTGGATACGGTTCTTCCTTTTGCCTCATCCATCAAAAGCAAATCTGCTTGTAACTCATCCATAAGAATAATTGCTGCACTTTCCCCTTGGTCTAAGCCTGTTGCCCGTTTTAATATATCTATAGATGTAGGATGTAATATATTTTTAGTCGTGATAAAGCTCTTGGACTTAATTTTATCTGCTTCTATCCGGTAACGTTTATTCGCAGTTAATTCTACAAATACTTCTTCCGGAAGAATAACTTCTCCAAATAATTTTTCCAAAATTTCCAATCTATCAATTTTCAAAAGAGAGATTAGGGGTGTTGTATCGGACACAACGATCATTTTACTTACCCCTTCTTCTTAAGTTGAAGATAGGTATCTATATCTTCTTCCAATTCATCTTGAATCAAATCTAAATAGGAATACCCCAGCTTATCATAGATATCAAGGAGTTCTGATTTCCCAATGCCAAGTATTTCTGCTGCTCTTCCATGAGAAATACTTTGATTTAAAATATAGGGATATAGCAAAAGAGCATTTCTTCTCAGTTCTGACTCCGGTGAAAGCTCTTCTAAATACTTACGCATTTCTACCGGCACTTGTATTGTGATGGATTCCGTTTTCACCATAGTCATCTTCCCCCTTCCGGTTGTTTTTTAGATTACATCAAGGTAATGCAAACGTTTTAACTTTGTATTTCCTAGCATTATACTCTATTTTGCAAAAATAAAAAATAGAATC
>CAUTXF010000021.1:0-36201 GCA_963542215.1 uncultured Oribacterium sp. | reverse complement strand
CTTCAATCTGCCATCGCTTTTGATTAATACTTATAATCGTTGCCACATCATCTTCTAAGTTTGTGCATACGGCATAGAAACCGTCATATCGTTCCTCTTCTGTGGCAACATCTTCATCTATCGAAGAGATCATTTTATCTGCAATCTCACCGTCAGAAGTACAGTGATCCTGACGTATAAAACGCTTGGGATCGTTCGGACGTTTTTTATTCAGAGAGGAAGGATTTTCGACGAGCTTTTCAGCGCGTTCAAGTTGACGATTCCGTATCTTTCTCATATAATCTCGATATTGAAAGGAGAAGGTGACAACGAGATGTTGCTCCAGACCGTCTTCATTAATCCATCGATCTTTATAGAAAGTCTTCTCGTAGTTTTCAATCTCATCTAATTCACTGAGCTTATACTCTGTTTTATCTCCGATAAGGTGCCATCCGCCTTCATCAAGACAGTAATCCTTGAGATGTCCTTTCAGCTTTTTGATTGGTTGCGTTGTAACAAATTTCCGGTTCGGAGTGTTGTTGAAGACACGGTTTGAAGTTGATGATAGTCCTGCATCTGTACAAACAATAAACTTCGTCATTCCAAAGTCAGAAAGAATCTTTTTCTCTAATGGTTTCATCGAAGGTTGTTCATTCTCATTTCCGTTAAAGAGGGAGAAGGTGAGTGGAATCCCATCTGCATCCATAAATAGCCCCATCTGTACAATCGGATTCGGGCGGTTTTCTTTGGAATGACCATATTTTCTGAAATCATCCGCTTCCTCAATCTCGAAGTAATAGTTAGTGCAGTCATAGTAAAGAACTCTTTTATGTCGATTCAGTACCATTTCGGAATTCTTGTAAAGTTGAGACTGGAAATAATCATTCTCTTTTGCAAGGATTTCCAGTGCACGGTAAACGTGATGGAGCTTGCAGTCAGGCTTTTCAAGAAACTTTTTTGAAAGTTCAAGAGAAGACCTCTTGGATCCGGGATAAATAATCCTAGAGAAAAGTAGCATAGACAGGATTTGATTCAGGTCAAACTCAAACTTGTACTTTTCGGCAATCTGAGCACATATGTCATGGATTTTTAAATCATAGTAGATGTCCTGTAGAAAGAGGTAGCCTACGTTTACGCTACGGCAGCTTTCTTTCTTAATCAAGGTCGAAGAGGAATACTTCAGCATAATGTCTTTTTTTGAAGCTTTTTCTTCTGCGGAGCGTTTGGCAGCGTACTGCTTTGCCCACTCCAGCGGAGTAAGCTCTCCACAAACCTTCAGAAGTTCATCTTCCGAACCAATCTTCTCTATCGTCTTTGTAGTGGATTTACCATCTATCCAAACTGATTTACTCAGGTAATAGATGGTTTGATTCTTTGATTTTGATACAGATACTTTCATGACGCAATCCCTCCATGCGCCTATTATACCATATATAGCCTAATATAGCTAGTGTATATTTGATAAAATTTGACAAAAAAATACAGGCTTTTCAAGGCCTGAGGAGATTTTGGAACTATTTAACTGTCAAACTACCGGTCCAAGATATTCATTCTCACTACCTTTCTTTGATTCGCTTTCAAGCTGAGCAAATTTCTTTTCTCCCGCTCTCCCACTGTTGTCTTTTGTTATCTTCTTGCACCGCATGAGTATACTTGTCTCCCCCGGCTTTTTCAAGATGAAATTAGGATTGTCTTATGGTTTTTATTAAAATTCTATTAAGCACAGCTCTTTTTATTATTTTTTTAGAAAGGCTTTATTGTTGCCCCCCTTCCTTTGTGTTAGAGTAAATCCTTGAACTTTTTCCTATGGGAGAAAGGCAGATTTTTACACACTTGCTTAGAAAGTATAGAAATGGGTGAATTTATGACAGAAACTTATAGACTGGGAATAGATATCGGTTCTACAACGGTGAAAGTCGCCATTTTGGATCAAGAGAAGAACCTTCTCTTTTCAGACTATCGAAGACACTTTGCCAATATACAGGAAACATTGGCAGATTTACTGGAGGAAGCAAAGGAAACGCTGGGGGATTGCAGTCTGACTTGCATGGTCACCGGTTCCGGAGGACTGAGTCTGGCCAAGCATATGGGACAGCCCTTCTGTCAGGAGGTTGTAGCTGTAGCAAATTCTTTAAAGGAATTCTATCCCCAAACAGATGTTGCCATCGAGCTTGGAGGAGAGGATGCCAAAATCATCTACTTCAAGGGTGGTATTGACCAAAGAATGAACGGAATCTGTGCCGGAGGTACCGGTTCCTTTATCGATCAGATGGCTTCTCTTTTGGATACGGATGCTTCCGGTCTGAATGAATTGGCCAAGAATTTCCAGATGATCTATCCCATCGCAGCCCGCTGCGGTGTTTTTGCGAAGACGGATATTCAGCCTTTAATCAATGAAGGCGCTGCCAGAGAAGATTTGGCTGCCTCCATTTTCCAGGCCGTATGTAATCAGACTATTTCCGGTTTGGCTCAGGGGAAGCCTATCCGTGGAAATGTTGCCTTCTTAGGAGGCCCGCTCCACTTTATGTCGGAATTAAGAAACAGTTTTATTCGTACCCTAAAGCTGGAGGGCGATGCCATTATCAATCCGGATAATTCTCACCTCTTTGCCGCCATGGGTTCTGCCTTAAGTATAGAAGAAAATGCAAAAGAAGTTCCCTTGGCAAGCCTAGTCAAGAGTCTTCGTGCCGGCATTGAAATGGACAGTGAAATCAAGCGTATGGACTGTCTCTTTGAAAAAGAAGAGGATTACCAAAGCTTCATTGCTCGCCACGATAAAGCCAAGGTGCCTACCGGAGACTTATCTTCCTATAAGGGAAAAATCTTCCTAGGAATTGATGCAGGTTCCACCACCACCAAGGTGGCTTTGATTTCCGAAGAGGGTGAACTGCTTTATACTTTTTATTCCGGAAATGAAGGCTCTCCCATTGCCACTGCCATCAGAGCCATGAAGGAAATTAAAGAAAAACTTCCGGAGGGTGCGGAAATTAGCTACTCTTGCTCTACCGGTTACGGGGAAGCTCTCTTAAAGTCCGCCTTCCAGCTGGACGAGGGAGAGGTGGAAACCATTGCCCACTACTATGCCGCATCCTTCTTTGAGCCTGACGTAGATTGTATCTTGGATATCGGCGGACAGGATATGAAGTGTATTCATATTAAGGACGGCACCGTGGATAATGTGCAGTTAAATGAAGCCTGCTCCTCCGGTTGCGGTTCTTTCCTGGAGACCTTTGCAAAATCCTTAGGCTATAACGTCATTGACTTCTCTCAGGAGGCTTTGTTCGCGAAGACACCTACGGATTTAGGATCCCGTTGTACCGTATTTATGAATTCCAACGTAAAGCAGGCCCAGAAGGAAGGCGCTACCGTAGCGGATATTTCCGCAGGTCTTGCCTACTCCGTAGTAAAGAATGCTTTATACAAGGTTATTAAGGTTACCAATCCCAAGGAGCTTGGTAAACATATCGTAGTACAGGGGGGAACCTTCTATAATAATGCCGTTCTCAGAGCCTTAGAGCAGATTCTGGGACAAAATGTAACCCGTCCGGACATTGCCGGCATCATGGGTGCCTTCGGTGCGGCCCTGATTGCCAGAGAGCGTTACAGCATTGAAACCGACAAGCTGGAAAATGAAATTCTGGCCGGAGAAGCGGATAAGGAGTTTCTGGATGCCAGCGGCTACAAAAAAACCACTATGCTTCCTCTAGAGAAGATTGTGAACCTGGAATACGAAACCACCATGGGCCGTTGCCAGCTTTGCAGCAATAAGTGCGTGCTGACCATCAGTAACTTCGGCGGAGGAAGAAGCTTTATCTCCGGAAACCGTTGTGAAAGAGGTGCGGGAAAACCCAAGGCAAAATCCGAAGTGCCAAACCTCTTTAAGTACAAGATTAAGAGAATTTTCGGCTATGAGCCATTAAGCATCGAAGAAGCTAAGCGTGGAGAGGTGGGCATTCCCCGTGTCCTGAATATGTATGAAAATTATCCCTTCTGGGCCATTTTCTTTAAGGAGCTTGGCTTTAGAACCGTGCTCTCCCCCTCTTCCAACAAAAAGCTTTACGAAATGGGTATCGAATCCATTCCTTCCGAATCCGAATGTTACCCGGCCAAACTGGTACACGGACATATTGAATGGTTAATCGCCAAGGAGCAGAAATTCATTTTCTATCCCTGTATTCCTTATGAGCGAAATGAAACACCGGATGCGGGAAATCATTACAACTGCCCCATGGTCACCTCCTATGCGGAAAATATCAAGAACAACGTGGAGAATCTGGAAGAAAAGAGCATTCTCTTTATGAAGCCCTTCCTGGCCTTCACCAATGAAAAGATTTTAACGGATCAGCTTTGCAAGGTCTTTGTTCATCCCAAGGATATTCAGGACTCCATCAAGCCTGCCGGAGACTGGACTCTGGAAAAAATCGGAGAAAAGTTTAAAGAATGGAACTTTACGGAAAAGGAAATTCGGGAAGCAGCTCATCTGGCTTGGGAAGAGCTTTTACAGTCCCGAAAGGACATTGAGGAAAAAGGGGAAGAAACCCTGATGTGGATGGAAAAGACCGGCAATCGAGGAATTGTCTTGGCAGGTCGTCCCTACCATGCAGACCCGGAAATCCATCACGGTATTCCGGAGCTGATTACCTCCTTTAACTTTGCGGTTTTAACAGAGGACTCTATCTCCCATTTGGCAGAAGTAAAGCGTCCCATCATTGTTACGGATCAGTGGATGTACCACTCCCGTCTCTATAAGGCCGCAGCCTTTGTAAAGACCCAGGAAAAT
This sequence comes from uncultured Oribacterium sp., assembly GCA_963542215.1. Classification (GTDB taxonomy): domain Bacteria; phylum Bacillota; class Clostridia; order Lachnospirales; family Lachnospiraceae; genus Oribacterium. The sequence goes on along the minus strand of CAUTXF010000021.1, from coordinate 31,442 downwards.
CTGGACTTTATCCAGTTAAACTCCTTCGGTTGTGGACTGGATGCGGTAACGGTAGACCAGGCGAAGGACATCTTGAACGGCTCCGATAAGATTTTCACCGTATTAAAGATTGATGAGGTAAATAATTTAGGAGCGGCAAGAATTCGTATCCGTTCCCTCCTTGCAGCTATCCGTGTTCGAGCAGAAAAGAATTATAAGAGAACCATTCGTTCCGAAAGCTATAAGAGAACTCTATTTACCAAGGATATGAAGAAGGAAGGCTATACCATTCTTTGTCCCCAGATGTCCCCTCTTCACTTTGAGCTGATTGAGCCGGCTATTCGTTCCGAGGGCTATAAGCTGGTGGTTTTGGACAATGACAACCGTTCCGCCATCGATACGGGATTACAGTATGTAAACAACGACTCCTGCTATCCCTCCATTATCGTAGTAGGACAGGTTATGGAGGCTCTGCTTTCCGGAAAATATGATTTGGAAAAGACAGCGGTTATTATGTCCCAGACCGGAGGAGGCTGTCGTGCCTCCAACTATATCGGCTTTATCCGTAGAGCTTTGGACAAGGCGGGCATGGGACAGATTCCGGTTATTTCCTTAAATGCCAACGGAATGGAATCTACCCCCGGCTTTACCATGACCATTCCTCTTCTCACCAAGGCAATGCAGGGAATTGTTTACGGAGACCTTTTTATGCGTCTTCTTTACAGCACCCGTCCCTACGAGTTGCAGGAGGGTTCCGCAGAGGCTTTACATCAAAAGTGGAAGAAGATCTGTCAAGAAAGTCTTTCCAAGAAAAATATTCCTTTCCTGGAGTTTGGAAAAAACGTAAAGGGTATTATTAAAGATTTTGATTCCCTGCCCATGAACACAAATTTAAAGAAGCCAAAGGTTGGTATTGTGGGAGAAATTCTGGTAAAATTCTCTCCTCTTGCAAATAACCATATTGTAGAGCTTTTGGAAAAGGAAGGCGCTGAGGCGGTAATGCCGGATCTTATGGACTTCCTACTCTACTGTTTCTATAACCAGAACTTTAAGTATGAGAATCTGGGCGCTTCCTGGAAAGGAAAGACCTTCTGTAATATTGCCATTAGCCTTTTGGAATCCTTCCGAAAGACAGCAAGAAAGGAACTGGAAAAGTCCAAGCACTTTACCGCCCCCGGAGATATTCGGGAACTGGCGGAGAAGGCAAGGCAGTATGTATCTCTCGGTAACCAAACCGGAGAAGGTTGGTTCCTAACCGGAGAAATGCTGGAGCTGATTGATGAGGGTGTGGACAATATTGTTTGTACCCAGCCCTTTGGCTGCCTCCCCAACCACATCGTAGGTAAGGGTGTAATCAAGGAATTAAAGCGTCATAACCCCGGTGCCAATATCATTGCGGTGGACTATGATGCGGGAGCTTCCGAGGTAAATCAGCTGAACAGAATCAAGCTGATGCTGACGGTGGCGCAGAACAAAATCAGAGAGCAGGCGTAGGGAGTTCTGCAATAGGAATCAGATTTCCGCCTAAACCTTCTTGAAACAGGGGCACGCTTTCGCTAACTTCGCCTCGTAACGGATACTAAGCGAAAAACTGCGTTTCTCTTGTTTTTCGCAAGTACCGACGGGCTCAGATTACCCCTTATTTCAAGATGGCATAGAAGGAAATAACAAGCTTTATGCAGAACTATAAAATCAGGTAGTGTGTTATTGTTCACACTATCTGATTTTTTGTTATAATGAACTGCATATTTACATTGTTGAGCTTATGAGAATGATAAATTAGGAGGGTTTGATGGATATTGCGAAAAAGATTGATCATACTATGTTAAAGCCGGAGGCGGGGAAGGATGTGGTAGTCCGCTATTGTCAAGAGGCTAGAGAGCATGGCTTCGCCTCTGTTTGCGTAAACAGCGTTTATGTTCCATTAGTGAAGAAAACTTTAGCAGGCAGTGATGTCAAAGTTTGTTCCGTGGTGGGATTTCCTTTGGGCGCAATGTCCACAAGAGCTAAAGCCTTTGAAGCCAAATGTGCTGTAGAAGACGGAGCTGATGAAATTGATATGGTGCTTCCTATCGGTGCTTTAAAGGATGGGGATTTTCAAGCCGTGGAGAATGATATCCGTGCCGTTGTAGAGGCTTCTGCCCCTGCACTTGTAAAGGTCATTCTTGAAACCTGCTTATTGACAAAAGAGGAAATCAAAAAAGCCTGCCGGCTTTCGGAGCAGGCAGGAGCAGCTTTTGTGAAAACCTCCACCGGATTTTCCACCGGAGGAGCCACCCTGGAGGATATTCAGTTGATGAAGGCCTCCGTTTCTCCCAAAATGCAGATTAAAGCCAGCGGCGGAATACGAACCAAGGCCTTTGCGGAAGAATTATTGGAAGCTGGTGCAGACCGTATTGGTGCCGGAAACGGAATGATTCTTCTTTAAACGAATAATGGAACATAGTAATTTAAGCTTAGCTTTTGTAGGCTTAAAATAAGGGCAATCTGAGCCCGTTTGTACTTAGTGAAAGCAAGTGAAACGCAGCTTGAACTTATTACAATTAAGAAAGAACCTTAAAAAATATTTTCTAAAATCAAAAAACGATACTCTGATTCTTCTCTTAAAAGAATCAGAGAGAGGATCAGAGTATCGTTTTTACCATTATATTTTCTTATGTATCCGGACATCACTGTATAGTTCACTCTGATTTTATTACTCCGAAATATTATTAAACTTATATGTAACAAGGGCATCCTTGGCTTTTATACCTATGCCGATTTTTCCATCACGGGGATATATCATAGAAGTAAAATTATATTTCCCTTCAAAAAGATAAACTTCCAAAACATTTCCATCTTTAATAATATCAAAATTTATATCAAGATTTTCCTGTATATCAGCCTTATATATTCTTATACCGCTCTTTATATGCTCATCAGCCTCACTGAAATCAGTGATGATATTCCCAAATAAAAAATCAAGCTTTATAATGATTTTATTTTCTTCACTGTCAAAAATTATAAAATTAAACTCCGTGCTGTTTTTATCTCTTTTTATATTTCCCTGTATATAAATATAATCACACATTTCATCCAAAAGATTACATATAACTCTGTCGGATACTTTGCTTTTATGGCTGTATTCAATGCTTTTCTCTTCTAAATCCTGCCTGTATGGCTGCATTTTCAGATTATTACCGTCCATATCGATAAGCCTTGGGTACGACATAATACCACGATATCCGTTTTCCGCAGAAGGACCGTGATCCTTTATCCAGGGCATCCATTCCCATCCCCCTATCCAAGCCATTGAAACTGCTCGGTCAAACTTATCTTTATAGACCTGTGATGCATAATAATGCGGCCCCAAATCCAGTGTTTTGGTGCAATCATGATAAAAGATACAGTTTTTAAAATTTATATCTCCTACCATATATATTGTCGGTAAAAAATCCGTGCGATTCATAGGAGAAGCTGTGATAACCCATTTACCGTCTATTTCAAAAATATCCGGACATTCAAACATTGTCCCCTCTCCGTCTTTTGCCTCATACAGTATTCCGCTATATGTCCAGTTAAATAAGTCTTTTGAATGAAACAAATATATTCTTCCATGACTTTTTAAATCACAAGCCGCACCGTCCGAACCTCCCACAACCATTTGCCAATATCCGTCATAAAATATTACCTTAGGATCACGAAAATCAATACCTATTGATTCAATAACAGGATTTTTTTCATACTTTGTAAAATTATAGCCGTCATTTGAATATGCCATGCACTGCCTTTGTAAAACCACACCATCCACCAATGCCACAGCCGTATAAAAAGCATATATTTTATTGTCGGAAACCACTACAGAACCGGAAAAACATCCTCCTTTATCATAATCTTCATATACCTCATCAGGAATCAAAACAGGTGGACATTCATCCCAATGTATCAAATCATTGCTTGTAGCATGCCCCCAATGCATTTTATCCCAATTATTACTGTATGGATTGCATTGAAAATATAAATGATATTTTCCCTGAAACCATACCAGACCGTTGGGATCGTTTATCCAGCCTTTTTTTAGGGCAAAATGATTTTTAGGTCTGAAAATACATTCTTTTATACTCATGATTTCACCGCTCCCAAAGTCATACCTGCCGTCATTTTTTTATTCAATCCAAAATAAATAAGTAGTGTAGGGAATACTGACATTGATATGGCTGCATATGTGGCGCCCCAGTCTTTTAAACCTCTCGGTCCTATAAAATCTGTAAGACCTATTGATATTGTTTTTAGTTCCGTACTGTTTATAAATACAAGGCTGAAAGTATAATCATTCCATACTGTAATAAAATTCATTGCAAGCACTGTCATTATAGTATTTAAAGACAGTGGAATAATTATTTTTGTATATATACCGTAAATATTTGCTCCGTCTATAACAGCCGCTTCTATAATCTCATCCGGAATAAAGGAATAAAAATTCACAAACAGCATTATTGATACCGGAAGCTGAAATGCCAAAAGTGGCAATATAACGCTGATTCTTGTGTTTATAAGCCCCACTCTTGCAAACATTGTAAACAGTGGAATCAATGTAACCGCATAAGGAATGGTAAGACCTATGAGAAAATATCTGTATATATTTTTTCTTCCCATAAAGTTCATTTTAGCAATGGCAAATGATGCCATTGAACTTATTAAAACTATAAATGCCAGTGATATTACAGAAATTATCGCACTGTTTTTCATATAGGTAATAATATTGCTCTCGGTAAATATTTTAATAAAGTTTTCCATTGTAAAGCTTTTTGGAAAACCGAAAGGCTGTGTCAAAAGCTCAATATTAGGTCTAAATCCCGCTATAATCAGCCAAATAATAGGATATCCCTGAATTATTAAAAATAAAATCATAACGGACCAATATATGACTTTTCTAATACTTCTTTTCATATATCCTCCTATTCTTTTTCACTGTCCATGTATTTGCTGATTAATAAAACTCCCAATATGCTCAGTATTACAATTACCACAGCAATTGCACTGCCATATCCGTAATCCCTGCTTGTAAATGCCTTCTTATACATATATGTTGCAAGTATTTCAGATCTGTGATTCGGTCCGCCCTTTGTCATATTCATAGGTGCAGCAAATCCTCTTAAAGCTCCTACAAGGCTTAATATACATGAGAGCATAATTACATTTGCTATTGCAGGTATTCTTATTTTTACAAGAATCTGCAATTCACTCGCCCCGTCTATTCTTGCAGCCTCCAATATATCAGGAGATACTGAAACCAATGCGGAATAAAAAATAATCATATAAATACCTATATACTGCCATCCCTCTACGGATGCAACCGCAGGCAAAACGGTTTTATATTCGCTTAGAAAGGCAATAGGTTCCATCCCCAATAATTTTCTGAATATATTAAAAAGTCCAAGAGGCTCATACGAATAAAATCCTGTAAATAATTGTGATATGGCAATAACCGTTATAACGGAGGGTATATAATATACTGTCTGTATAAACCCTCTTCCCTTTTTTAAATATGTAAGCAAAACAGCTATAATGAAACCAAAGCCAAGCTGCAATACCATTACAATAATAATGTAAATGATATTATTCCAAAATGCCTGCCTGAATACTTCGTCACCAAGCAGCTTTACATAATTACTTAATCCTACAAAAGTTTTTTTGCCTATACCATTCCATTCAAGAGCGCTATAGTAAATCGAAACCAGTATAGGTATCATAACTATAATAGAATAAACAATAAATGCAGGTAGCAAAAATATGGCAATTGCTTTTTTATCTCTTAAAATCTTCATAAAATCACCGATATTCCAATGTATGCGATTTGGGGCAAAATATATTTGCCCCTTAAAATATACTTTTATTTATTTGCTTTTAGAGATTCATCTACAGCTTTTACAAATTCATCAGGAGTTTCCTCTCCCATGCAAAGCCCCGGAAGATTATCATTGATTGTTGCTATTACATCCTCACTTAATACCACATCCCAAGGTCTTGCGGCAGTGGAACCTATATTATTTGTATCCTTCATTACCTTTAAGAATAAAGGATCAAAGCTGTTATTATCTCCCATTTCAACCTTTTGCGGTGCAAGATGCTCATGAGCAAAGTAAGCAGGACTGTAGTTTTTAACTATAAATGTCAGATAATCCTTATACTCATCATCAAAAACCTTAGGATTTACCGAAAGACCTATACCGCCAAATGCCCAGTAATCATTTGGCTCCGTCTTTGCATCCTTTATTGTAGGCATATAAAAATAGTCTACATTCAAGCCCTTAGGTCTGTTTTTATCTGTGAAATAATTTAATTCCCATGTACCTGTAGGATACATTGCACACTTTCCGCTTAAGAAAAGATTTAATCCTGTAGCTACATCAGTTGTGGAAAATCCGGGTTGAAAATATTTTCCTATCTCTGACATAAATGTTGCAGCCTTCATACCCGCATCATCCGACATCTTTGCCTCTCCTGATGAGAGCTGATTTAAATATTCATTTCCCGACAGTCTGAAGGGATATGTTGCGAGCAGACGAAGTAGCGGCCAGCCGTCTCCTCCACCTATTCCAAATGCTGTATAACCTTTTTCCTTTAATACCTTGCATGCCTCTAAAAGTTCATCCAATGTCTTTGGTGCCTCAATACCTGCATCCTTAAACATATCAACATTGTACCAAATCATCTCGGTAGAAAATTCAAGAGGCAAAGTATATAATTTTCCTTCGGCAGTTCTTCCATAATTTAATGCCAGTGGAATATAGCTGTCTTTTTCACCTATCTCCTCAAGAAAAGCATCCATATCTGTAAGCATATTCTGCTCCCCAAGCTCACTCGCATAAGGAGTTGCATCCAAATCAAACATATCCGGCATCTGACCGCCTGCAATCATTGTACGAAGCTTTTGATCATAAGATGATCTGTCGGCATTGCTGTCGATAACAAGCTTTATATTTCCACCCTGTTCATTATACTTATCTGTTATCTCCTGCAATGTAACCATGGTATCATCCGATGCCGATCTTGAAGAAAAATAATGTATCTCTCTTACATTACCATCCTTACTTTTCGCCTCTGATGAATTTGTTGTACTCCCTGATTTACCTGCACATCCTGTCAATACCATTCCTGCTATGAGGCATACTGTTACTATTTTCTTATACATAATCTCTCTCCTTTATTTTGTTTCATACATATGAATATTACAAACCCTGATACTTCCGTCTTTTACAAAAAATCCCCAATATTTTCTTTCTGTGGAATAAGCTCTCATTGTCAATGCCACGGTATCATTTACATACAGACAAATTATACTGCCCTCCACAAAAACTTTTATATTTACTTTATTTTCCTCCAAAGCTTTATAGTCAAAAGGTCTTTCAAGTTCCACCATAAAAGGTTTATCCCCATCCACATACCATTGATTGACTCCGCTTATACGCCTTGGCCACATATCAGCTACTATTCTGTTATAAAATGGTTCAAATCTAAGATAATATCCGTTTGCAAAGTCCTTATCCTGCCTTAAGCCTATGCCAAATGCCCTGCTACCTTCGTAAAACTCTATAGTCGCCTCTATAAGACAAGTTTCTTTCATTCCTTCAATTACATATACCTTTTCTCCCTCATTATTTTTTATTTCAACATCTTCAATATTATTTGCAGTAATTTCTTTTTCAAAAATATTTATTAAACCGTTTGAAGGTTTTACCTTCAGTTTGCCGTCTTTGTCCTGCTTTATTTCATGTGCTATAAGATTTCCGCCCCATTCATATTGACCGAAATCACTGTCACCACGCTTTGTAGGTACCCAGGCAAATGCCATCCTTACATCTTTTGCCTGTGCTGTTTTAGCCGCATAAAATGCTCTGGCATCAAAGGTATCTTCTATAGGAGCTGTCCAAGGTCCGCTTATTTTATCCGCCATCCTGTAATGTGTCACAAATTTTTCAGAGAAGGTGGAATAGATAAGATACCATTTATCCCCCATTTTAAATAAATCCGGACATTCATGTGTCATATATGATTGAGGATTGTAAAACGGCTGCATTGCCTTCCAATGAATCAAATCATATGATCTGCAAAGTCCTACACAGCCTCCGTTTTTCTCGCTTGCCCCTTGTAATCTTGCGGCAAGAAGCATATCAAAGCATTCTTCTTCTTCATTGTAAAAAACAAATGGATCACGCCAGTCAAATGGTTCATATATTAACTCATCCGCTCCGAATGTCAGTTCCGACAGTTTTTCCCAATGTATAAGGTCCTCACTTATTGCATGCGCAACATATTGTAGAGGTCTTCCGTTTCTGTGATATTTAGGATTATAATTATTCTGTGCTGTATAAAACATATGGAATTTAGAGTCATTTCCCTCTATCACCGAACCTGTATAGCAAGCATAATCAGCATCATCGTACCCTCCTACCGGAAGCACTACTTTACAGTCCTTTATATTTACTCCGTCCTCTGTGATTAAAAGATTCCAGCTTGTACGATATCCATACTCATCCTCTGTATTTCCCTTTCTCTCATCATGAAGGTAGAAAATATAAAACTTACCGTCATGCGCAAAAGGAATGGTATCCCCTACCCAGCCATCCCCGGGTTTATAGAAAATATTTTTCATATAAGCTCATCTCCTATCCGCTATCGAATTATGTTTTTATACTATACTATTTAATAAAAAATCCTATTCGCAAATGCTCCAAAGTTTTTATAAATGATTATACAAGTATGTATTTTCTTGCATTTTTCATGCAAATATGATATTGTTTTCATAGATTTTCAAAGCATTATTTTTTATTTTCATTATTATTTTCATAAAAGGCGCTTATATGGTTACTATAAATGAAGTGGCAAAAGCGGCAGGCGTATCCATATCCACCATCTCCAGAGTTATAAACCAAAGCAATTCCGTATCACTTGCTACAAAAAACAAGGTTATGGAGGCAATAAGGGAACTGGGATATACTCCTAATATCTCCGCAAAAAAGTATAATAAAAAATCAAACAAACTTATCGGTGTGCTCTTTCCTGATATATCAAATAATGTTTTTGGCAGGATTTTGCAGGGTGTAAACAGTGTTGTAACTCCTCTTGGATATAATACGGTTATATGTGAAACAAATGGAGAACTTGAAAAAGAAATTCATTTTCTGGATGTTTTAAAAAACAAACAAGTAGAAGGTATTATCATGGCAAATGTCCACATACCTGAGGAACATATGCTTTGGATACATAGAAATAATAAGCCTGTAATCTATGTCTGTCAGGATATCCCGGATTTTGGCTTAAAGATTCCAATAAGCTCTGTAAATATGGATAATCAGCAGGCTATCTGTGATATGGTGCATTTTCTTTACAATATGGGGCATAAAAATATCGCTTTTATCGGAGGACCGCTGCATGATTTATCCGCCGGAAAGAAAAGATATGACGGCTATATGAAGGGACTTAGGGAATGTTCATTAAATACATCACAAGATCTTATCAGCTTTCAAGAATCTTTTACCATTGCTGACGGATATGCCGGTATGAATCAGATATATGAAAAATCCTCTATCCTTCCGACAGCTGTACTATGTGCCTGTGATAATCTTGCAGTCGGTGCTATTGATTTTATGTATGATAATAATATACAAGTACCTGAGCATATCTCTGTAACAGGAGTTGATGACAGTATTTTGGCTACAGCTATAAGACCTTCTCTCACTACTATCCGACACGCCACTTTTGACACCGGAGTAAAAGCCGCACAGCTCTTACTTGAATATTTTTCCTCGGAATCTTTTAAGGGAAGTTCCTTTAAAATGCCCTATCAACTTTTACGCAGACAGAGTGTAAAGCATCTGTAAATATAAGCTATAGATGAGCGAAACCTCATATCCTGCCTTTATAAACTCTTTTTCTGTCAAGGTTCATTATTAGTTGTTATTCAAGCTGTATACATAGCTTACTAATATTGAATAGGGTCTTATAGAACTCATCCTTATTTGGGCAACTGCTACGAAGCTTGAATGTCATATATCTTGCTGAACGAATTATTTTTGCAGCAATCTTTAGCAGTTTTAGCAGGACAGTATCAATGCGTTGTTTTCTCATATTTGCAGATAATACCAGTCGTCTAAACCAATTAAATATGTTATAAGCAAGTGCATGTATTTGAAGTCTGTTGGCATTTACAATTCTCATCAAAAAAGTACACTCTGTACGTAGACCAACTTCTCATAGAAGTTGCTTTGCAAAGCAAAGTGAGCAGTGGTTAACATAAACCACTGCTCAGTCAAGGCGAGGTTAGCGGGAGCGTGCCCTCATTTAAGCCTATACGCCATAAAGCACATGAACTTCTATATCCATTCCCCGTTAAAGACTTCTCTGGCCGGTCCCGTCATAAAGGCGTGACCGGTTTTTTTATCATAGGATATTTCCAAATCTCCTCCCAGGAGATGCACCGTAGCCTTATCTTCTAATCTTCCCATCAGAATTCCCGCCACTACAGCTGCAGTAGCGCCTGTTCCGCAGGCCAGGGTCTCTCCGGAACCTCTTTCGTATACTCTAAAGCGAATTTCCGAAGGGGAAAGCACTTGAATAAACTCTGCATTTACCTTATCCGGAAAACGGGGATGCTCTTCGAAATCTTTTCCGATTCGTTCCAAGTCCAATGCAGAAACGGAAGAAACGGACAGCTCAGGATTGTCCTCCAGGAAATAAACCGCATGGGGATTCCCCACATCAATGCCTACAAAGCGTAGAGCCATCCCCCGTACTTCGATGTCCTCCGGCAGTTCTCCGTCCAACTTGACCTCACCCATATCCACGGTAGCCTTTTCCATTTTTCCGTCTTTTACAAAGATTTCAATGTCCTTAATACCGGATTTCGTCTCTATGCGAAGCTGTCTTCTTTCCTTCTCCACAATACCGTGGTCGTAAATATACTTTGCCACACAGCGAATCCCGTTTCCGCACATGGAGCCCTCTGAACCGTCTGCATTAAACATGTGCATATAGGCATCCGCCTTGTCGCTAGGCTCAATCAGAATCAGCCCGTCTCCTCCTACACCGAAATGTCTGTCTGCAATACGCCTTGCCAGTTCCCCCGGATTCTCCACCTTTTCCGTGAAAGCATTGACATAAACATAGTCATTGCCTAAGCCTTCCATTTTGGTAAATTTCATGATTGCTCCCTTCTTCGAAAAAAAGCAGACTTTTATTGAATTTATCTCATTTTATGGATTCAGATCTCTTTTTTCCTGTCCCTGAAATTCATAAAATTGTCCCTGCCCTTTTAAACAGTATTGTCCGGGAAGGAAGTGGTACTCTCCACATTCCCCTTGATACGTCATACCTTCCAGTGTTTGCAGGAGACTCTTCTTCGCTTCCGCTCTTAACTTTGTGAGAATGCCCAGCAAATCCGCATCATATCTACTTCCTGACTGTGCCTCTTCTGACGAATCGGAACTTTTCTCCGGGGAAGCGGATTCTCCGGCAACCCCGGTCTCTGTTGCAGCGGAATCCTGAGCAGCTCCGGTCTCCATACTGATTTCCTGTGCACTGTTTGCCTCTTCTTCCTTTTCACCATTCAGCGCACTGTTTTCTTCATCTTTTTCCACCAGTGGTAATGCCTTGTTTTCTCTTCCATAGAGATATACCGGATAGGGAAGTTCCAAATCCCCGGGGAAATTCTCCTGATCCCAATCTTTTCCCAAAAGTATATTATAGGATTTTTCCTCGGATAAAAGCGCTTTTTCTTTCTCTCCATTCCTTGGAAGGAACAAAAGATCCATTCCGCTTTCCTCCAGCTCCGACAATTTCGCCTGAAAATCCTCTTCTCCCTTATAGCTGCGAATTTCTACCGCTCCTCCGTATTCAGGAAAGCTTTCCGAAAGCTGTTCCGCTAAGGTCTTACCCTTCTCATCTCCTTCCTGTAGGAGAATTCCCATTTTCCGGAAGGCCTCATTATAAGCGAAAAATCCCAGGTCTACCGCCTGATCCTCCAGACTTTTTTCCAGAACAAAATGATTATTTCCCGGCTCCAGCTTCTTGCTGCTCTGACTCAGGTAGGGTATTTTTTCCTCCACAGAGAATTTTTCCAAAAATGCCTCCAGCTTTTCACTGCCTTCTCCCAGCAACAGCTCTGCCTTAGCCTCTTTTAATGCTTGCTTTAATTCTTCTTCTTTTCCTTCTTCATAAATCAAGCTGTGCAGATTTACAGAAGCGTTGTACTCTCCGGCATTTTTCAGATAAGCCTCCAGCTCCTCCCCTTTAGTACTTCCCTTGTCTTCTACATAATACACTTCTATCGGAGCTCTTTCCGCCACAGAGTTGCTGGTTTTCTCCTGCCCTCTTTGCGCCGGGCTTCCTTTTCTCAAAAAAAGGAAAAGCGCTACAAAGACGACACAAAGGAAAAAAAGAAGCAGAAACAGTCGTCTTCTTTGGGCAGCTTTTTTGGCAGCTTCCTTTTGCTTTCTTCTCGCTTTTCTTTCCTCTCGAAGTCTCTGCCGTTCTCTTTCCAGAGCTTCTTCCTCTTCCCTATCCTCAGCATCCCCGTAATGCTCAAGCGCCCTGTGTTGAGCCGTAGCTTTATAGCTCTCCTGTTTATCCTGCTCCATCGATTCTATAGCTTTAGGCTTGCCTTGCTGATTCCTCTCATCCGTTTCTTTCACTTCCGTCTTGCCCTGCTGATTCTTCTTAACTATTTCCTTTGCTTCAGTGCTGCTTTGCTGATTCTTCTCATCCATTTCTTTTGCTTCAGTACCGCCCTGCTGATTCTTCTCATCCATACGTCAAAGTCTCCTTTGCTCTTTTTGCACTACTTCTTCTTTTTCTCTGACTTTCTTTTTTCTACCAGAATCTTAAATTCTTCCTCTGAAATCTGCAACTCTTCCAGATTTTTCTTTCGTCTTTCCTTCCACTTCTTCTTTCTTTTCCGTTCATCATGAAGGTTTTTTGCGCCATACAAGGCACCTCCTCCAAAGAGGAAAAATCCGAAGCCGGCTAAAATCGTAAATCCGCTGACGGTAACTGCTGCAACCGCTACCTTCTTCTTAGTTTCCTTATTATTTAAAATGACCTGAATATTTTGATCTTTCCCAATATATCCGCTCCCTACAACTTTTCCATCCAGTAAGATCTGCACTTTTCCCAGAGCGGAAGCCGGAGCATCTCCTTCAATATCCGTGAAGGCATACTGTAAACCATCTTGACTTGCTCCCTTAGGGAGAGAAATTTTTACGGTATCCAGAAAATGAATCTTATTCTCCTCCGTGATTTTTCCGGCGGATACCAATTCCTTTCGTAAGGCCTCTAAAGCACCGGGATGTTCCCCTAAAGTTTGATTTTCCGTTTCCGAAAAAGCTAAATCCAGTAAGGCCTTTGTATCCGTGTAGTGAGAAGGATTTTTGTCCTTCAAAACTACCGTAACCACCTTTCTTCCCTGATCCTCCGCTAGGCTAATTAAGGTATTTCCCGCAATCTGGGTATAACCGGTTTTCCCCGCTACTACCCGTTTATCATAGAACTTTGTGTTGGAGAGCATCATTTTATGCTCCATGTAAATCGTGTTTCCCTCCGGAAGGCGCTTTAAATTCCCTAAAGTATGACTCAGATTTTTTTCAATTTCCAAAAACTCCTTATTCTGAAAGGCAGCCATACCGATTAACGCCATATCCCTTGCAGTGGTATAGTGGTTCTCATCCTGCAAGCCGGAAGGATTCTGAAAATGAGTTCCTGTGCAACCAAGCTCCTTCGCCTTCTCATTCATCATCTCCGCAAAGGCTTCCCGAGAGCCTGCTACATGCTCTGCCAAAGCATTCGCCGCCTCATTTGCGGACTTGAGCAACAGAGCATGCAAACAGTCATTTACCGTCAGAACATCCCCCTCTTCAATCTGGGCGTTGGAAGAGCCCCGATCCACATTGTATACCGCATCATGGGAAAATGTCACCTTATCCTCTAGGGATGCGTGCTCCAAAACTACAAGTGCCGTCATCACCTTGGTAATACTGGCAGGATATTCTCTCACATCTCCGTTTTTTTCATATAAAACCGCTCCGGTTTCCGCATCCACCACAATGGCGGACTCCGCAGTTAAGTCTACTGTCGGCCAGTTGGCAGCCATTGCTACCACACTATGAAAAAGAATAAAAAAGCAAAAAGAAAGGAGTAAAAAAATCCTCCCCCTGCTCTTTCCTTTTTTTTCCTTCATACTAAGCAAAATACTTTAAGTCCTTTCCCTCATTATCTCAAAGTCTATCCTTGCATCCTTAGTTTTCTCTAAAAAGCTCTTCCAAAGTTTTTCCTGATGGGCATGGAAGGAAAGGCCTTGAGCATTCTCTATACAATAGTTTTCCGGCTGAAAATCCATTCTTTTTTTAAACTGTTCTTCTAAAATTTGGACTCTGCTTTTCCCCCTCCGCTTATGCCAGAGCTTCTCCTCTTGTTCATAAGCCTGATAAAGGTGGGACAGGAAGCGATCTCCTAAAAATATGGCAGCATCCCTTTGATGGCTTTCAACGTAGTCCTTTGAAAAGAAAGGACTGCTTCCATAATAGGGCATCCATCCGAAGAAAAGGATATTGTTGCGATATAAAAAGGGATCCTTCTCCTCCTCTTCATAACGCTCTGTCAGGAAATCCCTGCAGTAATCATAAAAATGAGAATAGAAAATATCTTGGAACCTGCTTCTCTCCAATGTTTCATCGGATTGGCTGTAAAGATAAAGTTGTAAATAAAGCTCCAAAATTCTGGATTGTGCCTCTTCCTCCTTCTCCAAAACAATCCCGAAGGAAAGGAAGATCAAAATGGAAAAGAAATCGCCGAAAGGACTCCTTTCCTTAGCAATTCCGGGGGAAAGAAAATTCTGCAGTTCCCTCTGATAGCGTTTTAGTAAAGAACTAATCCCAACAGATGCATCCGTATTTCCTTCCACAGTAGCTACTTCTAAAGACTGTGCTCCTTGATTCTCCCGCTCTTTAAAATAATCCAAAAAAAAGAAAGCCAAGGGACGAAATACTTCTTTATACGGGGAATCTTCCCTCATTTCCAAGGGAATCTCCCGAATCCGTTCTAAAGCGCTATTTCTTCTTTCTCCCATGACTCCTCCATTATAACAAAAATCAGTCTGCTTCCTCTTACAAAAAAGAAAGGAATTTCCTAATTTTTTTCTTTGTCTATATTTAAAACATACGATATATCGGGCCGAACAGCAAAGTCACTATACTTTAGGCCGGACAGCAAAGTCACTATACTGCAGGCCGGACAGCAAAGTCACATTCTTAAGCCTAAGAGTAAAAGAGCCAGCCATAAGAACAAAAGAACGATATCCACTCCCAAGGCCACATAGACCGGACGTCTTTCAATGAATTTTCCCTTTTCCACAGGTAAGGCAAAACGAAGGGAAATCAAAAGAAAATTCACGGAAAATAATGCCAATGCTCCTATCACTAAAGGCCCGTTTCCTTTTTCATAAAAGGAAATCCCGATACAGAAAAAGAAAAGGCAGAGAGAAACAAAGGAACTGATTATGGCTCCCAGGCTTCCCTTTGCCCATTTTTTTCGGATGTAGCTAAAACGCTTCTCTCCTTCCATTTTCTTCTCCTCCTTTCCCTTTGTATAAGTCGAAACAGAACATAACCAAGGGCGGTTCCCAAGGTATTCAGGATAATATCGTCCACATCACAGCTTCCGGCACGGAAGATAAGCTGAATCGCTTCCACCCCGAAGGATAAAAGATAGCCTGACATCACCGTATTATACCAATACATTCTACAACGCTTGGAAAAGCTGGGGAGCAGGAAGCCCAAAGGGCAAAAGCCGATGATATTTCCCAGTAAGTTTTCCAAAGCATGGGCAAGACCGATTTGTTTCCAATAAAAAAGAAAGCGGAAAATCTCCTTAAAAGGCTCCATATTATAGGAAAATTCCGCCCGATTCATAAAGCCTCTGCCCTTTAACTCGGAAAAAAACAAAACATAAAAGAGAAAAATCAGGTAAAGGCAAAAAAAGAATACCCCAAACCAACGATTTTTCGTCATTTCTTTTCTATGCATAAACCATACTTAACGTAATTATTTTCGAAAACGGGAGATCAGCCTGAATGCTTAGTCCCCTATATCTTCGAAATTTAGAACGTCAAATCCTCTTTTCTTTTTAGCAAGATGGCTCCATGTACAATGGATAGCACCCCGGTAACAATTCCCAAAGTAATCAATACAACGCCTAAGGCAATGGAGGATCCTCCTACATTTCTCATGATTTTATAGATTCTTTCCAAGTCCTAGTCCTCTTTCTTTCTTTTTTTCAGCTGATAATAGGAGCTGGCTTCTTTCACCAAAAATCCCATTTTCTGATAAAGCTTCATGGCCGGGCTGTTTCGGGAATCTACCTGAAGAATCACCCCGGTATAGGGTCCCTTCTCTCCTTCTTCAAAGCAATCCCGAAGAATCGCCTCTCCCTTTCCCTGACCTCTATACCTATTTTCCACCATAAGTCCGTAAAGGTAAAGTGTTTTTTCATTATAGGGAGAAAAATAAACCTCTCCGTAAGGATAAATTCTCTTTTCTCCCGGAAAAGCAATCCCTTCTTCCAGCTTCTTTTCCAAAAAATATTCTGTATACAAATAAGGAAAGGAAAGGGAAAATTCCTCTTCCCTTTCTCCCTTCTTCATAAATCGAAACACACAGTTTCGAAAATCATCCATCAGACTTTCTTTACACTGGGTAAATAAGCCCTGCCCCCTCATCTTGGGATGGACAAAGGCAAGACAAAGGAGCACATCCTTTCCTCCCTGCTGTTCTCCAAGCTTATAGCCCATAAGCAGTGCCAATATTCCCTCGGAAATTCCCGTTTCCTTCTCTCCCTCATTGCGAATGAGATAAAAGAAATCATAATCCAAATCTGTATCGTAGGGATGTTCTTCCTCTAAATTACAAAGAGAGAGGAGTGTCTTACAGTCCCTCTCCTCTTCTAAAGACAGAGTTCGTTGTAATTCGACTTCCATTCCTCTCTCCTGTTCTAACTCGTCAAAGTCAGTACCTTCCTTCTTTGAAGCACAAGGCTTCTAAGCCTATTGCATGACTTTCTCCGCGCTAATCCTTTTAGTCTTTAAAAACAATCTTATCCAATCCCCAGATATCCTTAGCGTACTCCTCAATGGTTCTGTCAGAGGAGAACTTTCCGGCATGGGCTGTATTTAAGATAGCAGCTCTTGCCCACCACTCTTCATCCTGGAACTTCTTCACTGCTTCTTCCTGTGCCTTCATATAAGCACGAAGGTCCTTTAAGATAAAGTAACGATCCGCTCTGTCGGATTCATTGGTATTTAACAAGGAATCATACAAAGGTCTGAACAATTCAGGATCCTCAGGACTGTAGAAGCCATTTACCAGCTGCATCAGGACTCTGCGAATTTCCTGGTCGTTGTTGAAAATGTCCATAGGACGGTACTCGTTGTTATGCTCTAAAGCAATAACCTCGTCACTGCTCATACCGAAGATAAAAGCATTTTCTGCTCCAACTTCCTGTACGATTTCCACGTTCGCTCCATCCATAGTTCCCATGGTTAAAGCACCGTTTACCATAAGCTTCATGTTGGAGGTACCGGAAGCTTCCTTGGAAGCAGTGGAAATCTGCTCGGAGAAGTCCGCTGCAGGGATAATCACCTCTGCACTGGATACTTTATAATCCTCAATAAAGACTACCTTAATCTTATCCTGGATGGAAGGATCATTGTTGATGACCTCTGCCACGTTATTGATGAGCTTAATGGTCAGCTTTGCAGTCTTATAACCTGCTGCCGCCTTGGCTCCGAAGATAAAGGTGTGGGGATAGAATTCCATCTCCGGATGATCTTTAATCTGGTTATAAAGATACATCACGTGAAGGATATTCATCAGCTGTCTCTTATACTCGTGCAAACGCTTTACCATCACGTCAAAGATGGAATCCACATTTAACTTAATGCCGTTATGCTTCAGAACATACTTGGCAAGACGCTCCTTGTTATGTCTCTTAATAGCCATAAACTCAGCCTGGGCCTGCTTATCATCCGCATAAACTGCCAGCTTCTCCAGCTTGGACAGGTCGGTAAGCCACTGATCTCCGATATGGGCGGTAATCCACTTTGCCAACTCCGGATTGGCATGGTAAACCCATCTTCTCTGGGTGATACCGTTGGTCTTGTTGGAGAATTTCTCCGGATACATCTCGTAGAAGTCTCTTAATTCCTGCTTCTTTAAAATTTCCGTATGAAGAGCCGCTACACCGTTTACCGCATGGCCGCCGATAATGGCAAGGTGTGCCATCTTCACCTGTCCGTCATAGATAATGGCCATCTTGGCAATCTTCTCTTCCGCCTGCTCAGGATACTTAGCCCGAACGGTTTCACAGAATCTGCGGTTAATCTCTTCCACAATCTGATAAATTCTGGGAAGGAGCTTGGAGAAAAGCTCAATGGGCCACTTTTCCAAAGCCTCAGCCATAATGGTATGGTTGGTATAAGCACAGGTCTTTAAAGTAATCTCCCAGGACTCATCCCAAGTCAGATGATAATCATCCATTAATACCCGCATAAGTTCTGCCACGGCAACTGTGGGGTGAGTATCATTTAACTGGAAAGCCACCTTCTCATAAAGCTTCCGAACATCCCCGTTATGTCTCTTGGCATAGTCTGCCACCGCAGTCTGTACAGATGCGGAAATGAAGAAATACTGCTGGCGAAGACGAAGCTCCTTACCGGCATAGTGGTTATCGTTGGGATACAATACCTCTACGATATTTCTGGCCATGTTGGCTGACTCCACCGCCTTCTGGTAATTTCCCTTATCAAACTCATCCAAACGGAAGGTGTCGGTTGCCTTGGCATCCCATACTCTTAAAGTGTCTACCACATGGTTGTTGTAGCCCACCACCGGAGTATCATAGGGAATTGCCTCTACCGCCTGATAGCCCTTATGTACAAAGTGCAGTCTTCCGTCTTCCTCCTGTACAGTCTCTACCCAACCGCCGAAACGAACTTCCTTGGCAAGCTCCGCACGACGAATCTCAAAGGGGTTTCCGTCCTTTAACCAGTCATCCGCCACTTCCTTCTGGTATCCGTCTACGATCTGCTGCTTGAAGAAGCCGTACTTATAACGAATACCGCATCCGCAAGCCCAGTAGCCCAGGGTTGCCAAGCTATCCAGGAAGCAGGCCGCCAAACGACCAAGACCGCCGTTTCCTAAAGCCCAGTCCGGCTCCGCCTCTTCCAGTGCGGAAAGGTTTAAACCAAGCTCGTTAATCACATCTCGAATTTCCTCCTGAGATGTCAGGTTTAAAATATTGTTGCCCAAAGCTCTTCCCATTAAAAACTCCATGGAAAGATAATAGACTCTCTTACAATCCTCTTCCTCAGCCGCCTTGGTAGTACGAATCCAGTCATCAATAATCTGATTCTGTACCGCTGCCGCTACAGCATGAAAAGCTTCCTTCTCGTTTAGCTCTGTTAATTCTCGTCTGAAAAGCTTTCTGGCATTGTTTTCCACTTCTTTTTTAAACAGTGCTTTGTCAAACTTTTGCATCCTTCCTCCTTATACATCCCTTACTAATTCCTTTTAGTAATATATAGTGATTTTTCCCGCCGAAGCGGGAAAATGGTTTCCCCATTAATTTTTTCTTTGCATCTAAGCAAAAATTTCAAAGCTCAGCTTTCCTTTGTCACTAAGCTCAGCTTTTCGCCCTTAGTTTTTCTTTACAGCTAAGCAAAGCTTTTCGCCCTTAGTTTTTCTTTACAGCTAAGCAAAGCTTCTCGCCGTTAATATCCCATTCCTTCTCATAGCCTTCACAGCAGTTGCAAAGAAGCCCTGTAGCAAGAACGGTCTTGCATAACTCCTCTTTGTACTTATTCATTAAGCCCAGAAGGAAGTCATTATCCTTGGCATAGAGGGTAATTTGATCCATAACCTCAAAGCCTGCTTCCTTACGCATGGTCTGCACCTTGGAAATGATTTCACGGATATAGCCTTCTTCCTTCAGTTCCTCCGTCAGGTTGGTATCCAGCACTACGGTGTACTTAGCATCTTCCTCCGTAATAAAGCCGTCCTTCTTTGTGGACTCAATTAACAAATCCTCCTTGGCTAAGGCAACTTCCGTGCCTTCCTTTGTGGTAAAACGAATAGCTCCCTCTGCCAATGCCGCCATACCCGCCTTGCTGTCCAAGTCTTGTAAGAACTGGCGAATCTCATTCAAATGCTTTCCATACTTCGGTCCCACAGTCTTCAACTGAGGCTTAAAGATGTACGCCGTAAAGTCGGACAAATCCTCCTTAAACTGCAGGGACTTTACATTTAACTCATCGGTAATGATATTCTCCCAATCCTTGGAAAGGGCCTGTCCTCCGGAAACATACATGGCGGAAAGAGGCTGTCTGTTCTTCACTTGAGCCTTCTCTCTTGCCGCTCTTCCCAAGCGAACCAAAGCAAGAACTTCTTCCATGCTTTCTTCCAGCTTGGGCTCAATCCACTCTTCATCCGCTACCGGATAGGCACAAAGATGAACGGAAGGTTTAGCATTCTTATCTACAGAGCATACCAGGTTCTGATAGATAGACTCGGTAATGAAAGGCACAAGCGGAGCAGCCAACTTAACGAAAGTCACCAAAGCTTCATATAAGCAAAGGTAGGCATTAATCTTATCCTGCTCCATCCCCTTGGCCCAGAAACGCTCTCTGGAACGACGTACATACCAGTTGGAAAGGTCTTCACAAAACTCCTGCAATGCAGCTGCCGCCTCGGGAATCTTAAACTGGGAAAGATTGGTATCCACGGTAAGAATCAAAGAATTCAGCTTACTGAATACCCACCTGTCCATGGGTGTAAGACTCTTCTTGTCCAAGGTGTATTTTGTAGGATCAAAGTTATCAATGTTGGCATAAAGCACAAAGAAAGCATAGGTATTCCACAAAGTGGACAGGAACTTTCTCTGTCCCTCCACTACCGCCTGATCATGGAAACGGTTGGGTAACCATGGTGCAGAGTTGGTATAGAAGAACCAACGGATTGCATCCGCTCCGTGCTTTTCCAAGGCCTCCATGGGATCTACGGAATTCCCCTTGGACTTGGACATCTTCTGTCCGTTTTCATCCTGTACATGGCCGAGCACCAAGACATTTTCAAAGGGAGCCTTATGGAACAAAATGGTGGACTCCGCCAATAAAGAATAGAACCATCCTCTGGTCTGGTCTACCGCTTCACAGATAAACTGTGCAGGGAACTGAGCCTCGAAAAGCTCCTTATTCTCGAAGGGATAATGATGCTGGGCGTAGGGCATAGCACCGCTGTCAAACCAACAGTCAATAACCTCCGGAACTCTGGTCATTTCTCCGCCACACTTTGGACACTTACACTTTAAGTAGTCCACATAGGGCTTATGAAGCTCAATATGCTCATAGCCTACATAGTCGGAGGAATAGCCCTTATCTCCCTCAGCCTTTAATTTTGCCAAGACCTCCTGATAATTATCGGCTCTTTCCGATAATTCTTTAATGGAACCGATGGCTTCCTGTTCTCCACAGTCTTTACATTCCCAAATATTTAAGGGAGTTCCCCAGTAACGGTCACGGGAAAGGCTCCAGTCCTGTACATTTTCAATCCAGTCGCCGAAACGTCCCTTACCGATAGACTCGGGAATCCAGTTTACGGTGTTGTTATTTGCAACCAGCTCATCCCGAACAGCGGTCATCTTGATAAACCAGCTTTCTCTTGCATAGTAAATCAGAGGAGTTCCGCAACGCCAGCAATGGGGATAGCTGTGTTCAAATTTCGGTGCGTCAAAAAGAAGCCCCCTCTTCTCCAGATCCTTCAATACTTCCGGATCCGCACTGATGGCGCCTTCCGCCACTTCTTTCTCTGTGGGTTTACAACGCATACCGAAGAAAGGGGTCTCCGCTGTAAGCTTTCCTTCACTATCCACAAACTTTACAAGGGCTAAATCGTTTTCTCTACCGATTCTTCCGTCATCTTCACCGAAGGCAGGGGCAATATGGACGATACCGGTACCGTCATCTGCACTGACATAATAGTCGGAAACTACGATATGGGCCTTCTTATGCTGTCTCTCCGCTTCCTTTTCAGCACCGTCATAAAGAGGCTCATAGGAAAGTCCTACTAAGTCCTTACCCTTACAGGTTTCCATGATGGAATAAGCTTCTTCTCCCTCCTTCGCCAAACCGGACAATACCGCATCCAGTCTTGCCACAGCCAGGATATAAAGATTACCGTCTGCAGCCTTTACCTTGGCATATTCCAAATCAGGGTGTACACATAGTGCCACATTGGAGGGTAGGGTCCAGGGAGTTGTAGTCCAAGCCAGGAAATACCCCTCTTCTCCCTTGATTTTAAAGCGAACAACCGCAGAACGCTCCTTCACTTCCTTGTAGCCTTGCGCTACCTCATGGGAAGAAAGGGGAGTTCCGCAACGGGGACAGTAGGGCACAACCTTAAAGCCCTTATATAAGAGCTTCTTCTTCCAAATTTCCTTTAAGGCCCACCACTCGGACTCAATAAAATCATCATGGTAGGTCACATAAGGATTATCCATATCCGCCCAGAAGCCAACCTTGTAGGAGAAGTCCTCCCACATTCCCTTGTACTTCCAGACATTCTTCTTACATAAATCAATAAAAGGGGCTACCCCGTAGGATTCAATCTGCTCTTTTCCGTTGATTCCGATTTCTTTCTCAATTTCCAGCTCTACAGGAAGGCCGTGGGTGTCCCATCCTGCCTTTCTGGGCACCATCTTCCCCTTCATGGCATGAAATCTTGGAATCATATCCTTAAAGGCTCTGGTTTCCACATGACCAATATGCGGTTTTCCGTTGGCCGTAGGAGGACCGTCATAGAAAACATAGGAGGCATTCTCCTTCTGCTCCAGGATGGACTTTTCGAAGATTTGTTCTTTTTTCCAGAACTCTTCTACTTCTCTCTCCCTTTCCACGAATTGCATATTGCTATCTACTTTTTTAAACATGTAGTTCTCCTTCTTATTCCTTTAGTCGCCTTATTATAATGATTGGGGAAAAATAAAGCAAGAAATTATCCCTATTCTCCTCTGCTATACTGCGTCAGCAATTGCTTCTTCATCTCATACAATTTATCGGATAAATCCACGTGTACGGCATGGGGATTGGTTAAACGTCTGCACTCCTCCCAAAGGCTTTCCTGTTCCTTCTTGCAGTGGGCTTTGATTTCCTCTACAGAAGGGCAATTATACACCAACTTGCCACCTAAGAAAATAGGTACAAGAAGCGGTCTCATCTCATAGCTTCCGCCCTTTAAGGTACTTTTCTTCCATGTATCAATGGGATCAAACAGTACCAAATCCTCTGCTTCGGAAAATCTCTCCTCCTCCAGGGCAATATAATCCGCAAATACCTTTCCGCTGTCTTTTTCAATAATACGATAAATCTGCTTATTTCCGGGATTGGTGATCTTTTCGGAGTTCTCCGACAGTTTTATCTTAGGAACCCATTGTCCCTCATCCGAATATGTAGCCGCAAGCTTATATACTCCACCAAAGCTGGGCTGACTTTCCGAGGTAATCAGATTGGTTCCCACACCCCAGCTGGTAATACAAGCTCCCTGCGCCTTTAAGGAAGCAATCAGATTCTCGTCCAAATCATTGGAAGCGGAAATAATTGCATCAGGATAGCCCGCCTCATCCAACATTTTCCTGGCCTTCTTGGAAAGGTAAGCCAAGTCTCCTGAATCTAAACGAATACCGAAGCGCTTCAGGGTAATCCCTTCTTCCTTCATGGCATCATAGCAAAGAATGGCATTCTTTACACCGCTCTTTAAGGTATCATAGGTATCTACCAATAAAATACAATTATTGGGATAGAGTCTGGCGTAAGCCTTAAATGCCTCTAATTCTGTCGGGAAGGACATGATCCAGGAGTGAGCATGGGTTCCCAACACAGGCATACGGAATTTCTGTCCCGCATAAACGTTGGAAGTACCGATGCATCCTGCAATGACCGCGGCTCTGGCACCGTATATTCCCGCATCCGGTCCCTGAGCCCTTCGTAAACCGAACTCCATTACCCCGTCTCCCTGAGCTGCATACACCACCCTGTAAGCCTTTGTGGCAATGAGAGACTGGTGATTGACCAGATTTAAAATGGCGGTTTCCACCAGCTGAGCTTCAATCACCGGGGCGATCACCTTGATTAAAGGTTCCTTAGGAAAGACCACGGTTCCCTCCGGAATGGCATATATATCTCCGGTAAAGTGAAAACCTCGAAGATATTCAATAAAATCTTCATCAAAGGTTCCTAAACTCCGAAGATAATCAATATCTTCTTCACTAAAATGCAGATTGCGGATATATTCAACCACCTGCTCCAAACCGCAGCAAATGGCAAAGCCGTTTCCACAGGGATTCTTTCGATAAAACATATCGAAAATCACCTTCTCCTGATGCTTGCCGCTTTTCAGATAACCTTGCATCATAGTAAGCTCATAAAAATCTGTTAACAAAGTAAAGTTTCTTTCCATCTTCTTTCTCCTAACGATAGTCGACCTTGGGATACTGTTTTCTGATATAGAAATACATAATCCACAGGGAAAAGGCAGTAATCATCCAACTTACAGGATAACTGATGTATAAGGGCCGTAAGCCATGAAAAAATTCCATAGGGAAGAGTACCATGACATAAAACACACGACTCAAACAAATTCCCACCAAGCTGATAAACATCGGTTGAATACTGCAGCCAAAACCGCGTAGCGCTCCCACCAAAGTATCCATCATACCAAAAATCATATACGGATAGACGATAATCTCCAATCTTTCCTTGGCGTATTGCAAAACCTCCCCATCCTTCGTAAAAATCCCTGCCAGGTTTCTTCCAAAGAAGAAAACAATCATGCCGGTCAGAAGGGCAATGCTGAATTGCAGCGTTAAACTGCTTTTCAAAATACCGTTTAATCTACTGTATTTCTTCGCCCCAAGGTTTTGACTGACGAAAGACATCTGTCCCTGGGATATGGAGTTCATGGAAATATAAACAAATCCTTCTAAATTGGCGGATATGGTGGCTGCCGCCATGGCCTGAGAGCCGAAGGTATTGATGGCGGATTGAATCAGCACATTGGAAATGGAAAACAAGGTTCCCTGTATCCCTGCCGGAAGTCCTATGGAGACTATCTTTTTTAATTTGTCCCTATGGATACGAAAGCGGAGGGGATGAAGGTGCAAAGCATCCTTTTCTCTTGCCAGTAAAATCACTAAAACCACAGCCGAAAAGAGCTGAGAAATGCTGGTGGCAATAGCTACTCCGGCAACCCCCATCTTCCACTGAATCACAAAGTTTAAATTGAGAGCCAGATTCAAAATTCCTGCCAAAATCTGTACATAGAGGGGACGCCTTGTATCTCCCACTGCTCGAAATACCGCTGCCAGAAAATCATACAGTACCATAAAGGGAATGCCTAAGGAAAAGTAGCGAAGGTAAGTCTCTGCCTGAGGCGCCACTTCCTCCGGGGTATTCATCCCCCGGATAATCGTGGAGATCAGTAAATTTCCAATAAGCAAGAGCAAAAATCCTGAAAGCAAAGCCGTTGTATAAGCTGTTGCCAACAGCTCCTCCACGTCTTTTCTCCTATCCGCTCCGATGTACCGGGCAACAGCAACGTTTACCCCCACCGACAAGCCTAAAAAAAGATTCACCAAAAGGTTAATAATGGGTCCGGAGGTACCAACTGACGCCATTGCCACAGCCCCCACATACTTCCCCACAACAAAAACATCCGCCGCATTAAAAAGGAGCTGCAAAACGCCTGTAAAAATCAGAGGAAAACAAAATTGAAGCATTTTAGGAAGAATTGCCCCAGTGGTCATATCCAGTTCGTAGCTTTTTTTCACTTTTCCCCCTTTCGATTCTATTCTACATTCCCTTTCGATTCTATTCGCTTTTCACTTTTGAAGCTATTCCGTTTTCCTTTTTAAAGCTATTCAGCTTTTCCTTCCGAAGGTCCATTTAAGAAAGAGAAAGTTCCTGTCCCAGACGATTCTTAAGCTCATCCGCATCCTCTCCCACGATAATCTGCACTTCATCTTTTCTGGGACGGATTAATCCAGGAAATCCCGCCTCCCGAATGCAGGATTCCTTCACCAAATCATAGTCTTTAATGCCTACCTTCAGCCTTCTATTCTCACTTCGTAAAGACTGAATATTTTCTTTTCCCCCTAAGCCTTCCAAAAGAGGCGGAAGCAGGGCGGAAAGATTCTTCGCTTCCAAGCGAACATGGTATTTGTCTTTCTCATCAATATGATATTCCAGTGCCTTTTTATGCCTTCTTTTTCTCAAGAAACGCAGTAGGAGAAATAGAAGAAAAAGGAAAAGAATCAGCCCTCCGATACAGGCATACAGCAGTGGGGGCTGAAGGACTTGTTCTATGGAAAAGCCGGAAGGAGCTTCCACCACTTCCGTAGCGCTCAGAATATAAAAAAAGGGCATTAGCCAATCAAACATTGCCGTTCCTTTCCGGGAGAAGGCTTCTCCCTCTAAATACTGTCTGTTTCTTCTTGTACCTTATATTTCTGCAGCTCTTCCACATATTTTTTGCCAAGCTCGGAAAGATGCATCTTCTTATTTTTTATATAGCCGATTCGCATGGTTTCTTCTGTATCCAAAGGAATCGCAATATACTCCGGTCCATTTAATTCCTGACAAATAATACCGGAACAGAGCGTATAGCCATTTAAGCCCACCATAAGATTTAAAATCGTAGCTCGATCATTGACCTTAATGAACTTCTTGTAATCATAGGTACTTAAAACTTCTTCCGCAAAATAGAAGGAATTTCTCTCCCCCTGATCAAAGGTGCAACAGGGATAATCCATCAAATCCTCCATGGAAATGAGCTTTTTCTTTGCCAAAGGATTGGATTTCGCCATGAAAACATATATTTTGCAAGAAAAGAGGGGTACAAATTCCAAGTCTCCCTCTCGTAAAATCTTTCCGATGACATTTTCATTGAAGTCATTTTCATAGATAATGCCCAGTTCACTGATTTGCTTACGGACATTTTCAATAACATCAATGGTTCTGCCTTCAAAAACGGAAAACTCATAGACATTGTTTTCCTCATACTGTCGAAGTAGCCGAATAAAAGCCTCCACCGCAAAGGTATAGTGTTGCATGGAAACGCTGAATTTCTTTTTCTGAGGTCCTCCGGAAAGATATTTATCTTCCATTAACTGGTACTGTTCAGAAACCTGTCTGGCATAGCCCAGAAATTCCTCTCCTTCAGGCGTGGCGATAATTCCCCGGTTAGACCTGGTAAAGACTTCTATCCCGATTTCTCTTTCCACCGCCTTGATGGTAGCGCTTAAGCTGGGCTGGGTCAGGTACAGCTGCTTCGCCGCCTCGTTCATGGAGCCGTAATCGGCTACCGCAATGACTTGACGAAGCTGTTGTAAGGTCATTCCACGCCTCCTGACACATAGGTAATGTAGCCTGCCGGATCGATAAACACTCTTTCTCCCGCAACACCCCGAATCATCATAAGATCCATAACAGAAATCATCTTCTTTCCACTTCCGTTGTTATATTCAATCACGGCATTTTTATGAAAGGCCGCATCCCCGGCATACAGAAGTTCTCCTGACTTTCTATCGTATAAACTCATTTTCTTGAAAATCACAAAGGGATATCCGTTCCCTTCTTCCAGACTTAACTGGTTAGGGCTGTCAAAGAAAGCCTTAGCGTCCGGATGCTCCATCAAAACGGAGATATATTTCGCGGTTTTCTCATTTAACTCCTGCATGGGCTTTCCCTTCCTGAGAAGAGAGCCGTTTTCCGACGTCTTTCTCTGATCCGGTGTTTCTGCGGAAATGAGAGCCGCTCCATCTTCTCCCAGATAAAAATTGCCCACGTACTGCTTTTCCGCCATAGCTCCGTCACTGTTCAGAAAATACCATTTCCCGTTCCAGCTGACCCAGCCGGTCTGCATTTTACTGTTAAAGCAAAAATACCAACGTCCATCCGCGGAAGATTGCACCCAGCCGGTGTAGCTTTCTTTATTGTCCGAAGAATAATAGTACCAACTCTGTCCTTCCTGCTCCCATCTTCCCTCTGCCCGGGAAATTCCTGTTCCCATGAGAAAGAACAGAAAAAGAAATGCCATTCCCGACAAAAAACGTCTGCAAAAATTCTTTTGATATCCCTTTTGTACTCTCATTCCATCCTCCTTTACGTAACTATCTGCCTAGTATAGCATAATTTTTTCCATTGTAATACCCACCGTAGTTTTTCCTAGATTCTGCTTAGGATTTTCTATTGTATACCCCATTTCTTTTTGCTACTATGAAAAAAACGCAGATTGCAAGGAGGGACTCCCATGTTTCGGATTGAAAAGGTAAAGGATTACTCGGTTCTCAGCAAAAAAGCCGCCATGCTGATTGCGGCAGAAATTACCCAAAGAGAGCACCCGGTTTTGGGCTTAGCCACAGGCTCCACTCCCATCGGTGCCTATCAGATTTTAAGGGAATTATATCAGGAGGGACGTCTGGATTTTTCTGCTGTACGCACCGTAAATTTAGATGAATACAGAGGGCTTGCTCCGGAGGACAGCCACAGTTACCGCTATTTTATGAATCAAGAACTGTTTCAGCATGTGAATATTCCTATGGAAAACACTGCTGTCCCCAACGGTCTTTTGGCTGATGCGGATAAAGCCTGCCTCGAATATGAAGCCCTTATTCGTAAATTAGGAGGAATTCATCTGCAGATTCTGGGACTTGGACATGACGGGCACATCGGCTTCAACGAGCCAAGCGATTATTTCCCAAGGGAAACCCACTGTGTACAGCTTACTGAAGAAACCATCGCAGCCAATCAGCGCTTCTTCTCTTCTAAAGAAGAAGTCCCCAAAGAGGCCTATACCATGGGAATCGGCACCATTATGAAAGCCAAAAAAATCCTCTTAATGGTATCCGGAAAGGATAAGGCGGATATTTTACAGAGAGTCTTGGAAGGCCCGGTTACTCCTTCTGTTCCCGCTTCCATTCTGCAATTCCATCCCCATGTTACTGTTCTTGCAGATGAAGCGGCTTTGAGTAAATGTAAGCTATAATATATGATGGGGCTGTACACAGGACTGTATTTATAAAGATGCGCTCTAATGGAGTATGGGTCTATAATTGGGGCACGCTCCCGCTAACCTCGCCTTCGTAACAGTACTAACTTCAAGCTTCGCTTTGCTCGCTTTCAGTAAGTACTGACGGGCTCAGATTACCCCTATTATAGACCCATACTCCATTATTCGCTTCACTTATTGATTTTTACAGTTCTTCACTTCGCCGGATTTCGCAAGTAACGGGCTCAGACTACCCTAATTCAGACCTATATTACCGAAAATTTCTTTATTATTTTGCTTTTTCACAGTTCCATCATTTTCTTTCTAAAAAAAAGAGCCGAAAAAACGGAAAGAGATATGAAGCTATTCTTTCTGATTTTTCGACTCTTTTTAGATAGAATTATTCGATTTATTTTGTCAGGTTACAAAAATAGTTTTTCTTTTATTTCTTCTTTTATGTCATAGGCGCTCCTCCCTTCAATGTCTTCTATATCCCTAGGTTTTCACCATAGTTACCACACAGAATGTCTTAAGAGGAACTCTCGGCAGAAGCTATTGAAGTCTCAGCAGGCTCAGTCTTGGCAGATGTCTCAGCTGAAGTCTCAGCTACCGGATTGGCGCTATCGGCGGATACTTTTGTTGAGCCCTCCGTAGATGCCGGAGAAGATGGCTGAACGGAAATTCCGGAAACGGCCTCGGGTGCCTTTAAGCTGTTGTCTTCTCCCCTGTAATCCGTAAGGAGTGGGAAGATTTCCTGTTTATAAAACTCGGCATAATCTTTATATCCGTACAAATACAGAGAATCATCCTCCCCCAGGGGAAAGGCTATGGGATGAACAGCCCCCTTCACTATACCATCCTCCGCCTTTACCAGTGCCTTTCCGTCCTGATCCATGAGTAAGTCTTGATATTCTATTCCATTACAATACTGAATATTTTGTACGCTTCCATCCTTTAGTTTTAAAGGCGCATGGATTTCAAAAAGCAGGAATAGCCTGTTGTGACCGAGTACCGGGGCATCTTCTTTTCGACTAAGAAAATAATTTCCCAAATACTGTACGGATATGCCGGAAAGATCGATATATTCCTCTGCTGATCCTCCGGTCATCTCCCTACGAAGAGAATCCATAAACGCTTCCTGTAAAAGTCTTAAAGTGTCTCCGGGAATATCTTTTCCACTGGTCCAATAGCTGTTCGCCTTGGGAACTTCATATTCTTTCTCTGTTTCTAAAAAATAGATATGCTCTTTCTCCGCTTTTCTAGTTAGTTCCTGATAAAACGTAATCTGGATTTTATCCCCCGAGGCAAGGCCTTCCCTTTTGCTGATATTCACATCGCTAAGCTCCATCCAGGTGGGAGCATCCTTTAAGGTCAGCTCTACTCTCATCTGTGGAGAATTTCCCGTAAATTGAATATCCAGAAAATCAAAGGGATTCACTGCTGTCCGCTCATAAAGCCCCTTAACCACCAGATCCTTATCCTCCCAAAGCAGCTTCACGTTATAGCTTTTCTCAATCCAGGATAAGTCCTCTTTGCAGCTTAAAGAAACATGATCTCCATTTTCCAGTTGACTCTCCTCGGATAGCTCCGGAAGCTGCATTACCGCATACTCCACTTCGCTTAATATAATCTCTTTCTCCGCCTCTTTCAAAAAGAGATTGGTCACCATCCCTAAGATTCCTCTGTTTCTCTTTCGATGTCTTCCTTTTCTCTTGATTTTCCCAAGATAATTCTTTTCAAAATCTTCTTTCTGAAAGATAAGCTTTCCCTCTCCCAGACCATCTTCCCCGGTAAATTCCACCTGATAGAACTTATCCAGCGGAATCTTTACCGGCCGATTATTGTAGGCAGCAAGGGCTGTAATGCCAATAAGGAAAAGAGCTCCTATACAGGCAAGAACAATACAGTTTCTTTTCATGTTTTTGGAAACGTTAAATGAAGGTTTTTTCATTGGGGAAGGCATATCCCGCTCCTTTCTCAGCAAATGCTGTAGCGCCCTCCCTGGCATGAAACTCCTAGACTTTGATATGATTTTGGATTGTAAAAAATGAAATCTTAAACTTATGGAGATAATAGAATAGATAGAAATAGCTTTTATCCTACGCACATTTTTTCGGCCCGTGCGTTTTCTTCCATATTTCGTTCATGGCTTCACTATAGCACAAAGCCCATGTTTTGTCGTTTTTAATAAATTAATAGCAGTATATTGTAAATTTATTAGATATTTTGTATTAAATTGATTTTATAGAAAAACAAGAAAAAAGCACCACGTTTCCGTGATGCTTTTCGCAGGGCTACAAGGATTCGAACCTTGAAATGACGGAGTCAGAGTCCGTTGCCTTA
>CAUTXF010000020.1:0-36683 GCA_963542215.1 uncultured Oribacterium sp. | reverse complement strand
TTAATCTATTTAATCTATTTAATCTATTTAATCTATTTAATCTATTTAATCTATTGGTTCTTAGAGCTATGTATATTTTTCGTTTGTCTATTTAACAAAGTATTAATTCTAAAGAAATTCATTTTTCGTAAGCGCTAACTTTCCCATAAAAAAATAGCAATTATAAATTAGGATTTAAAAAAGAGTTGTCTATACCACGAACTGTTTATAGTCTTTGCTATGAGATGATGTGATTATAGCATTGACATAGTCTAATAAAATAATTATGCTATATATAGCATACAGGAGGTGCGTTTGTTTACTGTTAATTTTTTTTGTGAAGACGATGGCAGTGTGCCTGTAGCTGACTTTATTTGTAATTTGAAGACAAAAATGAGAGCAAAACTTGTTTCCGATTTACATCGTTTGGAAATGCTGGGAAGTGAGGCGAGATTTCCGTTAAGTAGGCATTTGGAACAGGGAATCTTTGAACTTCGTACTATACAAGGTACTGATATAGTAAGAATTTTATTTTTCTTTGACAAAAACGAAATTATTATAGCAACAAATGGCTTTATAAAAAAACAGATGAAAACACCAAGGGCTGAGCTTCAGCTGGCTATTAAGAGAAGAGAAAAATATTTTAGGAGAGGTTGTAAAAATGGGTGATTTACAAAATTTAACGAAAGAATTGTTAAAAGACAAAGAGTTTAAAAAAGAATTTGAAAAATTACAATCTGAACGGGATCTCACGATGTCTTTAGTAAGAGCGAGAAAAGAGGCCGGTCTTACGCAAGAAGAATTGTCAAAGAAGACCGGTATCAGTCAAGCGGATATTAGTAGGTTGGAAAATGGAACCAGAAATCCCAGTTTGGCGTTACTAAATTGTATTGCAGAGGCGATGAACTCTGAACTGATTATAGACATTGTGCCTAGAAAGAATATTGCAAAATAGAGAATTGCGTTTTTATAAATAATCCGAAGACCATCTACAGCGTAAAGTTTATCCATAAGGGTAGATAAGGAAATGGATTATATCCTGGAAAGATACTGAATTAGATAAAACAAGAGTGACAGACAAGATTCAAGAGGATTATAGTTAAAAATATTTTAGTTAAATCGATTTCGGTGAAATGGATTTCAGTGAAATTCATTTCGGTAAAACAAAGAGAAGCAAAGCAAAAAAGTGAAAAAAACTGATTGACAGTGCTGTCGCTTTATGGTATTTTAGCAATGTTCTGAATTTATTCAGGATACGCTGATGTAGCACAGTCGGTAGTGCGTCGCATTGGTAGTGCGGAGGTCACGGGTCCGATTCCCGTCATCAGCTTTTTCTTAACTGCGGAAGACTGGCTTGTTCAGCTTCCGCTGATTTTTTATCAGGGTTTTTCTCATTTTTACAGGAGGGAGTTCGTTATGGAAGCAAAGATTAACGTGGAATATCCCGTAATAGACGTTTTTGCCACCGGGAAAAACATTGAACGTTTACGGAAGGAAAAGGGCTTGAAGGTGAAGGATATTGCCCTTTTTATGGGATTTTTAGAGCCACAGGCCGTGTACAAGTGGCAGCAGGGGAAGGCTTTGCCCAGCTTAGACAATATGTTTGCATTGAGTGTGCTCCTGGAAGTTCCCATGGAGGAGATTTTGGTGAGGAAGTCAGGAGACAGCTTGGAGAAGGACAAGCATCTGGCGGCATAAAATTTATTTTAAGGAATTACAGAAAACTACTCGAAATTTTGAGAAAAATAGGTATAATAGATAGGTTCAGTAAAGAAGCGATTAGTAGGAGTGTGGAATGGAAAACATAATGAAACCAGTCTTGGAAGTGAAAGAGTTTGTAGAGGAGCAGGGATATGCTCGTTTCGTTTGTGATTCTTTAGCAAAGGGAGAGGCTACGGTTCTCGGGAATTCCTTAAGAAGAATTCTGCTTTCTTCTATGCCCGGATCTGCTGTCAGTGAAGTAAAGCTGGATAGCGTCTATCATGAATTTTCTTCTATTCCCGGGGTAAAGGAAGACGTATCCGAAATCATTATGAATTTGAAGAACCTGGCACTTCGCTATACCGGTAGCGGAGAGGAGCCTGTGATGGCCTATGTGGATTACATGGGAGAGGGCGTGGTCAAGGCTTCCGATATTAAGGTGAGTTCTGAAGTGGAAATCATGAATCCTGACCTTGTTTTAGCTCATTTATCCGGTAAGGATGCCAAGATTTACATGGAAATGAAGGTCAGCAAGGGAAAGGGCTATGATGGAGCCAATACCAGAGACCATAGCGATCTTGCTATCGGCGTGATTGCAGTGGATGCGATTTATTCTCCTGTGAAGAAGGTGAATGTCTTCGTGGAAGAGCAGGGCAATACAGAGCGTTTAATTCTGGATGTCACCACCGACCGTACCATGATGCCGGAGGAGGCCGTATCTTTGGCAGCTCGTATCCTACAGACCCATTTGCAGCTCTTTATGCACATGGATACCTCTGCAAAGGAGCAGGGTGCTGCTGTTTCCAGTCAGGAGGCAGGAAGAGATGAGTTGAACAAGAGCATTGATGAGCTGGAGCTCAGTGTTCGTTCCTACAACTGCTTAAAGAGAGCGGGAATCAATACGGTGGAAGACCTTTGTGCCAAGACCATGGATGACCTGATGAAGGTGAGAAACATGGGAAGAAAGTCTTTGGACGAGATTTTAAATAAGTTGGAAAGTATGGGATTGTTCCTGTCTTCCAAGGCGGATTAATAGTATGGGCATCGCTATGCGATGCCCTATTTTTTTACCCTTTTTTAAAATTCTATGGTATGATAGCGGGGAAAATTTAAGGCCAAGATTCTTGGAGAAGAAAATGGATGGAAAGAAGAAAGCAATTTTGGACTGAGCAAAGGAAGAGGGAATACATCCGGGAGGCTGAGGATAACCTTTTCATTGTGGCTGGCCCGGGGACAGGGAAGACCACCCTTCTTTCAAAAAGAATATTAAATCAGATTATGGGTGGTGAAAGGCTTTCCCATTTTCTTTTGCTGGCCTTTACGGATGAGGCGGTAGCGGAATTTAAACAAAAGATAAAAAAGCATTTGTATCGGGAAATTGCGATTAACAAAGAAATGAGTCATCGTTTAAAGCGAAAGGTATATGGCATTGACAGTATGCATATCACCACTTTTCGAGACTTTTGCCTCTATGTTATTCATGTAAAGGAGCATTTTCAGAAAGCTTGGAAGAGGGAACAGTACATCGGAGAGGTGGAAAAAAATGCCTGCTTACAGGAAATCAGGAAAGCAGTGCAAAAATCTACGGAACTTAAGTCTACGGAATCAGAATATTCTTTTATGCCTTTGGAGGAACAATGCTATAGAATATTGAAAGAGAATCCCAAGCTTCTGCAGATTTTACGACGGGATTTTACCAAGATTTACGCGGATGAATTACAGGATTTGAACCAGACTCAGCTGGACATTCTTCTCCTTCTGTCTACGGATAAGAAGGGGAAAATGCGGCATAATTGCCTTTTTATGGTGGGAGATCCCAGACAAACCATCTATCAGGAGGAGGAAGCGGAACGACAGGTTTTCTTCCAAATGAAGCGGCGCATGGAGAAAAAGCGGAATGTGAAGGTCCTCTACCTCAATGAGAATTATCGTTCCAATGCGGAGTTGGTGGAATGGATTAATCGACATTTTCGGAAGAGAATGCCCGCCTATCATGATATGAAGGCTTGCCAAAGGCCCGAATTTTTGCAAAATTCTCCTCTCCACGGTGTTTTCCACTATCCTTCGGAAAAGGAGAGTCTAAGAGCTCTACAGGATTTGATGGGGAAACTGTTAAAGTCTTATCCGGATTTACGAGACAGAGATTTTCTGATTTTATCCAATGACAAGGAGAAAGAAGCAGATTACAAAGAAGTCTTGAAACCCTTTGGCTTTTCGGAAGCTTCGTTGGATCATATGGTTTTGGATGCCCATGCTGCCAAGGGCTTAAATTCGAATATTGTGATTTTGATGGAAACCGGCGGAAACAGCTGTGCGGAAGCCAGATCCAAGTATACCAGTTTGGAATATGTGGCAGTAACAAGAGCAAAGCATGCCCTCATTTTCCTGGAAGGAAAAGGAGAAGAGCAGTGGTTTTGCGATAGTCTTTACAATATGGAAAAGCTAAAAGAAATCCCCTTTCCGGAGCCTTAGATTCCCTGTAGCCTTTAGGGCCGGGCGCTTAGGATAGGAAGAGGGGATTTTTTATTCTTAACGAGTATCGCACGCGTAGTGTGCGATATCTCGTTTTTAACCACGACCGTTGATGCAAGACAAGAAATTGTGAATATAAGCTTTAAGCTATGCGCTAAAGTGTAAGCTGTTTAAACCTTGGAAAGAAGCAAAAGCTGGAAGGCGTGATACGCCAGATTCAGCGGTTCAGGCAGAAATTTATCCACCAAAGCTTCAATAATGACTTCCGTGCCAAGCTTCTGCTTTAACTTCGGATTCATCTTCTTATTCCCGCGAAATTCTTGAACAATTTCCTGACTGGAAGGGAGAAGATGAACATAGATACTATCCTGCTTGGGAAGCTGTTCTGCCAGAAAACGGACATTGCTATAGGGAATCTTACGAAGGCTTTCTAGAATTGCCTGTTTAGAGCCTTTAAAAAAAATTCGAATGCCTGATGTTGCAGGATAAATCTGAATTCCGGAAATCTGGGGGTGACTGGCTAATATTTGACTTAAGATTTCTTCCTCCTGAGAAGTAATCCGGCTTACTCCTAAACGAATTCGGAATGAAGCATCATTTTCATGGACTAACTGGTAAAACATGGAAAATTTTTTCTCCTTTTCATTGCTGATTCTATGGACTCTATACTATAAAAATAGTTTGTTACAACTAAGTGTCTTTTGTATTATACCCTAATTTTAGATTTCTGCACTAAAAAGACAAGACATTTCTTTTTTCCTTTAGATTTTTACATTCCTTTTAGAATTTTTTTCTAAAGAATTGAAAAACAAAGCCCGGTTTTTGTGCTATAGTTTTGCCATTGTAAAGATATCGCAACGATTTACGCAATGAATGAATGGAATCATGGATTGTTGCGGGACAGAAAGGAAAAGAGAATAGTATGAGGGAAGTACAAAACATTATTATTGGATTTGGTAAGGCCGGAAAAACATTGGCAGGCTATCTGGCTAAAAAGGGGGAGAAGACGGTTTTAATCGAGGAAAATCCCCTTCGTTATGGAGGTACCTGCATTAACGTGGCTTGTATTCCTTCGAAGTCTTTAGAGAATAGCGCCAGAGAGTCCGCTGCACTGGGGGGAGAATTCTCCGAGAAGGCGGAGCGTTATCAGAAGGCTATTGAGGAGAAGAGAAGACTGACCCATTTCCTGAGAGGCAAGAATCTGGAAAAGGTACAGGGAGCCGGTGTGGAGGTCATTGACGGCAGAGCCTCTTTCCTGGATGAACACCGTATTCTGGTGGAAAGTGCTAAAGGAGATGAGGAAATCCGGGGAGAGCGTATCTTTGTTAACACCGGAGCTAAGACCATTATCCCAAAGATTGCCGGAGTAGAAAGCTCTAAGAGAGTATATACTAGTGAAAGCATGATGGAGTTGGATACTCTGCCTAAAAACCTTGTGATTATCGGCGGGGGCTATATCGGCTTGGAGTTTGCCTCCTACTATCAAAACTTCGGTTCTACTGTGACCATCCTTCAGGATAGCAATGACTTTATCCCCAGAGAAGACCGGGAAATGGCTAAGGCTATCGAGGAAAATATGGAAAAAATGGGCATTACTCTGTGCAAGGGTGTGACTGTACAGGAAATCAAGGATCAGGAAAAGGAAAGCTTGATTCTGTTCCAGCAGGGAGGAGAAGGAAAGGCTATTACCGCTGATGCGATTCTGGTAGCCACCGGAAGAAAGCCCAATGCGGAGAATCTTGCCCTGGAGAAGGCGGGGCTTTCCTTGACAGAAAGAGGAGCCATTCCTGTGGATTCTTCTTTAAGAACAAAAGTACCTCATATCTTCGCTATGGGAGACGTGACCGGAGGAATGCAGTTTACCTATATTTCTTTGGACGACTTCCGCATCGTAAAGGCAGCTTTAGAGCAGGAAGCTAAAGGAGAGGGAACTGCTCTTCGCAGCACGGAAAACAGAGGGGCTATCCCCTACTCCGTATTCCTGACGCCGGCATTTTCCAGAGTGGGTATTACGGAGGAAGAAGCAAAGGCACAGGGCAAGCAGTATCGAGTAGCAAAGCTTCCGGTAGCGGCTATTCCCAAGGCTCAGGTTTTGCGTCAGACCGCCGGTCTGCTGAAGGTAATCATCGAAGAAGGAAGCAATCTTATCTTAGGTGCTCATCTTTATTGTCCGGAAAGCTATGAAATGATTAACCTGATTAAGCTGGCTATGGATCAGAAGATTCCGGCAAATGTGCTGGCGTCTCAGATTTATACACATCCTACGATGACGGAAGCTTTTAACGATCTTCTGGGGTAGACCTGATACTTCCTTAGCTTGCTAGGGAAAAAGGGAGGGGCTGTAAAAATCAAAATAGTTTTCTAAGCAATATAGGTCTAAATTTGGGGCACGCTCTCGCTAGCTTCGCCACGTAGCGGATACTAAGCGAAAAACTGCGATTCTCTTGTTTTTCGCAAGTACCGACGGGCTCAGACTACCCCTCATTTAGACCTATATTGCCGAAAATCTATTTATTATTTTGATTTTTTACAGCCCCTTCCTTTTTTAATCCTGTTCCTCAGCAATATATTCTAAATATTCTTCCTCGGTGGCGAAACGCATGATTTGTGTACCGACCTTTGCAACATAGCTATAATTTTCGTAATACATAAGGAACCTCCTGATATTATGAATGAAAAAGGAATGAAGGGGTAAAGAAAGAGGAAACTTCGAAGGGAGTTTCTTTTTTCTTATAAAGATGTTCTCGGAATGCTTTAGACATCTTGTTTGTATGGATGGATTATGACATTTCAATAGGGTGATAAAACGGACTTAATAACAGCAAATGCTGATTAGTTTCTATGGAGATGAAAGAGATAAGAAATGACTTTTTGGAGAGTCGGAAAGTATTCCGGGACTTGCTGAATTTTTTTGAAAAGGAGGGCGGAAATTCGAAAGAAATGCATTATATAAATTTCCGGCTTCGCCGATAAATAATCTAGCGATGGTTATTTTACCTATCTACAAATAGAAGAGGAAGGAAAAAAATGGCAATTCATATTCAAGATTTTGCAGGAAAAGAGCAATTTCAATCCATTTTATGCAATTGGGCTAAAGGAACAGGATTGGAAGCAATGGTACAGTCAGTAGACGGAAAAACCGTATACTATGCTGACGGTGAGGAGAGAGAGCCAGGGAAGGCAGACGCTTTAGATCGCAGATCCCAAGAATTCGGCTCTTCTTCTATTCAGTGTGAACTCCAGTATGATGGAGAAAAAGTGGCAAGCCTTTATCTGAAAGAGGATAAGGACGGAGACAGAGATAGACAGGAGGCTGCATTAAAGCTTCTTTGCCTCACTCTCGAAGAGTTCGTAAAGGCAGAAAGCAGCGTTGGACGTTTTGAGGATTTTGCAAGCCGTCTTTCCGCAGGAATTACCGAAACCCAGAGTTTGGTAAAGGAAATCAGAAAGAGCACCAACGACTTAAAGAGCATTCAGAGCAGACAGAAGATTCTTGCTTTAAATGCAAATATCGAGGCGGCAAGAGCCGGAGAACACGGCAAGGGCTTCGGTGTGGTAGCAGATGAGGTTGGAAGACTTTCCGACTCCAGCTCCGCAGTAAATGAGAAGATTTCTTCTGTAGTTAAGAGAATTGCTGAAGTTGTCAGCAGCTTAAGCGGAGAAGAATTAGAAGAGCAGGCGTAAGGCCTAAGGGAAATACCATCAAAAAAAATAGTGAAGCGTTTTTTCTTCGAAGGATAGGGAAGAAGGAATAGCTTACAAAACAAAATGTGAAAAAGAAGCGAGGGAAACTTCGCTTCTTTTTTAATATCGTTTTTCAGTATTTTTCTGTATTTTTCTGTGCAAAAACAGGAGAAATTTTTATGCAGTAGTAACAAATTATAGCTTTGTGCATTCCTTGAATATCTAAAGCTTTATCCTTTAGTATTTGTATACAAGCTAAAAATTATTTTGGTTATATGGCATAAAATAAAAATCTTTCTGCTTTTTATATTTGTACAATAGTGCTATAATCGCCAATTATTGAAAATAAAATATCAGCCATTGGAAGTACAGAAGTGGGAGGAGTCCGGCTTGACCACGAAAGCTATGACCGGATGCTTTGATCCTATTTTGGAGGTGCTGAAATAGTCGGATAGAGGTACCGAAATGGGATGAATAGCCGGATAAAGGCACCAAAATGGGATAAATAGCCGAATAAAGGCACCGGAATGGGCTGAAATTGCCGGATAGATATGCTTGGAAAGGTTGGAAGTATGACAAAACAGTGCTTAAAGAACTTGATTGATGTTGCTGCCGGAAGAATCCCGGCGGATCTTTTGATTAAAAACTGTAAGATTATCAATGTTTTTTCCGGAGAAATCACGGAAGGAAATATAGCGATTACGGAGGGCATGATTGCAGGCGTAGAGGACTATGAAGCGAAGGAAGTGGTGGATGGGGCAGGAGCCTACGCTGCGCCGGGCTTTATCGACAGCCATATCCATGTGGAGTCTTCCTATCTTTCTCCGGAAGAGCTGGGAAGATTGCTGGTTCCTCATGGGGGAACCACCATTATCGCAGATCCCCATGAGATTGTGAATGTATGCGGCCTCATCGGTCTTCAATACATGATTGATGCAGCCAAGAATACAAAGCTGGATATCCGGTATATGCTTCCTTCCTGTGTTCCGGCTACGGTGTTTGAGCATTCCGGTGCAGTGATTGATGCGGAGAAAATGCGGGAGTTCATTGATTCCGAGGACATTCTGGGTATCGGAGAATTTATGGATTTTCCGGGCGTGATAGCGGCTGCAGACGGAGACCTGGATAAGCTGATGCTCTCCAAGGAAAGGGGGAAGCCTGTGGACGGTCATGCCCCCGGCGTTTCGGGAAAGGCTCTGAATGCTTACGCAGCAACGCGAATTGTGGCTGACCATGAATGTGCTTCCGTAGAGGATATGCAGAACAAGATTGCCTGCGGTATGTATGTGATGCTGCGGGACGGTTCTGCCTGCAAGGACTTGGAAAGGCTGGTAAAAGGTGTTACGGCACAGAATGCGAGACGTTGTATTCTTTGTTCCGATGATAGACAGCCTAAGACGATTTTACATGAGGGACATCTGGACAATCACCTTCGGATGTGCGTGGAAGCCGGGATTGATGCTGTGGAAGCCATCCGGATGGCCACCATCAATGCCTGTGAATGCTTCGGAATTAAAGATAGAGGAGCCATTGCTCCCGGTTATAGAGCGGATATTGTACTTTTTGATAATCTTAAGGATTTCCGAG
This sequence comes from uncultured Oribacterium sp., assembly GCA_963542215.1. GTDB lineage: Bacteria > Bacillota > Clostridia > Lachnospirales > Lachnospiraceae > Oribacterium. Next base: position 27,260 of record CAUTXF010000020.1, on the reverse strand, counting down.
TGCAAAAGGTTTGGATTAAGGGTGAGCTTTGCGCGGAGCATGGTAAGTACCTACCGGAACTGAAGAAGCATTCTATTGATACTGTAAAAGGTAGTGTGCACCTTGCCGACTTCTCCAAGGAGAAGCTGAAGTTGAAGCTGAAGAGCAATAAGGTAAACCTTATTCAGGTTCTTCCCGGCGGCGTGGTTACGAAGAAGGCAACAGCCACTGTAGACCTTGATTCCGCCGGAAACTTTGTGAGAAACCCGGAAGTGGATATTGTAAAGGTAAGTGTCGCGGAACGGCATCATGCCCTGGGAAATGTTGCCAACGGACTTCTTGCCGGATATGGCATTAAGCAGGGGGCCATTGCCGTAAGTATTGCCCATGACTCTCACAATATCATTGCCGTAGGAGCAAATGATGAAGATATGTCATTTGCCATCAAAGCTCTGGAGGAACAGGAGGGCGGCATTATTCTTGTCAAGGACGGTCAGGTCATTGAAAGAATGTCTATGCCTATTGCCGGTCTGATGAGCGACCAAAGTGGAGAGTGGGTAGACGAAAAGCTCTCTGCCATTCATAAGCTTGCCCATGAGGAGCTTGGGGTAAATGATACGGTGGAGCCGGTGATGACCTTGACCTTTATGTCTCTTGCAGTAATTCCGGAGATTAAGCTTACGGATATGGGACTTTTTGATGTTACTACATTTTCCTTTATTCCCCTTGAGGCAGAATAGATGCCTATCCGTGCAGCGGTATATGTTAAGAGAATATAGGCAAGAATATTGGAATCCGAAAAATGGAACAATGAAATTTAATGTAAAAATAGAATATAGAAATTGAAAATAAAAATTGAATATAGAATAGATGAAGTTTTGTCGTAATGAGTTTGTCTTGTGGAATTAGATGATGCTTTGCCGTTGTGGCGCCTTATTTAACGATTATTATTCCAGTGGAGATTTATAACTTTATTGAGACCTTGGATAATGTGGAGGCGTGATTCCCAATACGGTTTGGCTGGGACATGCAGGACTTAAGAAGTCTGAGGCAGGTATAGGTTATTCTGTAATTTCCGGAGCGATTCTAGGGGCAGCAGGAGTCTTTGGACTCTTTACTTTCTTAAACAGTGTGGTGCCCCCGGCAGTTTGTGCCATCACCTTCCTTTGGTGTGCAGTGGTTATGGTGGCCCAGGCCTTTAAGGACAATGATAAAGAGCATTATGCAGCAATAGCAGTGGCAATGGTTCCTCCCGTTGCCGACTATATGTATAGCCAGATTACAGGAGCACTAAGCCTTGCCAACCTGCAAACTGCGATTCAAGCCTCCGGCTTTAACGAGTATGATGCGGAGATTACACAAATGATTAAAGATGCCGGTGTGATGTGGAACGGCGTTCCGGCAAGCAAGTCAGGAGCCATCATTATCGGAATTCTCTTGGGAACCATGGTTACCTTTGTTATCGACAAGAGACTGTTATCTTCCGTAATTTCTCGGACTGCTTACGGCCCAAAGTGGTCCGCCACCGTCGTAGTTCTTCTTTAATTCTCGCATTATCTGTGCCGGATCCCATTCCTGCTGGGTTTTCTTGTAGCTGTTGGGATCTGCGATAGATACGGTACCGTTTGGATTTTGCTTAGTAATAATTACAAAATGTCCGCCATTGGTTAATGCACCCTTACCCATCAATGCTACCAGGATATGTCCGCTGTTTAAAAGCTCAGCTATCTTTGCCGGGGTTCTTTCCTGTACCGAATCCACCATTAAATCAAAGGCGGAGAGGGCAGAGGGGATATAGTCATGATAAGAACCGCTTTGAGGAGCATAGAACTTATAATGAGAAGACCATTCCGCCATTTCTTTCGGGGTAATGCTTCCATTTACATTTCCGAAGGAAGACACAATCATTGCCACGGTAGTTGGTCCGCAGCCGTATTTACTGATAGAGTCCTGTCCGCCATAAAGATATTTTGCCCAATGACTGTCATGCTGGTTATAGTAGGTCATTGGTCCCATAGCGGTATCTAAGAAAACATTGTAATCATTAAAGGTAGAACTTCCGTAAAACTGGGAAAAAGAATCGGACTTTACGGGAAGACCGCCAACATTGCTGACGTCCGCTGCAGATTCCTCCACTGTTTCCGGGGTGTTTAAATCTACCACAGGCTTTGCGGCATTTGCTGTCTCGGTAGTAGTTTCTGTATTTTCAGAGCTTGCTTCCTGGGCAGGGGCAACACTTTCCTGAATGTTATTTTTTACCGTTTTTTTGTTCTGTCCGTCTACAATTTCCGTAATCGTTTCCGTACTTTCTTCTGTTGTAGACGCAGCTTCTGTAGCCCCTGTGCTTTCTGCATTTGCTGTAGTTGCTTCTGCAGAACTGCTTTCGTCTGCATTAGCGGAAAATGCAGTGGAGTCGGAACCTCCCTGACCGCTGCCGGTGTTATTATTGTCGGCACTTCCCTCAGCAGGTACGGCTCTGTCTCCGCTACCGTCTCCGTCACTTACTGCGCCGGCAATTTCATTTTCCCCTAATACGGCAGGTGCCTGCTCATAATTTCCGTTATAAAAAACCTCTTGAAAACGACTTTCAGCAGTGAGAGTGCTTTTCTTATGTGCTTGCTCCTGCTTTTTTCCCGTTACATAACCCTGATAGGCAATGGCGGAAAAGCTGACTGCCATCACGGAAAGAGATGCGGCCGCTGCGATTCCAAGCTGCTGGGCACTGGCTGCCCCTAATTTACTTAATCCTGTTCCGATGAAACCCATGGTATCTCCCTAAATATATACAAATCATCCTAAAAATTTCCAAAAAAATCATGGCCTCCCGGTTCAGGAGGAACTTTCTATACTTATGTATCGGCAAAAAAAGAACAGGCTATAAAGAGAAAGCCTGTTCTTTTTTAATTCTAAATATTAATATTTAACAAACAAATAGGGGGATTGTGCATTGATTCCTCTGTAGAATTCTACAGAGAAATTTTACCGTGAAATTCTGTAAGGCTGATGATAGAACCATCTTGTAACGATGATGATAGAACCATCTTGTAAGGCTGATGTTAAAACTCTCTTTAAATGCCTACTAATCGGTATTAGCTGAAACGTAGCCTTTGTAATAGGTACTGTGGAATCTGCTCCAGATTTCCCTGCTGGCTTACAGCCCCCAGCTTGTAGGCTTCCATGGGCATTCCATAGACCACAGAGCTTTTTTCATCCTGTCCCAGGGTATAAGCACCTTGCTCGTGCATAGCCAAAAGCCCTTTTGCACCATCCTTTCCCATGCCTGTCAGTAAAATGCCGATGGCGGAAGCCTCATATTGCTCAGCAACGGAGTGGAAGAGTACATCTACGGAAGGACAGTGCCCGGAAACCTTCTCTTCCTCGGTACAGGAAACTCTGGCTCCTAAAACATCCTTGTGAACTCGCATTTGCAACCCTCCGGGAGCAATAAGACAAAGTCCCGAATAGAGCTCGTCACCATCCTTTGCTTCCCGCACCTCCATGGCACAAAGACGATTCAAACGCTCTGCATACATTTCCGTAAATACAGGGGGCATATGCTGGGTGATAACGATGGGCGGCAGATTACCCGGTAATTCCTTTAATACGGCAAGCAGCGCCTCGGTTCCTCCTGTGGAAGCGCCCATAGCAATTAATTCAATATGCTGTTTCTGATCCTGATACTCCATTTTCTTCCCCACAAAATAAATATTCTGTGGGTAGTATAGCACGAATTAACACTTTTATCAGCTAGGAAAGTCGCATTGATTAGCCATTGATTAGGGAATCAATTTAGTGGAATCAGTTAAAGCCCAAACTCCTTCAAAAGCTTTGCTCGATAATCTTCATCGTAAGAAACCCTCTTAAGATCATCCATCTGTCCTGCTTCCAGTAGACGTCCAACCAAGAGAGCCAGACGATTTTGTCCTTTCTCCATACCTTCCTCCACCGCTTTTTTTCTATATTTTTCTAATAAGACATTCATCTTCTTTTCTCCTTCCCTATCTAATTTACCTTCCTTTAATGAAGCTACTCTATGAGACAAAACTTCTGACTGAATTTCTTTGGGATTGGCTTCTTTGAAGTCTCTAGCCAGTTTTCCTAATGCATTATCATCTTGCCTTGCCGTATTGAAATAGAGGATATGGGAACCATCTTTAAACAAATTGCCGGATTTTCTAATAACACGTTCAATTTGATATAATTGTTCTCCCTCTCCTAATACATCTTTATCTGTAATAAATATAACATAGCTTTTCGGTAATTTGGAAAACTTTTCTCCCTTCTTAAGGGTATGTGTGTCCATTAGAGCGGCATGATAACGCGCCCTTTTAGGAATCGCTCCGGCAGAAGAATTCTGTACTTCAATGTTATAAAGTAAGCCCTTATCATCCGTACATAAGCAATCTAAGACCAATGCTCTTCCGTGTAAATTAGGCAGCCTCTTTTGAAGTCTTTGTTCCATTAATTTTAAGGAAGATTTGTCCAAAATCGTTTGTAGGATGTACTCCGTGCAAGCTTGCTCTTCAAGAACCACTTGCATAAAGAGGTCATCCATCAAAGTGAGAGATGCGATAATCTTTTTCTTTTCATAAGCATCCATCTTTCTTCTTGTTTTCTTAGAATTAGCTTCTAAACGAGCGGATTTTTTACCCTTAGCATTAGTAGAATTTGTTTTTTTCATAAGTCACCTGTAGGAAATTGAACTATTAGAAATGAATAATGAGTAAATTAAGATTTTTTGAATAGATAAATGAAAAAATATAGAGAATCAAGCTTAGATTAAAATTTAGAAAATTTGAAGACACTTGAATTCTATCGCTTACTATCTTACTACCAGATTGATAAATCTCCTATACTCCACATTCGGATAATATCCGTATATTGATAATATAAAAGTATGGTTGATAAAATGGCATAGCACATCCTTCCCCTGCCTATCCTCATCTCCCTTGGCATATTCGATAGCTAAGGAGCACTGCATATCCACATCTTCGCCTATATCCGAGAACTAAGGAGCACTAGCTACTCCCTAACCACAAGGCAATCTGAGCCCCTCGGCACTTAACAAAAGCGAGCGAAGCGAAGCTTGCGTTTAGTACCGCTAGTCGGGCGAGGTTAGCGGGAGCGTGCCTTGGGGTTAGGGGGAGGCTAGTGCTCCTAAGCATCGCATATAAGAAGTGCTCTTGCGTTTAGTACCGCTAGCCGGGCGAAGTTAGCGGGAGCGTGCCTTGGGACTAGGGGATAGGCAGTGCTCCGAGACATTGTATATAAGCAGTGCCCATTAAAAAGACAATAAAAAAGCATATCTCCATCCAAAGATAGAAGATATACTTTATCACTTGATTTGTGTTGCTGATAATTCTCTTTATAAAGCGCTTTTCTTAGCTCTTATTTTTCATCTCTACGATAAATCGCAGGCTTCACATAGGTATAAGGGCAAGTGGCTTTTGTAAGTCCCTCGGAGTGACCGATAAAGAGGTGTCCTCCGGGGTAAGTCACATCATAGAAACGCTTTACCAAGGCATCCTTGGTAGGCTGGTCAAAGTAAATCATAACATTCCGACAAAAGATTAAATCAAAGTCTCTTTTAAACTTGATGGGAGACATGAGATTAAAGGGGCGAAAGATAACATTTCTTCGAAGCTCCTCACTGACGGTGTAGTAACCGTCTTCAATGGGAACAAAATACTTGTTTTTCCAGCTTTTCGGAAGTTTTTCCAAGCTTTCCGGAAGGTATTTGGGATTTTCCGCCTTGGATAAGACATTTTGAGAAATGTCTGTAGCCAGAATACGAGTGTCCCAGTTTCCCCCTAATTTTCCAAAGTACTCTAAGAGATACATGGAAATGTTGTAGGGTTCTTCTCCGGAAGAGCAACCGGCGCTCCAGATGGAGAGCATCCGGTCATTCTTGTGTTTTTCTGCCAATTGGGGCATCACCACATTTTCCAGATAATCAAAGTGAGATTCCTCTCGCATGAAGTAGGTGTAGTTTGTGGTGAGCTTATTCAGCAGTGTAGTCATCATATCCTGGTCCTGTTTTTGGATAATGTCATTCACATAATCGTGAAAGTCCGTATATCCCCGGCTCTCCAGGATAGAAGAGAGACGGCTTACAATCAAAGGCTTTTTACGCTTTAGATCAATGCCGAATTTCTCCTGCATAAAGGTATAAAGCCGCTTAAAGTCCTCATCAGATAAATCGTTCATAAAATCCCTCTTATACTACTTCAGAAGTAGAGGAGGATTGCACTAAGGAAGCTGCGTCAAAGGACATGGCAACTTCTCCGCTATCTAAAGTAAGCATGCCGTTGCAAAGCTTCTGACGATTCCGTAAAGGAATAGGCTGTACTTCGCTGGTGTCAATGTCGATAACCTGACGTACCTTATCTACGATGATACCGATAGGTACGGAATCAATGTTTAATACGATAATGCAGGTCTTAGAGGTATATTCCTCGGCTTCTCTGTCCATCAGTAAACGAATGTCTACGACAGGAAGGATAGAACCTCTTAAGTTGATGATTCCCTTTACATAGTGGGGAACCATGGGAAGAGCAGTGATGCTATGGTCATTGATGATTTCAATGACATAGCTTGTGCTCATATACATTACCAATCCGCCGGATTCGAAGGTTAAGCAACGCTCTGCATCGGTTAAATCTTTCTCGTCCTGCTTGTTTTCTTGACTTTCAACTTCTTCTAATAATTCTTCTTGCATCAATTCTTCTGCCATGCTGCTTCCCTCCTTAAATGTTTTCAATGGCTTGAGAGTACAAGCCTAGCACGTCTAAGATGATACAAATGTTTCCATCTCCTAAGATGGAGCAACCATTAATACCACTGGACTTTAAGTCATACGCATTGAAGTAGGCGGGGAGTGGCTTTACCACAACCTGCTGTTCTCCGATTAAGTCATCTACGAATAGACAGCAAGACTTGTCTCCGGCCTCTACCCAGATGAGAACACCGTCCTGTAATTCGGTGTATTTTCCTTCGATACCGTAGAAATTGTTCAGGCGAATGATTGGATAGAAAACATCCATTCTCTTTACCATCTCATTTCCGTTCTCGTCAAATACGACTTCGGAATCATCTACCTTGAAGGACTGACGGATATTTACGATAGGAATGGTGAAGATGGTATCTCCGACATTTACCTTCATACCGTCCATAATAGCCAGTGTAAGAGGAATCTTCATGGTGAAGGTTGAACCCTTACCGATTTCACTGGAAATGCTGATGGTACCTCCAACAGACTCCAGATTTTTCTTTACTACGTCCATACCAACGCCTCGACCGGAGAACTCGGTTACCGCGGTGTTGGTGGAGAAGCCGGGAAGCATAATCAAGCCCAAAGCTTCTTTCTTGCTGTATTCGGAACGAGGCTTGTAAAGGATTCCCTTCTCCTCGGCCTTGTCTAAAAGCTTTTCCGGATCCATTCCGTAACCGTCATCCTGAACGGTAATGATAACTTCGGAAGAAGTGTGGGAAGCGGAGAGGATTAACTCACCCTGAGAATCCTTACCTGCTGCGATACGCTCTTCCTTGGTTTCCTCGATACCGTGGTCCATACTGTTACGAACGATGTGCATCAAAGGATCCTGAATGCTATCAACGATAGTCTTATCCACTTCGGTATCTTCACCGATGATGGTAAGCTTAACGTCTTTTCCAAGCTTTTGCTTCATATCACGAACGATACGGTTCATCTTCTGGAATACACCGGAGATGGACACCATTCGTAAGCTCATGGCAATATCCTGAAGATCGTCGGTTAACTTACGAAGCTGTCTTGCAGACTTCATGAAGTTGTCCAGACTTTCCTGAGGCAGCATACGAAGAACAGGAGAGGAGGTTACCATAGATTCGGTAATAACAATTTCTCCTACCAGGTCGTTTAAGCTGTCCAGCTTCTGCAGGTTTACGGAAATCAAGCTCTGCTTTACAGGTGCTGCAGCCTTTTGCTGTGCAGTCTGCTGAGCCGCTGCAGGCTCTTTGCTTGCCTTTGGTGCGGAGCTGCTTTCCGTATTTGCGCTTTTAACCTCTGCCTTTGCCTCTGCCTTTGTTGCCTCTACAGGCTCATAGGAGAGGATATGGCTCTGTTCCCGTAAAATTTTCTCACCCTTTTCACAGTCCTCGTCACTATCGAAGGCAAGGAAAAATCCTTCATCGATAATGGTTTGTGCTGTTTCCGGATTGCTATCCATATCTGCAGGATAATAACGGAACTCTAAGTCAAATTCCTTGATTGCATTTACAATCATAAATGCACGAAGGTTTTCCATGCCGATTCCTTCATCTAAGAAGACATGGATGAATTTCTTCGCCTTATCATCCTTTGGAAGATTGCGATTCTCACCGGAAGCCTTTGTGCTGTCTGCCGCCTCTACAACAGGAGCGGAGTCTGCGGGAGCTTTTCCGGAAATCTTTGCCAAGAAAGCATTGATGGAACCTGCAAATTCTTCAACATTGTTATCCAACTCTTCGCCGGCCTTTACCTTCTCCAGTCCGCTACGAAGAAAATCCTCAGAACGGAACATTAAGTCGAAAAGTTCACTTTTCTGGTCTCCGCTTAAAGAATCAATTCCCTTATCACGAATAAAGAAGAACATGTCTTCAATATGGTGAGCGATATTGGAGAGAGGAGTGAACTCCATCATGGCACTGGAACCCTTAATGGTGTGCATGATTCGGAAAATTTCATTTACGTCATCTGTGGAGAAATCCCCTACCTTTTCGTCTGCGATAAGCATTTCGTCCAACTTATCCAGGAGCGCTTCCGTCTCCAAGAGATAGGTGTCCAGCATTCCTTCCATTGTACTATCCATAGTTTTACCACCTTTTCCTATTTACTAAACTGTGTTCTGTTTCACAGCAGTATCCTCGTTATCTATCGGCAAAATCCCTACTGCCATAAGGCAAAGTTGGAAAATGCCGAAAAAAAACACCGCCGTTTCGGCAGTGCTTCTATACCCATTTCCTCCATAAAAGGGAGAAAAACTCAGTATTCCAGAAAAGTTCGGAAGCATCCTTTCTTCCTGAAATCATCATTTTCCTCTTCCTATCATCCTATGGAAAAGGGGCTAGAAGCTCTTCGCTGCTGCCATAAGTCTTCTTAAGTCATTGTTTACAGAGTTTACCATATACTGGTAAGCATAGGTGGTTTTAACAAGCTCCACCTGTTCCTGATCCATGTCCACGTTATTTCCATCTAGTCGACTGGATTCGTTTTTTGTGCTGTGAATTCTTGCCCTTTGGGACTGTATTGCATTCCCGATGGCGACTTTTTTCCGTCCACCCTGCTCCGCAGTAGAAATGCGGTGAAGAAGTTCATTCTCAAAGGTGAGATATTTTGACTTGTAATTCGGCGTATCCACATTGGCGATATTGTTCACCGTAAGATTCTGCCGTCCCCAGAGTAAATCCAGGGTCTTCTCCGTGAGGGCTACTCCATTTCCATAAAATAATGACATAGCTATCCTTTCTCTCTGTTTTTTAGCTCAACACAATATCGGACAGTTTTGTTTTTTTATAAGAGAAAAGCAGATTTTTCTTTTTGCTTTTTTTAGAATTCTGTCTTCGCTCTTCCTGTTTTCGTGTTGTGCTTTTTTGGCCTTATTATCCCTTGGCGGAATTTGAAAATCTTTCCATATAATAAGAAGAAAGTTTTTTGCATAATATCATTTTCAGAAAGAAAGTACAAGAAAGCTTCCGGAATCTTTTTCACTGACTTCTTAAAAGCTTTTAACTTCCTCCTTGAATCTTTTCAGCTGCCTAGGGAAATTCTTTGATAAAACGCTAATTTCCTTATATAAGTATGGGCTACGCCGATGAACCTATGTGCTTATAAGATTGATATAAAAAATAGGAGTTCGAAATTCAAGGAGGAATGAAAAAGTGAAGAAGAAGCAGCAGGAGAAGGGGTCTTTATTGGAGAACCTAGGTTTAGGGCAGAAAATGTCAATTATCATCGGGATTTTGACCTTCTTGCTTTTATTAGCATTACTGTTCTTTTTGATACATAGCTTTAGATTATCTATGTATAAGAAGGTGGATGCCAATATGGCGGATAAGGTGGAGCAGGCGTCCTATACTCTGGATGACCTAATCACCAAGCTGAATGCCACAGCCGACAACATTGAGGAAAGCATCAGTTTTGTATTTGACCAGCACGATGAGGTGGGAGGTGTTCCCGGAAATCCCTGGACAATTAATGATGAGGATGGAAATCCCCAGAGCATCACCCCTATGGAAAACGTATCCTTCCGGAGCCGTGTGGTAAACGCTTACCTTCCTGCTTCCCGTTACAATGCGGAGGTAGTGATTTTAAATGCGCTGTATGCAAACCTTAAGACGGAACCGAATCTGGCAGATATCGGTATTTTATTTGAGCCGAATGCATTTTATCAGGGAATAGAGAATTACGCTCCTATTCTTTCCCAAGAAGATCTGGATAAAAGAACGATTACTAACCATCCATATTCCAATTATAAGGATGAAATTTATTATAAGGCGGTAAAGGAAAAGGGCTCTACCTTTATTACACCGGTTTACGGAGACGTTAGCAAGCCGGAAGAGAGAATGTTTGCGATTTATCATCCTATTATGAAGGACAATCAGTTTTTGGGAAGTATTCTTTTGGATGTAAAGGAAGAAGTATTACTTACCGCAAGTCAGACCGATGAGGAATTCCCCTCTATGTTTGTGAACCTGATTGATGGAGAGGGGATTATTCACAGTAAAAAAGAAACAGTAAATGGAAAGACTTTAAAAGAGCTTCTTCCGGAGAAGGCAAGTACGGCCATTGCCGAAAAGATGGAGTCCAAGGAAGCCTTTGCTCTTAATATTGTCAATGAGAATGGACAGGCAAGAAGAGAGTACTATTATCCTATTGATATGGAAGGCAGTACCTGGTGGACAAGACTCAGCATTTCTCATCAGGATTATAGTAAGGAAGTGGACAGATTAAGAAATGTGGGAATTGTAGCAGGATTTAGTACGGTATTTGTTCTTGCATTTGCATGCGCCCTGTTGATTGGCTATTTCTTAAAGCCCCTGCAGAAGGTGGTAGAGGTAGGAGAAAAGTTATCCGTAGGGGATTTTGACATGAATCTTTCCTATAAGAGCAAGGACGAAATCGGAAAATTAATGCATTCCATGGGGGATGTGGTTTCCAGAATTCGTTCCATTATCGGAGACCTTTCCGAGAAATTAAATCAACTTTCACAAGGAAACTTCAATGTGGAAATGAATAATGCGGAGTACTATAGCGGTGCCTATCGTCCACTGTTTGATTCCATTCAAAATATTTCCACAGATCTTTCCGGTACCATGGCGGAGATTCAGCAGAGTGCGGTACAGGTAAATTCCGGTGCGGAGCAGGTAAGCTCCGGTGCCCAGGGATTGTCTCAGGGTGCTACAGAGCAGGCTTCTTCCATCGAAGAATTAAGTGCTACTATGAATGATATATCTGCAAAGATTCAAGAAACAGCTAGAACTACAAGAGAAGCTTCCCGGCTTTCCAATATGGCAGGTCAGTCTGTAATGGTTAGTAACGAGAAGATGAGAGAAATGTCCTTGGCTATGGAAGAAATTACAGAAAAGTCTCAGGAAATCAGTAAGATTATCAAGACTATTGATGATATTGCCTTCCAGACCAATATTCTTTCCTTGAATGCGGCTATTGAGGCGGCTAGAGCAGGAGCAGCAGGAAAGGGCTTTGCAGTAGTAGCGGACGAGGTAGGTAACCTTGCTCAGAAGTCTGCAAAGGCAGCACAAAACACCTCTTCTTTGATTGAAGAAACTATTGAAGCGGTAAATAAGGGGGTTCGTATTTCTGAAGAAACAGCAGAATCCTTGACAGAGGTAGTAAGCCGTGCCGGCAAGATCAATGATTTAATTGATATAGCAAGTAGCGCATCAGAAGAGCAGGCTCGTGGTGTTAGCCAGCTTAGTGTGGGAATCGATCAGATTTCTTCCGTAGTACAGAGCAACACCGCCACAGCGGAAGAATCTGCAGCGGCCTCCGAAGAGTTATCCGGACAGGCCCATATCTTAAGTGATTTGGTGGGAAGATTCAGACTTCGAGAGGAATAAGCATAAGCGAAAAAACAGTTTTCGCTTATAAATGTAGGGGGATGGTCGATGAATCTAAGAGTTCTTCATTAAAAAATGATTTAGGAGCACGAAATTCAAGGAGGAAAGAAAAAATATGAAGAAGAAACAGAAGGCCGCAGGCTCTTTTTACGAGAATCTGAAGCTAAGTCAGAAAATGTCCTTAATCCTGGGTTCATTGACCTTTGTGATTTTATTGGGATTGCTGTATTTCCTGATTCACAGCTTTGAAATTGCCATGGATAAGAGAATTGATGACAATATGGCGGATAAGGCGACAGAGGCATCTTCCGATTTGGAAGACCTGATGGCAAAATTAGATACCATTACGAACAATATCGATCAGAGTATCAGCTTTGTCTTCCAGCAAAATGATGAAGTTGGCGGAACTCCCGGTAACCCATGGAAGATTAGAGATATCGAGGGTAATGACCAAACCGTTACCCCTATGCAAAATGCATCCTTCCGCAGTCGTGTGGTAGATGCTTACCTTCCGGCTTCCCGCTACAATGCCGAGGTGGTAATGCTGAATGCGCTTTATTCCAACATGAAGGATGAAGAAAATCTGGAGGATATCGGTGTTCTCTTCGAGCCACATGCCTTCTATCAGGGAATTGATAATTATGCACCTTTACTTCTTAGAAATGAAGTGGAAAATAGAAGAATTATGAACTTTCCTTATGAGAAGTATCAGAATAAAGACTATTATACCGGACCGAAGGAAAAGGGGAATACCTATGTTTCTCCTGTATATAGTGACACTGTAGATCCCAGCAAAAGAATGTTTGCAATTTCTAAGCCCCTTATGTCTAATAATCAATTTATGGGCATCATCCTTCTGGATGTAAAGGAAGATATGTTAACCAATATCACCATGCAGGATCCGGCTTTCCCTTCTATGTTTGTAAATCTGATTGACGGAGAGGGATTGATTCACAGTAAAAAAGAAGAAATAAACGGAAAGAGCTTAAAAGAGCTTCTTCCTGAGAAGGCTTACAAAGCTATTTCCGATAAGATGGAATCTAAGGAAGCCTTCACCTTAAAGATTGTAAATGAGTTAAATCAAGAGAGAAGAGAATATTATCATCCTATCGATATGCACGGCAGTACCTGGTGGGTTAGATTAAATATTTCCGAGAAAGACTACGACAGAGAAGTGGACCGTTTGGTAAATATCGGTGCAGTTGCCGGTATATCAACCGTAATCCTTTTAGTCATCGTGACAGCAGTTTTAATTACACGTTTCTTAAAGCCATTACAGAAGGTGGCAGAGGCAGGAGAGAAGTTATCCGCAGGAGATTTCTCCATGGATCTTTCTTATAAGAGCAATGATGAAATCGGCGTTCTGATGCATTCCATGAATAATGTGGTGGAGAGAATCCGTTCCATTATCTCGGATCTTTCCGAAAAGCTCACTGAGCTGGCTCATGGAAACTTCAATCTGGAAATGAAGAATGAGGAATACTATAGCGGATCCTATAAACCTCTCTTTGATTCCATTAACAATATCACTGCAGATCTTTCCCATACCATGGCAGAGATTCAGCAGAGTGCAATTCAGGTAAATTCCGGTGCAGAGCAGGTAAGCTCCGGTGCCCAGGGACTTTCTCAGGGTGCTACAGAGCAGGCGTCTTCCATCGAAGAGCTTTCTGCAACGGTAAATGATATTTCCGAGCACATTAAGAAGACCGCGGAGAACACCCGTCTGGCTAATGCGGAAGCACAAAATGCCGGTAGGGAAGTAAGCAACTCCGACAAGCAGATGCAGCAGATGAAGGCTGCTATGGAAAACATCAATGAAAAGTCCGGAGAAATCTCTAAGATTATCAAGACCATTGATGATATTGCCTTCCAGACCAATATTCTGGCGCTGAATGCGGCAATCGAAGCGGCAAGAGCCGGCGTAGCCGGAAAGGGCTTTGCAGTAGTAGCGGATGAGGTAGGAAATCTTGCCCAGAAATCTGCAAACGCTGCGAAGGATACCACCATGTTGATTGAAGAAACCCTTCAGGCGGTAGAGCAGGGAACTGTTCTTGCTGATAGCACCGCAGAATCCTTACAGAGAGTGGTAAGCGGTACAGGCAAGGTAACTGATTTGGTAAATCAGATTGCGGAAGCCTCTGTAGAGCAGTCCAGAGCGGTAGAGCAGGTATCTGTAGGAATCGATCAGATTTCCTCCGTAGTACAAAGCAACACCGCCACAGCGGAAGAGTCTGCAGCAGCTTCTGAGGAGTTGTCCGGACAGGCTAATATTTTAAGCGACTTGGTAAGACGCTTCCAGTTAAAGGAAGACTAAAACAATAATTGAATATATAGCTATACTAAAGAAGGAGCTGTAAAACCCAAATCTGTATTTTGGTTTTTACAGCTCCTTCTTTTTTAGTTCTGCTGTTTCTTCAATTATTCTATTGAAAGAGTGTGAAAAAACAATTATTCAATCGAAAAAGTGTGTCATATAACTATTATTCGATTGAAAAAATGTAATATAACAACATTATTCCATCGAAAAATGCAAACTCTTCTTATGCCTCCTCGGAAAAACGCCGATTTATACCTTGGCTTATTAACGTGACAGAATAAAGCAGATGCGATGTAGAGATTGTTTTTTCAAGGAGGAAAGAACAGAATGAAAAAGGGTATTGGAGTAGAGAAGAAGCGGAAGCGTTCTTCTATTAGCACAAAATTATCGATGATTTTAGGCATTGCCAGCGTTTTGGTGTTTTTTGCCATGAGTGTGGCAATCATTAAGACTGGGGAGCATTCCATCAGCTCGGCGCTGGACAACAACTTAAATGATAAGGCGGTTATGGCCATTGGGGATTTACAACAAGTAATATCCCGTTTGGAATCTATTTCCATGACCTTGGAAAACGGCATTCACAGCATGCACAGCCAACATGACGGTGTGGGACAGGCGCCGGAGAATCAGTGGGTGGTAAAGGACAGGGCTACCGGGGAAGTCGTAAATAACCCCGGAATGGGTCCCACCACCTTCCGTTCCAGAATTGTGAATGCGGAGCTTCCCGCTTCTCGTTACAATGCGGAAACCGTGATTTTGGATTCTTTACAGTCCGCCCTAACCGACAATAAGGATTTGGTAGGAGCAGGAATCTTCTTTGAGCCAAACGGTTTCTCCGACAATGTTTCCGATTACGGGGTATATATGTCCGCAGAGGATTTGGAAAAGAAGGGGGTTATGGCCTACCAGTACAGCTTTTACAAGGACTCTTCCTGGTATAATGGGGCAAAGGATTCCGGAGAAATGGTATTAACCGATGTGTATAGCGATACCCTTCATCCGGATATTCAGATGATCAGTTTAGGAAATCCGATAACGGATGAGAATAACAAATTTGTAGGAGCTGTTATCCTGGATATCAACACCAAAGTATTCAGTACCATTCAGCAGACCGATGAGCGTTTTCCCTCTTTGGCAACCAACATCTTAGATGCTAACGGAAGCTTTTTGTATTCCATGAAGGAACAGGCCATTGGAAAGAAGCTGGAAGAAGTTTTGGATAAGGATACCTATGAAATGCTTCGCCAAAAGATGGATAAGGAGGAAGCATTTACGGCTACGGTAGTGAATGCAGTGGGGGTAAAAGAGAGAATGTACTTCCGTCCATTAACCATTCACGGTTCCACCCTTTGGTCTATGATCAGTATCGCCGACAGTGAATTTATGGCAGCCAGAAATCAGTTGGTCATCATGTGTGCCGTTTTCAGTATTGTAGGTCTTATGATTTTAATTGCCATCAGCTTCTTCTTAATTAAGAGGGCTTTAAATCCATTACAGGGAATCGCTTTGGCAGGAAAAGCTGTTGCAGAAGGAAACTTTGATGTAAAGGTTTCCTACAATCAGCAGGATGAAATCGGCGATTTGGCGGAAGCCATCCGGAGTGTTATGCAACATGTTCGGGAAATTATTTCCGACCTTTCCGAGAAATTGGGAGAGTTGGCAAAAGGAAACTTCCGTGTTTCTTTGGACAATGCGGAGCAGTATCCGGGAGCTTATCGTCCTCTTCTTACCTCCCTTCAGGAAATCACCAATGATTTAGATAAAACCATGTCTGAGATTAAGACCAGTGCCAAGGAGGTTAACGCCGGTGCGGAGCAGGTAAGCTCCGGCGCCCAGGGACTTTCTCAGGGTGCTACAGAGCAGGCATCTTCTATTGAGGAATTAAGTGCTACCATGAACGACATTTCCACCCAGATTAAGGGAACTGCGGAGATGGCGGTGAAGGCTTCCGGGCTTTCTCAAAGAACAGAGGAGGCTGTAGGCCTTAGTAACCAAAAGATGGAAGAAATGTCTAGGGCAATGCAGGAAATCACCGAGAAGTCCAATGAAATCAGTAAGATTATCAAGACCATTGATGATATTGCCTTCCAGACCAATATCTTATCCTTGAATGCAGCTATTGAGGCGGCAAGAGCAGGTGCAGCAGGAAAGGGCTTTGCAGTGGTTGCGGATGAGGTAGGAAACCTGGCTCAAAAGTCTGCAAAGGCGGCACAGAATACTTCCAGCCTTATTGAGGAAACCATTGAAGCAGTGGAAAAGGGAGCCAAGATTACGGAAGAAACCGCAGAATCCTTGACAACCGTATCCAACCATGCGAAGGATATTAACGATATTATCACAAACATTTCCAGCGCATCGGAGGAAGAGGCTAGAGGCGTTTCTCAGCTGACAATGGGAATCGATCAGATTTCCTCTGTGGTACAGAGCAATACCGCAACGGCAGAGCAGTCTGCGGCAGCTTCTGAGGAGCTTTCCGGCCAGGCCAATATCATGAATGATTTGGTAAATCGTTTTCAATTAAAAAACGAGGACTAATCAGAATACACTTAAAATGAGTTTTCATAAAAATATGCATTAAGCCTTCATGATAATACGACTGTATAGGATAGAATGAGCGTTTAATACTATACTTAAGCTTGAGCATAAAACGAGATATCGCACGCTTTGCGTACGATACTCGTTATGAATAAAAAAGACTGCCTCTTGAGAAACTGCAACCCCCCGGTTTAGGGATAATGCAGAGCCCCAAGGGGCTGTTTCTATTCTTAATGAGTATCACAGGATGTGATACTTAGTTTACAGGGGACATCTTAAGTCTTTTGTGAAAAATAAAGAAAGTGCCGGGGAAAAGGGAATTTACCTTATAAAAAAGGCTAAGTCGGACGATGAATTAGAGAAGTAAACAGGAAGTAGAATTTTTCAAGGAGGAAAAATACAAAATGAAAAAAAGAAGCAATACCACTGGGACATCCTTTTGGAAAAAGATGAAGCTCAGTTCAAGAATGTCTGTGGCAATAGGACTTCTTAGCATAATTTTAATGGCAGGCTTAAGCATTGCTATTATTTCCATGGGAAAGACTGCCATTTACGGTGCTTTACGAGGAAATATGGATGATAAGATTCGTTTGGGAATTGCGGATTTGGATAACGTGGTTACCCAGGCTGAGGTTACGGCGAACACCATTAAAGAAGGCATTGTAAGTATATATGATCAGAACGATATGGCGGGAGGGGTTCCCTCCCATCTTTGGACCATTGAGGATGACCAGCACAATATTTTAGAGCCCACCACTATGGCAGGAACCATGTTCCGTTCCCGAATTGTGGATGCGGCGATTCCCGCCAGTCGCTATAATGCGGAGACAACTCTTTTGGACTCCATTTATGCTTCTTTAAGCAATAATGAGTCCTATGTGGGAATCGGTGTTTTCTTGGAACCGAATGCTTTTTATCAAGGTATAGAGAACTATGCTCCTTATATGAGTAGAACCGATGCGGAGAAAAGAAAGCTGATGGTTTATCCCTACAGCATGTATTCTCAGAAGGACTATTATCTGAAGGCAAAGGAAAATAAGGGACTGAACTTGACCAATGCCTATGAGGATGAAAGTGCAGCAGGGGGTTGGGTAGTATCCGTCATTGAGCCAATCATCTATAAGGATGAGTTTAAAGGAATTGTTATTGTCGATATGGATATGTCTTCCTTCGAAATCATCGAACAAAAGGATGAACGTTTTCAAAGCCTATACAGTAATGTCTTTGATACCAACGGCCATATCATGTTCAGTATGAATGAAGAGGCGAAGGGTAAGCAATTAAGCGATATTCTTCCGGCAGACAGTATGGAAAAACTTCAATCCTATCTGGACAAGGGAGAGCCCTTCAATACTCATATTCAGAATGAGAAGGGAGATTTGGTACAATTTAATGCCCGTCCTTTAAAGATTGAGGGTGTAACTTGGTGGGTGGCCATCGAGGTTTCCGAAAAGGAATATACCAAGGCAATCAGTAATATGATTATGTTGGCAGTTCCTCTTTCTGTTCTGGGTATTGCACTCTTGGTAGGATTCAGCTATTTCTTTATCAAGAAGTCTCTACACCCCTTAAAGAAGATTGCCGATGTAGGAGAATCCGTGGCAGAGGGTGACTTCTCCAAGGAAATCAATTATCCTTACCAGGATGAAATCGGACAGATTGCCAAGAGCATGGAAAAGGTTGTGGAACGAATCCGAAGCATTATTCAGGATTTGGCAGGAAAGTTGGAACAGATTGCCAAGGGAAATTTCTCCTTCGAGTTCTGGAATACCCAGCTTTATAACGGGGAGTATGAGCCGTTACTTACCAGCCTTTACGATATTTTAGATGATTTAAATGTAACCATGGGAGAAATTCAGAACAGCTCTCATATGGTAAACTCTTCCGCTATGCAGGTTAGCGGTTCCGCTCAGACCCTGTCTCAGGGCGCAACGGAGCAGGCATCTTCCATCGAAGAGCTCAGCGCAACCATGAATGATATCTCCGTAAAAATCAAGGAAACAGCGGAAATGTCTCAGCATGCTTCCGGACTTTCCAAGGAAACCGGCAGTGCGGTAGGCACCAGTAATCAGAAGATGAACGAGATGTCCAGAGCAATGCAGGACATCACCGTGAAGTCTCAGGAAATCAGTAAGATTATTAAGACCATTGATGATATTGCTTTCCAGACCAATATCCTTTCCTTAAATGCGGCTATCGAAGCGGCAAGAGCAGGAGCGGCAGGAAAGGGCTTTGCGGTTGTAGCGGATGAGGTAGGAAACCTTGCCCAGAAGTCTGCAAAGGCAGCTCAGAACACTTCCAGCTTAATCGAGGAAACCATTGAGGCGGTAAATAAGGGAGCAAGAATTACAGAGGAAACCGCAGAGTCTCTTTCTGTAGTATCCCAGAAAACCGAGAAGATTAACGGTATTATTACCTCCATTTCTTCCGCATCCGAGGAAGAGGCTGAAGGAATCAAGCAGCTTACTACAGGTCTTGACCAGATTTCTTCCGTAGTACAGAGCAATACTGCAACAGCGGAAGAGTCCGCAGCAGCATCTCAAGAGCTTTCCGGACAGGCAGATCGCTTGAACGAATTGTTAGAGAAGTTCCAGTTAAGAACAGAGCCTTACAAGAGAGAAGTAAATGGCTTTGCTGCAACAAAGAAGGAGGAGACCGCTCCGGTAGCTACTCCGGTAGTTGATAATATAGAAGTCATTCCTGTATTGGAAAAGACGGAAGCTTCTCCTGCAGTAGAGGAAGTAAAGAATACTCCTGTAGTAGAGAAAGCAAAAACAGCTTCTGCTACAGCAAGATTAGAAAAGCCGGTGGCAAAAAAGGAAGAGAAGCCTGCTGGACCAAAGAATGAGAAGCAGGTAGAACAAAAGCTTGAGAAGCCGGAAGAAGAGAAGCCGGTGGAAGCGAAGGCAGAAAAAACGGTAGCCAAAACCGAGAAAAAACCTGAAGCTAAAGCGGAAGTAAAAGCTGCGGAAGCAGATGAGCTGAAGGAGGAAGAAACTCCTGTTAAGAAGCCGGTAGAAAAGAAAAAGGCAAAAGCTGCGAAAGCATCCGTTGTAGAAGAAGGACAGGTTTTAGTGGATATCAGCGGTATGGACGGTATGGATTTATCCCAGATTCCCATTCCCGGAGATGCTCACTATGTACCCCAGGATGGAGCAAAGAAGACTCCGCTGCAGAAGCCGGAAAAGCTTTCCAACGAGGAAAAAGCGGAAAGAGAAGAGGCTTTAGCCAAGGATTTAGGAAAAATCCGGAAAACGGAATATAAGAGAAGTATTTTACCGGATGATGACAAGTATTAATTAGTTAGTTTCTTAGAAAGAGGATCGCCATTGTGCCGGTCCTCTTTTTCTTGATTCTTAAAGAGTTTTGCAGAAAGATGTGGGGAATCTTTCTTAAGCTCCCGGAATAATGTCCTTATTTCTTACATGGCAGGAGTATCCGGAAGACCGTAGTAAAGGAGAATATAAAACTTAAAAATAAAGGAAAGCATCTTTGTTTTTATGTAAATTGCGCAAAAATCACACTTGGAATTTGTGCAATTTTTGTGTATACTGTTGCGTATGGAGAAGAAAAGATTTGCTGACGGTGTATTAACCACTCTCTGTTATGTAGAGAAAGAGGGAAAATGGTTAATGCTTCACCGGAATAAGAAAAAGGAAGATATTAATAAAGGAAAATGGATTGGTGTAGGAGGGCATTTTGAAGCGGGGGAAAGCCCGGAGGATTGTCTTTACCGAGAAGTTTTCGAGGAAACGGGACTGCATGTCCTGAACCATCAACTAAGGGGAATCGTAAGCTTTTTCTATGGAGAAAAAGATTGCAGCTATATGTTTTTATTCACTGCCGTACTGGAAGAAGGTCCTTTAAAGGAATGTTCGGAAGGTGAACTGCAATATTTTTCCTATGAAGAGGTGAAAGCATTACCCCTTTGGGAGGGAGACCGGATCTTTCTGGAATTGTTGACAAAGGGAGAGGGATTTTTCTCTTTAACTTTACGATATGACCGGGAGGGGAAGTTGTTGGAAGCCATTTTGGATGGGAAAGAGAATTTGCTCTCATCCTAAATGCCGAAAATTTTCCCATTTATTAAAAAAATATAGTGATATACAAAATGCATTATTGCTATTAATAACAACGCCGATATTTTTTTGTACAAAAATACGCATGGGCTATGGGAGAATGTAAGGGTTAAGGAAATGAAGAAAAGTATAATACAGATATTAGAATTGCCGGTATTACTGACCATGGCACTGGGGCTTTTGGCCTGCGGTACCAAGGTGGTCAGTTCTACAGAAAGCCCCTTTAGCAAAGAAAGGGGCGGTTTTAGTGTGAAAGAAGAGCCCTTGGAAATCACGGTTTGGACCTATTTTTCCGGTATTCAACAGGAGGCCTTTCAGCGAACGATTAATCGCTTCAATGAAGGTCGTGGAAAGGATATCGGAGTAGAGGTGAAGGCCTATAACCCCGGTTCCACCTTGGATTTGCAGAATAATTTATACGGGATTAACCAAAAGAAATTAGCCCAAGGAGATTATCCGGACATCGTCAGTTTGCATACCGATACAGCGATGATATTGGAAGAGGAAGGGGTTCTCACAGACCTGGATTCCTATTTTAGCAAAGAAGATTGGAGTGCTTTTGTGCCGAGCTTTCTTGAGGAAGGGCGATTGGGGAGGAAATATGGAGGCGTAAAGATTTTACCTGTGGCCAAGTCCACGGAGCTCCTCTATATCAACAAAACGGATTGGGATAGCTTTGCGGAAGCTACCGGAACATCTCTTTCGGAATTAAGCACCAAAGAAGGCTTACTGAATGTTGCAGAGAAATACTACCAGTATACGGATTCACTTACGGAAACGCCGGATGACGGCAAAGCGTTCTACGGCATGGATGACTATGCGAACTATATGCTGGTAGGAGCCAGAGAGCTGGGTGTGAATTTAATTTCTGTAGATGAGGAAGGAAATGCTAAGGTGCAATTCCCCAAAGAAGTGATGAAAACCCTGTGGGATAATTTATATGTTCCTATTATTAAAGGCTATTTCACCTCTGAGGGGCGTTTTCGGTCCGATGATGTGAAGACAGGGGATATTCTGGCCTATACCGCGTCTTCCGCTTCCAGTGTTTACTTTCCGAAGGAAGTGATTATTTCGGACCGGGAACAACATGCCATTACCAATATTGTTTTGCCGGCTCCTCACTTTGAAGGAGGGGAAGAGATTGCGATGCAGCAGGGGATCGGCATGGGTGTTGTTCAGGGAAATAAGAAGAGAGTGGAGGCTTCCGTTCAATTTTTAAAGTGGCTGACCAGCTATGAGGAAAATGCCCAGTTCGCCCTTTCTGCAGAATATCTTCCGGTACGTGTAGACAGCTTTACCGTGGAGGCTATTGACAAGGAGAAGGGGAGAGGAATGGATCCTTCTTTGGAAAAGGCTTTGTCCACTATGTCTTCCAATACCTTGTATTTTACCCCTTCCATCATTAATCTGGCAGAAATTAGAAAAGCTCTGGAATATGAGTTGCAGGATAAGGCTTTGTCGGATCGGTATAAGATTGAGACGGCAATGGCTTCCGGCGTATCCAGAGAGGATGCTATAGCGGAGTATGATAATGATGAGAATTTTGAGCAGTATTATGAGAATTTATTAGAGGAAATGAATTATTTGTTGTCAGATAGTTAAGACTCCTTATCAATACGGGGAGCGAAAGTTGCCAAAGGACGCGTATGAAGAAACAACCGATTTTTACGAAAATATTGATTCCTTTGATGGGTTTGCTTATCTTGGAGATTTTTATTTTGATCATTTCTGTTTATGGTCAGGGCTTGTTTTCTCTGATGCATAAAAATTCCCAAGATATCATCGAAAGTCGTGTGGAAGCAAGACGAAATTATCTGGAAAGCCTGATGGTGAATCAGTGGATGAATGTCGGCCAAACCGTGCAAAAGATTAATCTTTTGGCAGATGGGCTTGTGGATGCGGGAAAGATGGACATTGAGGCTATTGATGACAGTTCCGAAAATGCCGCTCCTTTCTTAAGTGCAGTCAGTATGGACTTGATCAGTATGATGCGTACCAATCATGTTACCGGCGTTTTCATGATATTAAATGCGGATAACTTGGAAGAGAGTATGACGTCCAAGAAATATATGGATAAGCCGGGCCTTTACTTTCGAGATTTGGATCCGGAATCCAGAGCCAGCTCGGAAAACTTGGATTTACTGATTGAACGCTCTCCTCTTTTGGTGGTACGAAATACCCAGATTGCTACCGATAAAACCTGGAATACCAGCTTTCAATTCGGGACGGCAGATGTGCCATATTATGACTTTTTATATGAACCTACCCAAGCGACCTTTTACAGTAAACCGGATGTGACCTGGGAGGATATGGGATTTTGGAGTAAACCCTATACCTTATTCGGCGAAACCAGGGAAGCCATTGCCTATTCAGTTCCCCTACGGCTTTCCGACGGACGGGTGTATGGAGTACTGGGAGTGGATATTTTGGTGGATTATTTGAAGCAAAATCTGCCCTCCAGAGAATTGGACGGTAGTGGAACTGCCTCTTATTTTCTCAGTATTCATAAAAGCGGAAATGCAGAGGGAAGCAGTACAAGCTATCAGGATATCATTCAGCTCAATTCGATAGAAGCTACGATAGGAGAAGACCGAGAAGGGAAAGTTGTTTCGGATAAGAAGAATTATTTTACTTTCAGTATGCCTTTACATCTTTTTTCCACAGTAGGACCTTTCACCGATGTGGAGTGGCAGTTGGGAGCGGCTATTCCCTATAAGACGATGAACCGCTTTGCGGATAGGATGACCTTCGTCATGTCCGTTACCATTATTCTGACTCTGGGTATCGGAATCGTGGGAAGCCTTGTGATTTCCCTATTTTTGCAAAAGCCTATTCGGAAGCTGGCGCTGGCGATTCGCAGTAATAAGACGACGGATAAACTTCGTCTTAGAGAAACCGGCATTTTAGAGATTGATCAAATGTCGGAGGCTCTGGAGGATTTGTCCGATAGGCTTTTACAGGAACAAAGGAATCTGCAATACGAAAGAGACCATGACTTCCTTACAGACCTGTATAACCGAAGAGCCTTCGGACGAAGAATCCGAGAGCTTTTGGAGAAAAAAGGCGGAGGAAATGCTATTGGTGCTTATATCATGATGGACCTGGATAATCTGAAGATTGTAAACGATACCTACGGTCATGAATATGGAGACAAATATATCCGCTGTGCTTCCGATGCCATGCGAGAAGGATTGGGGGATGAAGCCATTTATTCCCGTATTTCCGGAGACGAGTTCAATGCCTTTATCTTTGATGAAGAGGGCAATCGGAGCCGTATCAATGCCTTGATTGAAAGATTGCAGGAGACCATTGACAACAGCTTTATTATGCTTCCTGATGGAGAAAAGAAGCAGCTCCGTCTTTCCGGCGGTGTGAGCTGGTACCCCGAAGGAGGAACCAATCCGGATCAGCTCCAGAAAAATGCGGACTATGCCATGTATGTTGTTAAGAAGACAACCAAGAGCCAGATTCGTGTCTGGAGTGAAGCTACGGATTTAGGCAAGGAGAAGGAAGAAGAGAAAGAAGAAAAGTAGATAGAAAGTTAATTATTAACGGAGAATAAATAAAAATAGTTTTTCATACAGTATAGGCCTGAAAGGGACAAATGTCTCTTTCAGGCCTATATTATATAAACACTAAACTTTGCTTTGCTTTTTTCAAAGCTCCCTCTAATGGTAATAAATTTAAAAATACTTTACTATTCAGCTTTTTATCAATATTGACATTATGAGGAGCCCGCTATCTATTGTTATGATTTCATATAAATCATATCCCAGTACTGAAGTGAGGGAACGGTAAATTCTATATATTTTCCGTTACTGTCCGTTCCTTTATCATGACTTAAGGAAAGACTTTCACAGTTTGAAAAATCCGGAGAGCAAAGGTAGACAGAAGAAATTTTCCGATCGGTATAAAACTTTACTTTAAGATTTTCCTGCATTTCCGGTTCTTTTTTCTTTCCCTTTTCATCCACCCACTGATTATCGTTATTTCGAAGATTAATCAGATGGAGAATTTGATATTCCGAGTCTTCTTTAGGATAAGTCCATATGGTATAACTTTTTCCATCGGTACTGGTAGGAGTATCTTTTATTTCCACTTTATTTTCTATCGGATATTGTCCATCTCGGAGAAGATTCTCATATGCAACGGAAAAATCATACATTTTCAGAATGGAATTTCTAAGTGTATCACTCATCAGGATTTTATCATCAGGGTAATAGGCAGTATGGAGCATGTGATCCCCGTTTCCGAGCTCAAGTCTTCCACCACCGGAAGCAAAGCTGACAGCATCCATAAGGAGAACTGCTGCATCATTCATGAATTTTTCTTTGCTGTCAATATTGATATAGGCTTTCACGGTGAGAGATTTGCCAACGCCGTCAAAGGAATATGCTTTGCTGTCTTCCCGGCTTCGTTCTACCTCCCGAAGAATAGCGTGGTAAGTATTGAAAAGCTCTCCGTCACGAGCTGCATCCCAGGGCCAGAATTCGGCATAAAGTACATCGGTAAGACTGGTATTTGCTTGTTCATTTCCTTGTGCTCCAACAGGATTGAAGGAGAGATATTTCTTTCCTAAGGCTTTTTTTGCACTGTTCAAAAAGCTACGGTAAGTATCTTTAACGAGGTAAAGTGCTTTACCGTCTTCTGTATACCCCAAGGGATTCCCCTTGACATCCGTCATTTCCCCAAACTCTCCTATGGTATCGCCGTGCCATCCATCGAAGCCAAGTGCATCAAGAGCTCTGTTTTCTTCAGCAAAAATGTAAGTTTGCCATTCGGGGTTCAGAGGATTTACAAAATAAAGATGTCCGTCTCCGGAGGGGGAGACCCCCATAGTGAAGAGAAAGGGGCCTTTTCCCTTGGAATTTCCTTCTTTAAAGAGAAGCTGCCATTGGCAGGCCGGAGTAGGGTTTCCGTTTGCATCTTTAAAGAAACTGTCGGTGCCGGCATAAATCATATTGTAAGCCATATTCACCATGTTTTTTTCTTTTGCGGCAGCGATATAGCGAGCAATAGTCTTATGATTGATTGTTCTTCCGGCCCAGTCTGTCCAATCGGAGAGATTTTTATCCGTCATACCTTTGGGAAGAGGTTCGTGATGAAGATGATGCCAGTCATAGTATTCAATGGCATTGATGTGGTAACGATTCATCTGTTGGATAAGCTCTTCCGAGGGGATGGAAGAATCATAATCGCAAAGGTAGCCGTAACGAGGGAACTTAATCCAAGAGGAGGAAACGTCAATAGCGCTTGTATCTGTGGCTAGATTCTTTCCATGCTCATCCTTTACAATCACTTTTACAAGATATCCGGTATAATCCTTTGGTGGAGCAATAAAACTTATCTTAGGATTGGTAAATTCATTTTTCTGTATAATTTTTTCTTCTTTGGAAACCAAGGTTTCGTTATGAAATAAAAGAGTTTCGAATTGTAGGTTGTTGCCTTTATATTTTGCGATATCCAAAGAACAGTACAATGTAACAGAATCTCCGGGAGAATACCTGGCTTTATCACTTCCATTAAGCTGAAAGTGGAGAGAAGTAGAACTTTCTGATTGCATTTTATTTACCTCCTTACATCCGATTAGTACAAGACCTATTAAAAAACCTGATATCATAAAAATTAGTATAATTTTTTTCACTTCTGAAGCCTCTTCATTTCTTTTCGGTATTGATTTCGATATTCCTTTGGCGTTATCCCGTTTACCTTTAGGAATAAATCCGTAAATGCTCGCAGTTTAGGAAATCCGCTTCTATCTGCAATTTCCGTAATGGAAAGGTCGGTAGATTTTAAGAGGAATACTGCGTGACTTAAGCGAATAGTGGACAAATAAAATTTGAAATTTCGTCCTGTTTCACGATAAAAAAGCTTTGAAAAATAAGCAGTGGTAAAACCGAAGTGAGATGCCACATCCTTCAATTGAATATTTTCTCTATAGTGGACGTTGACATAGTCTGTGTATTGCGATCCGCTTTTTAAGGATAGAGCATCCATGGTATCGGCACTTTCTTCTTCCTCTTCATTCTCAGTGAGAAGGAGGGTAAAGATGGATAAAATACAGCTGTTCATCCCAATAATCCTATTGGATGCGGTAGAAAGAGAATATAGATACAGCTTGTATAGGAGCCGCCAGATTTCTTCTTTATGGGGAGCATAATTCTGTTTGGTAAAAAGCAGAACCTGTTTTTTATCCGGATTTTCAAAATACATGCGGATATATTCCTCGGGAATCAAAACGGCAAAGCCGAGAT